>JAZJXO010000006.1:0-206936 GCA_040390855.1 Pseudomonadota bacterium
GCAAATTACCTCAAAAACTCCGGCTATGCGTCAATCTAATGTCATCAAGCTCTAATCCACGTGAATGCGCTCTCCCGATCCGGCTGCGACTGGATTTTTTCGGCATGATCCTGATTTTGTCTTCAGTTGAAAAATGTCGACGGGGCATCCGCCGGATCTTCTTGATTACCTGTCCGAGGATCGTTGAAGTTTGAGCCCATTCGCGTTGATTGCTGACTAAACGAATGTGGCCTGTAGCGATGAATTGGGGAATGATGGCGCGCTATCGTAGATCTAGCCGCTATCGCTTGCCGGGGGCCCATGCTTTTCAATTCCTATGCCTTCATCTTTGGCTTTCTGCCGGTGACGGTTTTCGTTTTTTTTCTGCTGGGACGTCTGGGGCCAGATTGGGCGCGCGGCTGGCTGATGCTCGCCTCGCTCTCCTTTTATGCCGGATGGTCGGCCAATTATGTCTGGCTGATCCTCGGCTCCATTCTTTTTAATTATCTGATCGGTGAAACGATCATCGCTTCGCGTTTGGGCGAGCGACGGGTTCGCACTGCATGGGCCTTGCGGGTGGGCATTGTCGGCAATCTCTCATTGCTTGGCTACTACAAGTATGCAGATTTTTTTATTGCCAATGCAGATGTGGCTTTCGGCGCAAGTTGGAGCTTGCTGCATATTGTTCTGCCGCTTGGCATCTCGTTTTTCACTTTCACGCAGATTGCCTATCTGGTGGATGCCTCGCGCGGTGAAGTGAAGGTGTCTGAAGGTTCAGTTCTATTTCGAGCGCGTGGGCTTTTGAACTATGCGCTCTTTGTCACTTACTTTCCACATCTGTTGGCCGGGCCGATCATTCATCACAAAGCGGTGATGCCGCAATTTCTTGACGCTGCGAACTTTCGCCCACAGGTCAATCTGATCGCGGTGGGGCTTGCGCTCTTCACCATCGGACTTGCGAAGAAAGTTCTGTTTGCTGACAGTTATGTGACGACGGTTCATGATGTTTTTTCGGCGGGTCATGTGCTGCCGCCGCTCGTTGCCTGGGCCGGTGCGCTTTCCTATACGCTACAGCTCTATTTTGATTTTTCCGGCTATAGCGATATGGCAATTGGCTTGTCATTGATTTTCGGGGTGCGCCTGCCGATCAATTTTAATTCGCCTTACAAATCTACAAGCATTATCGAATTCTGGCGGCGCTGGCATATCAGTCTATCAAATTTCTTGCGTGACTATCTCTACATTCCACTGGGCGGCAATCGTAAAGGGCCTGCACGACGCTACCTCAATCTCTACCTAACGATGCTGTTTGGGGGTATCTGGCATGGTGCCGGTTGGACCTTCGTCATTTGGGGTGGTCTCCACGGGCTCTATCTTGTTATCAATAATGCATGGCGTGGTGTGAAGCCAAAGAGTGCCGCAACCTTCTCGCAGCGTCTGATTTATGGTGCGCTAACATTTGCCGTGGTGGTCATCGCATGGGTTTTCTTCCGAGCGAGTGACATAACAACTGCGCTATCGCTTTTGTCATCGATGTTTGGTCTTGCTTCGTATTCAAGTGCTGATGCCATCCAGATTGTTGAGATTGATAAAGACATGACGTGGAAGATCTTGCTCGGATTGTTCATCGTTTTCGTTTTACCTAATGCGCAACAAATTATCGGCATGAAGCGGATTGATCCAGGTAAGGCAGATGAGACACATGACGATGTGTGGAAAATTAGATGTTGGTTGCGAGAGCGATTGATATGGACGGTGAGCGCGCAAAGCGGCGTAGTGTTTGGCGTTTTGTTTTTTCTGTGTCTCTTGAAACTCAGGCAAGTCAGTGAATTCATCTATTATCAGTTCTGAGGCGCAAATGATGGCGCGACGTTTCTTGTTGAGTTTTCTCGGTGTTATATTTCTACTTGGGACAATCACTTTCGTCATTGTCGAGCCTCTGGCACCGCAATTTAGCGGCAATGTCTCATTCGATGAGAAGATCAAATTTTTGCGTGATAGATGGGGTGCACTTGAGGCAAGTGCTTCAAATGAAAAGTTGACGCTGGTGATTGGTTCCAGCATGGCGCTCAATAATCTGAATACAGATATTCTGAGCGGGGAACTCAGGCGACCATTTCTCAATCTCGGTGTTTGGGGGATGCGCACGGAGGACGCGCAGACGCTTGCTTTGCAGGTAGCCGACCGTCTCCCAGTACGCGCCATTATTCTTTCGACGCAGTTCTTTGAAATGCGCGATGAAGCGTTGACTCATTTTGCGATACCAGACGATGTGCTTTCATCTTATCTGCGCGACGGGCATTTGCTGGGAGGAATTGGTAGTCGTGATTTTTATAAAGCATTGCGTCTGCGTAGGAACTGGACGAAGGCCTACTCTGCACCTCATGCCTACACGAATGTGATGTTCAATAATTCGGGTGCAGTCCCGCTCGACATCAATGCTGATCAGCGCGATCCGAGTCGATGGTTGCCTGACCAGGTGTTCCCCACTATTTGTGTGCATTGTATGGATGAGATTGAAACGACGTGTCGGGTGGTGAAAGCGCGCGGGATTGGTTTTTCGGTTGTCTTGCCACCCCTGGCCCATTGGGTCCGAGACAAGCGTCCGGAGGTCGGCGCGCTATATGAGAAACGTAAAATTCGTCTAGCGGCTGCGCTCAAAGCCTGTCAGGTACCGTTGTTTGTTGCAGATGAGCGAGCAGATTTTGATGATTCGTGCTTTGCCGACTTCTCGCATCTCAATCGTGAAGGCATGAGAGAAATGAGCGATATGGTCGCATCTTGGCTCGGCGGCAGACAGGACTCACCCCGACGTCGCATTTCGTGCAGGCCCATGCCGTAACCGGATGATGTTATGTGCCGGGCCGATTTTTCCGATATGGTCTGTTTGATTTGTCAACGAGGCTCAACGGCTGGTCGTCAGTGAGATATAGGCGAGTGTGAAGGCGAATCCGGCAAAGACCGCTAGTGTGAGAATGAGGAAATACGAATTTTCGGTGGTCATGGTGCGTCCAGTTTTGTTGCAGAAGATTTGTTTATTTCAGCCGATATTCTTCCGTTTGATATTCTGTTTTCGATTTTTTGCGTTTTGTTTTCCGAATCGGGGAGAGGCATGAGTTGGTCGTCGATCATCGCTGCCCCCATCCGGTGACGACTGGACTGAGGACCGAAGGAATATCGATGCAGGATTGGTGACAGATGCCGGTCGGCAGAAATAGTTCGTATTTATCCGGATTGACCAAATGCCGCAGTCGAATCGAAGTCGCGAACGCCTAGAGGCTCTGCTCGCAACCGCTGTCGATGGTATTGTCATTATTGATAAAGCGGGATTGGTTCAGGTCTATAGTCCGGCCTGCGAGAGGCTCTTCGGCTACACGTCGAATGAGGTCGTTGGACGCAACGTTAAAATGCTGATGCCGTCGCCTTACCACGAACGGCATGATGATTATCTAGGTCATTATCGAGATACAGGCGAGAAGCGCATTATCGGTATTGGCCGCGAAGTGGTGGGCCGACGCAAAGATGGCTCGACCTTTCCAATGTATCTCTCTGTTGGCGATGGCAGCTTTGAGGGAGAGGCGACTTTTGTCGGCATTATTCACGACATTTCCGATAGACACCGTGCCGAGCAACGCGTTGCCGAATTGCAGTCTGAGCTTCTCCATGTGACGCGATTGTCTGCGATGGGGCAGATGGCCTCTGCCCTGGCGCATGAACTGAACCAGCCGCTGACGGCCAATATGAATTACATCAAGGCCGCATTGCGGTTGAGCGAGGGCGAGCACGATCCGGTGCTTGTGCGAGAGCTTCTCACCAAAGCGGCAGCACAGACAACACGGGCGGGCGATATCATTCGGCGTTTGCGGGACTTTATTGAAAAAGGCCAGAGTGTTCATGTCGCTGAAAATCTCAATGAGGTTGTCGAGGAAGCGCTTGATCTTGCGCTTGTCGGTGCGGCGGATGCCAATGTGAAAGTGCTGCGCGATTTGGCGCATGGTCTTCCGACGGTTTCGATTGATAAGATTCAGATCCAGCAGGTCGTGCATAATCTTGTGCGCAATGCGATCGAAGCGATGCAGGGTTGTCGCGTAGCGCAGCTTACGATTTCGACGCGGATGCAGGACCGTGGCGCTGTCATCGTATCTGTGGAAGATACCGGTGCAGGGCTTGCGCCGGATGTGTTTGAGAAATTGTTTCAGCCTTTCGTCACGACGAAGGATACAGGCATGGGGATCGGTCTTTCGGTTTGCCGGTCCATCATTGAAGCGCATCGGGGTCGTATCTGGGCCGAGGCCGATGCGATGACGGGCGGAACAAAATTCATGTTTCAACTGCCGGTGCGCGAGGGAGCGGTGAATGGGTTTGTCTGAGAAAAAGATACTGATTGTCGATGACGATGAAGCGGTGCGCGACAGTCTGCGCGCGCTGCTTATGTCCGCAGGCTTCAGCGTCTGTGATTTCGGTTCCGCCCGCGCCGTGCTCGATGCGGGCGCGATCGAGGGCGGTTGTCTCATCGCCGACATCCGGATGCCCGATATGGACGGGCTCGAATTGCAGGAAGAACTGAACCGGCGTGGCAGTGAGTGGCCCGTCATTGTGGTGACGGGCCACGGTGATGTACCGCTTGCCGTGCGGGCGATGAAAGCGGGGGCGGTCGATTTCATCGAAAAACCCTATGACGACGATGTCTTGCTGGAGGCCGTGCGCCGCGCCGTAGTCTCAAGGCCGCGCAAACTGGAAGTGACGGACACGGATAAAGACAGCAAGGCGCGGCTTGCCGCGCTCACGGCGCGCGAGCGTGACGTGCTTGGTCATGTGATTGCGGGCAGGCCCAACAAGCTCATTGCTTTTGAGCTTGGCATCTCGCCGCGCACGGTTGAAATTCACCGCGCACATCTCATGGAAAAAATGTGCGTGAAAAGTTTGCCGGAACTGGTGCGGCTTGCGCTTGTGGCGGGTATCGAACCGGCTCCGGCGACGAGAGAGCAGACGAATTAAAGCAACATTTCGGCGAGCTTAGCGCGGTGATGGCTTGCATCGCCGAATTGCGCTTCGCACCAGATGCCGCGACGGCGGTAAAGCTGCGCGTCACAATCATAGGTGAAGCCGAAACCGCCGTGGAACTGGATGGCGCGGTCGGATGCGAAGGAGAGCGCGTCTGACGATGTCGCCTTTGCCATGCGCACCGCAACTTCGCCTTCGACACTCTGACCGAACATGGTCGCCGCATAGTACAGGTGCGAACGGGCGGCCTCCATCGCGAGAAGTGCATCCACCGTCGGATGCTTCAGGGCCTGATAGGAGCCGATATAGCGTTCGAACTGCTTGCGGGTCTTCAGGTATTCCACAATGACGTTGATCGCGCCATTGGCCCCGCCGCAGGCTTCCGCCGAGAGCAGGAGGCAGGCGGCCAGATCAATATGTGCCAGTGCACTTTCTGTTTTCGTCATGTCGAGAAGGGCGGAGGCGGGAAGCGTGATGCCGTCGAGTATGATCCGGTATGAACGGCGCGTCTCGTCGATGACGATTTCGCGCGTCACGTTTTTAAGGCTTGCCCGTTCAATCAGGACGAGAGCAGCTTTGCCGTCAAGTTTTACCGACGCGATGATAAAAGCGGCAGATGCCGCATCCGTCACAAAGGTCTTGGTGCCTTTGAGGGTTAGCGTGTCGTCGGAACGGGTTGCCGTTGCGTCGGGAGCATTCAGCGTCCAGTCGCCGGAAGGCTCGCTCAAGGCGAGTGTTGCGATGGTGCCTTCGCAGATTTTCGGCAGCCATGTTTCTTTCTGCGCCGACGTTCCTGCAACGAGAAGTGCCTGTGCCGCAAGCGTTGTCGCAACAACAGGTGTGCCCGCGAGATATTCGCCCATGGGTTCCACAACGGTGACGACTTCGGCAAGCGTCAGGCCGCTGCCGCCGAACTCTTCGGGGATCGCGATGCCGAGCCAGCCGAGCGAGGCCATTTCGTCCCAGAGTGCTTGGCTCAGATCCTCCTTGGCTTCGATACGCTTACGCGTTTCGTTCATCGGGAACTTGTCACGGCAGAAATTCGTGGCGACTTCGAGAAGCTGTTCCTGCTCGTCGCTGAAAAGGATCGTCGGTTTTTTATTGGTGTCTAACATTTTCTAAATCCTGCACTCAGCTTTTCGGGAGGCCGAGCACGCGCTCGCCGATGATATTGTGTTGCACTTCGCTGGTGCCGCCGCCGATGGTGGCGGAGAAGGCATTGAAATAAGACCGCTGCCAGAGACCGCCATCAATGGCGAGAGGATCGCCGACATAATAGGCGGCGTTTGCACCCTGCAGGGACAATGCAAATTGATTGAGGCGACGCTGATATTCGCTGCCGGCGAGTTTTCCCGACATGGCGAGCGAGCCGGGGCGTTCCTGATTGAGCGCTTTGATGCGACCGCGCGACATGTTCAAGGCTTGCGAGCGTTCTTCGATGATGAATTGTAAAAGCCGGTCGCGGATCACAGGGTCTTCGATGGCGGGTTTGCCATTGCGTTTGGCGGTTTTGGCCAGCGTCACGACTTCGGAGACATGCTTGCTCATCATCGAATGGCCGCCGGCCTGACCGCCGACAGCGCCGCGCTCAAAGGCGAGCGTGGCCAGCGCGACCGCCCAGCCGCCGCCTTCCTTGCCGATGAGGCAGCTTTCGGAAATGCGCGCGTCGGTGAAGAAGGTCTGGTTGAATCCATATTCGCCGGTGAGCTTTTTGATCGGCTGAACTTCGATGCCGGGAATTTTCATCGGGATGAGGAAGAAGCTGAGGCCTTCATATTTATTATTGGTGTTGGGGTTCGTGCGGGCGAGCAGGATCATGTATTTGGCGTGGCGGCCAAGGCTCGTCCAGATTTTGGAACCATTGAGCACAAACTCATTGCCGTCGCGCGTTGCTTTGAGCTGTGCATTGCCGAGGTCCGAGCCATGATCGGGTTCTGAGAAACCCTGACACCAGATGTCATCGGCGCTGAGGATACCGGGAATATACGCTTTCTTCTGTTCTTCCGTGCCCATGTTGAGTATGAGCGGGCCTGCCCAGTTCAGACCGATTGTGTTGGTCATAAAGGGCAGTTTCTGTTTGACCATCTCGCGCGTCACGATGTCCTGCAGCGCCTGCGGTTTGCCACCACCGCCATATTCCTTCGGCCAGGCCATGCCGAGATAGCCCGCTTCATAGATTTTCTTCTGCCAGTCGCGCAGGAAATAGAACTGCTCATCCGTGCCGACTTCCATGAAGGATTGCGGCAGGAGAAAGCCCGGATCCTTGGGCTTGTTCTTCGTAAACCAGTCGGCGACTTCGCGACGGAAGTTGTCAAGCTCTGCGGGCGAGGGGGCAGAAGTACTCATCGGGACGCATCCTCATCTTTTATCGTTTCCGGTCTGTGCCGGGCATCGGTTCTTTGGGCAATGGTATAGCGCAGATGTGCGTGGTCCTGCCAACACCCCTAGCCTTAATTTTTTGAAGAGTTTGAGGATCAATAGAGAAGGTGTGGCTGACCCGAAATGGCGGTTTATCTCTCTGGAGCTGATGAATAATTTTTGGAAGAGGTAAAGGCAATGACCATGAGCGAGAAACGGTTTTCTCAGACAGGATGCAAATTGCCTTCATTCGCTAGAGACTATGCAAATAAAATCCTAACCGCGTGCCAAAACGCCTATTTCATGGACCTCCTGCTTAAATAAGTAGCAGAATATCCGGTCGCAAACGGCAAAACATCATCAAAATCAATAGCTTGCTCTTAGGAAAGAGGAAAGAAAATAGCTGTAGCTTCCTTAATGTCAGGTCGGGACTCTGTGTTCAAGGTTCCGGCATGATTTCAGTTTGGACAAGGCTTCGGGCAAGTAAATGGCGTTGGCAGTGCGGAAAGCGAGCGAAGAGGCAGACCTCTATCGCGGCATGTTTGAGAATGCGATTTGGGGCATCTTCCAGACGACGGAGGATGGTCACTATCTTGCGGCCAATCGCGCGCTTGCCGAGATTTACGGTTATGCCTCACGCGATGAAATGCTCGATGCGCTCACAGACATCGGTCGTCAGCTTTATGTCGATCCGCGGCGCCGCGATGATTTCGTGCGCATGATGCGCGAGAGCGGGCATGTGTCGTCGTTTGAATCACAGGTCTATCGCCATGACGGCGAGATCATCTGGATTTCAGAAAGCTGCCGTGAGGTGCGCAATGCATCCGGGGCGCTTTTGTATTTTGAGGGCACGGTCGAAGACATCACGATTCGTAAAAATGCCGAGCGCGAATTGCAGGCGGCGAAAGAACAGGCGGAAGCCGCAAGCCGCGCCAAATCAGCGTTTCTGGCCAATATGAGTCATGAGCTGCGCACGCCGCTCAATGCCATTCTGGGCTTCTCGGAAATCCTGCGCGATGAATTGCTGGGACCTCTGGGTGACAAGCGCTATTGCGAATATGCGGGCGATATTTTGAGCAGCGGGCAGCATCTCCTGAACGTCATCAATGACATTCTTGATCTGACGAAGATTGAAGCGGGGCATCTCGATCTGGATGAGCAGCCTGTCGATGTTGTCGGCATCATGGCGGCTTGCGAACGCTATGTGGCGGAAGCCGCCGGACATGCGGGCATCGCACTCGTTATTGAAACGCCGCCAGACGAGGTGACGCTCACGGCCGATCCGACGCGGCTGAAACAAATTCTGCTCAACCTTCTCTCCAATGCGGTGAAGTTCACGCCATCAGGATCGGTCACGCTCAGCGCCGTGGCGGGTGCGGGCGGGGGCTTTTGCTTCACGGTCAAGGATACCGGCATCGGCATGAGCGAAGAAAATCTGGTCAAGGCGATGTTGCCCTTCCAGCAGATCGACACGTCTCTGGCTCGGCGCTACGAGGGCACGGGGCTCGGCCTCACGCTCACGAAGTCGCTCGTGGAGATGCATGGCGGCACACTTGAACTCACGAGCGCACCCGGGCAGGGCACGACGGTCAGAGTGCATCTGCCCTCTTGGCGGGTTGATGCATCTGCCTGAAATCGGGCAAATGTGCAGACCTTAAAGCTCTACTTGCTTAATTACGCGCCATTTGCCCAGAAAAAGCCCCGTTTTTCTGCCATTTTCGTCCAATAATTCTGGCATCGCTCTTGCTCCAGTCTTTTACACTGGTTGGGGTCTGTCTGCCCCATCAGTTTGAGGAGTTTGAATGCCAGACGTGCGACCTGAGGCTGGTTCCGAAGCGGCCCCTGCGGCCATCTTCGATGAAATGGGCCTCGACGATCAGGAAGTGCGCCGAGCCTATCTCGGCTTGCGCGACTGGTTGAAGGAGACCCCTGCGGACATTCTTGCGCTCAGGCGTGAAGAAGCGGAGACGTTTTTCCGCCGGATCGGCATTACCTTTGCTGTCTATGGCGAGGGGGGCGACCCTGAACGCATCATTCCTTTCGACATCATTCCGCGCATTCTGGAAGCGGCTGAATGGCGTCACATCACAGCAGGGCTTACCCAGCGTGTGCGTGCGCTCAATGCTTTTATCTGTGACGTTTATGGGGCCCAGGACATCGTGCGCGCCGGTCTGATGCCAGCGGACCAGATTATTCTGAACGACACCTACAGGCATCAGATGCAGGGCGTTGCTGTGCCGAACGGCATCTATACGCATATATCCGGCATCGACATGGTGCGCGTCGGTGCCGACGAGTTCTATGTGCTTGAAGACAATGTGCGCACGCCGTCGGGCGTGTCCTACATGCTTGAGAACCGCGAAATTACAATGCGGTTATTCCCCGACCTCTTCTCGCGTCATGCGGTTGAACCTGTCGACCATTATTGCGACGAGTTGCTCAAGACATTGTCATCCGTGCCGCCGCGCCATTGCGACCATGAGCCGACCGTCGTGGTGATGACGCCAGGTATTTATAATAGCGCTTACTATGAGCACTCGTTTCTTGCCGATCAGATGGGTGTCGAGCTTGTCGAGGGGCCGGACCTCTATGTCAAAGATGACATTGTCTATATGCGCACGACGCAAGGGCCGAAGCGGGTCGATGTGATCTATCGCCGTGTGGACGATGAATTTCTCGATCCGCTTGCCTTTCGTGCTGACACGGCGCTCGGCGTTGCAGGGCTGATGAACGCCTATCGTGCAGGCAACGTCAATCTGGCCAATGCTGTGGGGGCGGGCATTGCCGACGACAAATCGACGTATACGTTTGTGCCGCAGATGATCGAGTTCTATCTCGGCGAAAAACCCATTCTCAACAATGTGCCGACGCTTCGTTGCAGCATTGCGGATGAATGCAAATATGTGCTCGAAAACCTGAACGAGCTTGTGGTCAAGGAGACGCATGGCTCGGGTGGTTACGGGATGCTTATTGGCCCGAAATCGACGCAGGCCGAGCGCGAGGTTTTTGCAAGCCTGATCAAAGCGGCACCGGATAAATATATCGCGCAGCCGACGCTGGCGCTTTCGACCTGCCCCACATTTGTTGATGAGGGGATCGCACCTCGCCATGTCGATCTCAGGCCCTTTGTGCTTGCGGGTAAAAACATCCGCGTTGTGCCGGGCGGCCTCACGCGTGTCGCGCTGTCGGAAGGATCGCTTGTCGTCAATTCAAGTCAGGGCGGGGGCACCAAGGATACTTGGGTCCTGAAAGACTAGTGGGGCGTTAAAGGATTTAACCATGCTCAGTCGTACAGCAGACAGTCTCTACTGGGTGGCGCGTTATATGGAGCGTGCGGAAAATCTCGCACGCATTCTGAGCGTCACCGATCGCCTCTCGCTCATGCCGACGATCGGCGAGACGGGCGGCAATGAATGGCATTCAACAGTTGTCGTCTCTGATTGCGAAGAGGGCTATTACGAGAAATATGATGAGGCGACCGCCGAGCATGTGATTTCCTATCTTGCCTTCGATCCTGATAATCCGTCTTCAATTCGCAGTTGCATCGAGGCGGCGCGACGCAACGCGCGTTCGGTGCGCACCGCGCTGACCTCCGAGCAGTGGGAATGTCTCAACACAACATGGCTTGAGCTTACGCGGATCAAAGAGAGCCGTTTGCGTGGTGGCGGGCTTCACGGGTTTCTCGACTGGGTGAAAGAACGCACGCTGATGTTCCACGGCTGCACGGTTGCCACCATGCTCAGGCGCGACAGCTTTCATTTCATGCAGCTCGGTACTTTCATTGAGCGCGGTGACAATACAGCGCGTATTCTCGATGTGAAGTATCACGTGCTGCTGCCCGATCACGCCGAGATCGGCGGCGGCATCGACTATTATCAGTGGGCAGCAATCCTGCGCGCGGTGTCCGGCTATCGCGGCTATCACGCGCTTTACAAAGAGGGCATCAAACCCTGGCTTGTTGCCGACTTTCTCATCATGCGCGAAGAGATGCCACGTTCTCTGCTTGCCTGTGCCGCCAAGATCAAAGACTGTCTTGATGATCTCGCCGAGGAATATGGCCAGCGCCATGAAAGTCACCGCATGGCGGGACGGCGCTATTCGCAGCTTCGTTTCGGCAAGGTTGATGATGTGTTCGGTCAGGGTCTCCATGATTTTCTGGAACAGTTTATCGATCAGAACAACAAGCTCGGCGCTGAGATTGCGCGCTCTTATCTGATGTGAGGATGTATGCGTATTCATATCGAGCACGAGACGACTTATTCCTATGATGAGCCGGTCTCTTATTCCATTCAGGCGCTCAGAATGCGTCCGCTGGACACGCGTGGGCAGCGCATTGTGAACTGGTCGGTGGAGACACCGCAGCACGCGTCAGTGCGTGAACAGCGTGACGTCTATGGCAATGTGCTGCAAATGCTCTATGTCGAGCGGCCGCACACGGAGATCAAACTTCGCGTGTCGGGGGACGTCGAGACGACAGAATTGTGCGGTGTCGTGGCAAGTCCGATTGAACGCTTTCCTCCGCGTTTTTATCTGCGCCGGACATTGCTCACGGAAACCAATGATGCGCTCAACGAACTTGCAGAAGCCGCGCGTGAGGCGTGCGACGGCACGCCACTCGATCTTGCCCATAGCCTCATGCATCGGGTGCGAGATCAGCTTGACTATATGATCGGCGAGACGGATGCGACGACGACGGCGGCGCAGGCGCTCGCCAACGGGTCCGGCGTCTGTCAGGACCATGCGCATGTTTTTATTGCGGCGGCGCGTGAGCTTGGTATCCCGGCGCGTTATGTGAGCGGTTATCTCTGGATCGAGGCGGGCGAACAAGGCGAGGCGGCGCACGCCTGGGCGGAGGCCTTTGTCGAGGATTTGGGCTGGGTGGGATTTGATGTGGCCAACCGCATCTGTCCGACCGAGGCACATCTTCGCGTGGCGTCGGGCCTTGATTATCTGGAAGCGGCTCCCATTCGGGGCTTGCGGCGCGGCGGCGGACAGGAGACTCTGGATGTGCGGGTGCAGGTCGCGGAAACCGGTGCCCAGCAATAACGGCATGAAGACCGTTAGTGATGACGTATCCAGATAGGGTTCAGGATTTAAAATGACTTATTGTGTCGCGCTTCGCCTCAGAGGCGGTCTCGTCATGTTGGCAGATACACGTACCAATGCGGGCGTTGATAATATTTCGACCTTTCGCAAACTCACCGTGATCGAGGAAGAGGGCGACCGCGTGATCGGCATTATGACGGCGGGCAATCTTGCCTTGAGCCAGGCCGTTATCAACCTGGCAACTGAGCAAGGCGTCGTGATGAATGAAGGCGGGCCGCCCGAAACGCTGGCTACTGCGCCGAGCATGGTGCGGGCCGCCCAGATCATGGGTCGCGCCGTGCGTGAATTGTACCGCAGCGACGGACCGGCACTTGAGGAGCAGCAAGAGACGTTCAATGTCTCGATTCTGATGGGCGGTCAGATCGGTGGCGGCAAGCTCCGGCTGTTCCAGATTTATTCGGCAGGCAATTATATCGAGGCGACGGAAGACACGCCCTATTTGCAGATTGGCGAGAACAAATATGGCAAGCCCATCATCGACCGAGCCGCGACCTATGACATCCAGGTGAACGACGCGATGAAGCTCGCGCTTATCTCGATGGATTCGACCATGCGCTCCAATCTCTCGGTCGGGATGCCGATTGATCTGATGGTCTATCGCCGCAACGCACTGAAACTGTCGCTGCTGAAACGCATCAAGGATGATGATGTCTACTTCAAGAACCTGCGCCAGTCATGGTCGGATGCGCTCATCAAAGCCTATCAGGCCATAGCCTCTCCCGACTGGATCAAGTGATGCCTGACCTGTCGATGCTCCCGCCCGGTGAGCGCCACTTCATGCGCAATATGGACTGGAACCTTTTCCATCTCTTTGTCGAGATCGTGCAATCGGGCGGCATCAGTGCAGCGGCTCGGCAGTTGAATAAACAGCAGCCCACAATCAGCGCCGGATTGAAGCGTCTTGAGGAGCATCTGGGCGTCGAGCTTTTCAAGCGCACGTCGCAAGGCGTGGAACTCACATCGGCGGGGCGGGCATTGTTGCCGCTTTGTCAGGTGATGGTGGAGGCGGCGCGCGCAGCACCTCATGAGGTGGCCAAGGCTGCTAATCTTCTCGAAGGTGTCATCAATATCCGCACAATTTCGTCTGTTGTCTCGCCGCAATTCGACGAGGCGCTGGTAGCTTTTCATCGTGCCCATCCCGGTGTTGAAATCCATCTGGAAGTGACGCCGTGGCGGCAGGTTGTGAAATCGCTCCGGCTTGGTGACGCGGAAGTGGGGCTTGCCTGTGACAGCGCACCGAGCGAGGGACTTTGCTATGAGCCGCTGATGCGCGAGGTGCAGCAGCTTTATTGCGGGAAAGGCCATCCGCTCTTCGGTCGCGCCATCGGCTTGCCATCGGAACTTAGCGAAGAGGCTTTCGTGCTCACCGGACAGGACGAGCCAGAAGAGCTTGAGCGCTTCCGGCGTCGGTATGGTTTGGGGGCCAAAGTCGGCGGCTTTGCCGAAAACCTCCATGAAGTCACCCGTCTCATAGAGCTTGGTATTGGTATCGGGTTTCTTCCGACCTGCGTGGCCGAGCCGATGATCGCGGCGGGCCAGATTTGGCCGCTTTTGCCCGACGATCTGCTACCCTCCTATCACGTCTATCTCGTCACCCGCGAAGCGGCGTCGCGCGATACGCCCACGGAAGTCTTTATCGGGGAGGTGATGGCGCGGCTCCGTCAGAGGCCGCCGGATCTCTGAGAGCCATAGATTTCATCTATGGGTGACATTGCTATTTTGTGACTTCGCAAACCTCCCGCACTGCAACAAACTCCAAGCTGGTTGAAGCACCGGTTGAGTTTAGGCGATGCGGGCAGCGATGAAAGACAGCATTTCAAAGGAAATTCCGGCACCGGATGAGCTTACCGGTCTGTGGCGGCGCTCGTTGATTGCTTGGCCTGATGGTCCGAGTGACACCGAGACATGGGTCAACTGGATGCAGGGGGCGACATCTTATCTCGACCTGCGCCAGCCTGCTGTGAAGCCCGATTTCCATGCGGTGCAGGGCTTGCGTCAGCTCAATCTTGAACAGGTGTGCTGGCTCGCCGAGCAGGAGGGTTTTGCCGGCACACTCCATTTTGACGGCACCTATTATGAGTGGCGGCGCGAGATCGACTTCCAGCCGCAGGCGATCTATTCCGATCAGGGCCAGCTCTGGTACGAGGGCGGCATGATGGTCGAGGAAGGCAAGGACATTGCCTATATCGAACATTGGCACCGCGAGCCGATCGAACTGTCTCCGATTTGTGCGCTTCGCCTGCAAGGCCGCGCGGACGGTGTGCGCGGGGTTCTGTTGCGCGTGGGCACACTCTTTATGTATGCGCGCGGGCGTCTTGCGGAAATACCGATGGGGCAGCATTTGCGTGACTGCGTGGCAGCGGCCCCAAGTCTTGTCGCCGCGCAAGACCTCATTGATTGCGAAATCAGTCAGGGCGCGATCACGTCTACAGGCTGGATCGTGCAGCGTTCGAGCCTGCCTTATCGCGAGGCACAAGATTTAAGCCCCGATCATTTTCTCTCGCTCTCGGACGGGCATGAGCATGGCGTGCTTGTGACGCGGGACACGGGGCCGGACGGGCGGCGCATGTTGCGCCATTGGGATATTCTTGATGTGGAAGGCGACATCGGTGCTATTCCGCAGGTGCAGAACATGAGAGCGGTCAGATGACCGGTCGGGACTTTGACAAAATTCCGCTCGTTGATATTGCGGCGCTTTTTGGCAGCGATGATGTGGCCAAGCGCAAGGTGGCTGACGAGATCGCGCAAGCGGCCAGTAATGTCGGCTTTCTCTATGTGACGGGCCACGGCATCGGATCCGAAAAGATCGAGCGCCTGCTCGCGCGGACGGGCGAGTTTTTCGCGCTGCCGGTTGAGACCAAGCAAAACTATTATATCGGCAATTCGCGCGCCCATCGCGGCTATGTGCCGGTCGGTGAAGAAAATTTCTATGCGGGCGAGGTCGCGACAGTTGACAAAAAAGAGGCCTTTGATCTGTCGATCGAATTGCCGGTCGATGATCCAGATTACGTCAAAGGCTATCGTCTACTCGGCCCCAATCAATGGCCTGCCGAAGTCAGAGATTTTGAAAAAGATGTCTATAGCTATTACCGGTCCGTGATCTCGTTGAGCCAGACGCTCTTTCGCGGTTTTGCTTTGGCGCTGGGCCTGCCCGAAACCTATTTTCAGTCGATCACAACCAAGCCGCCGTCGCAGCTTCGACTGGTGCATTATCCCGAAGGGCCGAACCGTTTTGTGGCGGAAGCAGGAAAATCGCAGCAAAGCGATTGGGGCATCAGTGCGCATACGGATTATGAATGCTTCACAATTTTGTACGCGACCAAACCCGGCCTTGAAGTGCTGAATGCAGCTGGCGTATGGATCGACGCACCGCCTGTGCCTGGTGCCTTTGTTATCAATATCGGCGATATGCTGGAAGCGCTCACCAATGGCCGTTTCATTGCGACACCGCATCGTGTGCGCAATGTGTCGGAGGAGCGGTTTTCCTTCCCGCTCTTCTGTGCTGTCGATTTCGACACGGTGATCGAGCCTCTGCCGGAATTCCGCAACAGTGCGGTAACGACTTATCCGAGCTATGTCGCGGGTGATCATCTTTTAGCCGAGACGATGAAGACCTTTGCTTATTTGCGCAAACTTGAACGCGACGGTGTTGTCTGCATGCCTGCGTCCGAAAAAGAAAGCGGCATAGCCTTTGGCCGCAAAGAGAGTGCCTGAGTGAAAACCAAAAATAATGGAAACGTCCTGAAAAATTGCTGATTGCGAAACAGTTTTAACGGGCGCGTCGAGCGTCTCACTGATATTGAAAGGACGATCCATGTTGAGAACAGGTTTTCTCAAAAAGGCGGCAAGCCTTCTCATCGCCGGTGCGATGCTGACGACGCTGAGTTTCGCGCCTGCTGCTGCGGCGGAAGGCAAGAGTTTCAAAGTCGCTTGGTCGATTTACACCGGCTACATGCCTTGGGTCTATGCCCAGAAGTCCGGCATCTTGAAAAAATGGGCTGACAAGTACGGTATCGAAATCGAGCTTGTCCAGATCAATGACTATGTGGAATCCATCAACCAGTACACAGCCGGTCAGTATGATGCGGTCACTGACACGGTGATGGACAGTCTCACTATTCCAGCAGCGGGCGGCGTTGATACGACGATGATCATTGTCGGTGACTACACAGACGGCAATGACTCGATCTTCATCAAGGGCAAGGGCAAGACGATGGCTGACCTCAAGGGTCAGAAAGTCTATCTCGTGCAGTATTCGGTCTCGCATTACATGTTGTGGAGAGCGCTGGAAAAATCCGGTCTGAAGATGAGCGACGTCGAAACGGCAAACATTGCCGATGCTGATTTCGTTGCCGCTTACAACACCGGTGATGTGAACGCGATTGTGGCGTGGAACCCTGCGACGAGCCAGATCCGCAAGCTTGGCACGGCATCGGAAGTGTTCAACTCGTCCGAACTCCCTGGCGAAATTCAGGATATTCTGGTCGTGAATACCAAAGTGTTGAAAGCTAATCCCGAGTTCGGCAAAGCTCTTGCGGGTGCGTGGTATGAAACTCTTGCTCTTATGCAGAAGAAGGACGCCAAGGCGATTGAAGCGCGCACCTTTATGGCGGCGGCCATGGGCACGGACCTTGCCGATTTCGACAGTCAGGTCAAAACCACAGCCTTCTATTATGATCCCGCCAAAGGCGCGGCGGCTCTGACCTCACCCGAAATGGAAAAGATCGTTGATCAAACGATGGAGTTCTCCTTCGCCAACGGCTTGCTCGGGGCGAAAGCCAAGGACAAGGGCGCTATCGGCATCGAACTGCCGGGCGGCAAAGTGCTCGGTGACAAGACCAATGTGAAGCTCCGTATTGACGCGAGTTATATGCAGCTTGCGGCCGACGGCAAGCTCTGAGCCATAGGTGCTATTGATGATCATTGCTCCGGCTCTTCAGATGCGAAAGGCCGGAGCTTTGTTTTCTGCTTAAAAATGCGTCTTCATTGGGCGCTTGCTCAAAATTGAGGCTGTTTTTTTGCTTAGACGGGTTTTCAGATACGGAGAAAGGCGCAATCGGGCCGTTTCTCAACTGGCCCGCGCTTTGCAATCCATTGGATTGGCAGCGGCTAGGGTTCCGGCTTTCCGAAATTTGCGGGAGGTGCTGGTCCGAGAGCCGCACCCTGATCGGTGAACAGCGGTCAGGTACACGGCGGGATAAAAGCCCGGGAGACGGACGTAATGCGAGGATTGGCATTGCACCGCCTGGTCACGCCGATCCTCCGACTTTTGTACGCACTCAAACGGTCCGGAGGACTGACAACATGAAATTTTTTCCTAAGTTTGCTATCGCGGCAATGACGGCCTTGGCACTCATAATGAGCGCACCGGCCAATGCTGCACCTAAAAAAGAATTTAAAGTGGCATGGTCGATCTATGTCGGCTGGATGCCATGGGGCTATGCGCAGGATCACGGCATCGTCAAAAAATGGGCCGACAAATACGGCATCAAGATCGACGTTGTGCAGTTCAACGATTACATCGAGTCGATCAATCAATATACCGCTGGTTCGCTTGACGGTGTGCTCTCGACGAATATGGATGCGCTCGCCATTCCCTCCGTCGGCGGTGTTGACACAACGGCGCTCATCGTCGGCGATTATTCCAACGGCAATGACGCGATCCTCCTGAAAGGCAAGACGAAGCTTGCCGACATCAAAGGTCAGAAGGTCAATCTCGTCGAATTGTCCGTGTCTCATTATGCCCTTGCCCGTGCGCTTGAAACGGTCGGTATGAGCGAGAAGGACGTCACGGTCGTCAACACGTCGGACGCTGACATGGAAGCAGCATGGAAGACGCCGGATGTGACGGCGATGGTCACATGGAACCCGATGGTCGCTTCGATCCTGAAAGACCCGAAAGCCCATTCGGTTTTCGATTCGAGCAAACTGCCTGGCGAAATTCAGGATTGCCTTGTCGTCAATACCGATACGCTCAAAGACAATCCTGATTTCGGCAAGGCGATGGTCGGCATCTGGTTTGAAACCCTTGCGCTGATGCAATCGGGTACGCCGGAAGCCAAAGCCGCGCGTGAATCCATGGCCAAAGCCTCGGGTACGGATCTTGCCGGTTTTGAAGGTCAGCTCAAGACAACAATGATGTTCTGGACACCCAAGGACATGGTGGACTTTACAGGTGGTGATCTTGTGCCTGCGATGGACAAGGTGCGCCAATTCCTTTTCACACATGGTCTCCTTGGCAATAATGCGCCTTCGGCTGATGTTGTCGGCATCGAGTTTGCGGATGGCAAGATCATTGGTGACAAGTCGAACGTGAAATTCCGCTTCACGGACAAGTACATGAAACTCGCGGCCGACGGAAAGCTCTGAGCCTCTTTCGTTTTCCTCGCAGATACGGGTATTTCATGCGTCGCCTCATCAACCAGCATCCAAGCGTTCTGAATAGTCTGCTTCTTGCAGCTCTTCCTTTCGCGCTGGTCTTACTTGCCTATGCCGTCGCGTCCGAAGCACGGCTCAGCATCAATCCCGACGATAAGTTGCTGCCGGGTTGGTCCACGATTGAAGCGGCGATTATCCGGATGGGGTTTGTTGCCGATCTGCGCACGGGAAATTTTCTGCTTCTCGAAGACACGATAGCGAGCCTGCAAAGGCTGGCTATCGGTGTCGCCGTAGCAACCGTCATCGGCGGCGTTATCGGCATATTGCAGGGGCTCATCCCCTATGTGCGGGCCATGATGGCAAACTTCACCTCTGTCGTTTCCATGATCCCGCCGCTTGCCATTCTGCCCATTCTCTTCATCACCTTCGGGCTTGGAGAGCTTTCCAAAGTCGTTCTCATCGTCGTCGGCATCGTGCCTTACATCGTGCGCGATCTGGCCTTGCGCACGGAAGAACTGCCGCATGAAGAACTCATCAAGGCGCAGACATTGGGCGCTTCTACATGGCAGATCATCCTGCGCGTGGTGCTGCCGCAAATGTTGCCGCGCCTCATTGACAGCGTGCGTCTCTCGCTCGGTGCCGCCTGGCTCTATCTTATTGCAGCAGAAGCGATTGCTGCCGAGAGTGGCCTTGGCTACCGCATTTTTCTGATGCGCCGCTATCTCGCGATGGATGTGATCCTGCCTTATGTCTTCTGGATTACATTCCTCGCCTTCACTCTCGATTTCATCCTGCGCATTTTCCAGCGGGTCACATTCCGCTGGATGTATCGCGGTCAGGCATAAGGCTTAGTCCATGAGTAGCGTTAGCGTCGAGAATGTCTGGAAGATTTACGGTCGTCAGACCGTGCTGGAGCGGATCAGCTTTGAAGTCGCGCCGAAATCCTTTGTCGCCCTTGTGGGTCCGTCCGGCTGCGGCAAGTCCACTTTCCTCCGGATGCTGTTGGGCGATGAAACGCCGAGCAAAGGCCGCATCCTTGTGGACGGCGAGCCTTTGATGGCCGAACCCTCACCTGATCGCGGTGTTGTGTTCCAGAAATACTCTGTCTTTCCGCATTTGACCTGTTTGCAGAACGTGATGCTGGGTCTTGAGTTTGCTGCCGCGCCGCGCCTTGGTATTTTGCTCGGAAAGAAGCGCCGTGAGGCCAAAGATATTTCGCGCGACATGCTTCAGCGCGTGGGTCTTGGTGCGGCTGAGAACAAATATCCGACCGAGCTTTCCGGCGGAATGCAGCAGCGTCTTGCCATCGCGCAGGCGCTGGTGAAAAAACCAAAACTGCTGCTGCTTGACGAGCCCTTTGGTGCGCTTGATCCGGGTATCCGGGCAGGCGTACACGAGGTTTTGTTGCAGCTCTGGAACGAGACGGGCATGACGGTTTTCATGGTGACACATGATCTCTCCGAAGCCTTCAAGCTCGGCACGCGCGTTATTGCTTTTGACCGTCGTCATACGCGACCGGAAGAAGCGGAAGCCTATGGCGCGACCATCACGTTTGATCTGCCGGTGTATCACTCTGCTCCGAAACCTGCCGATGTGGTTTTGAAAGAGGCGGAGCCTATTGCGCTCAAAGCAGCGGTTTGAATTTTTACGCATCGGGACGACCCGGTGCTGACAAGGGTTCGTGGGTCACGCGAACTTTTATCCGGACGACCGGAGCGATTTGCGACTGAGGACTAGAGATGAACATGACATCTCCCGACACACTTAAATCCGACACCTATGCCGCCCAGCGCGCCCGCTACGAAGCGCTTTATGCGCGTGGTCGCGCGGCTCGACGCGACTTTGCCGATGCGGTCGGCAATCCCGCCGTGATTGACCCCGCACTTGTTGTCGCGAGCGAAACCTTACCTGCAAACTGGGGCACGTCGATGATCGTGGCGCGCGGACAGACGCTGCGCATTATTGCGGGCGATAAGACACAAGGCATTTCGGTGTTGCTCTATCGCGCTGACGAGCCGACCGAACGCCTCAATGTGGGCGACACGGTCAAGGTGCAATGGTCGGCCAAGCTCCATAAAGGCAAACTTCTCTATTCCGATATGGGTCGCGTGCTTGCCTCGATCACGGATGACACCTACAGCCATCACGATGCGCTGGCCGGTGGTTCCACGACGGCGACCAATATCAGAAAATACGGTCACGATCAGGCCCGTCACACGCGCGGCAATTTTATTTTGCTGGCGTCAAAACACGGGCTGTCGAAGTCCGACATTCCGCCCTGCGTCACTTTTTTCGCGCCGGTGAGCGTGACAGGGAGTGGCGCGTTTGTATGGGCCGGACCCAGCGTGAAGGACGGTGACTATGTCGATCTGCGTGCTGAATTGGATGTGCTGGTCTTCGTCTCGAACTGCCCGCATCCCCTGTCGCCCTCAATGGACGAGCCTTCGCCAGTTGACTTGATGCGTTGGAAATCTCCTGCCGCCTTGCCGGATGATTTTTGCCGCACCTCCTGCGAAGAAGCGGTCCGTGGTTTTGAAAATACAGATGCGCTCGTCGGCCTCGGCGCTCAGCTTGCGAAGGGGGCCTGAACCATGGGCATCAATCGTGAACCCAATGCTGTCGGTTATGATTTCACCGTCCCCGCCGGAAAGCCCTGGTCGCATATCGTGCGGCGCGGTGAAGTCCTGCGCATTGTTGACAGCGAAGGCTGTCAGGCGGTCGATACGCTTTTCTATAAAGCCGGTGACGCAAGCGAGCGCTACAGTGCGCAGGATACTGTGCGTGAACAGGGCTCGCCCTACATCACCACGGGCACGCAGCTTCTGTCGAACGAAGGTAATGTGATGGCGACAATTATCGCTGACACATCCGGCGGGCACGACACGTCTGCCGGTGCCTGTAGTGCGGAGGCCAATACCGTCCGCTTTGGCCATGAAACCAAATTTATGCATAGCTGCCGCGATAATTTTGTCTCCGAGCTTGCGCGTCATGGCATGACCAAGCGCGACATCGTCAGCAATATCAACTTCTTTATGAATGTGCCGATCGAACCCGATGGTACGCTCGCGATCGTTGATGGCGTGTCAAAGCCCGGTGATTATGTGGAGCTGAGGGCCGAGATGGACATTCTCGTTGTCATTTCCAACTGCCCGCAGGTCAACAACCCGTGCAACGATTTTAATCCGACCCCCATCCAAACTTTAATCTGGAACGGCTGACCATGTTTAAGAAAGTTTTGGTGGCCAATCGCGGTGAAATCGCCGTCCGTGTTATCCGTTCGCTGAAGAAGTTGGGCGTGGCGTCTGTTGCTATTTATTCGGAAGCTGATCGTTTTGCCGCCCACGTGAGCATGGCCGGTGAAGCCGTTTGCGTCGGTCCTGCCAATGTTGCGGCGAGCTATCTCAATGTCGATGCGATCCTTGATGCGATCCGTCAGACGGGTGCCGAAGCCGTGCATCCGGGCTATGGGTTTCTGAGTGAAAATCCCGATTTCGTGACGGCATTGGAAGCGGCAGGCGTTGTCTTTATCGGCCCCTCGCCTGCCCATATGCGCGCCTTTGCACTGAAGCATACGGCGCGTGAACTCGCCGAGACGAGTGACGTGCCGCTCCTGCCGGGCTCGCCGCTGGTGCGCGATCTGGACGACGCAAGGACATGGGCGGCTAAGATCGGCTATCCCGTCATGCTGAAAAGCACGGCGGGTGGTGGCGGAATCGGTTTGCAGCTTTGCAAGTCGGCAGCCGATCTGCCGCGTCTCTTCGAAACGGTGCAGCGTCTGGCGCTTGCCAATTTCAAGGATGCAGGACTCTTCATCGAGAAATTCGTTGCCGAGGCGCGTCACATCGAAGTGCAGATTTTTGGTGATGGCAAGGGCGAGGTGATCGCACTTGGTGAACGCGATTGCTCGGCCCAGCGTCGCAACCAGAAAGTGATTGAAGAGACACCGGCGCCGCATCTGTCGGAGGAGATGCGGGCTGAATTGCATCAGGCGGCGGTGAAGCTCGGCCGGAGTGTGTCTTATGCCTCTGCCGGTACGGTCGAGTTCATCTATGATGCGTCAGAAGCGAAGTTCTATTTCCTCGAAGTGAACACCCGTCTACAGGTTGAGCATCCCGTAACCGAGGAAGTCACGGGTCTTGATCTCGTCGAAATGATGATCAAACAGGCGGCGGGCGATCTCGGTTCTCTGGCGACTTATGAACGTGCCTGCGATGGTCATGCCATTGAAGTGCGCCTCTATGCGGAAGACGCGGCGCGCAATTTCCAGCCCTCGTCGGGTCTCCTTACGCATGTGTCGTTTGCACCCTCGGCGCGTGTGGACGGCTGGATCGTCACCGGTACCGACGTGTCGCCCTTTTATGATCCGATGCTTGCCAAAATCATCGTCCACGGGAAAAACCGTGCCGATGCGGTGACAAAGCTTGCCGCCGCGCTGGACGCGAGTTCGGTCTATGGCATCGAGACCAATCTCGATTATCTGCGTCAGCTTGTTCGCTCGCCGCATTTTCTCGGCGGGTCGATGCGCACATCGACGCTTGGCAATTTCGCGTTTCATCCCTCGACCATCGACGTCATTGCGCCGGGAGCCCAGTCAAGCATTCAGGACTATCCTGGTCGCGTCGGCTACTGGAATGTCGGTGTGCCGCCGTCCGGCCCGATGGACAGCCTGTCGTTTCGTTTGGCCAACCGCCTTGTCGGCAATGCGGACGGTGCGCCCGCACTTGAGATGACACTTAACGGTCCAACGCTGTTTTTCCGCACCGACGCCGTCATTGCCCTCACGGGGGCCGACATGGAAGCGAAGCTCGACGGCGAAGTGATCGCGTATTATGACGCCGTCAAAGTGAAGCGCGGCCAGACGCTTGAGGTCGGTGATGTGGTGAGTGCCGGACAGCGCAGCTATCTCGCTGTGCGGCACGGTTTCGATGTGCCTGTCTATCTCGGTAGCCGCTCGACGTTCACGCTTGGCAAATTCGGCGGCCACGCCACCGGTGCGCTCAAGACCGGCGATGTGCTGCGCGTTAACCGCAAGGGTGCCGTTGCTGAGGCGCGTGTTGATATGCTGGCGGATGCTGACCGGCCCGTGCTTGGCCGTCAGTGGGAAATCGCGGCACTTTACGGACCTCACGGTGCGCCCGACTATTTTGCCGACGAGGACATCGAGACGCTCTTTAGCGCCACCTATGAAGTGCATTACAACTCGGCGCGCACAGGCGTGCGACTGATCGGGCCAAAGCCCAAGTGGGCGCGGCTCGACGGCGGCGAGGCAGGATTGCATCCCTCGAACATTCACGACAATGCCTATGCCGTCGGTACGATTGATTTCACCGGCGACATGCCGATTATTCTCGGTCCCGATGGTCCGAGCCTTGGCGGTTTCGTCTGCCCTGCGACTTTGGCGAAAGCGGACCTGTGGAAAATCGGCCAGCTCCGTCCGGGCGACAAGTTGCGTTTCCGCCGTATCGGTGACGAAGAAGCCGAGAAGATGCGCCGCGATGAAGAGACATGGGTGAAGGTGCTACGCCAACCGCAAAGCGCGCCGCATAGAGCGGGCCTTCCCGGCACCGGTCAGGCGATCCTCGGTCGCATCGACGATCTTGAGGTCAAGGTCACCTACCGTCGCGCGGGCGATGATTATCTGCTCATTGAATATGGTGCGAACGTGCTCGATTTCGCGCTGCGTATGCGGGCCCATGCGATGATGGAAGCGCTCATCGCGCGGGCCGTCCCCGGCATCATCGAAATGACGCCGGGCATCCGCTCGCTACAGGTGCATTTTGATCCCGACCGGATTTCCGTGCGCAAACTCCTGCGGCTTGTCGAGGAAACCGAACGGGCGCTGCCCGCCACACGCGACATCGAAGTGCCGAGCCGTATCGTGCATCTGCCGCTCTCATGGGATGACGAGGCCGCGCGTGAGGCGGTGCGTAAATATCAGACGCTCGTGAATCCCAATGCGCCGTGGTGCCCTTCCAACATTGAGTTCATCTGTCGGATCAACGGGCTCGACAGTATCGAAGAGGTACGCCGCATCGTTTATGAAGCGGATTATATGGTGCTGGGTCTGGGCGACGTCTATCTCGGTGCGCCGGTCGCAACGCCGCTTGATCCGCGTCACCGTCTGGTGACGACGAAATATAATCCGGCGCGGACATGGACGCCGGAAAATGCTGTCGGCATCGGCGGCGCTTATATGTGCGTCTATGGCATGGAGGGCCCCGGCGGTTATCAGCTTGTCGGGCGGACGGTGCAGATGTGGAACACATGGCGCACGACGGAGAGCTTTGTCGAAGGATCGCCCTGGCTCTTGCGGTTTTTTGACCGTATCCGCTTTTATGAAGTCTCCGCGGATGAATTGCTGGAGGCGCGGGCTGCCTTCCCGCATGGCCGCTTCGATGTGAAGGTCGAGCCTTCGTCATTCCGCCTGTCTGATTATATGGGCTTTCTCGACGAAAATGCCGATGAGATCGCAGGCTTTCGCGCGACGCAGCGTCAGGCGTTTGAGGAAGAGCGCCGGCGTTGGGCAGAGCAGGGCATCACTCTTGAAAGTGCCGAAGTCGATCTGCCGCCCGCGCTTGATCTCGGCAAGATGCCGCCTGGTGCGCGGCTGGTCGAGGCGAGCGTCCCCGGTAATGTCTGGTCAATCGGTGTGCAGCCGGGCGATGAAGTGATGAAGGACCAGTCGCTTGTTGTGCTTGAATCCATGAAAATGGAGATCGACATGAAAGCGCCGATGAGTGGGCGCGTCTATGAGATCCATTGCTCGCCGGGTCATATGGTGCAGGCGGGACAGGCCTTGGTGACGATCCTGCCGCTTGAGAAAGTGAGTGCCGCATGAAGTCGCTCTCGCTTGATCTTGCATCGCTCAAATCCGTTTATGCCGAAGGCGTGCGTGTCGAGGATGTGATTGCGGAAGTGATCCGCCGCATCAATGCCTATGGTGATCCCGCCGTCTGGATTTCACGCGTGGATGGAAGCGAGCTTATTGCCCGTGCCCGTGTGATGGACGCGATGTCGCGCGAGGAGCGTGGACGACTTGCGCTCTTCGGCGTTCCTTTCGCGGTAAAAGATAACATTGATGTTGGGGGCATCCCGACAACGGCGGCCTGCCCCGCTTATGCCTATAGGCCCAAGGAAAGCGCCGAGGTTGTAAAACGCCTCGTCGCGGCAGGGGCGATTATGCTCGGCAAAACAAATCTCGATCAGTTTGCCACCGGCCTTGTCGGTACGCGCTCGCCTTACGGTGCACCGCGTTCGGTGTTCAACAAGGATTACATTTCAGGCGGCTCAAGTTCTGGTTCCGCGGTCGCGGTCGCGGCGGGGCTCGCGTCGTTCTCGCTTGGCACTGACACGGCGGGTTCCGGTCGCGTGCCTGCCGCGTTCAACAATATCGTCGGGTTGAAACCGTCCAAGGGCCTTCTCTCGACACGCGGTGTCGTGCCCGCCTGTCGCTCGCTTGATTGCGTTTCGATCTTTGCCTTATCGGCCGAAGACGCAGGTGTGATTTTTCATCAGGCAGCGGTCTTTGATGCGGGCGATCCATATGCGCGTGCCCTGATGCCGTCGGACCCGATTATCGCGGGTGCCAATTTCACCTTCGCAGCGCCTCGCGCGGCTGATCTTACTTTCTTCGGTGACAGCGAAGCCGAGCGCCTGTTCGCTGAGGCGGTGACGCGGCTGGAGGAGCTTGGTGGTCGCGCGCGCCGCATCGACTTCGCGCCCTTCCGTGAAGCCGCCGCCCTTCTTTATGAAGGCCCGTGGGTGGCAGAGCGTACCGCTGCTGTCGGTCGCTTTCTGGAGGAAAATCCCAAAGAAGGGGACGCGACAGTTGCCGCGATCATCGCAGGCGGGCGCACACGTACAGCGGTTGAAGTGTTTGATGCCTTTCAGCGTCTGCAAATTCTTTCGCGCAAAATTGCTGGCATCATGTCGGAGATCGACATTCTCGTGGTGCCGACTGCACCGACCATTTACAAAGTCGATGATGTCAAGGCCGAACCCGTCAAACTAAATTCGCGGCTCGGCACTTATACGAACTTCATGAATCTCGCTGATCTATGCGGTTTTGCCGTGCCCGCGGGCTTTACGGCGCAGGGACTTCCCTTCGGCGTCACGCTCTGTGCGTCAGCCTTTGGCGAAGCGCGGGTGCTGGAACTCGGTAGCCGCTTTCATGCAGCACTCGGTCTCGGGGCGGGCGGCCCGATGCTCAATGAAGGGACCGAGGACGATGCCTTTATCGAGCTTGCCGTCGTCGGTGCGCATATGAGCGGATTGCCGCTAAATCACGAACTCACCTCGCGTGGTGGAATGTTTGTCGAGCGGGTGCGCACCGCCCCCCATTATCGCTTCTATGCGCTGGCGGGCGGTCCGCCGTTTCGGCCTGGCATGGTGCGTGTCGATGCGGGTGCCGCGATCGAGCTTGAAGTCTGGCGTCTGCCGCGCTCGGCCTTCGGCGATTTCATGGCCGGTGTGCCGTCGCCTTTGTGCATCGGCACGGTCGAGCTTGTGACAGGCCGCAAGGTCAAAGGCTTTCTCTGCGAGGCGGCCGGAATTGAAGGGGCGATCGACATCACCTCCTTCGGCGGCTGGCGGGCCTATATAGCGGCAAAGACCGCACCCGTGGCCCAGCAGGCTGCGTCGGACTGACGCGGACATACTCCACCTGATAGCGTTATGCGGGTTTAACACAGCGTTCTACGCATTTTTCTTGCGTGAAACCCATGGTCGCGCTCATTCTCCCGTTCAATCAATTAAAAACACCCCTCTGGGAGCATCGCGTAGACATGACTAAATCGCTTGAGACAAAACCTGCCTGGCCCGCCATGACCATCGCCGAGGCTCATGCCTTTCTGACCGCGCCGGGTGTGCCCTTCGAAATGGAAGAGAAGGTTATTCGCGGCCAGAAAATCCGCGTCTGGAAGAATGCGCCGCCGACTATCCGACATGCATTCCTCGCAGGCCGCGCGCATGGCGACAAGACCTTCCTCGTGCTTGATGATGACCGCGCGACGTTTGAAGGTTTTGCGCGCGCCGCGATCACTTTTGCGCATGAACTCATCGCTCAGGGCATCAAAAAGGGTGACCGCGTTGCAATCATCATGCGCAACCTGCCCGAATGGCCGGTGGCCTTTTATGGCGCCGCGCTCACAGGTGCGATTGTCACGCCGCTCAATGCCTGGTGGACGGGAGAAGAGCTTGAATATGGTTTGAAGGACTCAGGCTCCAAGATCGCCATTGTCGATGCGGGCCTTCTTGAGCGCGTCACAGAGCATCTCGATAAATGTCCGGACCTTAAACGTGTCTATGTCGCGCGCAAGTCCGATGAGATAGCCGATCCGATGATCGTCAAATTCGAAAGCATTGTTGGTGCGGTGAATGATTGGGGCACGCTCCCGGACAAGCCTTTGCCTGACGTGCCACTTGATAGCGATGACGACGCGACGATTTTTTATACATCCGGCACAACGGGTAAGCCCAAGGGCGCGCTCGGCACGCATCGCAACATGATGTCGAATATCATGGCCGCAGGGATTTCTGGTGCACGCACATTCTTGCGTCGCGGCGAAATGCCGCCCGCGCCCGATCCGACGGCACCGCAGCGTTCCATGCTTTTGTCCGTGCCGTTTTTCCACGCCACAGGTTGTCACGCCATCATGTCGCCCTCGCTCTTTGGCGGTGTGAAGATCGTGCTGATGCACAAGTGGGATGCGGAGCGCGCGATGCAGTTGATAGAGCGTGAAAAGATCACCGGCGCTGGCGGTGTGCCAACGATTGCCTGGCAGTTGATCGAACATCCCAACCGCGCGAAATATGATCTCTCCTCGCTTGAAGGCGTGTCCTATGGCGGCGCGCCGTCGGCACCTGAACTTGTGCGCAAGATCAAAGAAACTTTCCCGAAATCATCGCCCGGCAATGGCTGGGGTATGACGGAAACGTCAGCGGCCTTTACAACTCATCAGGGTGAGGATTACGAGAACCGCCCGTCAAGCTGCGGTCCCGCCATTCCGGTCTGCGATATGAAAGTTATCGGCCCCAAGGGCGAGACACTTGGACCCAACGAAGTGGGGGAGCTTTGCGGGCGCGGTCCCAATGTCGTCAAAGGCTATTGGAACAAGCCCGAAGCCACAGCTGAAACCTTCCGTGACGGTTGGGTCCACACAGGCGATCTCGCGCGCATCGACGAAGAGGGTTTTTGCTACATCATCGACCGCGCCAAGGACATGCTCATCCGTGGCGGCGAAAACATTTACTGCGTCGAGGTTGAGAATGTTCTCTATGAGCATCCGGCGGTGATGGACGCGGCGATTGTTGCTGTGCCCCATCGCACGCTTGGCGAAGAGCCGGGTGCCGTGGTGCATCTGAAGCCCGGTACGACAGCGACAGAAGAGGAACTCCGTCACTTTGTGGCGAGCCGTCTTGCGGCTTTCAAAGTGCCGGTCAAGGTTGTGTTCTGGCCCGAAACATTGCCGCGTAACGCCAATGGCAAGATTCTCAAGACCGAACTCAAGAAGGTTTTTGCTTAAGCGCGCAACGCGTCGAAGCTGTCGGCGCGCGCCATGTTCCAGCTCACTTTGTAAAAGTCGCTGAGACCAGACGCCTTATCGACGATCTCTCCCGGCCCCACAAAATAGTGGAGCTGGGAGAAGAGGCGCGATTCCGTGGCGCTGATGCGCCGCACGATATGATGAGGTCCGAACTCATCGGGCCGGTCAAGACCGGCGGCTGCCAGCATCTGCGCCAAAGCCTTCACCGTATTTTTATGAAACCCCGCAACGCGTTCGGCCTTGTCGGGCACGACGAGGGCGCGTTGGCGCAATTCGTCCTGTGTTGCAACGCCGGTCGGGCATTTGTTGGTGTGGCAGGAGCGCGACTGGATGCAGCCGATGGCAAACATGAAGCCTCGTGCGGAATTGGCCCAGTCCGCGCCCAGCGCCAGCACGCGCGCAATGTCAAAGGCGCTTACTACTTTGCCGCTCGCGCCGATTTTTATTCGGTCGCGCAGCCCTGTTCCGACAAGCGTGTTGTGGACAAACAAAAGTCCTTCGCGCAGAGGCGTTCCGAGATGATCGGCAAATTCGACGGGAGCCGCTCCCGTGCCGCCTTCGCCGCCGTCAACGACAATGAAGTCGGGGACGATGCCCGTCTCAAGCATCGCTTTGACGATGCCCATAAACTCCCAAGGGTGACCGATGCAGAGTTTGAAGCCGACGGGCTTGCCGCCGGACAGCCTGCGCAATTCGGCGATGAAGTTCATCATCTCGATGGGCGTGGTGAAAGCTGAGTGGCGCGAGGGCGAGACACAGTCAATGCCGAGACTGACGCCGCGTGTGTCAGCAATTTCCGGGGTGACCTTTGCGGCAGGCAGAATGCCGCCGTGACCGGGCTTGGCACCTTGAGAGAGTTTGATCTCGATCATTTTGATTTGCGGTAATCCGGCATTTGCCGCAAAGCGTTCGGGGCTGAATTTTCCATCCGCGTCGCGACAACTGAAATAGCCGCTGCCCAGTTCCCAGATGAGATCGCCGCCATGCGCGCGGTGATAGGGGCTGATGCCGCCTTCGCCGGTGTCATGTGCAAAGTCGCCGAGCTTCGCGCCGCGATTAAGCGCCTCGATCGCATTGGCGCTTAACGAGCCGAAGCTCATCGCCGAAATGTTGAAGATCGAGGCTGAATAAGGTTGTCCGCATTGCGTGTTGCCGATCACGATGCGGAATTGCTCCGGCTTGCTTTCGGGCATGGGCCGCGTTGAATGGCCGATAAATTCATAGCCGTTTTCATAGACGTCCATCAGTGTGCCGAAAGGTTTGTCACTCTGTTCGCCTTTGGCGCGGGCATAGACGAGCGAGCGCTGGCTGCGCGAAAAGGGCAGGGCGTCGTCATCGGCTTCGAGCAGATATTGACGAATTTCGGGCCGGATCGTTTCCACGAGATAGCGGATATGTCCGATAATCGGGTAATTGCGTAAGACGGCGTGGCTCTGTTGCAAGACATCATGCAAGCCGATCAGGCTCAAAACGCCTGCCACCGATGTGAGCACCCATGCATATTCCCAAAACGGTAGCGCAAGAATGCCTATACAGGTCAGCAATACGAAAACAATGAGCGTCGCGTAGCGGTTCAGGATCGACAAAGACAGGTGAGAGGCAATCCGGTTCACAAAAATCAATTCACAAAAGACATGGCCCGATGTCCTCCCAAGTTTTTTGTAAAGTATGGTCGTACGGATGAGGCTAGGCGTATCCGCCTTGAGTCGCCAGAGTCCTGAACCGGGTCCGAAGCGCGCTCGCCTTAATGCTTAATGAAACTTAATTATTCATTCCGGCGGAATGAAGCGGCCATTTTCGTATCATTTTTCCATGAACTGCGAAGGTCACTCCGTATTGGAGGGAGCTTTGCTTGTTTTGCTGCCTTCATCGGGCGCAGTTTTTAACCACGTTTGGTCGCGGAGCGGGGGTTCAGGCGGTGACGCGGTTCTCTCACTTGACGTTCTAGTTGCGATCTTTCAAAGCCGCGGCGGCGGCATGGCTAAAAGCTGCTTGAGCGGCAATCAGAGGACCGACACATGAAAAGTGATCAGATCGAAAATTTTCCGGGAATATTGCCGTCGGGCGAGATCCGTCAGGAAACCAAGCGCCATAGTACAGCCACCATGCGTGTCATGCGGGCCGGCAGCGAAGACATTGTCGTCGGCGAAAACAGTTCGCTCGAAGGCAGTTTCGAAACCCAGGGCTCGATGTTTGTCGACGGCTCGCTGATGGGAGCCGATCTGCGCACGACGCTTCTGTCCATCGGCGTTTCAGGTTCGGTCGCCGGCAATGCCCATGTCTCGCGCGCCGAAATTGCCGGTACGTTTGACGGCCAGCTCATTGTCAGCGGTGAAGTCATCTTGCGTTCGACAAGTCATGTCACCGGTGAAATCACCTGTGGCAAACTCATCAGCCATCGCGGCGCCACCGTTCGCGCCCATGTCAATGTGCTGGAAGATGAGTATGAAGAGACGGGCGATGATATGAAGCCGATCCCGGTGCTCAAATTTCAGAACAGAATCTCGAAAGCATCCATGCGTCGTGCCATTGTTTTTGCTTATGGCGTTTTCTTCACGCTCGGCACAATCGGCATTGTGTCTTATCTTTAATTTTGTGCTTTCACGCCTTCGTTTTTGGCCGATGCGTAGCCCGCGCATCGGCCGTTTGTTTTATGCGGTAGAGGTCTGACTGCCTATATTCGCGTGGACAAGTTCGTGCCCTTCGATCAGATTCCAGCCAAGGGCCGCTGACAGGAGGCGTTGACAGCGGTAAAACGGATTTTTCGCGGAGCTGCTTCAAATGACCCCCACATCAAAAAGCACCAATAAAGACCTGCAGGTACGGCGCGAAAGTGCCGTGCCGCGCGGTGTTTCGACAGCCACCAGCATTTTTGCCGCGCGCGCCGAAAACGCCGAGCTTTGGGACGTCGAAGGTCACCGCTTTGTCGATTTTGCGGGCGGCATCGCTGTGCTGAACACAGGTCACCGCCACCCCAAAGTCATCGCCGCCGTTGAAGCGCAGCTTAAAGCCTATACGCATACCGCTTTTCAGGTCGTTGCCTATGAGCCCTATATCGAATTGGCCGAAAAGCTCAATGCGCTCGCGCCCTTCAAGGGCAAGGCCAAAACCATTCTCTTTACGACCGGCGCGGAAGCTACCGAGAATGCGGTGAAGCTCGCGCGTGCGCATACGGGCCGCTCCGCCGTTATCGCTTTTGCCGGCGGCTTCCATGGCCGCACGATGCTGACCATGGCGCTCACCGGCAAGACGCTGCCTTACAAAAAGAAATTCGGGCCGATGCCCCCGGAAGTTTTCCATCTGCCGTTTCCGGTCGCCGCTCATGGCGTAACGGTTGCCGACAGTCTCAAGGCGCTTGAGTTTTTGTTCCGTGCCGATGTCGAGCCCGACCGCGTTGCCGCCATTATGATCGAGCCCGTGCAGGGCGAGGGCGGTTTCTATGAGGCGCCCACCGAACTTCTCGTCGCTTTGCGTAAAATCTGCGACCAGCACGGCATCTTGCTTGTCGCCGACGAGGTGCAGACGGGCTTTGCCCGCACCGGCAAAATGTTCGGCATTGAGCATTCAGGCGTCGAGCCCGATATGATCACGATTGCAAAGTCGATGGCGGGCGGTTTCCCCTTGTCCGGCATTATCGGTAAAGCGGACATCATGGATGCGGCAGAGCCAGGCGGTCTCGGCGGCACCTATGCAGGCAGTCCGGTTGCCTGTGCGGCAGCACTTGCTGTTCTCGACGTGATGCAGGAAGAGGGGCTTGTTGCCAGAGCCAACAAGATGGGCGAGCGCATCAAGGCGCGGCTCACCGCCATTTCAGGGCGTAACGACGTGGTGCCAATCACCGACATTCGTGGCAATGGAGCGATGATCGGTTTTGACATCGTGAAAACACGCGGGTCTTACGAGCCAGATGCTGATGCCACCAAGCGCGTGACAACGGCGGCGCTTGAACGTGGGCTGATCTTGTTGTCCTGCGGCGTCTTCGGCAATGTGATCCGTATTCTCGTGCCGCTCACAGCGGGCGATGCCGTGCTCGATGAAGGGTTAACAAAACTTGAAGAGGCATTGGTTGCAGGTGTGGTGTAAAGCGCATCCGATAGCTTGCTCTTTACCCTGACGGGCTGGAATCCCGATTTCTTAGTGCGGCGCTATGTCTTTCGGCATAGGTTGTTTACTCTGCCTCAATAATCGCGGGCTACTCTGATCCTTCATGTAAGGTAAAGATTGTATGCACCTGCGTCGGGACATCTCACAAAAGAAGTCGAGTTTGCTTTCGCTCTATTCCACGAATCTCGGGGAATTGATGTCGCGCAAGCAATCGGAGACGGCTTTGCGCGCGGCGAAGGTTGAGAGCGATCTGGCTAATCGTACGAAATCCGAATTTCTCGCCAATATGAGCCACGAGTTGCGCACGCCGCTCAACGCGATCATTGGCTTTGCGGATTTGCTTGGGCATTTTTCCAAAGATGGCCGCGATCCTCAGAAGGGGGCCGAATATGCCGGTCACATCGCGACCGCGGGTCGACATCTTCTCAATATCATCACTGACATTCTTGATATTTCGAAGATCGAAAGTGGTACGTTCGAACTGGCTTGCGAAGAGCATTGCCTGCGTGAACTGATCGACCAGAGCCTCATTCTGGTGCGCGACCGGGCGCGGGATAAAAATCAGACACTTGAGTTTCGTACCGCACCAGATCTGCCGACACTTGAGGTTGATGGCCAGCGGCTCAAACAGGTTTTCATCAATCTTTTGTCCAATGCCCATAAGTTCACGCCCGCAGGCGGTCGCATTTTCGTTGTGGCGCAACGCACGACAGGCGGCGGGGCGACGATTGCCATTGTCGATAACGGTATTGGTATGACGGATGATCAGATTTCGATTGCGCTGACGCCGTTCGGGCAGGTGCAATCGGCCTATTCGCGCGCGCATGAGGGCACCGGTCTTGGCCTGCCGATTGCGGCGGCGCTCATTCGTCAGCACGGCGGAGAGTTTCATATTTCGAGTACGCCGGGTGCGGGCACAACCATTGTTGTGACGCTGCCACCCCCTGCTTTTTCCCGCAACGGCGAACGTTGAGAAAACAGGTCTCCTGCCATGACACAAAAGATACAGTCGACAGTCATAGCTGCTTCTCTCTCTGTATCTTCAGAGCGACGTGGCCTAGCCGCTGCCGAACCGATGCGGATCGGGCATATCGTTTCCGTCTCCGGTGCGCAGGCTATCGTGGTGCTGGAGCGACCGGTGGGTGGGGTGCTGCAATCGCGCGACATACGCATTCAGATCGGTGCGCTTGTCAAAATCACCACGCCGTCCAACGCCGTGCTCGGTATCATCACAGCGGTCAGTTCTCCCACCCCGTCATTGGAATCGGACGCTGCCGACATCGGGCTTGTCGAAGTCAATCTTGCAGGTGAAATGGTTGTTGATCCGCAGACAAAGCGTCTTGCTTTCCGTCGCGGCGTTGCCTGCTTGCCCAGTTTAGGCGATCCTGTGTTTTTTGCCGACCGACATGATCTCACGCGTGTTTATTCGCAGCCCAATGTGGCGTCGATCAAAGTGGGCTCGCTCTATCAGGATCCGACGGTTCCAGCTCGCATTCTGGTTGATGATCTTCTCTCCAAACATTTTATCATTGTCGGAACGACTGGTTGCGGCAAGTCAACCGCGCTCACTTGCATTTTGCAGCGCGTGCTCGAAGAGCATCACTATGCCCATATGCTCGTTCTCGACGTGCATAATGAATATGCAAACGCCTTTGGTGAAAAGGCCGAGAGGATTGATCCGAGCAATCTCGATCTGCCGATCTGGCTGCTGAATTTTCAGGAACTCACCGAGGCGCTGACGAGCAAGGATTCATCGCGCGATGCGGAAGTTGAAATCCTCAGCGATGGTGTCATCTATGCCAAGCGCCGTTTTCTGGATGTTTCCACCGTGCGTAGCGCCAGCTTCGCGCGCCGCACGCCGGAATCCAACAGTACCACTGTCGACACGCCGACGCCTTATCGCCTATCCGATGTTGTCTCCTTCATCGACGATCAGGTCGGCAAACTCGACCGTGCCCGTTCGACAGTACCCTATCGCCGTCTGAAGGCACGTATCGAGACGCTTGTGTCGGATCAACGCTACAGCTTCATGTTCGGTAGCCTCGCCATTCAGGACACGATGATAGAAACGCTTGGTCGTCTTTTCCGTGTACCGAACAATGGCCGTCCGATTACGGTAATCAATCTCGCGTCGGTGCCTGCCGAAATTCTCGACGTGGTGATCTCGGTGATCGCGCGTCTGGCCTTTGATCTTGCAGTCTGGAGCAAGGGCGGCTTGCCTATGCTTCTCGTCTGCGAGGAAGCCCATCGCTATGCACCTGCGGGCGACGCTGACAAATTTGCTCCCACGCGTCAGGCGCTCTCGCGCATTGCCAAAGAGGGGCGCAAATACGGCGTGTCTCTGGCGCTTGTTACGCAGCGCCCTTCGGAGCTTGATGCGACGGTTCTGTCTCAGTGCAGCACGGCGGTTGCCATGCGGCTTTCCACCGCGAAAGATCAGGCCGTAATACGCGCCAATACCCATGACGGGGCGCTCGATCTTCTAGATTTCCTGCCACTACTGGGTGACCGCGAGGCCATTGTCTTCGGACAAGGTGTCGCCATGCCCATGCGCATCCGCTTTGACGATATGGCACCCGAACAGAAGCCGCAAAACCACAGTCTCGGGTTCTCGGAAAGCTGGAAGGCCCCCAATATGACGATCGACCAGCTTGAGGCCATTGTCGCCCGCTGGCGTCTCAGTGGCCGCGACCGCACCTGATCTTTCCCCTGTCATTGAGACGACCTGAAGCCCCGTTGTTCGGGGCTTCTTTATTTGTCTTCACGTCAAAAAATCTGGAAAAGCATCAAGAAGTCATTTGCCGCCCCTGATGTTGGTGATGACACGCTTATGGCCGTACAAATCTTCTTTCGTATATTTTGGTATATAACTAAGTATATCTTGTATACATACTGAAGTATTCGATGCCATAACCGTGGTATAAGTCACCAAAATGGCAAGTTTTCAGCAATTATTCTGATTTCATCTGGTCTTCGCGACGCCACCCGGGCCGCAAGGACTTGCGCCCCCGGGCATTGAAGGCCGTTAGTGCGGTCGGCGCGAGGGGGCTATGAACATGAATACCAACGCCACACATCCAATGTCTTCCGCCGTTGCACCGGCAGTCTTTGTCTTTGATCCGGCGACCGGCAACGCGATGTCGATGAATTCGGGCGCCGTCGTGCTCACCGCCCGTTTCGGTCTTGATAAGGCCTCCCGTTTGTCGCTTGCGGTCATCGAGCGCGGCATCATGGCCGATGGCAAAACGAAGTCTGATCCCGTTTTGATCGATGGTTTGGGCAATGCCACATCGGAACTGCGCCGCATCTGTCGTCGCAGCGATGGTTCGGTGATGGCGCTTTCGCGCGTCTGGGCGCCGGGCTCCAGCACCATGCTCGTCGTCGAGGATATGACAGCCGCCGAACAGGACCGCCGCCGCCGTCGCATCTGGGACATGATGGTCTCGAAATTGTCACAGAGTGAAAACGTGGCGACTGTGCTCACCAAAGCCTTACGCATTTTCTGCCTCCTGTCGCGTTCGCCCAGCGGCGAGATCTGGTTGCAGGAAGGCACGGCCCTCGCGCGCCGTTCGATGCGTGTCTCCAAAGATCATGTCAGCGCCACGCAGACTGCCGCGCGTCTGAAGTCCGCCGATGACAGCCTTGTCGGTCGCGCTTGGTCGTCTGAGGAGCCTGTTTATGAAGACAACCGTGTGGCGCTGCCTATTCATGCCGGAGACCGTCTCGTCGCCGTGTTGGTGCTTGGAGCCTCGCCGACTTGCGCTAGCGATTACATGGTCTTCGCGCTCATTGAAGGTCTCGCACCGCTCTTCGGTCTTGCCCTTTTCATTTTTCGCCAGAGCGAAGAAATGCAAGGCCTGCGTGCGCAGATTTCAGACGATGTGCCGATCGAAAGCAGTCGTGCCCGCAATTCGACCTCGCGTGCAAAACCGATGAGCGTTGTTGCCGGAATGCGTACCGCAGGCTGACAGAAGTTTCCGAAAACCTAATGCATTGCTCTGTCGGTCTGGGCGCGAAATTAAAGTTTTGCCGAAATACTAAAAACCAACAGAACCACAAACGTACCGTCTGCCTTAGAGGAAAATCCCCATGGACGATCTGCTCAAAGAGTTCCTCGCCGAAACACAAGAGGCGCTTGAGATGCTCGACAGCGAACTGGTCGAGTTGGAACAACGTCCCGGCGACCCCCAGTTGCTCGGTAGCATTTTCCGTATCATGCACACAATCAAAGGCACATGCGGCTTTCTCGGGCTGCCGCGTCTTGAATTCGTGGCTCATGCCGCTGAAGACGTGCTCGGCAAAATTCGTGACGGTGAACTTGTTGTGACGGCTCAAGGCGTCTCGCTCGTTCTCGGTGCGCTTGACCGTATCAAAGAACTGATCGACGCGCTCGGCCAGCTCGGTGAGGAGCCCAAAGGCTCGGACGCCGACATTATTGATGATCTCCATCTTCTTGCCAGCGGCGATCTTCCCGCCGAAGGCGCAGATGATGAAGAAAGTTTCGCCGCCGCCGTCGCCCCTGAAGTGACGGCAGAAGCTGTTGTCGTTGATGAAAGTCGTCTCCCTGGTCTTTATCAGCGCGTCGGGGGTGCCGCTGTGTTCGATACAGCCGCCGAAACCGCCTGTTCGGAACTTCTCTCGGTGGCGTCTGATCATGCTGATGCCGAAACCGAAATGCTGAACCTTCAGTTTGCCCTTGCCGGTGCTTTTGCCTCGGCTTTGTCTGGCAAGGACGGTGCAAGCGACGATATTGACGGCGTGATTGCCGGTCTTGTGAACAATGGCTGGAGCGCCAATGAGCTTCAGTTGCTGCGAGAAGGATTCGGCAAGGCGCTCGGTACGCTCGAAGTGGCTGAGGAAGATGTTGCCGTCGTGCTCTCGCGTTTCAAAGTGGAAGGTGCGCCCGTCGCAGCGGTCAGCAACATTGTTGTGCTTGATGACATGGTCGAAGACAACGATGTGCCCGATATGCAAGTGGAAGCCGAGGTTGAAGTCGTGAAGGCGCCGGTTGCCAGAGCCGTTCCGCCGAAAGGTGCCAAACCGGCAAAAAAGGCCCCCAAAGCCGAAAAAGTCGAAGATGTTGATCTGTCGTCCGCCGCCGCCGCCGTTCAGGCCCAGCCCCAGACGTTGCGCGTCAATATCAATGTCCTTGAAAACCTGATGAACATGGTCAGCGAGCTGGTGCTGACGCGCAACCAGCTTCTCCAGACGCTTCGCGGATTCACCGACAGCCCCTTCTCCGCGCCCTTGCAGCGGCTCAATCAGGTCACGACCGAGTTGCAGGAAAGCGTCATGCAGACGCGTATGCAGCCTATCGGCAATGCCTGGTCGAAACTGCCCCGTCTCGTGCGCGATCTGACACAGGAACTCGGCAAGAAAATCGAACTCGTGATGACGGGTGCCGATACCGAACTTGATCGCCAGATTCTTGAATCCATCAAAGACCCGCTCACCCATATGGTGCGCAACTCCGCCGATCATGGTCTGGAATTGCCGGAAGAACGCCGCGAGGCGGGTAAGGCGGAATGCGGTCGCATCCTTCTCGATGCGCGTCACGAAGGTGGCCACATTCTTGTGGAAGTCAGCGATGATGGTCGCGGTCTGCCAACCTCGCGCATCCGTGCAAAAGTTATTCAGAACGGTCTTGCCACCGAAGCGCAGCTTGAAGGCATGTCCGAGCAGCAGATCCAGCAGTTCATCTTCCGCCCCGGCTTCTCGACAGCGGCCGCCGTCACGTCGGTCTCCGGTCGCGGTGTCGGTATGGATGTGGTGCGCACTAATATCGAAAAAATCGGTGGCGTCATCGAATTCACCTCGCGTGAAGGCCAGGGTTCGCGCTTCATCATAAAAATCCCGCTGACACTCGCGATTGTGTCGGCCTTGATCGTTGAATGTGGCGGTGAACGTTTTGCCATGCCCCAGTCAAGCGTCATCGAACTCGTGCGCATTTCCAAGAACTCGGCCAAGGGAGTTGAACTCATCAACGGTCATCCGGTCTATCGTTTGCGTGATCGTCTTCTCCCGCTTGTCGCACTCAATGAAATGCTCGGGTTGGACCGCAAGCCCGAAGGCGAAGGCAACGAACTTTATGTCGTCGTCGCTCAGGTCGGCAGCTTCGTCTTCGGCATCATTGTTGATCGCGTGTTCGACACGGAAGAAATCGTGGTGAAACCCGCGTCGCGCACGCTGCGTCACATCTCGCTTTTCTCCGGCACGACGATCCTCGGCGACGGCTCCGTCATTATGATCCTCGATCCGAACGGTATTTCCGCCGCGACGAGCGAAGCAACACATGAAGCGGTGGACGACAAAGTGGCTGCAACAGTTTCAAGCCGTCACGAAACAGTCTCCATGCTGGTCTTCAAGGCAGGCAGCGGCGGCAACAAGGCAGTTCCCCTCTCGCTCATCGCGCGTCTGGAAGAAGCCGATCTGTCGACGGCGGAATTTGCCGGCGAACGTACAGTCATCCAGTATCGTGGCGGCCTGATGCCTCTCGTCGGTTTCGATGGTCTGCCTGCGGCGCGTGACGGTCAGCATCCTATCCTCGTCTTTGCCGAGGGTGATCGTATGTGCGGTCTCGTGGTTGACGAGGTCGTCGATATTGTCGAAGGCTCGCTCGATCTCCAGCTTGTCAGCGGCGGTGCGGAACGCGGGTTGCTTGGGTCCTCCATCATCGACGGCAAGTCAACCGACGTTATCGATACGGTCCACTATCTGCGCCAGTCGGATGCGGCATGGTTTGAACTCCAGACGCACGAGCCCTTCGGTTCGGAAAGTGAGCGTCGTGTGCTCCTTGTCGAAGACTCGAGCTTCTTCCGCAATCTGCTGATGCCCATGCTGAAGATGGCGGGCTATCGCGTGACGATTGCCGAACATGCGGAAGCAGCACTTGGTATCTGCAATGACGGTAATGAAAAGTTCGACATTATTGTGTCCGACATCGAAATGCCCGGTCTCTCCGGCTTCGATCTCGCCCGTACCTTGCGCGCTGACGACAAATGGAAAGCAACACCGATGGTGGCGCTCTCCTCACATGCCAGCCCGCAGGATTTCGAGCGCGGTCGCCATGCAGGCTTTACCGAATATGTGACGAAACTTGATCCCAAAGCACTTCTGACCTCGCTCTCGCGTGTGTTGGCGGCGGGCGACAATGAAAGGGAGAGCGCAGCATGAGCGCGGACATTCTGAAAGATATGGACGATCACGGCCCGACCCAGGATTTTGTGACCATGACGGTTGCGGGGCAGGCTTTCGGTATCCCGGTCTTGCATGTCCGCGACGTGCTCGGACCCCAGCGTATCACGCGCGTGCCGCTGGCACCCGCCGAGATCGAAGGCTCGCTCAATCTGCGTGGCCGGATCGTGACGGCGGTGAACATGCGCCAGCGTTTGCAGTTGCCGAAAAGTGATTTTCCTGAAAAGGCCATGGCGGTCGTCGTCGAGTATGAAGACGAGCTCTACAGCCTTCTTGTGGATGAAGTGGGCGAGGTGCTTCGTCTGTGCAATAGCCAGCGTGACAACAATCCCGCGACGCTCGATGCCAAGTGGCGTCAGATCGCCGACGGTCTCTATCGTCTCGAAGGTTCTCTTCTCATTGTTCTCAACATTGCCGCCGTGCTCGGCGCCATCCGCGCTGCTGCCTAAGGGGCAGGCGGGTCTATTTCTAGGAGTTTACTATGGCTGTGCAAATGAACATGCCGATCCTGATCGTGGACGACTACCGGACCATGCTCCGTATCATCCGCAATCTTCTGTCGAAACTCGGTTTTACCGATATTGATGAAGCGCCTGACGGCGAAACAGCTTTGGCGATGCTCAAGTCGCGCGATTACGGACTCGTGATTTCCGACTGGAACATGCAGCCGATGACAGGCTTTGAATTGCTGAAAGTCGTGCGTGCCGACGCTGTGCTCAAGACCATGCCCTTCATCATGGTAACGGCAGAATCCAAAGTTGAGAACGTCCAGGCCGCGCGTCAGGCCGGTGTCAATAATTACATTATCAAACCCTTCAGCGCCGCTGTGCTCAAGGCGAAGCTCAAAGCCGTCTTGGGAGAATTTTGATGTCATCGAATGAGGCCAACACAGCGCGCATCAAAAAATTGACGCAAGAATGTGTCGACATAGTGCGCACCATTCTAGTGGCTCGCCGCGAAATGGGTCGTCTGCACGACCCTGAATTGCGTCAGGTTCACCTTCCCCGCGCGTCCGAAGAAATTGGTGCGATCCTCACCATGACGGAAAGCGCCACCAACGACATCATGCTTGCGGCTGAAGACATGATGGCTCTCGATTTATCGGAACCGGATTTTGCCGCCGAGCAGATCAATGCTGCCTGTATGCGCATTTTCGAAGCCTGTTCGTTTCAGGACATCACAGGTCAGCGCATTGCCAATGTGTTGAAGACCCTGCAACTGGTTGAGAGCAAGATCGAAGAATTTGAAAATGCGTTTTCCGGTGCGGCCTCTGTCGAACCTGAAGTGGTTGCCGAAAAGCCTCATAGCGATGCGGCGCTGCTCAATGGTCCGGCTCTCGAAGGCGAAGGCATCGAACAGGATTTCGTCGATCAGCTGTTTGCATAATCGGCAAACAGTCCGGCGGAATTCGTCATACGCCTGCATCCGAATCTAGAAGATCGCGTCCTCATTCCGTGAGCGCGAGCCCCAACAGGCGTATGAAATGTCCGACCTATCTGCAAAAACAAAAATAATAGCACCGGTCTGCCCGACCACTCCCTTGGCTGCCCGTGACGGTGACGATAATGCCACGCGTGTGATGGTCGTTGACGACAGCTCGATCGTGCGCGGTATTGTCACTCGAACGCTTGAGGCGGCCCCCCGCATCAAGGTTGTGGCGTCTGTCGCCAACGGGGCGCAGGCTATTAAAATGCTTGCCGGGATTGAATGCGATGTGATCGTGCTTGATATTGAAATGCCCGAACTTGACGGTATTTCGGCGCTGCCCCAGCTTCTCGCGATCAATCCTAATGTGAAGATCATCATGTCCTCGACGCTGACGCGGCGCGGTGCGGAGATCAGCCTCAAGGCGATTTCATTGGGGGCGGCTGACTATGTGGCAAAGCCCAGCTCCAATATCGGTGCGGCTGATGCGTTCCGTGCCGAGCTTCTCGGCAAGGTGCAGGCTTACGGTGCGCGTGCGCGTCTTGCCCGCGTCGTCCGCACACCCGCCAAGACCGCCGTCGGTGTGGAAGCGCCTGCGCTTGCCGCGCGTATTGGCGGCGTCGCCCCCTCAGGTCCGCTGACCTTGCGCAAATCCGTTATCGAAAAACCCTCGATCATCGCCATCGGCGCATCGACCGGCGGCCCGCAGGCTTTGTCGGAGGTGCTGAAGAATCTGGGTCACGGTGTCACGCAGCCCATCGTCATCACGCAGCATATGCCGCCGACCTTCACGGCTATTCTCGCTGAACATATGAACCGCTATGCCGGTCGTCCTGCTGCCGAAGCCGTTGACGGCGAAGTGCTGCAGGGTGGCCGCATCTATGTTGCCCCCGGTGGTCTTCACATGCTTTTTGAGGCTGTCGGTGCGCAAACGGTTGTGCGTTTGAACGATGGTCCGATGGAAAATTCCTGCAAGCCTGCGGTCGATCCGATGTTCCGCTCGCTCTCGGACATTTTCAAGAAAAAGCTCTTCACCGTGATCCTCACGGGCATGGGTTATGACGGTCTCAAGGGTGCGAAATATGCGATCGAGGCGGGTGCCGCTCTCATCGCGCAGGATCAGGCCTCCTCTATTGTCTGGGGAATGCCCGGTGCCGTGGCTCAGGCCGGTCTTTGCAACGCCGTCCTGCCACTTGCGCAAATCGGTCAGGCCATAGGGCGTGTGGCGCGGGGAGAGATGCTTTGAGAACCGAAGATTTCGAATACCTGCGCAAGTTTCTCTACGACCGTTCGGGCCTCGCACTCACGCCGGACAAATCTTATTTGCTGGAAAGCCGTCTTGCGCCGATCGCGCGCAGGCTCAAACACAAAACACTCGCCGATCTCATTGCCCAGATGCGCATCCGTTCGGACGAGGCGCTGACAATCGAGGTCGTCGAGGCGATGACGACCAACGAAACACTTTTCTTCCGCGACCGTTGGCCCTTCGAGCGTTTCTCGCAAATGATCCTGCCCGCGATGATCGATGCCAACAAGGCGACGAAACGCATCCGTATCTGGTGCGCCGCCTGCTCAAGTGGTCAGGAGCCTTATTCGCTCGCGATGCTTCTGTGCGAGGCAAGTCATCTGCTCGCCGGTTGGCAGGTGGAGCTTGTGGGCACCGATATTTCGGAAGAAATGCTGGAGCGTTGTCGTAAGGGCTGGTATTCGGCCTTCGAAGTTCAGCGCGGCATGACGCCTGACATGTTGCGCAAGTATTTCACCAAAGACGGTGACGGCTGGCAGATCAATGACAAGCTGCGCTCCATGGTGAAGTTCCGTAATTTTAATCTACTCGCAGATCCGGGTTCATCGGGTGTCGGTCTGACCGGCCTCGATCTTATCTTCTGCCGCAACGTGCTCATCTATTTTGATGAGGTCACGCGCAAGCAGGTGTTCACCGGCATGGCAAAGGCGATGAAGCCCGCAGGCTTTCTCTGCCTTGGTGGTGCCGAAACCGTGATCGGCATTTCGGACGCTTTCCGCATTCTTCCCGGAGAGCGTGGTCTCTTCGCGGTCAATGGTCCGGCGGGTGCGGCAGGCGGTGCTGTGGCTCAGACATTTCCCCCGCGCCCCGCCCTTGCGTCGGCACCCGTGGCTCTGGCCGCGGCTCCCGTTGCGGCCCGCGCCCCCATCACCGCCTTTGCTTCGCGTCCGGCAACAGCAGCAGGCCCTGCGGCCCCGCCTCTTGCGGCGAGACCGGCCCCCGCACCGGCACCTTTATCTGCGCGTGCCTCGCTCGATCCGCGCCCCATCGAGGCTATGCTCGCCGCTGTCGCTCGCCTCGCCTGAGGCCAAACCGCTTCCCCGCTCACGCGCCACGGGCGAGGCTTGTTTTTGACTTGCCCGAAGCCTCCAAACCCTTCACTTATTGGGCTCTGAGGCTCGCTCTTGTTGGTTTGCGGGTAAACGGGGGTTTGGCGCGGCCCATGGCCTATTTTCTGCAACAGTTGATCAACGGCGTCACGCTGGGGGCCACTTATGGTCTCATCGCGATCGGCTATACGATGGTCTATGGCATTATCGGCATGATCAATTTTGCTCATGGCGATATTTACATGATCGGGGCCTTTATCTCGCTCGTGGGATTCATGCTGCTCGCCGCTTTCGGCATCACCAGTGTGCCCGTCGCCTTCTTCCTTGTGCTGGTTTTTGCGATGTTCTTCACCGGTGTCTATGGCTGGGCGGTTGAGCGCATCGCCTATCGTCCGCTCCGCCGTTCCCCGCGTCTCGCCCCGCTCATCTCCGCCATCGGCGTGTCGATCGTGCTGCAAAATTTTGTGCAGCTTTCACAAGGCGCGCGTGTCAAGCCGCTGCAACCTATGGTCCACGGCTCGTTCCAGATATACAATGACGGTGCCTTTCAGGTCACGATCTCCTACTTGCAGATCATGATCATCGCGCTCACTTTCGCGCTGATGCTCGCCTTTACCTTTATCATCCGTTACACGAGTTTGGGCCGCGCTCAGCGCGCTGCCGCGCAGGATATGACCATGGCCGCGCTCCTCGGCGTCAATGTCGACCGCACCATTTCCGTCACCTTCGTCATCGGCGCGATGCTCGCCGCCGTCGCCGGATTGATGGTCACGCTCTATTACGGCGTCATTGATTTCTACATCGGCTTTATCGTCGGCATAAAAGCCTTCACAGCGGCGGTGCTCGGCGGCATCGGTTCACTACCGGGCGCGATGCTTGGCGGCATGTTGATCGGTCTCATCGAGGCGTTCTGGTCGGGTTATTTCAGCATCGAATATAAAGACGTCGCCGCTTTCTCTATTCTCGTTTTCGTGTTGATCTTCCGTCCGACCGGCCTTCTCGGTCGTCCTGAAATCGAGAAGGTCTGATCAATGACCTCCGCCGCAAAGCGCGCCGATATTGCCGCCCTCACGCGTGACGCCGGTATCGCCGCGCTCGTGGCCGCGCTTCTCGCCTTTCCGCTTCTGGGCTTCGCGCTTGATGCCTCCGCGCAAGGCATCACGCTCAACTATCGTCTTCTCTGGGTTCTCTATGCGGCCGGCGCTGTTTTCGTCGGCCGTTTTGCATTCTCGCTGGCGCTTCAATTTCTCACGCCGAAACTTGCGTCGCTGATGCCGGAACGGGGCTTTGGCCTTTCACCTGTCCGTACAAGGTATGTTGCAGGCATCGCGATGATCGCATTTGCGATCCTGATGCCGTTTCTCGGCGCGGACCGCAATCTTGTCGACAAGGCGACCCTTATTCTCATCTATGTAATGCTCGGCTGGGGCCTCAACATCGTGGTGGGTCTCGCCGGACTTCTGGATTTGGGCTATGTCGCCTTCTACGCGGTGGGTGCTTATTCCTATGCGATCCTCAGCACGACATTCGGTCTCTCCTTCTGGGTCTGCCTGCCGCTTGCGGGCCTTCTTGCCGGTGGCTTCGGCATCGCGCTCGGCTTTCCCGTGTTGCGACTACGCGGCGATTACCTTGCTATCGTCACGCTCGGTTTCGGCGAGATCATCCGCGAGATCATCATCAACTGGCAGCCCGTTACCGGCGGCCCCAACGGTATCGGCGGTATCGCGCGGCCCTCCTTTTTCGGCCTCGATATGCTTCCCGTCGCCACCGAAGGCCGCACAACATTTGCCGACTTTTTCAACATTCCATTCTCGCCCGACCAGCGCGTGGTTTTTCTTTACTTCCTCATTCTCGCGCTCGCGCTCGCCACCAATTTTTTTACCTTGCGCATCCGCCGTCTTCCCATCGGTCGCGCATGGGAAGCCTTGCGCGAAGATGAAATCGCCTGCCGCAGTCTCGGCCTCAACCCGACGATGATCAAACTTTCGGCCTTCGCCATCGGTGCCTCCTTTGCCGGTTTTGCAGGCTCGTTCTTTGCCGCGCGGCAAAATTTCATCAGTCCTGAAAGTTTCACCTTCATCGAAAGCGCGATCATTCTTGCCATCGTCGTGCTTGGCGGCATGGGCAGCCAGATCGGTATCGTGCTTGCCGCCGTGCTGCTTGTCGGTCTGCCCGAATGGTTCCGTGACCTCGCCGAGTTCCGCATGGTTGCTTTTGGTGCTGCAATGGTTCTCATCATGGTCTGGCGTCCGCAAGGATTGCTGTCGCACCGCGAACCGACGCTGCGGCTCGGCGGAGGGCGACCAACATGACCGCCATCCTCACCGTCGAACATCTGACGATCCGTTTCGGCGGTCTTCTCGCTATTGATGATCTGTCCTTTATCGTGAAAGCTGGCGAGATCACCGCGCTGATAGGTCCCAATGGTGCCGGTAAAACAACAGCCTTCAACTGCATCACGGGTTTTTACAAACCCGATGTGGGTCGCATGTCGTTTCATCATCCGTCCGGCGAAACGCATCTTCTGGAACGCATGGACGGGTTCCGCATCGCGCGGGCGGGTGTCGTGCGCAGCTTCCAGAACATTCGCCTGTTCCCTGCGATGAGCGTTGCCGAAAATCTGATGGTTGCGCAGCATGTCGCCCTGCAAAAAGCATCGTTATTTTCCATCGCCGGTTTCTTCCGGCTTCCCTCTTTCGTCAAAGCCGAAAAGGAAGCGCATGACAAAGTGCGCTATTGGCTCGCGCAAACAGGACTTGGCCATGAGGCCGATACGCTGGCTGGCGCCCTGCCTTACGGGTCCCAGCGCCGCCTTGAAATCGCGCGCGCCATGTGTGCAGATCCTGCGCTTCTTTGTCTTGATGAGCCCGCCGCCGGTCTCAATCCGTCCGAGAGCCACGCGCTCAACGAGCTGCTTTTGAAAATCCGCAACGAGCACAGGATTTCCGTTCTGCTCATCGAGCATGACATGAGCGTCGTCATGCAGATTTCAGATCACATCCATGTACTTGAGCAAGGTCGCCTCATTGCAAGCGGTGCGCCTGCCGACATCCGCGCCAATCCCGATGTCATCCGCGCCTATCTCGGCGTCGAGGATGAAGAGGAATTGGTGGCGATTAGCGGAGGGCGCGTGTGATGCTCACCATACGCGGATTGCGTTCAGGCTATGGCCGCATCGAAGCGCTGCACGGGATCAATCTCGACGTGAAGGAAGGCGAGATCGTCTCATTGATCGGCGCGAACGGCGCAGGCAAAACAACGCTTCTGATGACTGTTTGCGGAAATCCGCGCGCCACCGCCGGTGAAATCATTTTCGACGGGCGCGACATCACGCAAAGCCCGACGCATGAAATAGCGCGGGCCGGTCTCGCCCATTCGCCGGAAGGGCGGCGCATTTTCGGGCGCATGAGCGTGCTTGAAAATTTGCAGATGGGGGCGATTGTCGCCGACCCTCAGCACTTCAATGCCGATCTTGAGCGTGTGCTGACGCTCTTCCCGCGCCTCAAGGAACGCCTCACGCAGCGCGGAGGTACATTGTCGGGTGGCGAACAGCAAATGCTCGCCATAGCCCGTGCGCTGATGAGCCGTCCGCGCCTTCTGTTGCTTGATGAACCATCGCTCGGTCTCGCACCCCTCATCGTCAAGCAACTTTTTGCCAATATAGCCGAGATCAACCGCGCCGACGGGCTCACGATTTTACTGGTCGAGCAGAATGCGTTTCAGGCGTTGAGGCTCGCCTCGCGCGCCCATATCATCGTCAATGGCAATATCGAGTTGAGCGGCACGGGCGCGGAGCTTTTGGTGAACCCGGCCGTGCGTGATGCCTATCTTGAAGGCGCCGCTCCCAAAACGGAGGACGCGCTATGAATGCCTATCTCGCGCTCTCCGGCGTCTCGCTTCCCGTCTTTGTGGGCATCACGCTTGTTCTTGGCGGCGGCTGTGCTTTTATGACGGGCAGGGCGCTGGCGCTCAACTGGCGGCCGCAATGGCATTACGCCGTCTATGCGCTGATGCTGGCTGCTGCCGACCGGTTTCTTATCTTCGCGCTTTTTGACGGTGCCCTCCTCTCCGTCGCGGCTTATCTCGCCGATGCCTGTCTTCTCATCGTCATCGCGACATTCGCCTTCCGTCTCACGCGGGCGCGTCAGCTCGTCCGGCAATATCCGTGGGATTATGAGATGTTGTTTTTCATTTTTTCTCGCCCGTGCCGCACAAAACAGTAAGACGAAATAATCCGCATCCCCCATTTGGTCCCCTGCCTCTTTGCGGCTATGCTTCGGTCAAATGTTCATCCAATGGGGGACCACCATGAACCGCATGTTTCTTGCCGCCGTATCGCTCGGCCTTGTCTGCGCGCTCGGCCTTTTCGGCTGTGACAAAAAAGAAGAAAAGTCGGACAGCATCACTATCGGTGTGGCAGGCCCTATTTCCGGCAGCGAAGCCGTCTTCGGCGAACAGTTCGTCCACGGCGCAAAGAAGGCCGTGGCTGACATCAATGCGGCAGGTGGCGTACTTGGCAAACAGCTTGTGCTCGAAATCGGTGACGATGCCTGCGATCCCAAACAGGCTGTGAGTGTAGCAAACGACATGGCCTCCAAAGGCGTCGTCATGGTTGCCGGTCACTATTGCTCCGGTTCGTCAATTCCGGCGTCCGATGTCTACAATGAATCCAATATCATCCAGATTACACCGGCCTCGACCAATCCCGACTTCACCGAGCGCGGCCTTGCCAACACATTCCGCGTTTGCGGTCGTGACGATGCGCAGGGGCCGACCGCTGCGGCCTATGTCGTTGCGCATTTCGCAGGCAAACGCATTGCTGTCGTCGATGACAAGTCGACATATGGTCAGGGTCTTGCGAACGAATTTGCCAAATCGCTCAATGCGTCAGGTGTTGAAGAAGTCCTGCACGAATCCATTACGGCAGGCGGCAAGGATTACAGCCCGCTGATTTCCAAGCTGAAGCAGGCCAATGCTGATGTGGTCTATTTCGGCGGCTATAAAACTGAAGGCGGCCTCATCGTGCGCCAGATGCGCGAACAGGGCTTGCAGACAGTGCTCATCGGTGGCGATGCATTGGTAACGGATGAGTTCTGGTCGATCACGGGTGCGGCTGGTGAAGGTACGTTGATGACCTTTGGCCCCGATCCGCGTCTTGATCCCGCGAATGAGAAACTCGTGGAGGAGTTCCGTGCCGATAAATACGAGCCCGAAGCCTATACGCTCTACACATACGCAGCCATTCAGGCCTGGGCGGGAGCGGCGACCAAAGCAGGCACAACGGATACGGCCAAGGTCGAAGAAGCCCTTAAAAGCGATCACTATCCGACAGTGCTCGGCTCCATCGGTTTCGATGCCAAGGGCGACATGGATGCGCCGGGTTATGTGTTCTATGAATGGAAAGATGGCAAATACGCTTACGCCAAATAACACTATCAATCTTGCCGCTGAACCCGAAATACTCAAAGTGCGGAGTGGTCCGAAGGTCACATTTTGTCGTTCTGAGAAACGGGGACATCATGATTTTTTCCTTTTCCCCGCTTACACTAGTGTGAGTAGGATTCCTGCAAGCAGGATTTGACCCGCATAATAGGTGATCCAGACGATCGGTCCGCGATAGGGAACAGATTTGCCGAACTGATTGACGACAATCACTGCGTCCGAAAACACAAAGAGCAGAGCGCCGACACCTGCCAATGATACGGGTACGGACAATGCAGCAAGCGCTATGAAAGAGATCGTGCCCATATAGGCCCAGACAGGATTTCTGTATTTACCGAGCTTTGACGAAAGCCAACCGCAAACACCAACCGCCATTGCTGCGAGCAACACCATTCCCGCAATCTGTAATGATGATGGGATACCGATATGTGGTACCATCACGATCAGATAGAAAATGTGACCGACAAGAAAAGCAACGATCCCCCGCTTGAAACTTTTTTCTTCATCTTTCAATGCAAGGAAATAATCGCCCAGACTGCCAAAGGCGAGCGCGAGCGCCAGCGCGATATGTGCAACGTCTCCACCGTCAAGCAAAGGCAGTGGAGCTAGCAATCCGATTGATGCGGTCTTCGTCCATGTGCGCAACGTAGCTGTGGGTTGATTGACGATGCTGAGATAGACCAATGACACAGCAAGCGACAGGGCCGCAAGCGCCAAACGTACCGCGTCGAGCCCGTCGCCTTGTGTGAACAGGTCCATCATCGGTTCCTCTCCAGCCAGTCCGCCGCGCCCGCTCCTGCCGCGCGTCCGCTTGCAAAGCAGGCGCTCAATAAATAACCGCCCGTCGGGCCCTCCCAATCAAGCATCTCACCGGCGCAGAAAACGCCCTCGACATTGCGCAGCATATAGGTCTCATCAAGCCCCGCAAACGCGACACCACCCGCCGTTGAGATCGCCTCCTCAACCGGACGCGGACGGACGAGCTTCAGCGGCAAGGCCTTAATTCCCTGCGCCAGCAACTCCATATCCTCGAACACTTTGTTGTCTAGACATTCCCGAAGCAGCGCTGCCTTCACACCATCAAGCCCCGTCACCTTCCGCAGGTGATTGGCGAAAGATGTCTTGCCGCGCGGACGGCTCAGATTGCCACTCAGGCGGCTCACGCTTCTGTCGGGTGCGAGATCAAGCATCAGCGTGGCACTGCCGTCACGTTCAATCGCATCGCGCAATTTGGCCGATAGCGTATAAATGCCGCTACCCTCGACACCATTCGCAGAAACAACAAATTCCCCGCGATGGCTCTCGCCTTCGAATGAAAGGACCACCGGCTTCACCGGCTCCCCCTGAAAGCGCTCACGGACAAAGGGTGTCCAAGCCACATCGAATCCGCAATTTGCAGGCCGGAAAGGCGCGACACGCACACCGCGCCGCGCGAACTCGGAAACCCACACGCCGTCCGATCCCAGCTGTGGCCAGCTTGGCCCGCCGAGTGCCAGCACCGTTGCGTCCGTCTTGAATGTCGTGGCCCTATCGCGCGTTTCAAATATGAGTGCGTCCTCTTCGTTCCACCCTGTCCAGCGGTGGCGTACATGCACGCTGAGCCCACCCTCGCGCAAGCGCCTGATCCATGCGCGCAGCAAGGGGGCTGCCTTGAAATCGGTCGGAAAAATTCGCCCCGAACTGCCGGTAAAAGTCTCGATGCCGAGCGCAGCCGCCCATTTAACAATGTCATCGGGTGTGAGGGCTTCGAGCGCCGGTTTCAACGCGTCGCTCGCCGCGCCGAAGCGGGTGGCAAATCCGGCGAAAGGTTCTGAATGGGTAAGGTTCAACCCGCTTTTGCCCGCCATCAGAAATTTGCGGCCGAGCGAGGGCATGGCGTCGAACAAATGGGGTCGGTAGCCCCTTGCAATGAGTGCGTCCGCCGCCATCAGTCCCGCAGGCCCGCCGCCGATAATGGCTATCTCTTTATGTGACGTGCCCAAAACTCTTCTCCACAACCCGAATAGCGGTCTAACCTGTTCCCAACGAAACTCAAAAATGAAGACCCATCGGGAGCGCTATGACTATCACTCATTTGCTGATTGCCAACAGAGGCGAAATAGCCATTCGTATCGCGCGGGCCGCCGCCGATCTCGGCATCGCGACCACGTCGGTTTATTCCGAGGATGATGCACTCTCGCTTCATACCCGCGTCAGCGACAATAGCCAGGTGCTGAAAGGTCAGGGTGCGGCTGCCTATCTCGATATTGATCAGATCGTTTGCGTTGCTGTCGAGACAAAATGTGATGCGATCCATCCGGGCTATGGGTTCCTGTCGGAAAACGCCGACCTCGCGCGTGCCTGCGCCGATGCGGGCCTCATTTTTGTCGGGCCTCATGTTGAGGCGCTTGAGCTGTTTGGCGACAAGACCAAAGCCAAGGCATTCGCGAAAGAGACAGGTCTCGCGCTTCTCGCAGGCACATCAGGCCCGACGTCACTTGCTGAAGCCCACGCTTTTTTTAAAGCGCATGGCTCCATGATGATCAAGGCGGTTGCCGGTGGCGGTGGTCGCGGTTTGCGGCCTGTACGCGTGGCCGCCGACATCGACGAGGCCTATGCGCGGTGTCAATCAGAAGCGAAAGCAGCCTTCGGCTCCGGTGATGTCTATATCGAAAAGCTCATCGACAATGCGCGTCATATCGAAGTGCAGATCATCGGCGACGGAGCAGGATCGGTCCTCCATCTTTATGAGCGCGAATGTACCGTGCAGCGCCGCAATCAGAAGATCGTCGAGATCGCACCGAGCCCGTCGCTCTCACCTGTGCTCCGTTCCGCGCTTTTTGCTGATGCCGTGAAGCTCGCGCGCGCTGCAAAATACAACAATCTCGGCACGTTCGAGTTTCTTGTCGATGCCGATGACATGAAGACCTTTGCTTTCATCGAAGCCAATCCGCGTTTGCAGGTCGAGCATACGGTGACGGAAGAAGTGACCGGCATTGATCTTGTGCAAACGCAGCTTCGCATCGCGGGTGGCGAAAGCCTTGCGTCGATGGGATTGACGCAAGAGACCATCGCCCCGCCCAAGGGCTATGCGATCCAGCTCCGTATTAATATGGAAGTGATGGAAGAAGACGGCAACGCGCGTCCCGCAGGCGGCACGTTGACGGTGTTCGAGCCGCCGTCGGGTCCCGCCATCCGCGTTGATACGTTCGGCTATGCGGGCTACCGCACAAGCCCCAGCTTTGATTCACTGCTTGCCAAACTTATTGTTCATTCGCCATCAAGCGATTATGCGACTGCCGTGCGCCGCGCGGCACGTGCTCTTTCGGAGTTCCGCATTGAAGGTGTCGCCACCAGCATTCCTTTTCTGAGGGTGCTGCTCGCTCATCCCGCTTTCAGTGCCAATGCCATGACAACGCGTTTCATCGAGACCAATGCCGCAGCACTTGTGAACGTGCCTGCTGATGCGCCCCGTCGTTATTTTTCGGCGAGCGCAGCAGGCGATGTCGCCGTCGACGGCGCCCATATGAAGGGACCGGCGAACGCATCGCCTGTCAGCGCGCCGATGCAGGGCAAGGTCGTGAACATAGACGTCGCGGAAGGCGATACAGTGTATCGCGGTCAGCAGATCGCCGTGCTCGAAGCGATGAAGATGGAGCATCTCGTCAAGACGAGCATCAGCGGCATTGTCCGTCTTGTCGCTGCCGCGCCGGGTGAGGTTTTGTTGGAAGGTCAACCGCTTGTCTTTGTCGAAGAGTGTGATGTCGGCACCATGGCTGAAATCGCGCAAGCGAGTGTGGATCTTGATCACATCCGTCCCGATCTTGCGGAAGTTTGTGCCCGCATTCAGACAGGACTTGATGAGGGCCGTCCCGATGCGGTGGCGCGTCGTCGCAAAACCAATCAGCGCACTGCGCGTGAAAATATCGAAGACCTCTGTGACGAGGGCAGTTTCATCGAATATGGTTCCATGATGCTGGCGGCCCAGCGTCGTCGGCGTCCGATGGACGAACTGATGAAGGTGAGCCCTGCCGACGGCATGATTTCCGGTTTCGGTGCGATCAACGGTGCGCAGTTCGACGAGGAAAAATCCCGCGCGCTGGTGCTGTCTTATGACTATACCGTCTTTGCGGGCACGCAAGGTGCGATGAATCACAAGAAAAAAGACCGCATGTTCAAACTCGCCGAAGAGTGGAGGACGCCGATCGTGTTTTTCACTGAAGGCGGCGGCGGACGTCCGGGCGACACGGACAGTCTGGGTGTTGCCGGTCTTGATACGCCGAGTTTTCTGGCTTACGCGCGGCTGTCGGGTCTCGTGCCGCGTGTCGGCATCAATTCAGGCCGCTGCTTTGCGGGCAATGCCGCGCTTCTGGGATCATCCGACGTCATCATCGCGACGAAAAACTCCAATATCGGCATGGGTGGTCCTGCCATGATCGAAGGCGGCGGGCTTGGTGTTTTCACGCCGGAAGAGGTCGGGCCCGTTTCCGTGCAGGCTCCTAACGGTGTCATCGACGTTCTCGTTGAAGACGAGATGGAGGCGGTCGCCGCTGCCAAAAAATATCTTTCCTATTTTCAGGGTGATCTCAAGGATTGGTCCGCGGGCGACCAGCGCGTGCTGCGCCATCTCATTCCCGAAAATCGTCTGCGCATCTATGATATCCGTGCGGTCATCGAGGGACTGTGTGACACAGGTTCGGTGCTCGAACTGCGCCGCGATTTCGGTCATGGCATGGTGACGGCTCTGGTTCGTATAGAAGGCCGTCCGATGGGGCTTATAGCCAATAATCCCGCCCATCTTGCTGGCGCGATTGATGGTGATGCGGCGGACAAGGCCTCGCGCTTCATGCAACTATGCGATGCGTTTGGTATTCCCGTTCTCTCGCTTTGCGACACGCCGGGTTTCATGGTTGGACCCGATGCAGAAAAGACCGCGCTGGTGCGCCGCGTCAGCCGCATGTTTGTAACGGCGGGCAGCATGACGGTTCCGATGTTTACAATCGTGCTGCGCAAGGGTTACGGGCTCGGCGCGCAGGGCATGGCGGGCGGCTCGTTTCATGCGCCTTTCTTCATCATCTCGTGGCCCACCGGCGAGTTCGGCGGCATGGGGCTTGAGGGCGCTGTTCGGCTCGGCTACCGCAAGGAAATGGAAGCGATCAAAGACCCGGTCGAGCAGAAAAAGTTTTTCGACGAGCGTGTCGCGCGATCCTATGAACACGGTAAGGCGATCAACATGGCGTCATTTCTGGAGATTGATCAGGTAATCGACCCTGTCGAGACGCGGCGCTGGATTGCCCGCGGGCTTGCGTCCGTACCAAAGCCTGATTTCACAAAAGGCAAACGCCGCAATTTTGTCGATACATGGTAGTCTTGGTTTATGTCTGACAAGAAACACCATCTTGCTGTCCGCGCCGTCATTGTTTTTTACCGCGAGTTTGAACGCGCGACGCGCGAGGCTGACATTTCGATCAGCCAGTACCGCACAATGCTTTTCCTCAAAGGTGGCGCAAAACGGGCTGGCGCGATTGCGGCAGCAGGTGCGGTTAAAAAACCGACTGTCTCTGCCATGCTCGCCAATCTGCGTGACAAGGGCTGGATCACGGATGAGACCGATCCCGGTGACGCGCGCGCGCTTTCCGTGGCGCTGACGCCTAAAGGCCGCGCCCGTATCGACGCGCTTGAAGACGAGCTTGCCGCACGTTTTGCCACTATCGTGCCTGCGGGCGAAGTGACGGCGCTGATTGAAGCTCTGTCAAATGCTTACCTCGCGCTGAGGCCCGCTCAAGCCGACCGCATCAAGGAGGTTGAGCGGGCTTATCTGGATTGAAATCGCGACAAACATAATGTCGGCAGTCTGGAACGAGGGCGGGATGGCTGTTTGGGTTGAGGGAACGTATTTCTTGACATCCTCGCTGTCTTGCGCACATCGTTAGCTCAATCGAACTAAAAAAACGATTGAGGAAACGGTTATGGCCCACGCCTACGAACTCGTCATTCGCGGCGGCATGCTTGCCGATGGTACGGGCGCTAATTTGCGCAAGGCCGACATTGCTGTCAGGGATGGTCGGATCGCCGCTGTCGGTGTTGTCACAGGTTCTGGCTCGGAGGAGATCGACGCTAAAGGCCGTCTGGTCACACCGGGTTTTGTCGATATTCACACTCATTATGACGGTCAGGCGACTTGGGACGCGCGGCTCCAGCCGTCAAGCTGGCATGGTGTGACAACCGCCGTGATGGGTAACTGTGGCGTCGGTTTCGCGCCCGTTCGGCCTTCTGACCACAACCGTCTTATTGAACTCATGGAAGGCGTCGAGGATATTCCGGGCGCGGCCCTGCATGAGGGGCTCAAGTGGAACTGGCAGTCGTTCCCCGATTATCTCGATGCGCTGGACGCCCGTCAGTTCGATATTGATGTTTGCGCCCAGCTTCCGCACGGGGCCCTTCGCGTTTTCGTCATGGGCGAACGCGGGGCCAATCTTGAAGCGGCAACGGATGCCGACATTGTCGAGATGCGTGCGCTGACGGAACAGGCGATGCGTGCCGGTGCCTTGGGCTTTTCAACTTCACGCACGCTGAACCACCGCACGGTGACGGGCGACCCGACGCCGTCGCTCCGAGCGACGGAAGCCGAGCTTACCGGCATTGCTGAAGGCATTCGCGCGGCGGGCAAGGGAGTCTTTGAAATGATTTCCGATTTCGACACGCCGGATCAGGAAACCGAATTTGCGATGCTCCGTCGTCTCGTTGCCGTCGCCGGTGCACCTATGTCGATTTCGCTCGCACAGGCGCATTCCTCCCCGCAGGGCTGGCGCAAATTGCTCGATCTGATCGGCTCGGCCTCGCGCGACGGTCTGCTGATGCGTGCGCAGGTGGCACCCCGTCCCATCGGTACGCTTTACGGGCTGCAATCGAGCTTCAATCCTTTTTCAACGCATCCGGCTTTCCGTGTGATCCAGACGAAAACCTTGGCTGAAAAAGTAGCTGCCTTCCGCGACCCTGCCTTCCGGGCGCATCTGAAAGCGGAAGGTCCTGCCGAGCAATACGCAACTATGGCGAAGCGTCTTACAGATTTCGCGCGCATTTTTCCGCTGGGAAGCGTGCCCGACTATGAGCCGCCGCGCGAGCGCTCACTCGCCGCGATGGCGGAGCGCGAAGGTCGCGATGTGATTGATGTTGCCTGCGATCTGCTTGTCGGTGACGAAGGTCTTGCGTTCCTTTTCGCGCCGTTCGCCAACTATGCCGAGACCAGCCTGGACGCCTGCGCCGAGATGATGGCAGATCCGCATACCGTGATGGGGCTTGGCGACGGCGGAGCGCATGTCGGCCTCATTTCTGACGGCAGTTTTCCGACCTATCTTCTCAGCCATTGGGGCCGTGATCGCACGCATGGCCGCTTTCCGGTTGAGCAGCTTGTGAAAAAACAAACATCGGACACCGCGCGTGCCGTCGGCCTCAATGACCGTGGGATCGTGGCGCAAGGTTACAAGGCCGATCTCAACATTATTGACTTCGACAAGTTGCAGCTTGAAGCGCCCGTCATGGCTTTTGATCTGCCGGCAGGCGGCAAGCGCCTTCTGCAACGCGCCAGAGGCTATGAAGCGACCATCGTTTCCGGCTCTGTCACCTATCGCAATGGCGAGGCAACAGAGGCATTGCCGGGCCGCCTTGTGCGCGGGGCGCAAAATGCACCGAGGCCACAATAAGAGGTCACAATAAGGCGTGCGGAAAGTATGAATCTGCTCCCGCGCCATGTTGCCGATGCGCCGCGCCAGACCGTATTGCTGCTATTGGTCAAACCAGATCATAGTCATTGCGAGCGCAAGCAAAGCAATCCAGTCTTGCGTCCTGGGGATTAAAAACAGAAACGACGGGGCGGATATGCTTGCCGAAAAATACAATGACATCACAGTCAAAATCACCGGTCATATTGCCGAGATAGAAATTCACGCGCTCCCGAACAATCATGTGAGTGTCGATCTCATTCGCGATCTGGCGAATGCGATCGAAGCGGCAGATGCCGATACCCGCGTCCGTGCCATCGTGCTTTGCTCAGAAGGCAAAGTCTTTTGCGGCGGCGCTGATCTCGTCGCAAGCGACGGGCTCCTCACCGGCAAGACGTCGAACGTTAATCCGCTCTATGTCGAAGCCGTGCGTTTGTTTTCTGCCGCAACGCCTGTTGTTGCTGCTGTACAGGGCGCGGCCATCGGTGCCGGACTTGGCCTCGCGCTCGTCGCCGATTTTCGCATTGTCGCGCCGGAAGCGCGCTTTGCGGCAAATTTTGTCAAACTCGGTTTTCATCCCGGTTTCGGCATCACGCATACTTTGCCGCGTTTGATCGGGGCGCAGCGGGCCTCGCTCATGTGCCAGACCGGTCGTCGCGTCAAGGCGGAAGAGGCGCTCCAATGGGGTCTTGCTGACGAACTCGTACCGCATAGCGAGCTTCGCGCCCGCGCTCATGCGCTTGCCGCCGAGATTGCCGAGAATGCACCGCTTGCCGTTGTTGCCACGCGCAAAACCTTGCGCGCTGGGTTGGCGGCAGCGGTGAAGGCTGCAACGGATCACGAGTTGTCCGTGCAGGGTGTGCTGATGCAAACGGCAGACTTTGCCGAGGGCGTCAAAGCCGTGCAGGAGCGCCGCATCGGTAATTTTACGGGACGTTAAGCCGCGCCTTCCACAAACTTCAGTGCCGCACCGTTCATGCAATAGCGCAGGCCCGTGGGCTTGGGTCCGTCGTTAAACACATGGCCGAGATGTCCGCCGCAGCGGCGGCAGGAGATCGCTGTGCGCGTCATCATAAAAGACGTGTCAGATGTTTCGACGACGGCATTTTTCAGCGCTTCATAAAAGCTTGGCCAGCCTGTGCCGCTGTCAAATTTTGTTTTGGACGAGAAAAGCGGCAGGTCGCAACCGGCGCAATAAAATGTGCCTGCGCGGTGCTCTTTATTGAGCGGGCTGGTGAAAGGTGCTTCCGTGCTTTCGTGGCGGAGCACGGCATAGGCCTCCGGCGAGAGCAGCGCTTTCCATTCCGCATCGGTTTTGGTGACTTCAAAAACACCGGCGCTCGCAGGCTCCGTCAGTCCGAAGCGTGAGGCGGCAAACAAGCTGCCAATGGCGACGACGGCGGTTCCGCTCAATATATTCCGTCTGCTGATATTCATTCTGCCGCGTCTCCCCAAATACGTTTCAGCATTGCGTCGCGTCCGCAACCGATCCTGTAGGTTTCGTAGCGTACCGGATTTTTTTTGTAGAACGCCTGATGATAGTCCTCGGCGGGCCAGAAGGGACCGGCATCGGTGATTTCGGTGACGATCGGCCCCTTCAGCACGCCAGACTTCTCAATCTCGGCCTTGCTCGCTTCGGCGTCGGCTTTTTGGGCGGCATCATGTGTGTAGATTGCGGTTCGGTACGAAGGTCCGAAATCACAGAACTGACCGTCCTTTGTTGTCGGGTCGATGTAATGCCAATAAGACGTCAGAAGTTTTTTGTAGGTGGTCTTGGCGGGATCAAATGTCACTTCGATGGCTTCGGTATGGCCGGTTTTTTCCGACGACACGTTTTCATAGGTGGGGGCCACTTCCGTTCCGCCCGTATAGCCGACGCGGGTCGAGACAACGCCTTCCGCGGCGTCGAAGTGGCGCTGTATCGACCAGAAGCAGCCGCCTGCGAAAGTCGCGATGGAGGAGATCTTGGCTACCACAGCCTCGTCCGCCATCAGCGGTGACGCCGCGAAAACAGCAGCGGTGAAGGCGGCAAGGATCAAGGTGCGGGGGAGGTTTAAAATGTTCAGCATGGTCTGCTCCGGTCTGGCGGAGGTCTTTCTCCGCTACTTCTATTACGCAGCGACTTCAGCCAATCGCGCATTTAAATCATGTCCGCACAGGAAAATCGTGTTCACACAGGGAATCCTTAGTCATCGGCGTGGCACATCGCTTGGCTGCTGTTCTGTGGTTTATATGTGTCTTGTGGCGCGGAAATGGCAGAGGCGGTGAGCTTGTCCCAGCGAAACCTTGGGGTTTTGCCTGCGCGTTTCTGACAAAAACTCAATAATGACTGTGCCAAATGTGGTCATCATGCTAAAAATGCCGGACCCTCGGGGGGGGTATTGCGAGTTTTTGCGCTGTTGCAGCGAATAGGGAAGTCGGGTGCAGGTTCAGCGTCGCCGATCAGATGGTCAGATGGTTGGTGCTTTCATGCGTTTGCGTGCGGCTGTGCTGTTGCTGCTCGCCCTTGTGGCCTTCTCCGCGCCCGTTCATAGCGCTCCCGTTGCCCCCATTTCCGACGTCACCTTAAATGTGGTCAGCGTTTCGTTCGCGCCCCTTGCTGCGCATGGGTCTGATACGGCACAAAATGACGGCGTTATAGGCCGTTCACGCCAAATCGAGGCAATCCGTCGCATGTCTGTTTCAGTGCCTGTGCGGGCCTTGGTGCGGAGCGATGCAACGCATATGGGGCTTATCACCCAAAATGACAAAAATACGGCAGTTTCTGCCGCGAAAATGATGGTGCCGGTGCGCTCTGCCGGAAGTGCCGAAAGGGAGACGACCCGTATTGCGGTCCGTGCGCCCCCGGCGGTCATTTTATAAAAGACAGCCCGACAGATCGTTCACCACAGGATGATCTTGTGGTTGGCCTCTCGACACAGGTATAGAGAGGCCGCGACATGCCTGTCTGATCCCCATGCCCGCTTTGTGTCCGCCGTTTGGAGCAAGGCTAAAAGGGTCGGATGCCAATAAGACCAAGAGAGCAAAAAGCTCCCAAAAATTAAGTTCTACTTTTGATTACGAGATTCCGATGCAGTCAGCCGCGTAAAGACTGCACGTCCCTAGGGGAGGTTACCTTGCAGCGTATCGAAAATATCGTCTTCGGCCTTCGCGCGCCCATTCTGGGCCTGTTGGCTATTTTGACGGTGATCTTGGGTTATTTTGCCACCGGCCTTCATATGGATGCCGGCTTTCTGAAAATGCTCCCGGCGGGCAACCCGTTTATCCAGACCTATTTCCAGTATGCCGAGGGCTTCGGCGGCGGCAACCGTATCATCGTGGTGTTGGAGAATAAGAAGGGTGACATTTTCCAGGCCGACTTCCTCCAGAAGCTCAAAGAAGCAACGGATGATGTGTTCTACATTCCCGGCGTCGCGCGTCATCGTGTGACCTCGCTCTGGACCGCCAACACGCGTTATATCGCTGTGACGGAAGAAGGTCTGGAAGCCGGTGACGTGATCCCTGCGGATTTCAAGCCGGATGACGAGAGCATCAAGCGTGTCATGCAGAACACGCTGCGCGCCAATCTCGTCGGTCGTCTTGTTTCAACCGACTTCAAGTCGGCGATGATCGCGACGGAACTCCTTGAATATGATCCGGAGACCCGCGAAAAACTCGACTACTTTAAAGTGGCTGACCTTCTCGAAAAGAATATCCGCGAAAAATACGTGTCGGACAAACTGGACGTCAAGATCGTCGGCTTTGCCAAGCTCACGGGCGATATTCGTGACGGCGCCTCCTCGGTGGTGGGTTTCTTTGCTCTCGCCTTCGTGCTCACCTGTCTCTCGCTCTGGCTCTATTGCCGCTCGTGGCTTCTCACCATGGTGACGGTGAGCTGCTCGCTCTGCTCGCTGATCTGGCAATTCGGTATTCTGAGCCTCATGGGCTACGGCCTTGATCCGCTCGCAGTTCTCGTGCCCTTCCTCGTCTTTGCCATCGGCGTCAGCCATGGTGTGCAGCAGATCAACATGGCGGGTGCCGAAATCGCCGCCGGTCTGAACAAGGAGCAGGCCGCGCGCGCGACCTTCACTTTCCTGCTGCGTCCGGGTTCTGTGGCGCTGCTCACCTGCCTTGCAGGTTTCGGCACGCTCTACATCATCCCGATCGGCATGATTCAGGAACTCGCCATCACCGCTTCGATCGGTGTGTCCCTCAAGATCATCTCGAACCTCATCATGCTGCCGCTCATCGTGTCCTATGTGGCACCGGGCGCCGAATATGGCGATAAGGTCCGTCACGCGATGGAAAGCCGTGCCAAATACTGGCCCTATATTGCCCAGATCGCGAAGCCGAAGGTCGCATTCATTTTCCTCGGATTCTGCATCGTGCTCGGCGCTGTTGCTGCTTACGAAAGCCGCGACCGTCAGATCGGTGACGTTCATGCCGGTGCCGGCGAGCTTTGGCCGACCGCGCGTTACAACACGGACTCCGAGTTCATCGCGGAACATTTCCGCCTTGGCCTCAACGTGATGAACGTGATCGTGGAAAGCCCCAAGCAGGAAGTCATCTGCGTCGACTATGACAAGCTGCGCTATGTCGATACTTTCGGTTGGGACATGAAGAATGTCCCCGGTGTGCAGACAGTTGTGAGCCTGCCCATCGTCGCCAAGGTCATCAACTCCATGTGGCAGGAAGGCAACCCGAAATGGGCCGCTCTGCCGCGTGATCCGACTGCTCTTGCTCAGGCCACATCGAGCGTGGCCAGTTCCACGCTCCTCGTTGACCAGCGCTGCCTGACACTCGGCGTCCAGATCTATGTCGCTGACACCAAGGCCGGAACGGTCAAGGTCGTGACGGCGGCGGTTGAAAAATGGATTGCCGATCATCCGCGTGACGATCTGAAACTTCGCATCGGTACGGGCGGCGTGACGATCACATCGGCCACTAACAACGTTGTCGAGCACTCGGAACTGCCCATGCTGCTTTATGTGTATGCGGTTGTGATGACGCTCGTGATCTTCGTTTATCGCGAATGGCGTGGTGCGCTTTGCTGCGTTATCCCGCTTATTCTCTCGACGATCATCGGCAACTGGTTCCTGACGGCCGCCTCTATCGGTCTGAAGATTTCCACCTTGCCCGTGCTCGCCATCGCGGTCGGTATCGGCGTTGACTACGGTATTTACGAATATAACCGTATCCAGCGTTACATGCGCATGGGTGTGACACCTTATGCGGCCTACCTGCAGGCTCTGAACGACGTTGGCTCGGCCACCATGTTCACCGGCCTCACGCTTGCCGTCGGTGTGTCCACATGGTCTTTCTCGGCCCTGAAGTTCCAGGCCGATATGGGTCTGCTGCTCACGTTCATGTTTGTCGTGAACATGGTCGGTGCCGTGACATTGCTGCCGGCGCTCGTCGCGATCTTTGAAACGATCTGGCCGCTGAAGCGCAAGCCGCTGACTGAAGAAGAAGCCCGGGCGATCCATCGCTCTCACTAAGGGTTTCGGACCTCAATAAGAAAGGGCGGCTCATGCGAGCCGCCCTTTTTCTTTGTCCCTCGCCGCTCGCCTTGAGGAAAGGCCGTCACGAGTGCTGGCGCCTTATGTCTATATGTCTATTCCGCCGGGACCGGAGCGCCATCGGTCAGTTCGGCGTCTTCTTCTTCGAGGTTCTCCGGAGCCAGCAGCAGATACATGGCCGGAGTGACGAGGCGCGAGAGGAAGGTCGAGGAGAGGAGTCCCCCGATGATCACCCAGGAGAGCGGCGAATAGAGGCCGGAGCCGGAGACCGCGAGCGGCAGGAGCCCGCCTATGGCAGTGGCTGATGTAAGCAATACCGGCAGGAAGCGCACTTCGCCCGCCTGTTCGATCGCATCATGGAGATTGACGCCGCTGCGGCGGAGTTGATTGGTGAAGTCAACAAGCAGGATCGAGTTTTTGATTTCGATACCGATCAGCGCGACAAATCCGATCACCGCCGTGAAGGAGAGCGAGTAACCGGAAAAGAAGAGCGCCATCACGCCGCCGAAGAGTCCCAACGGGATCACGGTGGCAACGACAAGCGTGGCGCGGAAGGAGCGGAATTCGAGGATCAAGACCGCAAGGATGCCGAAGATCGCTACAAGGATTGCGCTGGTGAGGCCTGCAAAACTTTTCGTCACCGCTTCCGCTTCACCGCCTTTGTTGAAGTGATAGCCCGGCGGCACAGAGATCGACTGCAGGCGCGTGAAAATATCGTTCGTCACCTTGCCGACATTAAAGCCCGTCGCGCCATAGGCGGTGATTGTCACCTGACGTTCGCGGTTATAGCGGTCGATGCGCGCTGGTCCCGATTGCAGGTGCGGATCGGTAAAGAGGCCGAGCGGCACTGAGCCGCCGGTACTGGCCGGCACATAGATGTCTTTCAAGGCACCAAGTGAATGATGCTGATCAATCGGCAGGCGCACGGTGATGTTATATTGCTCGCCCGTTGCCTCGCGATAGATGCCCGCGGGCTCGCCGACGATGGCGAGGCGCACGATGCGGTCAATCGTGCCGGGGGCCACGCCGAGCATTGCGGCCTTGTCGGTGTTGATGCCGAGATTGAGATCCACGCGGTCAAGCCGCATCGGATTTGTCACGTCGATCACGCCCGGCACCTCCTCCATGAGGCGTGTCACGCGGCGTGAAATGTCCTTCAGCACGTCGAGGTCAGGTCCGACGATACGCACCGCAATCGGGGCTTCGACAGGCGGCCCGTTGAGGAAGGTGCGGATGATGATTTGCGCGCCGGGATATTTTTTGAAATCGGCACGCAACGCGTCATAGAGCTTGGGTGTTTTGACGTTGTCATAGCTTGCCGTCTCGGTAAAGACCTCGGCCATATTGGCGCGTACCGCTTCGTTACGGACATTGTAATAGATCTGCGGATTGGCATGACCGAGGTTCGACATCATAAAGCCGATTTCCTCGTGTTTGCGCAATACCGTCTCGACATAGCGCAGCGCCTTTTCGGTGTCGGCCATGGATGAGCCGTCCGGTGTTTCGATCTGTACAAGGAACTGTCGGCTTTCTGCGGGCGGCATCAGGCTGAAGCCGATTGAGGGGATCAGCGCAAGGCTCGCAACGCAGACGACGAGCGACACAATCACAAATGTTTTAGGCATAGCCAATGCGCGGTGCAGCAGCGGGCGATAGAAGGTGTGAATGCCCTTCATCACGACACGCAGCACGATATTGCCTTCAGGGTGCGATTTGGCCGAAAGCAGACGGCTTGAAAGGAAGGGGATGATCGTGAGCGACACGAAAAGGGACGCCACAATGGTGACCGTCACGGCGACCGGCAGCGAGCGGGTGAACTTGCCCGCGCCCTCGGGCAGATTGAGGAGCGGCAGGAAAGCAAACAGGAGTGCCGCCGTGCAGCCGACAACGGCGACGGAGATTTGCGATGTCGCATCAACGGCCGCTTGCAAGCGGCTTTTGCCCATGCGGATATGGCGCTCGATATTTTCGACCACCACGATACTGTCGTCGACGAGCAGGCCGAGCGCGATCACAAAGCCGGTGATCGAAAGCTGATTGAGCGTGAAGCCCATGAACTGCATGGCGGACAGGCCGATGGCGAGCGACAGCGGGATCGACACCATGACGACGAGCGAGGCCCGTGGTCCGAGCGGCAACAGCGTGATGATGACAAGACCGAGCGCAATCGCGAAGTCGCGGTAGAGATGGTTGAGACGATAGGCGACCGCGATCGACTGGTCATAGCCGCGTTCCAGCACAACATCTTTCGGCATCAGGGCTTCGAAATCATCAAGTACTTTGTAAACGCCGTCGCGCACGTCAAAGATGTTCTGGTTCTCTTTGAGGTTTGCCGTGACGAAGACCGCGCGTTTGCCATTGTACCAGGCCAGATGCGCTGCTTCTTCCTGCGCCCATGAGACTTTGGCGACATCGCTCAAACGCACCGAGCGGTTATCGAAGGTACCGACAACTGTGTCTTCGATCTGTTGCAGATTGTCATAGCCGCCGCTGGTCTTGACGTTGAAGCGGCGCTCGCCGGAATGGATGGAGCCGCCCGGAACATCGCGACTTTCGGCCCCGATGGCATTGGCGACGGCGGTCACGGGAATCTTCATGGCGGCAAGACGGCCGAAGTCGAGCGCCACGCGCACTTCTGACGGCGGCAGGCCCCAGAATTTCGTGTCGCGCACGCCGGGCGAGCGGTCGATGTCGTCGCGCAGGTCTTTGGCCATGTCTTCCATTTCACGGGCCGACATGGTCTCGCTCACCAGCGCCACTTGAACGGTGTTGGTGTAGCTTGAGCGGAATTTAGAGACGTCGAGCGTCTGAATGCCCTCCGGCAGACTTGCCCGCAACGCGTTCACTTCGCGCACCACATCGTCATAGGTCTTGTCGGGGTCGGGCACGGCCCATGAGAACTGGATCGAGATCGAGGCGACGCCGTCTTCGGCATGGCTAGCGATATTTTCGAGATTGTCGAGCCCGTTCACCGCGTCTTCGATCGGACGGATGACGAGCTTTTCCATATCGGCGGGGTCGGCGCCGGGCATCACCACGGTGATCAGCGTGAAGGGGATCGGAAAGTCGGGATCTTCCGCACGGGGAATGGTTTGGAATGTGTTGTAGCCCATCATGGCGAGAAGGCCGAAGAGGACCAGTGTGAACTGCCAGTGGCGGACAAAGAAGCCGCTGATTTTTCCCAATATCATGTGCGCGGCTCTGCTGCTTCTGTTTCAGCAGCGAGGTCTGTGACGACTTTGACGGGCGAGCCTTCGCGCAAATATGGCGCACCGGCACTCACCACATCATCGCCCGTCTTGAGGCCCGATGAGATCAGCACATCGTCGCCCTCAAGCCCTGCAATACCGACGCGGGTGAGTTTCACAGTCATCGAGGGTTTGTCGATCACATAGACCGTGGCGCTGGCGCCATGCCCTTCGAGAATGGCAGATGCGGGGATAGCAAGCGCGACGGGCGCATTGCCTGTTTCGCTGGAGCGGATGCGGGCCATGCCGATAAAGCCGCTCTCGGTTCCCGCAGGCGCATTGTCGAGCACGATCTCGACGTCAAACGTGCCGGTGCGTTCGTCTGACATGGCCGAGATGCGGCGCACATGACCGGCGATCCTCGCGCCGCGGAACGCGTCGAGTGTGACGTCTGCCTTGTCGCCTATATTGAGCGCGGCAACGTCGCGGTCGGAGAGCGAGGCTTTGAGGATCAACTCGCCTGCGCCCTGGCTCACGGTCAGAACAGGTGTGCCTGCGGCAACGATTTCGTTCTGATCGACATGGCGGGTGAGGATCACGCCGTCCGACGGCGCGATGATCGTTGCGAGCGAGCGATTGAATGTGACATTGGCGAGTTCGGCATTCGCCATGGTGAGGGCGCTTTTGGCGTCATCGACCCTCTGTCGGCTGACATAGCCGTTCTTCAGCAGCGGTTCGATGCGGGTGAGGTCGCGTTTGGCTTTGGCGGCGGCGGCGCTGGCACGGGCGGCCTCGGCGTCGATTTCGCGCTGATCGAGACGGGCGAGTACCTCGCCTTTCGTCACACGGTCGCCCATGTCCACTCTGATCTCTTTGAGGAAGCCGCCGATCTTAAAGGCGAGCTTGCCCTCCTTGTCGGTGCGCACCACGCCATAGGCGCTGACGTCGCGGGCAGACGGGGCGGGGCGGGCAGTCGCGGCCATGACCGGCGTTGCCGGAGCGGTCTCGGCGGCCTTGCCCGTCTCTTCGGAGGGGCCGCAGCCCCAGAGGGCGAGCCCGGCTATAATGACCACGCCAAGTGACCGTGATTTCAACATGAGCCGCCCCCGAAATGACAAAACAACTACCGAACAGCGTTTATTTAAGGACTTGTCCCATCTGGTCAAGGGCTACTGAACGGTGTTAGGTAGTGAAATGCTACAAAAACCGACAACACCGGCCAAAAGGCCTCCGGCTGCGTCCATTAAGCGCAAGCGTCTCGCTCCGGAAGAGCGCCGTACCCAGATCATCGAGGCGGCACGCATGCTTTTCGGCGAGGGTGGTCTGTCGGTTGTTTCCATGCGTTCGATTGCAGCACATGTCGGCATCACGCAGGCGGCGATCTATCAGCATTTTGAAGACAAGGATGCCATCATTTTTGCGGTCGCCGAACATTTCTTCGGCAAGCTCATCGAGGGCATGGAGGCAAATTCCACCGTCGATCTCGATCCCGTCGAGGCGCTGCGGGCCTCCATGCGCGGCTATATTGAAACGGGGCTCGCGCATCCGGAAGAATACCGTCTCGTTTTTATGACAGATGCGCCGGGCCTGCGCCGTCACGGGCCCAAGACCCTGCAAAAGCGTGACAGCGTTGTGACCGACCCTGAAATCCATCCGACCAAGGGACAGATTGCCTATGGTCACTTGCAGGAAAAAGTGCGCGTGCTCGTCAAAAGCGGCGACATCCGCAAGGGCGACCCCGAACTCATTGCCGAAGCCATATGGGCGGCAGGTCATGGCGTCGTGGCGCTTCTCATCACCCATGTTGAGTTTCTATGGGAGGTCGAAAAGCTCATCGAAGTGCATATTGATATTTTGCTGAAAGGGCTTCTGCCCGACGACCATGCGGGCCGTGTTGCGAAGAAAGGCAAGAAGAATAGGGCCTAGATCTTTTGTCTCCGTGCAGTGTACTGGCAAGTCTATGCCGGTTCTCTTGACGTCGATGATCGGCCTTTGCGATCTCCAACTTGACTGTTTGGTCATCTGGTAACCATATAGCCATATTACATGATCAAGGGGGCCGGTCTTGGTTCAAAGCCTATCCGTAAAATCGGCCGATGCTGCCAAATCCGGCGAGACGGGTTCGCTCCGGCGCGGGCGGATGCGGCTCGTTCTGGTTGAGGCCGCGACCCAGCTTTTTGCCGAGAAGGGCGTGGACGCGACAACCATCGACGAGATCGTGGTCCGCGCCGGTGTCGCCAAAGGCACCTTCTATAATTACTTCATCGACCGTTCCGCCATTGCGGTGGCCGTTGCCGCGCGCATCCGCCACGAGTTGAACGCGGCGGTGGGTGTGATCAATAGCGCCATTGAGGATCCTGCCGAGCGGGTCGTTCGCGGCGTCCGCCTGTTCATGGCCTTGGCCGTGTTCGATCCTGTTCACGCCCGGATGCTGGCGCGGCTTTATGAAGGCAGCGGGCAGGTCGAAGCCTCTTCCAACAATCATTTGAAAAGCGATCTTGAAGACGGTCTGCGCTCGGGCCGCTTTCATGTGCCGAGCCTCGAAGTCGCACTCCACATCGTTATCGGTCTGGCGACCATCGCCATGCGCCACATTCTCACCAGCGGCATAGGCTCCGAGATTGCGCGTGGAGAGGGCTATGCACGCGACCTAAGCCATGCGCTGCTGCAAGCCTTAGGGCTCGGTGCTGCCGACATCGCGGCCATTCTCGACAAACCATTTTCGCTTGACGGGGTTCAACTCATCGGCCCCTCGGTTCTTCCCGTCATGGGCATTCAAGGAACAAGAAAATGAAACTCGCAACCTTTACCCATGCCGGCAAAACCGGCCTCGGCATCGTGCGTGGCGAGCGCATCGTCCCGCTCGCCACGGCGCTCCCTTCCGCACCTGCCGATATGATCAGCCTGTTCAAAGACGAGACGTCGATGGGCGCATTAAAGCGTGTCGCAGCAGACGCGGCCTCTATCGCGCTTGCCGATGTGGTGCTGCATGCGCCCGTGCTCAACCCCGGCAAAATTCTCGCCATCGGTCTCAACTACCGTGATCATGTCGAGGAGAGCAATATGGCGCTGCCCGAGCATCAGGTCTGGTTTAACAAGCAGCACAACTGCGTCAATGATCCCTATGCCGGTTTCAATTTGCCGTCTGTCTCCACCATGTTCGATTATGAAGCCGAAATGGTCTTCGTCATCGGCAAGCGCTGCAAGCATGTGCCGAAAGAGCGCGCGCATGAAGTGATCGCCGGTTTCTGCGTCGGCAATGACGCCACCGTGCGTGACTGGCAACTCCGCACCAATACATGGCAGATCGGTAAGTCGTTCGACACACATGGCCCCATCGGTCCATGGCTCGTCACGCCTGACGAGGTTGGCGACCCTCATGCGCTCGACATCAAATGCTGGGTCAATGGCGAGTTGCGCCAGACCTCCAATACCAGACATCTGATTTTCAACGTCTATGACCAGATCGCGCATCTTACTCAGGCCTTCACGCTTGATGTCGGCGACGTCATCTTCTCCGGCACACCGTCCGGCGTCGGCATGGCGCAGAAGCCGCCGGTCTTTCTGAAGACGGGCGACAAGGTCCGCATCGAGATCGACAAGCTCGGTCATATCGAAAATCATGTCGTGCCTGAAGAGGCCCAAACTCTTATTGGCTAGAAAGCCGGGCACCGTATTGACCCTGATTGACCGGTTTTACACCTGTGGCTATTTGCGCACGTATTTTCGTAATTTTACTTAATTAACATATTTAAACTGCAAATAAGGTCGCGTGCGTTTTGTATCCTGAATGTGACGAGGGTGTAAAACCGGCAGGAAACCGCCTGTTTCTGCACAATTCATAATTACATATTAAAAACGTATTGAAATTAATTTATCTTTGACCGACGTGAATTAGGCGTTGACACCCCGATTATGCTGCCAATACCATATCAACTCGATAGGAATTAAGATGAAATAAGCCGAGTCTCCTCGCGAAATGGTGCAATGATCTGAGTTCCGAATTGAAGGCAATATATCGGGCAAAGGCTGTCCGGCCTCAAACGTCTAATTATCTATCAAACCGATAGATTAAGTGAAAATAGGAAGACAACCATGACGACCCATCTTTCTCAGGCCTCCCGGCCTTCGCTTTCCTCCCTCACCAAGCGCAGCCTGTTGCTGATTGCCGGTCTTGCATTGCTTTTGGGCTCGGCCTTTGAAGTCCGTGCCGATACGACGCTCCTGAACGTCTCCTACGATCCGACGCGCGAACTTTACGAAGCGGTCAACACGGCCTTCGCCGCTGACTACAAGGCCAAGACCGGTGAGACGGTGACGATCCGTCAGAGCCATGGCGGTTCCGGCAAGCAGGCGCGTGCTGTTGTTGACGGTCTTGGCGCTGATGTGGTGACGCTGGCGCTAGCAGCCGATATTGACCAGATCGCCGCCCTCACTGGCAAGCTGCCGATCTCGTGGCAGAAGCGGCTGGCCGACAATTCGTCGCCCTATACATCGACCATCAATTTCGTCGTGCGCAAGGGCAATCCCAAAGGCATCAAAGACTGGTCCGACCTTGTGAAGCCCGGCATTTCGGTTATCACCCCCAATCCCAAGACTTCGGGCGGTGCGCGCTGGAACTTCCTTGCTGCTCTCGCTTATGCCGACGCCCATGACGGCAATGACGAAGCCAAGTCGCGTGAATTTCTCGCGGCTCTCTACAAGAACGTGCCGGTGCTCGACACAGGTGCCCGCGGTTCGACCACAACCTTCGCCCAGCGTGGTCTTGGTGACGTGCTCATCTCCTGGGAAAACGAAAGCTATCTGATCCAGAAGCAGTTTCCCGGCGAGTTTGACATCGTCTATCCCTCGCTTTCGATCCTCACCGAGCCGCCTGTTGCTGTGGTTGATGCAAATGCAGATACCAACGGCACACGCAAAGTCGCCGAAGCCTATCTGCAATATCTCTACACACCGGCAGCCCAGAAGATCATCGCGGCGAATTACTACCGCCCCCGTGACAAAGCCGCTGCCGATCCGAAAGACCTTGAGCGTTTCCCAGATCTGAAACTCGTCACGATTGACGAGAAGTTCGGCGGCTGGCGTGAAGCACAGAAAAAATACTTCTCCGATAACGGCGTGTTTGACCAGATCTACAAGCCGTAATCGTCGATGAGAGCGGGTGCCGCGACTGTTCCTCCCCGCGGCATCCGCCACTCTCGCAAAATCTTCTAGGCAACATTTTTCCAATTTCGAACTTCGGTTGTGCAACCCACAACCCAATGAAGGGGGCTGTCCTATGTCCAATATAAATGCGTCCAAACCGACAAAACGTCTCTCATTCTCCCGCTTCACCAGCGTCAGTGTTTTGGCACTCACGCTTGGCGCGGCGGCCTTCGCCACACCGGCTTTTGCCGATGACGACGCGCTGAAGCAGCGCGTTGACGATCTCGAAGCAACGATTGATGCGCTGCGTACCGAAATCGCAGAAATCCGCAAGACGCCTGAACTGAAACCTTCGCCCACGTTCAAGACATCGGCAGGTGATTATACATTCAAGTTGCGTGGCCAGATCGCCGTTGATGCGGGCACCTTCGACACGGATAAGGGTCTCGTTGACCAGAACGCCGGCACCGATCTGCCGCGTGTGCGTTTGGGTGTTGACGGTACGATTGCCAAAGACTGGGCCTACCGCGTCGAAGCCGACTTCTCGAAAGCCTCGCGTGACGACAGCCCGACAGTCGCATCCGAACTTGACGTCAAGGATGCCTATATTGCTTACGGCGGTTTCGGCGAAAACTGGAAGGTCATTGTCGGCCAGCAGAAAACACCGAACACGCTGGCGCGCGTCAACCCGTCAACCGATGCGCTCTTCATCGGCACGCCGCTCGCGGTCGAAGCCTTCACGAACCGCACGACGACAGGCGGTGACTACAAGATCGGCGCGCTTGTCGGCTATACAGACATCAACTGGACGGCGTCGGCAGGCCTCTTCGGCGAAAACCTGGCCTCGCAGGGCGGCACCACCAACACGACGAAGGACGAAGGCTATGGTCCCGCCGCGCGCCTGACATGGGCACCCGTCAACAAGCCTGATGCCGTGCTCCATCTCGGTGCGTCGGGTTACTGGCGTACAGCCGGTGGCCGCAACAATGTGCGCTTCCGCACAACACCGGAAGTCACGATTGACGGCAACCGTCTGGTTGATACCGGCAATATCACAGGCATCGACGATTACGCGTTCGAAGGGTTTGAACTTGCGGGCGTCTTGGGCCCTGTGTTCGTGCAGAGCGAATATCTGCTCACGCAAGTCAACCGAACCGGCGTCAATCCGGACCTCTCGTTTGATGGCGCTTATGTCGAAGCTGCCTATTCACTGACCGGAGAAAGCCATCCCTATAAGGCCGGTGCCTTCTCGCGCATCAAACCCAAGAAGGCCTTTGATCTATCCAATGGCGGCTGGGGCGCTTGGGAACTCACAGCCCGTTACAGCACGCTTGATCTGACAGATGGAGCGTTTAAAGGTGGGCAACAGGATAATTATGCCTTCGGTGTCAACTGGTACATCAATGATTATCTGCGTTTCCTGGCGAATTACGTGACCTATGACGCCAAGGACAGTGTTGTTGCCCCGCCGGTTGCAGGCTCGCCGGTCAACAAAGGCGATGCCATACTCACTGAACTTTCGGTCAGTTGGTAATTCAGGCTAGATTGTATATATGGAACAAGAGAGAGACGGTGTCACAACAGCACCGCCTCTCTTCTGATTTTCGCATGTATTCATGTGAAATTGATTTTTCTCCCCGCTTGAGGGAGCGTCGGGTCGGGGGACTTTTTCTGGAAAGCCTCATATCCGTATTGATCTTTATACTGAGGACCTAATGGCCGCTGCTCTTTCGCCATTCCGACTGCTTGCTCGTGCCCCTTCGGTCATTCCGGGGTTCGGGCTCACCATGGGCATTACGGTCTCGTGGTTGTCCTTCATCGTGCTGATCCCGCTCGCCGCCCTCGTGCTGCGTGCCGCCGGTATCGGTATCGGCGGCTTTGCCCAAATGCTCGAAGACGCACGCGTCCTCTCTGCATTGAAACTGTCCTTCGGCGCGGCCCTTATCGGCGCGGTGATCAATGCCTTTGCCGGTCTCCTGATCGCATGGGTTCTGGTGCGCTATAATTTTCCGGGTCGCCGTCTCGTTGACGGGTTGATCGACCTTCCCTTCGCGCTGCCGACCGCCGTCTCGGGTCTGGCGCTTGCCGCCCTTTACGCCCCGAACGGCTGGCTCGGTGTGCCGCTGGCCGATCTGGGTATCAAAGTCGCCTACACGCCTCTGGGCGTGGTCATCGCCTGTATGTTCATCGGGCTTCCTTTTGTTGTGCGGCAGGTGCAGCCCGTGCTTGGCGATGTCGATAAGGCGCTTGAAGAGGCCGCCGCCACATTGGGTGCGACGCGCTTCCAGACGATTTTCCGGGTCATCCTGCCGATGGTGCTGCCTGCGTTGCTCGCTGGTTTCGCGCTCGCTTTTGCGCGCGCGGTGGGTGAATACGGCTCGATCATTTTCATCGCGGGCAATCTTCCTTACAAGTCCGAGATCGCGCCGCTTCTCATCATCATCAAGCTCGAAGAGTTCAACTATGAGGGCGCGACCGCTGTTGCCGTCATCATGCTGGCGCTCTCCTTTGCCGTGCTCCTCTTCGTCAACCTGTTGCAAAGCTGGGGCCGGCGTCGCACCGGCCTTGGCTCATAAGGGGGCTGCAAACATGTCAGTGTCAGAGAATCCTGTCAGCGAGACATCCCTCGTGCGCCGCAGCCTTGTCGGCTTCGTATTTGTATGGCTTGGGTTTTTTCTCGTCCTGCCGCTCATTGTCGTGTTCGTCGAAGCGCTGCGCCACGGGTTTGAACCTTTCATCGCAGCGTTGATCGAACCCGATGCGCTCATCGCGATTAAACTCACATTTCTTGTGAGCGCCATCGCGGTCCCCGCCAATCTCGTCTTTGGTCTTGCCGCCTCGTGGGCGATTGCCAAATATCAGTTCCGGGGCCGCAATTTTCTCATCACGCTGATCGACATTCCTTTCTCCGTCTCACCGGTCATTTCCGGTCTTGTCTTCGTGCTGCTCTACGGGGCCAACGGTCTCTTCGGTCAGTTCCTCATCACGCATAAATTGCAGATCATCTTCGCGGTGCCGGGCATTGTGCTTGCCACCATCTTCGTCACCTTTCCCTTTGTGGCGCGCCAACTCATTCCGCTGATGCAGGCACAGGGCAATGACGAGGAAGAGGCGGCCCTGTCGCTCGGTGCCTCGGGCTTCCGCACGTTCCTGTCCGTCACGCTTCCCAATATCAAATGGGCGCTTTTCTACGGCGTTCTTCTCTGCAATGCGCGCGCCATGGGCGAGTTCGGCGCCGTCTCTGTCGTATCAGGTCACATTCGGGGCCTTACCAACACAATGCCCCTTCACGTGGAAATCCTTTACAATGAATACAACTTCGTCGCAGCATTCGCCGTCGCTTCACTCCTCGCGCTCCTTGCCCTTGTCACCCTTGTCCTTAAATCCCTCCTCGAATGGCGCGATGCACGTAATGGCAAACTCGGTTCCCACTGAAGCTTCGAATGACAAGAGCCCGATGCCCTTCACGCCCGTCGGGATCGAAGTCGAAGGCATCCGTCAGACGTTCGGCAAATTTCCGGCGCTGAACGGGGTCTCGCTCGCGATCGAGCCCGGCGAGCTTCTGGCTTTGCTCGGACCGTCGGGTTCGGGCAAGACGACGTTGCTGCGGGCCATTGCCGGGCTCTCGATGCCCGATCACGGACGTATTCTCTTTCAGGGTGAGGAGGCCAACCGTCTCTCGCTTCGCGAACGCCGCGTCGGTTTCGTCTTCCAGCAATATGCTTTGTTCCGTCATATGACGGTCTTCGACAATATCGCCTTTGGCCTGCGCGTCCGCCCGCGCCGTCTGCGCCCGAAAAAACCAGAGATCGCGGCGCGTGTGCAGCATCTTCTCAAGCTCGTTCAGCTTGACGATCTCGGCGCGCGTTTTCCCAGCCAGCTCTCCGGCGGCCAGCGTCAGCGCGTGGCGCTTGCCCGTGCGCTCGCTATCGAGCCGCGCGTATTGTTGCTTGATGAGCCCTTCGGCGCGCTCGATGCCAAAGTGCGCAAAGAGCTGCGCCACTGGTTGCGCGGTCTTCATGATGAAACCGGTCTCACAACTATTTTCGTGACGCATGATCAGGAAGAGGCGCTCGAACTGGCCGACCGCGTCGTCATTATGCGTGACGGACAGATCGAACAGATCGGCAAGCCCGCCGATATTTACGATCATCCGGCAACGCCTTTTGTCTGCGAATTTCTGGGCAATGTGATCAAGCTCAATACCACGATCCATGACGGTCGCGGCCCTGCGCTCGGCGGCAATTTCGTGCCCGTCGGCGATGCGAGCAAAGGCCCTGCCATTGCCTATGTCCGCAATCACGATGTTGATGTGCTGCCCGAAGGGTCCGAAGGTGCCGCCGCGCTCCTCCTCGGCACGCGCACGTTCGGCGGTCAGCTTGCTCTCGTGTTCGATGTCGCAGGTTTTGCCAGCCCCATCGAAATCCACATTCCGCGCACATCCGATGCGCCCATGACGCTCACCACGGGCGCGTCCTACAGGCTCAAGGCGCGTAAAGCCTATATTTTTTCCAGCCGTTGATATGGAAAAATGAAACGGCGCGGCGGCCTCGCGGCTCCCTCGTCTCATTGCGCGTGCCAAGCTCACCCTACGTCAAATTTGCACAGCGCTTGGCGAGAAGCCGGTTTTGCCGGTTCCACGCACGATATAGGTCAGACCGACTGTCCGAATGTGCTTCGTATTTTGGCCTGTTGGGGGCTGGACAAGTGCGGCCCCATGCTCAAGATACCGGCCAATTCGAATTTCGAACCGATCCCGTCGGCCTCGTACCTTCCCGCGACGAGCTGACGCAAATGACAGGAGAGCCTCATGGCCGAAGCCTATATCGTCTCAGCCGTTCGCACCGCCGGTGGCCGCAAGGGCGGTCGTCTCAAAGACTGGCATCCCGCTGACCTTGGCGGCAAAGTGCTCGACGCGCTTGTCGACCGCACCGACATTGATCCCGCCCTCATCGAAGACGTGATCGTCGGTTGCGTCGGTCAGGCCGGTGAGCAGGGTGCGAACGTCGCGCGCAACGTGGTGCTTGCTTCGAAACTCCCCGAAAGCGTGCCCGCAACATCTGTTGACCGCCAGTGCGGTTCCTCGCAGCAGGCGCTCCACTTTGCCGCTCAGGCCGTCATGTCGGGCGCGATGGACGTTGTCATCGCTGCCGGTGTCGAAAGTATGACGCGTGTGCCCATGGGTCTGCCGATCGCGCTGCCCTTCAAAAACGGTTTCGGTATCTACAAGAGCCCGAAGATCGAAGAGCGCTATCCCGACGTTCAGTTCAGCCAGTTCGCCGGTGCTGAAATGATCGCGAAAAAATATGGTCTCTCCAAGGATTTCCTCGACGAGTTTGCCTATAACAGCCACCGCAAGGCGATTGCCGCCACCCAGTCCGGTGCCTTCAAGGACGAAGTGCTGGCGCTCGAAGTCATCACCGCTGACGGCAGCAAAGAACTGCACACGGTTGACGAAGGCATCCGCTTTGAAGCCAATCTCGAAGCCATGAAAGCCGTGAAGCTTCTCGTCGAAGGCGGCGCGATCACAGCGGCTTCGTCCTCGCAGATCTGCGACGGCGCATCCGGCGTCATGGTCGTCAGCGAAAAAGGCCTGAAGCAGCTCGGCGTCAAGCCGCTTGCCCGCGTGCATCATATGACAGTGGTGGGCGGCGATCCGGTCATCATGCTGGAAGCGCCGATCCCCGGCACAGAAAAGGCTTTGAAGAAAGCCGGCATGAAGATCGACGACATCGACCTCTACGAAGTCAATGAAGCCTTTGCTTCGGTTCCGACTGCCTGGCTTCAGAAGCTCGGAGCAGACCCCGAACGTCTCAACGTCAATGGCGGCGCGATTGCGCTCGGCCATCCGCTCGGCGCGTCGGGCACGAAGCTGATGACGACGCTCATCTATGCGCTCAAGAACCGCAACAAGCGCTATGGCCTCCAGACCATGTGCGAAGGCGGCGGTCTGGCCAACGTCACGATCATCGAACGTCTCTAAGATATTCAAAGAAACGAAAGCACGTCTCTAAGACGTTCAAAGAAACGAATTACGTCTCTGGTTCGATAATCAAAAAGAGAGGGCAGCAAGCCCTTCCTCGACGCTCAAATCAGAGCGGCACCCTTTCGGGGTGCCGCTCTTTTCTTTTGTGCTTTGGCTTTGAGGGAAAGCAAAACACAAAATCTGAGTTGATCTTTAGTGCGCGTCTTTGGAACTTACCGCCGCTTGCGGCTTGTTGACGACGGGCAGCGTCAGCAGCATGGCGAGGAAGCAGATCGCCAGCACATAGAAGCAATCGGCAAAGGCCATGACGCTCGCCTCGCGTGTCATCAATCCATAGAGCGCTTTCACGGCGGCGAGTTGCCCGTCCGGCCCGAGCGTTGTGGATATCTGGGCGCCCAGCCCGTGGATCATCTGGTCAACCACCGGACGGCCCGGTTCGATCGCCTCACGCAAGCGGCTTTTGTGAAAGTCGAGACGGTGGATCAGCACTGTGTTGATCACGGCAAGGCCCAGCGCACCGCCGAGGTTACGCATCAGATTGTAAAGACCAGCCGCATTTTTCAGTTGGGCTTGCGGCAGCGTACCGAGTGCCAGCGAATTGATCGGCACGATGCAGAACATCAGGCCGATGCCGCGGATCACCTGCGGGAAAACGAAATTCCCGAAGTCCCATTCCCAGGTGATGTCGAGCATGATCAGGTTTGACGCTGCCAGCATCCCGAAACCGAAGGCGATGAGAAGTCGCGTGTCCACTTTCGTCGACAGCACACCGGCAATCGGCGCCGTTATGAATTGACATATACCCGTGATCGCTAGTGTTATGCCGATCTGCGTTGCGGTCAGACCGCGCACTTGTGCAAGGAATAAGGGATAGAGATAGGTGAGACCGTACAGCCCGACACCGAGGAAGACGCTGAGAAGAGAACCCACCGCGAAATTGCGGTTCTTATAGGCACGCAAATCGACAATCGGATTTTCGTAAGTAAGCACGCGGGCAAAGAAGAACGTGGCCGAGACGACGCACAGAACGCTCATCCACCAGATGAGACCGTCTTCGAACCAGTCATTACGCGGACCTTCTTCCAGCACATATTCGAGCGTGCCGAGAAATGTCGCCATCAGCGCGATGCCCCAACCGTCAAAGCCGTGCAACAGTGACCAGTTCGGCTCGTCCAGATCAATGAGGAGCCAGACGGCGGATGTGACGATGATGCCGGGAACGATATTGATGAGGAACAGCCAGTGCCATGAATAGGCATCGGTGAGATAGCCGCCGAGCGTCGGGCCGATGGTCGGTGCGAGTGTGACGACGAGACCGATAATCACCGAGATCGTGGCGCGGCGCTCGACGGGAAAAACATTGCCGTAGGCGGAAGCAAAAACCGTCGGGATCATCGCGCCGCCGAGAAAGCCCTGCAAGGCGCGATAGACAATCATCTGCTCGATGGAGGTCGCTGTCGCGCACATGAAGCTCATAAAGGTGAAGCCGATACATGATGCGACATAGAGATAGCGCGTGGACATGACGCGGCTGAGCCAGCCCGACATCGGGATCATCACCACTTCGGCAATGAGATAGGATGTCTGCACCCAGGAGATTTCATCCGAGCTTGCCGATAATCCGGCCTGGATTTTGGTAAGTGAGCTTGCGACGATCTGGATGTCGAGGATCGCCATGAACATGCCGACGACCATGAAGACAAAGCCGATGACGCGACGGCGTGAAAATTCGCCTTGGGCGGGCAGGGCGGGGGTGTCGATTGTCGACATCTGAGCCCCCTCAGTTCACGGCGAGCTTCGGTGTCGGTGCGGCGGTATTGTAGACCCCGCCCGTTGAGGCCGCGTCTTCCGCTTTGTCGCCACCGCGTGTATCGACGGAGACATAGACAGAAAGTCCGGGGCGGAGTTTTCCCTTGAGCGCATTGTCATCCGGCACGGCGATACGGACAGGGACACGCTGCACGACTTTGGTGAAATTTCCCGTCGCATTTTCCGCAGGCAGCAGGCTGAAGACCTGACCGGATGCGGGCGAGAAACTTTCCACCGTCCCTTCGATCTCGTCATCGGGAAAAGCGTCCGACACGATGGTCGCTTTCTGGCCGACACGGATATTGCCGATCTGTGTCTCTTTGAAATTCGCTTCGACATAGACATGCGGCAGCGCGACCAAGGAGGCGAGTTGTGCGCCGGGCTGTACCAGTTGGCCCACATCCATATGCTTGTTGCCGACCACGCCGTCGATGGGTGCGCGAATGACCGTGTAATCGAGATCGCGCTTGGCCTGATCGAGATTGGCGTCGGCCTGTTTCAATTGCGCTTCGGCCTCGACCTTCTGCGCATTAAGCACGGCGACCTGTGCGGTGGCCGAATTGAAATTGGCTTTCGCGCTTTTGAGCGCCGCATCCGCTGATTGCATTTCCGCGCGGGCAGATTCCAGCTTTTGCGTGCTGGCAAAATTTTCCTTCGCGAGCTTCTGGTAGCGCGTGTAGTCTTGCCGCGCGCGACGTGCCTGCGCCTCGGCCGAGGCAATAGAGGCTTCCGCGCTTGCTGCATTCGCTTGGGCCGCTGCCACCTGCTCGACCGTTGTCGCAATCGCCGCCTTCTGTGCGCCGACCTTGGCATCGGCTTGGGCCAATGCGATTTCAAAATCGCGTGGTGCGATGATCGCGAGAATATCGCCTGTATGGACATAGGCGTTTTCGGTGATATTGACGGAAGCCAGATAGCCCGTCACATGCGGGCTGATCACGGAAATATCGCTGGTGATATAGGCATTGTCGGTTGTCTGGATGTAGCGGTAATGCGTGTACCAGAGCACGGCATAGATAAGCCCCGCCACAAGGAAGACCCCGCCGATGGCTGCAAATAATCTCTGACGTTTTTCCATGATCGCGCCCGCTTGCTCAAACCCATGACTGCTGGTCAATCGAACCAATCGGTCAATGCGCTTGAAATATGAGCCGTTTTTTCTTATATTCAAGCGGTATTTTTGAGAACCGAACGGTCATTTTTTGTGAATAGTCGGGTGAACCAGATGGCGAAAACGGCCGTTTCTGTCGGTAGGGCAGCGGGCGAAGATCCTGCCAAGCGCCTCCAGATTCTGGAGGGTGCCGAGCGCGTTTTTCTGGCCGAGGGCTATGAAGGGGCCTCCATGTCGACAATCGCCCGCGCTGCGGCTGTCTCCAAGGGTACGCTCTATGTCTATTTCACCAATAAGGAAGCGCTTTTTTCAGAATTGATCGCGTTTCAGTGCCGCGCCCAGACCGATACGCTTTATGAAGGGCTGAAAGCGCCGGGTCCGGTGGATGTTTTACTGCGCCAGTTCGGCCGCGATTTCGTCCATTTCAAGATCGGTGACCGCGCCCATTCGATCGAGCGCCTCGTCATTGGCGAAGCAGCGAAATTTCCCGAACTCGGTCGTGCGTTTTTCGAGGCAGGACCGAAACGCGGTCTTGCGCGGCTTGCCGAATTTTTGCACGCCCGTGTTGAGACGGGCGAGCTTGATGTGGACCAGCCGCTGCTCGCCGCCGATCAGTTCATGGGTCTCTGCTTTGCTGATCTGGTTCTCAAGCGCCGCATGTCGGTGATCGAGACGGCAACGCCCCAGCGCATCGGTTATATTGTCGATCACGCGGTCGACGTTTTTCTTAAAGCCTATCGCGCCAAAGCCTATCGCCCCGAAGCCTATCGCCCCGAAGCCTGATGCTATGTGCTCTGTCCGTTGACAGAGGCACCGAGTCCCACGCGTCCTTACGCCCCCAGCACCAGCGTGTCGCCCTTGCGCCAGTAAATCCAGTAGTCCTCGCCGCGCTTGAAGGTGAACTCCTCGATGTCGCGCGACACGTTGCCGATGTCGGCGAGGATCGGTGCGCCCACGCCGATGTCGAAGTAGACGTGGCTGTAGGAGCCGTAATAGGCGACTTCGCCCACCTTGCCGCGCAGCGCGATGACGTCGGGGTCTGTGGGCTGGCTTTCGGCCACGAAAATCTTTTCGGGCCGCACCGCGAGCGCGACGTCGCCCACCGCATCGCCGGTGAGTTCCACATCGCCGAAATTCGGCACGGTCACTTTCACGCGGTTGTCGCCGACGCGTTGCGATTTCGCATCCATCAGATTGATACGGCCGATAAAGTCGGCCACGAAGCGGCTTGCCGGATTTTCATAAAGCTGGGCCGGTGCTGCGATCTGGCGCACTGTGCCGGCATTCATCACGGCAATGCGGTTCGCCATCGACAGGGCTTCGGTCTGGTCATGCGTGACGATGACAAAGGTAATGCCGACCGTCTGTTGCAGGCGCACGAGTTCAAGCTGCATCGCTTCACGCAGTTTGGCGTCAAGCGCCGACAGCGGTTCGTCGAGCAGCAGCACAGAGGGGCGTTTGACGAGGGCGCGGGCCAGTGCCACGCGCTGGCGCTGACCGCCCGACATTTCATGCGGCATCCGTTTGCCGAAGCCGCCGAGTTTCACAAGTTCCAGTGCTTCCGCCGTCCGCTTTTTGATTTCCGACGCAGGCCGCCCGTCCATGCGCAGTCCATAGGCGACATTTTTTTCGACCGACATATGCGGAAAGACAGCATAGGACTGGAACACCATGTTGACGGGACGGCGGTTGGGCTCGACGGTCGCCATATTGTGCCCGTCGATGATGACTTCGCCAGACGTCGGCGTTTCAAAACCCGCGAGCATACGCAGGAGCGTGGTCTTGCCGCAGCCCGATGGTCCGAGCAGGGCAAAAAACTCGCCGCGTTTGACGGTGATGTTGGCGTCATCGACCGCCTTGACGCCGCCTTGATATATTTTCGAGACGTTTTTGATTTCGATGATCGGCGCCGCAGTTGCAGAAGGGGTCGCCGAATAGGCTGACATTGCTTGTTCCTGTTGGGCCATGCTCACCGTCGTCTCCTGAAGGCGTGTTACCGGTTCTAGGTAAAACGCATATATTACAGTGCAGTTCTATTCAGTGTTCATCGCTTTTGGTGTTTAGGCAAGGGCGGGAAAGCGTGGTTTGAAAATGGGGCCCCTTCTTTTGAAACCGGACCGCATTTTCGCGAGCCCTGCTACAGGAAGGCGCAAATCTGCGGGCAAGTTGATCAAAATACGGGCAACCATCGGGCAATCCTATCTCTGCTGTCGGGTTGTTTTGAGGAGGGTCTTCGTTTTCGTTGCGGTGCTCCTCGCCATGATGATCTGCTTTTTCATCCGTATACAGACATAAAATACCGTTCTCCTCCTCTCCTTGCTCACCCCTTGACATCTTCCCGCCCGACCTCTAAATAATAATCATTCGCAAATATGAAGCGGGAGGCCCGACATGAGCGTTGGCATGGGCGATGACATGAGCAATGACAAGCAGACGAAAACCTATGCCCTGAAAAAAGCCCTCGGCTTTTCGGCCGTTCATTTTGTTGTCGGAACGGGTCTCGCTTTTATCCTCACCGGCCAGTGGGTGGTGGCGCTCGGCGTGGCGCTGATTGAGCCCATCGTCAATGCGGGGATTATTTATGGCCATTCCCGCTGGGAATTGCGGCGGGATCAAAACGTCGGTAACGGGCGGGGGCTGGTTTCGGGCGGCGCGTTTTAAGCTTCGACGAAGTAACCGACGACCTCGACATATAAAGGCTTGGTTTCTTGCGTGACATGCCGGTATGTCCGGACTGATCGTCGGTTTTATCCCTCCTATTATGAGCCTTTTACTTCCACGCCCAGACCGGCTGTTCCAGCTCGTGCACCCTTGTTTCCCGTCCCCGTAAAACCAGTTCCGCAAACTGGTAAAGCAGCGCCGCTGTCGGCGCATGGACATGCGCATCGTCCGTGAGTCGAAGCCGGATCACCGGCTTTTCGCTTTCGGGAATGGTGAGAAAAATAGGCGAGTCCTCGCGGTCGAGCACACTCAGCGGAAAACTATGGATGGACGCGACCTCGCCGGGATTGGGCACCATGCCGTCGAGCGTCTCCTGCCAGACGATCACCGGCGTGATGCAATAGCCTGATCTTGTCGGATAGGGATCAAGCAGACCCAACACATCGGATGCTTGTGCCGCAAGGCTTATTTCTTCTCTGAGTTCGCGCAAAGCGGCTTGTGTAATTGTCTCGCCGTCATCAATCCGTCCGCCGGGCAGGGCCCATTGTCCGGCATGGGCGTTGAGGCGGGGAGCGCGGCGCGTGAGAAGAAACCCCGCTTCCCCCTCATGCGGCACGATCGTGATGGTGACGGCGGCTTGTTTCAGTGTCGCTTGCGGCGGGCTCCAATGCGTGAAATTTTCGAGCTTTGCCGCGATGCTCTCGCGTAGCTTTGCGTTAAAAATAAGCGACATGCCTTCCCTTTCATCACTCTTTTTTTCTTATATACCAGCAAAAACAATCATTTAAACGATGAATATATTAAACACACCGCGTCGATTTAAATGCCGTCCCGATTGGAAGCGTCACGGGTGGGGTCTAGATTCTCAGGCGTAGACTATCATTTTGCAAAGGACTTCCCCCATGCGTATCGGTGTTCCCAAGGAAATCAAGGTCCATGAATATCGCGTCGGCATGACGCCGTCCGCCGTGCGCGAGGCGGTGCATCACGGTCATCAGGTCATGGTGCAAAAGAATGCCGGTTTCGGCATCGGCCTTTTCGACAAACATTACGCCAATGCCGGTGCGGTGCTGGTGGAGTCGGCGGCAGAGATTTTTGCCAGTGCCGATATGATCGTCAAAGTGAAAGAGCCCCAGCCCGCCGAATGGAAGATGCTGCGCGAAGGGCAGATTCTCTTCACCTATCTGCATCTCGCGCCCGACCCCGATCAGGCGCGCGGGCTGATGCAGTCGGGCGCGGTGGCCATTGCCTATGAAACCGTTTCAGACCTGCGCGGTGGATTGCCGCTTCTCGCGCCGATGTCGGAAGTCGCGGGCCGCATGTCCATTCAGGCCGGTGCGCATTCACTGGAAATCGCGCAAGGCGGGTGCGGCATGTTGCTTGGCGGTGTGCCGGGCGTGCCGGCTGCCAAGGTTGTGATCCTTGGCGGCGGCGTCTCGGGCATGAATGCCGCGCGTATGGCGATGGGGCTCGAAGCGCATGTCACTGTCATCGACATCAATCTGCACACGCTTTACGACCTCGATCTGCAATTCGGGCCGAAGCTCAATACGATTTATTCGACCGTTGATGCGATTGAAGAATATGTGCTGGGCGCTGATCTCGTGATCGGTGCGGTGCTGGTGCCGGGCGCTGCCGCGCCGAAACTTGTGTCGGAAAAAATGGTGCAGGCGATGAAGAAAGGCTCGGTCCTTGTCGACATTGCCATTGATCAGGGCGGCTGCTTTGCGACCTCGCACGCGACGACACATGCCGATCCGACTTATATCAAGCATGACGTGGTGCATTACTGCGTTGCCAATATGCCGGGTGCTGTGGCGCGGACCTCCACCTTCGCGCTCAACAATGCGACGCTGCCGTTTACCCTCGCGCTTGCCGACAAGGGCTATAAAAAAGCGCTCGCGGACAATCCGTTTCTGCTTGCGGGGCTGAACGTTCATAGGGGCCATATCACGTATGAAGCGGTGGCGGATGCCATCGGCGTTCCCTATGTCGATGCTGCCACGGCCATTTCTCGATCGTAAAAACGCCCCGTTTTGGGTCTCTTTTTATTCGGCGTTAACCATCTTGGCGCATGATTCCCCCTAACCCAGATATGTGGGTGATGGTTTCAGGGGACTAAGATGCAGAGATCAAGACGCCGCGAATTTTTCTGGCTTTTTCTGATCGCGGGTTGTGTGGCGCTTTTCGTGGCGCGACGCGACGGCCATGCGGATTCCTATGATCAACTCGGCATGACCGAGCTTGTGCGTGCAGCCCAGCGCGAACCCGTGACGCGCATTGTCAGCAATGACCGGCTTGAAACGGGCACTGTTTCGCGCGTGTCCGTCGTGCCGGTGAGCCGACCTGCGGCCCCTTCGGGCGGCTATTATGTGCCGCTCGGCTCCTACGGCAATATCGACCAGGCCACGCGCCGCTATCTCGATGTCGCCCTTCTCGATCCGTCGCTTGAGCGGTCGAATAAATTACGGATCGAGACGGTTTCGGTTGCCGGTGATGCGACCTTCCATAAGGTTCGCATGGGCAATTTTGCGAGCGAAAAAGCGGCCAAATCCGCCTGTTCCAAGGCCGGAATCGCGTCCGTCCTCTGCCTTGTGGTCGCGGCCCGCTAAAGCCGGTGGACTTTTCCTCCGCTTTGCTTGTATAAGGCCCGCCAGACGCCGCTCTCCTTTATCGGGGAGCGGTACACCATGTTTTTTCACCCTTTGTTTTGGCTGCTTTCGCGCGGTTTTCAAGGGTGCCAGACCGGAGCTTTCAGCTATGGCCGTTCCTAAAAGGAAGACCTCCCCCTCCAAGCGCGGGATGCGCCGTTCGGCCGACGCGCTGAAGAACCCCACCTATGTCGAAAATCCCGATTCAGGTGAGCTGCACCGTCCCCATCATGTCGATCTGAAAAGCGGCATGTATCGCGGTCGTCAGATCCTGAAGCCCAAAGGCGACATTTGAGTTTTGTCGCGGTAACGCGCCATTTGAAACGCCGGTTTCCCACAAGAGACCGGCGTTTTTGTTTGCCTAAAACGAATTGAGGACACAGGTCGCCATGTCGCGCGTCTGGCGTGTCACGTCTTCTTTCCAGTCATCCGCATCGACATAGAACGCATCGCGGATTTGTTTTTTGATGGTGGGTGCCGCCGGATTTGCCGGCCCGCCATGGCGGTAGAGCCAGTTGTCGGCGACGAGTGCTGCCGCGACAAGGTTCATCGCCACGGTGCCGAACTCAAGCCCGCATGGCGTCACTTGGCGGCCCTTGAGTTCGGCTTCAAAGACTTCCGTGATCGACCCTGGCACGTTGGACGAGACGGAATCTTCGGCCTGCGTCGAATGAACAATATCGCCCCACCAGCCATGCAGCCGTTTGAATGTGTCGCTGTCGGGCCGCGCTGTCGAAACCACCTCGCCATGGCCGCGCGGACCCAATCCTGAATGGATGTCGATATAGGTGATGCGGGTGGCCCCGCCCATTTCATCCCTGATGATCTTGCGCAATGTCGTGTTGGACCAGACTTCCTTCGTGCCGCCGAACTGCACGCCCTCGGGATGGGCATATTGCCCGCCCGACAGCGCGTGCTGCAAAGCGGCCGCTCCATGCGCCTGGGCATAGGCCTTCATTTTGGCGCGGCCCAGATTGAGCGCGTTTTCCGACAGGTCTGATGGGTTCAGCGCATCGTAAATATCCTCATAGCCCGCGTTCACCGGATGGGGCTTGGCGTGGTCGAGAAAGTTGCGGTTCAAATCCACATTGTCTTCGTTGACACGTCGCCCATGGGCAAAGCCCCAAGGGTTGATGCCATGAATGAAAACAAGCGCCACGTCCTTGGGCAGCGCGTCCGCAAAGCCTGATGAAAGCAGGGCTGTCATAATGCCCGACCCGCAATAGCCCTCGACGCCATGCGTGCCCGCGCCGATCCCGAGAACGGTTTTGGCCCCCTCCGGTCCGATGCGGGCGACGTCGGTGGCGATCGGCCCCCCGTCCGGCCCCGCCAGCGGGTGGCGGTATTCGGCCATGCGCGCGCCCGCTGCCGTGGCGGCGGCGAGAAAGCGTTCGCGGGCTTCGGCATAGGATTGGGAAAAGTGGGGAGCCGCTTCTGTCATTTTTCTTTCCGCTTTTGTTCTTATTGTGCAGTTCTGATTTTTGCGGGTTTACGGCGGATTTGCCACAGTTCCGTCACAGGCTCGGTGCCAAGGTTACGACGTGGACGGTATTTTGTGCTAGTTTGAAACGTAGATGGGCTTTTGGGGAGCAACATTCGCTTGCTCATACGGGGAATTGAAAATGTTTGGTTCGCTTCCGCTCTTGGCGCTGGTTGTCATCGCCTACAACATCATCATCTATCTGACCGGCTTTACTATGGACAGTGAAGTGCTTTCGCTGTCGCTCGTGTCGGGAGCCGTCTGGACTGTGAAGCTCGGCGATCTGTTTGTTGCCTCTGCCCTCGTGCTTCTGTTTCTTGAGCTGATCAACGCGACCAAGACCGGCGCGTCGACCATCATCAATCATGCCTTGTCGATGCTGGTGCTGCTTGTGGCCCTTGTCCAGTTCATCGTCCTGCCGCAATTCGGCACGTCTGCGTTTTTCATCATCGTGCTCGTCAATCTGCTGGATGTGATTGCAGGTTTCACGGTGACGATCACGTCGGCACGCCGCGACTTCTCCGTGACGGAATAATCCGGCTCAGACGAGGTCGCCTTCGTCGGCTTCCACCAGAAGATCATAAGCGGCCTGCAACCGTGCGGTCTGGCGCTGCGCACCCAGTTCGCGTCCGTCGATGCGGGTGAGCGGCATCAGACCGACAAGACTGTTGGTGAGGAACGCGCCATCGCAGGTATGTAGACGCTCCTCGTCGATGAACTCCTGCGTGCATTCGATGCCGTGTTCGGTCGCCAGCGCCATGACGCAGGCGCGTGTGATGCCGGGCAGGATCCCGCATTCCTCGGCCGGCGTCACAAGGCGTGTCCCCTCCCACAAAAAAACATTGCCGACGCTGGAACAGGCGAGATGGCCCGATGTGTCGAGCATCAGCGCATCGTCGGCACCCCGCGCGTGGGCTTCCTCGCGGGCGAGAAGATTGTCGAGATAGGGCAGGGCTTTCAGCCGCGAGACAGGCGAGAGCGCATTGCGGCGCGGCGTCGTGAGCATCGCCGTTTGTGATTGCGCGGGTGTCGGGCTCAGGGCCGCACTGATCATCAGGGTCGGCGTGGGGTTTTCCGGCGGCAAAAGTCCTCTCGGGCCGGGTCCGCGTGTGAGCGTCAGGCGCATCGCCACGCGCGGCTCGTCGGTTAGTCCGTTTGCTTCCAGCAGAATGGCGCAGGCAACGCCCATATGCTGCGGAGAGAAGGGCAACGGAATGCCGAGTATGTTGCCGCCAGCCGCCAGCCGTACAATATGCGCATCGAGAAAAGCAATGCGGCCTTTGCGGGCGAGCATCGTCTCGAACAAACCGTCGCCGAGCAGAAAACCACGATCACGCGGATCAATGCGCGCTTCGTTTTCGTCGACCACATGACCATTGAGCCAGAGTTTCATGGCGCCACCTTAGCGCCCGCGTCCGTCATTTTCAAAAAATTGCGCAGCAGGCGATGACCGTGTTCGGTCAGAACACTTTCCGGATGGAACTGCACACCGATGATGGGGAGGTCGCGATGCGCCAGCGCCATCAATGTTTTGTCGTCCGTATGCGCTATGGGCAATAGTGGCGACGAGCTGCGAAGCTCCACAGCGAGCGAGTGATAGCGTGCAGCCATGAAGGGCGAGGGTATGCCGTCAAACAGGGGATGATCGTGATGATGGATAGCTGACGCTTTGCCATGCACGGGCGGGCTCCGCACGATCATGTCTGCGAAGGCCGCCGCGATGCACTGGTGACCGAGACAGACACCGAGAAGCGGTATTTTTGCATCTGCAGCAGCGCGGACAAGTTCGACAGAGACACCGGCTTCTTCGGGACCGCAGGGACCGGGTGACAGGATGATCGCGTCAGGTGTGCGCGCGACGATTTCATCGACGCTCATTGCATCATTGCGGATCACCTCGCGGGCCTGTCCGATCTCGCCCACGTAGCGCGCAAGGTTGTGGACGAAGCTGTCATAATTGTCGATGAGGAGGATCATGGCGCGAGCGTGCCTCCGAGTGCCGCGAACATCGCGCGGGCTTTGGTCAGGCTCTCTTCATATTCCGCCGCTGGATCGCTGTCGGCGACAATGCCGCCGCCTGCCTGAAACGTGATGCGTCTATCTTTCACGATCATCGTGCGTATGGCGATGGACGTATCCATCGCGCCGTCAAAGCCGAAATAGCCGATGCTGCCGCAATAGGGTCCGCGCGTTGTCGGCTCAAGCCCGGCGATGATTTCCATGGCGCGCAGTTTCGGGGCGCCGGTAATCGAGCCGCCGGGAAAGGCGCGCATAAAAAGATCAAGCGGTGTCGTGTCGTCGCGCAAATGTCCGTTTATGGTTGAAACAAGATGATGCACATTGGCAAAGCCCTCCAGCGCACAGAGTTTCTCGACAATGACGCTGTGGTCCGCGCAACTGCGGCTGAGATCGTTGCGCAGAAGATCGACGATCATCACGTTCTCAGCGCGGTCTTTTTCCGAAGCCAGAAGGTCGGCGCCAAGGCGCTGGTCTTCCTCCGGCACTTGCCCGCGCGGTCTCGTGCCCTTGATCGGTTTGGTTTCGACCTTGCCGTCGCGACAGACAAGGAAGCGTTCGGGCGAGGATGAAATCAGTGCGCCTTCACCGAAATTGAAAAAAGCGGAAAAGGGCGCGGGGCTAATGTCGCGCAGGTGCAGATAGAGATCATAAGGCGTTTCATCCTCATGGAGCGTCGTCTCGAAACGCTGCGTGAGATTGGCCTGAAAAATATCGCCGGCGCGGATATAGGCAATGATGCGCGCAGCGGCGCGTTCATAGGCCGCGCGCGTGAAATTTGCACCGACGCTGCGCGGTGTTGCGGGCTTCACGGAGCATGTGGCGACGTTCAAAGCATTGATCCGCGCGACGAGCGCAGCAGCGCGCTGCTTTGCGCGTGCCTCCCTTGCGGCGGGGTCCCGTTCGGGCAGACCGCTTGAGAACAGCACAGCGCGGCGCATCACCATATCGAAGGCGATGACGAGATCGTAAAAGCCCAGTGCCAGTTGCGGCAACTGCTGATCATCAATCGCGAAAGGCGCTATGGCCGGCGGCAATGTTTCCAGATGACGCCCAAGATCATAGCCGAGAAATCCGGCAGCCCCGCCGGTGAAGGGCGGCAGATCGGGTGCGGTTTTATGTGTTGCATATTGCGCAATCCTGTCGCGCAAGGTTGCGAAGGGGTCGCTTGCCTCCGTCAGCGTTTCAAACGGATCAAGCGCAATGAAGCTCCAGCGCCCGTGCAGGGTCGGATCGTTGGCGGGTCCCGCCGTGGCGCTGTCGAGAAAAAGCGCAAAAGGCTCCGGCGCAAAGGCAGCAAAAAGCTGATGCGGTTCGATCCAGCAAAGAGGTTCTTGATGCATGACGGACATGGGCGCGCAGTCTAGCGCAAACGGAGAGGGGTCACTACTTCGCAGGCTCGCTATTTGGCAGGAATGGGCGCGCGCGTTTCGATCCGCATCGCAGGCGCTTCTGCGCCTTCCATGGCTTGCGCGTGTGCGGCGAGAAAGTCGATCAGGCGACGAATGACCGTGCTGCTTTGCGCAAAAGCGATGGAATGGCCGAACTTGTCATAGGAATAGAGCTTGGCATTGGGCATCAGTTCCATCAGCTTTTTGGCGTGGATGAAAGGAACGGTTGTGTCCGCCTCGCCCCAGATCAGCATGACGGGGCGGGTATGCTGTCCCGCCTCGCGGTAAGCGGCCTCGCTTGTGTCGAGCGGATAGTGGCGCAGTGTCGAGAGCAGCGCTTCGCCGAAGCCTCGGTAGTCCATCTGGCGATCGAAATCGGCGAGGAAACGGGCAGGGTTCGGCGCGGCTTTGGATTCTTCGGCCGCCGCATCGTGAAAAATCTTGAGGCCGAAAAGGCGCACGATCCAGTCGCCGATCAGCGGACGCTTCAGGAGATCAATGTTGCGGCTTGAAGCGGTGCCGAGGCCCGAAGGGGCGATGAGTGTCAGTGAGCGCACAGTTGCGGGATGACGCGCGGCAAAGATCGTTGCGATATTGCCGCCCATCGAATAGCCGACAAGATCGACCGGCCTGTGCGGTGCCAGCGCATCGAGGAGATTCACAAGTTCGCGGTCCATCATGTCGGCGTTATAGGGGCCGTCGGGGCGGTCGGAAAAGCCGCGTCCGTAATTGTCGTAGGCAAGCACGCGGTAGCCCGCGCGTGTCAGCGGATCGAAATAATCGGTCCAGACAAAGGAGGGCGTGGAGAAGCCGTGGACGAGCACGACGAGCGGGCCGTCGGCAGGGCCTTCAAGGCGGTAATGCACCGTGCCGTCGGGCAGGTCGATGAATTTGAAAGCGAGGTTTTCTTTGACGAGCGCCGCGCGGGCCGCCGCGTCAATGGCGGGCCGGGCGCGACCTGCTGCCCAGTAGCTCATCAGTCCGATCAGGATAATTGCCGCAGTGATAGCGCCCAGAGCTTTCAGGACTGCCATGATCTCGATTTCTCCCATTGCAGCCTCTGCTCTTGGGCAGCCTCGATCCTTGAGCCGCCCGACATCTCATAAAGCATTCGTGACCTTGCGGCAGTCTAATCCGCGTTGCTCACAAGGCCAAATCGCACATCGCGAACCTTCACTTGCGGACTTGCGAAGCGTGATTTTTATGGGCTTGATGCCTGCAACACAAGATTTCCCGTCTAAACGGGTGACAAACATCAAGGGAGAGACCCATGCAGAAAGCGTTTATCGACAAGCCGCTTGCGGGCAAAGTGGCCTTCGTGGCCGGTGCGTCGAGCGGTATCAATTTGGGGATAGCGCTTCATTTCGCGCGGGCCGGTGCCAAAGTTGCCATCATCAGCCGCAGCGCCGAAAAGATCGCGGCGGCGGCAAAGACCATCACGGATGAGGGCTTTCCCGCGATGGGCATTGCGGCTGACGTGCGCAGCTTCGAAGCGGTCGATGCAGCGCTCAAAGCGACGCATGATGCTTATGGCAAGATCGACATTGTGATTTCGGGTGCGGCAGGCAATTTCGTCGCGCCTGCGCTCGGCATGTCGTCCAACGGTTTCAAGACGGTCGTGGATATTGACCTCATCGGCACGTTCCATGTGCTGCGTGCCTGCTTTCAATATCTCAACCGTCCGGGTGCCTCGCTTATTTCCATCACGGCGCCGCAGGGCGTCAATCCGTCCATGTTCCAGTCCCATGTTTGTGCGGCCAAGGCCGGCATTAACATGCTGACGAAATGCCTCGCGATGGAATGGGGTCCGGCTGGCGTCCGCGTCAATGCGATTTCGCCGGGACCGATTGCCGATACCGAAGGCATGTTGCGTCTTGCCGGAACGCCGGAAGCGGAAGCCGCCGTCAAGGCGCGTATCGCGCTCAGGGATTACGGCACCAAAACCGACATTGCCGATATGGCGATGTTCCTCTCGACCGATCACGCAAAATATGTGACGGGCTCGATCATTGATTGCGACGGCGGCTCGAAGCTCGGCGATGCCGGCGCCAACGCGCTTGGCAATTTCGGCTGAGTGGGTCAGACCGGAAACCGCCACGAGGGCGTCGGACGTTTCCTTCAGAAACGCGAAGCCGGAATTACAGGCAAATAGTATGGCGCTTTTTTTCGATCAGGACTGGTTTGACGCAAAGCTCGCAGGCTTGGATCTCACGCGTGATGATGTGGCGGCCAGCCTGCGTCTCACGCGTGAGGCGGTCGATGAGATGTGGAAAGACCAGCGCGAGATGTCACCCAATGATGTGGTGATGCTTGCCCGCCTGCTCAAAGCGCCAGCCGACGAGGTCGTGACGCGCGCGGGCATCGCAACGCCCGCGCCCTTGTCTGCGTCTGCTGCACCCGCCGGTGACGCGTCGGCCGTTTTGGAAAAACTGGAAGAGCTTGATCAGCGTATGGCACGGATCGAACGTGCGCTTGCCGAATTGCAGTCGATGGTTATCGCCACCCGCCCGCTCGGCTAGTTCCTGAAAAATCAGATTTTCTTGTCGACCGGATGGATGCGTAGAACGTCGGCCAGTATATCGGGCAACATGTCGGCATCGAGATAGGCGCTTTCGGCGCGTTGGCGCTGGCGGTCCTTGCGGTGCGGTGCGCGCGGCCAGCGGACATGCTGGTCGATATACTGGGTGAGGAACCCCGCCGCCGGACGGCATTGTGCTTGCTCGATGTGAAGACCGGCGCGGGAGCGTGATTGGGTTGCGGGGGCGAGAACCTCCGTATGCGGCGCATGAACGCGCGTCCGGCTTTCGCGTGATGGTGGCGAAAGCGTCAGTCCGGTTGATCCTATGCGCCTGATATTGCTCATCTGCTCTTGGTAAATGCGCCGCTTTTGAAACACTCGTTCTCTGACAGAGCAAGAAGTCTGCCAGCCTTCGGGCCATGCGTCCATTTGCTTAAGCGCGGTTAACCATAAAGATTAAAACTTTAGCAGCCTTGTTGCTTGGGGGAATCTTAAGACCTCTCGGCGAGACTGACCCTTGCTCGGGAGGCCGTCCAGAAGGGCGGATTGGCAAAGAATGCCGGGTCAACAGAGCGAGTGAGGCGACAAGTGAACGGTGACGCGCAGAACGCTGCGGAAACGGCAAGAGAACTGGCTGACAGCCTTCGCGCCCATAGTGCTGCGGAGTCGATGTCGGACGGCGTGACGCGCGGTTCCATCCGCAATGTCGAGCTGTTTTCCTCCGCGGCCAACGCGCTTGGTGACGTCGCCTATCGCTGGGATATTGCCACTGACAGAATCTTCTGGGCCGACGGCATCGCCTCCGTGCTCGGCTTTTCCAGCCCCCGCAGTCTTGAAACCAACAAAGCCTATGCAGCCAATGTTCTGTGCCAAAAAGGTGCAACCCGCGTTGATGTGATTGCAAAATCCAAAGACATCGACCACGGCGCAGGCGTTCTCTACGAACTTGAATATCAAATCAAGGATGAAAATGGCGAGCTTCACTGGTATGAGGACCGTGGCCGCTGGTTTGCCGATGCGACGGGGCGTCCGGCGAGCGCCATCGGTGTGCTGCGCCTCATTGATGCGCGCCGTAATCGCGATGAGCGCCTCGTGCGCCTTTCCACTTATGATGATCTCACGGGGCTTCTGACGCGTACACGGCTCAAAGAAGCGCTCACGGCAACGCTTGAAACGTCAAAGAGCGGTCGCGACTCTGGCGCCTTCATTCTGCTGGCCGTCGACAATCTCACGCTCATCAACGAATCTTACGGTTTTGACATTGCCGACGAAGTGATTGTCGGTGTCGGTCAGCGCCTGCGCGGACTGGCGCGCCGCGTCGATGCGGTGGGCCGCTATTCAGGCAACAAGTTCGGTCTCGTGCTCGCGAATTGTGACAAGTCGCGTCTCGCCAGCGTCACAGAGCGTCTGCTGGCCTCAGTGCGCAATCTGGCCTTCCAGACATCGCGGGGACCTGTGGCTGCGACCATCTCGGCAGGTTGCATCTCGCTGCCTGCGCACGCGACCACCGTCGAGCAGGCTTTTTCCAATGCCGAAGAAGCGCTGACCGTCGCCAAGCAGATGATCCGCGACAGCTTCGTTGTGTATTCGCCCTCGCGTGAACGCGAGAAGGTGCGTCAGCACAATATGAATGTGACGGATGAACTCGTGGCGGCGCTCAACGACCGTCGCATCCGCCTCGCCTTCCAGCCGATCGTCTCGTCCGTCACCGGCGAAGTGGTGATGCATGAGTGTCTTATCCGCCTCGTGCAGCATGACGGTTCGGTGATCGGTGCCGGTGACTTCGTGCCGGTCGCCGAAAAATTGGGCCTTATCGGTCTTCTGGATTTCCGTGTGATGGAACTGGCGCTCGATGCTTTGCGTGATCATCGCGATGTGCATCTCTCGCTCAATGTGTCAGGCCGCACCGCGTCCTATCACATGTGGCTTGATACGCTGGTCGCCCAGCTTCGTGCCGACGCCACGCTGGCGCGACGTCTGACCGTCGAAATCACCGAGACGATGGCGCTGGATGAAATTCCGGGTTCGGCGGCGTTCGTTTCCACCCTGCGTGAGCTGGGCTGTCAGGTTGCGATTGACGATTTCGGGGCGGGCTATACGTCGTTCCGCAATCTGCAAGCGATTGAAGTGGACCTTGTCAAAATCGATGGTTCTTTCGTCAAGGATCTCGTGTCGAACCGCGACAACCAGTTTTTCGTGCGCACGCTTGTCGAGCTTGCTCATAATTTCAAATTGCCGATTGTGGCCGAATGGGTCGGCAATGCCGAAGAGGTCGCCATGCTGCGCGATTTCGGCGTTGAATATCTTCAGGGCTTCTTCCTTGGCGAGCCCGTGATGGAACTCCCCGACACGCGCTGCCTCGGCTTCTCCAGAAAGAAGCTCGTCCAGCGGTCCGCCTGAACTTTCAGATTATTTCTTGGCGATATTTTCGAGCTGGGCCTGCATGACGGCGAGCTGACGCTTCAGGTCGTCGAGTTCGCTGCTCTGGGCCTGAGCTTCGTCCGACTTGTCGTTGTCGGCGTCGCGGGGCTCCGACTTGTCGCCGCGCGGGCGTGAGGCAAAAGGCGAGAACATGCGCATTGCCCCGTCGAAGACGGCAAAGTTCTGGCGGATCTGGTCTTCAAACTGACCGAGCCGCGCGGGGCCGCCGAAAACACCGGCGAATTTGCTGCGCATCTTTTCCTGCTCGCGCGAAAAACTGTCCATGCTGAGTTCGAGATAGGAGGGCAGCAACCCCTGCAAACTGTCGCCATAGAAGCGGATGAGCTGGCGCAGGAATTTGATCGGCAGCAGGTTCTGGCCGCTCTTGCCTTCTTCTTCGAAAATGATCTGGGCCAGCACCGAGCGGGTTATGTCTTCGCCGGTCTTGGCGTCATGGACGGTGAATTCCTGACCCTTTTTCACCATGGCGCATAGATGGTCGAGCGTCACATAGCTTGATGTGGCGGTATTGTAGAGGCGACGGTTGGCGTATTTCTTGATGACGACAACGTCATCAGCCGTGGATGCGGTTTTCTTTGCCACGGGTTCATTCTCCACTTCAAGGCAACATGCCGGTCCGGGTTTGGTCTGGTTGCGTTTTGTCCCCCGGATTTCCCTGTTTTGTTGGGTCTTCCCAGTTTCGTTAGGACATTGTGACGCGGTATTGCTGCAATGCGCAAGCCCCCGTTTCGCATTGCACAGAAATCCGTTTACCGGCCCAGACCACTGAGGCATTGTGAGCAAAAGCCAGAACAGACGGAGCGCATGAAGCTCCGGCCTTCCAGACAGGGATCCAAAGCCATGAGCAAATCCGCAATTGAAGTCGTGATCGTCGGCGCGGCGCGCACGCCTGTCGGCTCGTTCAATGGTGCCTTGTCGGCGCTGCCCGCCCATGAGCTTGGCACCATCGCGATCAACGCGGCGCTGGACCGCGCCGGCGTCGCCAAGGATCAGGTCAGCGAAGTCATCATGGGCCAGATCCTGCAAGCTGGCGAAGGCCAGAATCCCGCGCGTCAGGCGTCCATCAATGCGGGTCTTCCCGTCGAGGTGCCCGCATGGGGCATCAACCAGCTTTGCGGTTCCGGTCTGCGCGCCGTCGCGCTCGGCTATCAGGCGATCCTCAACGGCGATAGCGATGTCGTGGTCGCCGGTGGTCAGGAAAGCATGAGCATGGCGCCCCACGCGGCTTATCTTCGTTCGGGCACCAAGATGGGCGATATGAAATTCGTCGATACGATGATCAAGGACGGGCTCTGGGACGCGTTCCATGGCTATCACATGGGCCAGACGGCAGAGAATGTCGCCGCCCGCTGGCAGATCACGCGCGAGGAGCAGGACGCCTTTGCAGTCGCCTCGCAGAACAAAGCCGAAGCCGCGCAAAAATCCGGTCGCTTCAAGGACGAGATCGCGCCCGTCACGATCAAGGGCCGCAAAGGTGATACCGTTATTTCAGACGACGAATATATCAAATCAGGCGTGACACTCGACAGCATCTCCGGGCTGAAACCCGCCTTCCAGAAAGAAGGCGGCTCGGTCACAGCGGCTAATGCCAGCGGCATCAATGATGGTGCCGCTGCCGTCGTGCTGATGAGCGCCGACCGTGCCAAGGCCGAAGGCCGCAAGGTGCTTGGCCGCATCGTCTCCTGGGCGCAGGCCGGTGTCGATCCGGCGATCATGGGCACGGGACCGATCCCTGCCTCCCGCGCCGCGCTCAAAAAAGCAGGCTGGTCCGTCGGCGATCTCGATCTTGTCGAAGCCAATGAAGCCTTTGCGGCGCAGGCGCTCGCCGTCAACAAGGACCTCGGCTGGGACGCGAGCAAGGTCAACGTCAATGGCGGTGCCATTGCCATCGGCCATCCGATCGGTGCGTCGGGCGCGCGCGTGCTCGTGACACTGCTGCATGAAATGGAAAAGCGCGACGCCAAGAAGGGCCTTGCGACACTTTGCATCGGCGGCGGTATGGGCATTGCCCTGTGCATTGAGCGTGCTTGAATAGCGTTGTGCGCGCTTCAACGCCGCAGCGACAGACTTGACTGGATTCGGGGAGAGATCAAAAAATGTCCAAAGTTGCCATTGTCACCGGCGGTACACGCGGCATCGGTGCTGCCATTTCATTGGCGCTCAAAGGCGCGGGGCACAAGGTTGCGGCCAACTATGCCGGCAATGAGGCGGCGGCGGCGGCCTTCAGCAAGGAAAGCGGCATTGCGACGTTCAAGTGGGACGTGAGCGACTATGATGCCTGTGTCAAAGGCATCGCCGCTGTCGAAGCAGCGCTTGGACCCGTCGATATTCTCGTTAACAATGCGGGCATCACGCGCGATGCGATGCTGCACAAAATGACACAGCAGATGTGGCGTGAAGTGATCTCGACCGATCTCGACAGCGTTTTCAACATGACGCAGCCCCTCATCGCCGGTATGCGCGACCGCGGCTTTGGCCGTATCATCAGCATCTCGTCGATCAACGGCCAGAAGGGCCAGATGGGCCAGACGAATTACTCGGCGGCAAAGGCCGGTCTTGTCGGCTTCACAAAAGCGCTGGCGCAGGAAGTCGCCAAAAAAGGCGTCACCGTCAACGTCATTGCGCCGGGCTATATCGACACGGAAATGGTTGCCGCCGTGCCGGAAAAAGTGCTTGAAAGTATTGTCGCGTCGATTCCCGTCGGGCGTCTCGGTGATGTCAGCGAAATCGCCCATTGCGTGACATTCCTCGCCGATCCGAAATCGGCCTTCATCACCGGCACGACGCTCACCTGCAACGGCGCCCAATATATCGCCGGCTAAGGTGGACATCGTCGGCTAAGGCCTACGACTTTTCCGTTTTCTTCTGCATACGGTCATATTCCTCGGCGCGGTCCAGACGGCCATGCTGAGGGTGGACCCATGTGTCCACCGGCCCCACATCGACATGCACGAAAGGGTGCCTGACCGGATAGAAACCGGCCCCGCCGACACCCAGTTTTTTCGCAATCTGATAGGTCTTTCCGGGATTTGAAAAATCCTGCGTGATGTCGACCGCCATGCCGCGCATGTGGAAACTTGAGGGATCAACCCCGTCCGAATGAGCCGACAGATAGGCATTGGTGCTGGCCGAACGGAAGGCAGACATTACGTAAATCGGCGTGTTCGAGCCTGAGGCCTTTGCAATCTCGTGCAGAAGATCCAGCAGGTCTGTGTGCATCTGGGTGCGTTCGTTCGTGCGCAGGTCGCGCATGAAACGGTTTATTTCCTTTTGTGCGCCGGGAATGTAATCGCCGTCGGCCCAATAGATGATGTTGAGCTTCTCGCCGGAATTGAGCGATTGCAGGTTGAGGCGCTTTTTATAGGGCGCGTCGGCTTTGACAATCGCGGGCATGACGATGGCGGTTGCCGCGGTGAGCGTGAGTACTCGGCGGCGGGTGATCAGTTTTTCTGTCACGGTACACTGGTCCTCAGGTTTTGTGTCGTCTCGGCCAGCGTCGGCTGATGCGGTTTGGGCGCAAGTTGCACGAAACGATAGCCCCGCTTTTCAAGCGTCACGATAAAGTTCGACAGCATGTCGGCGGTTCTGGATTTGGTGTCATGCAAAATAAGAATGCCGCGGCCTTCTGATTCAATGGCGCTCAAGCCCCGACGATAGATCGAGTTGGCGCTGATGGGCTTCCAGTCATCGGCCCCGAAAGAGCAGGACATGATGGCAATGTCTTGCGCGCCGAGCCATGCGATGAGCTTCTTGTTGTCATTGAGACCGGGAAAGCGGAAAAAGGGAGCGAGCGCCTGACGCTCTTCATAAGGAGCATTTTCGAGCGCGTTATGTGCGGCGGCAAAACCGCGGGTGATCTGTGACTTCGCGGCTTTGAGCGAGAGGTGTCGCAGATTGTCGGGATGCGACCAGGTATGTGTGCCGATTATGTGGCCGCGCCGCGCGATCTCGCGCACAAGGTCGGGGCGAGCTTGTGCATAGATCCCGACAAGGAAAAACGTCGCCTTGATGCAGTGCTTGTCGAGAATGTCGAGAATGCGCGGTGTGACGTCAGGATTGGGGCCATCATCAAAAGTAAGGGCGATCTCTTTGTGTTTAAGACCTGCCCCGTTGGCATATTGCATGGTGCCGATGGTCGGCCCGCCGGTCGTGTCGATAAAGACTTTGGGCGTGGCGGGGCAGGCAGGCACTGAGGCTTGCGCCGTTGTGGCCAAGCCCAATGTCGCTGCCAAGAGTCCAAACGCAATAAATACCCGACGTAACACGATAATCTGCCCAGCCCGCTACTTAAGCTCCGAGCCTAGCATTGTTCCGTTTAGGCACAAAATCAGGGATGTGGGGCCCAGCCCTTCGGCGCCATTTCAAATCCGGCAAAGTCAAAGCCGGGCGAGACTGTGCAGCCGACAAGGGTGAATGTGCCCAGAGGTTCTGCCGCCTGCCAGTGGCCTGTCGGCACGACCACTTGCGGGCGCTCGCCACGCACGAGGTCATTTCCAAGATGAAGGGTCGATCGGGATTTGCCGTCGGGCGAGAGATGAAGCGCCAGCGCCTCGCCTGCATACCAGTGCCAGATTTCGGCGGCGTCCACGCGGTGCCAGTGCGAGCGTTCTCCGGCCCTCAATAGATAATAGATCGCCGTGCCATGCGACCGACCGGACGCATTGCCCGCGTCACGGAATGTCTCGGCAAACCAGCCGCCTTCGGGATGGGGTTTGAGGCCGAGGCGCTCGATGATCTCGTCCGCCGTCAGCACTCAGAATTTATCCTTGCGCAAGCGTGTCTCGGCAAAGACGTCAACGTCCGCCGCAGCAACGAGGTCGAGGGTGTTGCGCAGATCGCTGGAGGCCGCCCGCAGAAAAGGGTTTGTTGCCTTTTCAAGACCGATGGTGGTCGGCACGGTCCATGCGCCGCGTGCGCGTTTGTCGTCAATGTCTTTCGAACGTGCGATGAGCGCCTGATTGTGTGGTTCGACAGAGAGAGCAAAACGCGCATTCGATTGCGTATATTCATGGGCGCAATAGACAGTGGTGCTGTCGGGCAGCGCCATCAGCTTGCTGAGCGAGGTCCACATCTGTTCGGCCGTGCCTTCAAAGAGACGTCCGCAGCCCAAAGCAAAAAGCGTGTCGCCGACAAAGACAACATCGTCGTCGCCGAAATAATAAGCGATATGGCCGCGCGTGTGGCCGGGCACGTCGATGACGCGGGCTCTGGCATTGCCCAATTCGACAATGTCATCCTGACCGACCGCGCGGTCGATGCCGGGGATCAGGTCTTTCTCGCCTTTGGGACCGACAATGGTGCAGCCGTATTTGCGCTTGAGTTCTTCGTTGCCGCCCGCATGGTCGAAGTGATGATGTGTGTTGAAAATATGTGTGAGCTTCCAGCCCTTCGCGTCGAGCGCTGCATCAATGGCCGGGACTTCCGGCGTGTCGATTGCCGCTGTCGCGCCCGACTTCGGGTCATGGACCAGATAGCCGTAATTGTCGCTCAGGGCTTCAAACTGGTGAATCTGAAGTTTGCTCATAATGGGGCCTTTGTGTTCGCTGTTGGCTCTAACTTAAGACTTCTCAAGCTCATATAGAACCCCGCGAGACTGTTTTAGGATAAATCTGCTAGGCTTTCTTGATGGATGTGATCGACCTCAGAGATTTTTACGGACGACCGATGGGCCGCGTGGCGCGTGTGCTGATCGGGCGGCGCATCCGTATGCTCTGGCCCGATGTGAAGGGCCTCTCCGTTCTGGGTCTCGGCTTTGCTACGCCTTATCTTGGTTTGTTTCTGGGTGAAGCCGAACGTGTGCTGGGGTTGATGCCCATGCAGCAAGGCGTATTGCGCTGGCCTGCCGAGGGGCGTTGTCTCACAGGGCTCGCGGATGAAAAAGAATTGCCGCTCGATGACGAATGCATCGACCGCGTGCTAGTCGTTCACGGTGTCGAGGCGAGTGAAAGTCTGCGTGCAAACTTGCGTCAGGTCTGGCGCGTGCTCGCGCCGGGCGGCAAGGTGCTGATCGTCGTGCCGAACCGGCGCGGTCTCTGGGCGCGGCGCGAGGCGACACCTTTCGGTCACGGGCAACCCTTTTCGCGTTCGCAGATCACACAAGCCCTGCGCGAGAGTCTCTTTTCGCCCGCCGGTTGGGACATGGCGCTTTTTGTTCCGCCGTTTGAATGGCGCCCCCTCATCCGAGCGGCAAATGCTTGGGAGCGTGTCGGCGGATTTTTATGGCCGCGTTTTTCCGGTGTGATTTTGGTCGAAGCGACAAAGCAGATTTATGCGGCGACGCCGATACCGGAAGCCCGTCGCGGTCTGGTGCGCCAGCGGGTGCGGGCGGTGTTGCCGGTGCAGGGCGGGGTGGTCTCGCGGCGCGATGAAGACAGTGATGCGGCGCTCTGACTGCCTAGCCTCTCCCTATGGGAGAGGGCTTTTCTTCCTTTCTTTTTTGTCGTTGCGAGCCAAGGCCATCCATCCATTTTTTCAGGTCACAAGTGGGGAAATCTTTTTTATTTTTTCCCATTCCGGAAATAAATACATTTCCCGCAATTTTTGCAAAACCCGATTGTCGAGGCTCGACGAACATCAACGATCTCGACATGGAAACCTCGGATCTCTTGCAAGAAACACTCGGAATCCGAGCCTCAAAGTTGATGGATAAAGTGCTTGTCCCCGCTTTTTCACGCGGGCGTAACGGTGTCTTACCGGTTCTTGCGCGACATCAGCAGCACGGCTGATTCCGCCGTGAGATTGTCGATCGTGCCGGGGCGCCCGACGCGTTTGGCGCGGTTGCCGATGACGCTCACTGCGTCGTCGATGCGCAGGCCAAGTTCTTCGCAAAGTGTGACGAAATCTTTGACCGTACACAGATGAATGTTCGGCGTGTCGTACCAGTCATAGTCGAGCGAGTTTGTGCGGGGCATCCGGCCCGACCAGAGTAGCTGGAGGCGGATGCGCCAGTTGCCGAAATTCGGCAGCGAGACCACAACGCGTCGTCCGATACGTTGCATCTGCATCAGCACCTCGCGCGGGTTGCGCGTCGCCTGAATGGTCTGACTCAGGATCACATAGTCGAAGGCGTTGTCGGGATAGTCGCGCAGGTCCGCATCCGCGTCCCCCTGGATCACCGAGAGACCGCGCGTCACAGAGGCGTTCACGCCGTCTTGTGATATTTCAATGCCGCGTCCATCGACGTTTTTTGTGCGCGCGAGCAATTCCAGAAGATCGCCGTCACCGCAGCCGACGTCGAGCACGCGGGCATTGGCCTCGATCATTTCAGCGATGAGGGCAAGGTCGACGCGGGTTTGAGAGATCATGCGTTGAGGCCCCGTTTGGTGGCAGCAGATCCGATGAAGCCTCTCAGCGTTGCAAACATTTCAGGCTCATCAAGAAGGAACGCGTCATGGCCTTTGTCTGTGTCGATTTCGACAAAGCTCACGTTCGCCGCAGCCGCATTTAGCGCGTGCACGATCTGGCGGTTGTCGGATGTGGGGAACAACCAGTCGGATGTAAACGAGACAACGCAAAAACGTGTTTTTGTGTTCTTGAATGCCTTGGCGAGCACGCCGTCATAGTCTGCTGCGAGATCGAAATAATCCATTGCGCGGGTAATGTAGAGATAGGAGTTCGCGTCGAAACGATCGACAAAGCTCATGCCCTGATGGCGCAGATAGCTTTCGATCTGGAAGTCGGCATCAAACCCGTAAGTGACCTTCTCGCGATCCTGCAGCTTGCGTCCGAACTTGCGATGGAGTGCGGCTTCCGAAAGATAGGTGATGTGCGCGGCCATGCGCGCGACCGCGAGACCCTTTGCGGGGTTCGTGCCGTTGTCGAGATATTGTCCGTTGCGCCAGTCGGGATCGGCCATGATCGCCTGACGACCGACTTCGTGGAAGGCGATGTTCTGCGCGGAGTGGCGCGCCGTTGTCGCAATCGGGATCGCGGCGAAAACGCGGTCGGGATAGGCTGCTGCCCATTGCAATGTCTGCATCCCGCCCATCGAGCCGCCGATGACGAGGAAGATGTCGTTGATGCCGAGACGGTCAAGCAGCATCGCCTGCGCGCGCACCATGTCTGCAATGGTGATCACGGGGAAAGTGAGACCGTATGGTTTGCCGGTCGCGGGGTCGATGTCTTTCGGCCCCGTCGTGCCCATGCAGGAGCCCAGCACGTTCTGGCAGATGACGAAAAATCTGTCCGTGTCGATGGGCAGGCCCGGTCCCACCATCGTCGCCCACCAGCCGCCGGGCTTGCCGGTGACCGGATGGCGGCTCGCCGCATATTGGTCAAGCGTCAGAGCATGGCAGATGAGAACGACGTTGGACTTGTCGGTATTGAGCGTCCCATAGGTCTCATAGGCGATCTGAAACGGGCTGAGTTTCATCCCGCTGTCGAGCGTCAGCGGGCTTTCCGGACCGAAATAAGCGACCGCGCTCACCGCGCTCACCGCGTTCACGCGCAAAGCATCCGTGTCGGCGCCCTCTGAGGTGCCGGTGCCGGATTGCAGTTCTTTGCGTTCACTCATGTCTCAACCGTCTCAAAAACCCATCGGGGCGCGGCCCATAGCTAGGGATGCCCCCCCTGCAATGTCAATGTTTTCCTTCCTTTCAGGCGTCCAGCCCCTTATGAATACCTGCCTTGCGGGCTAGGTTTTCGGTCCGTTCAGGTCTGTCCCATGAATGAGCTTTCCATGTCCACCAAGACGCAAAACCCGGCCCGCGATCTCAAAGATGTCAGGCGAGAGCTTGATATGATTGATGATGCCATTCAGGACCTGCTGATGAAGCGGACGGAGCTGGTTGTCGAAGTGGCGGAAGCCAAAGCCCGCGCGGCGAGTGCTGCCGGTGCAGGGAGCTTCATTGCCTTCCGGCCGGGCCGCGAGGCGGAGGTTTTGCGCAGACTTGCCTCCCGCCACTCAGGACGGTTTCCGCTCAAAGTCATCTTCCGGCTCTTCCGCGAAATCATCACAACCATGACGAGTCTGCAAGGCCCGTTCCGCGTCGATGTCTTCGGCGCGGGTGACACGCTTGCCTATTGGGATCTCGCTCGCAGCTATTACGGCTCGTCGACGCCGATGGAACTCCATGACAACGCACGTGACGTCTTGCGTCGCGCAGGCGGCGATCCGTCGGTTGTCGCGATCCTGCCGGAGCCTGGCAATTATGCCGGTGCCGACTGGTGGCCGTCGCTCGCACTTGGCGGCGTCAATGGGGCACGCGTTGTGGCGCGTCTGCCGTTCCTTGATGTGGGTGATGATGCGGACACACCCAAAGCGTTTGTTGTCACACAGGCGACGTTCGACGAGACGGGTGATGACACGAGCCTTGTTGTTGTCTCTTCAGCCGGTGATGTGAGCGAGGCGGCGATTGGCGCTCGTATGAAGGCCGTGGGCTTTGACGCCACCCGCGTCAGCGTCGTACAGACGAAAGAGGGCGGGCCCACCCGGCATAATCTCTTTGCCGTCAGATCTTATGTGAAAGCGGATGACAGGCGGCTTGCGGCGCTTGTGAGTGAGGGACCAGCGGAACGTGCGGTTCTCATCGGCGGATATGCAAATCCTGTGCGGCGCGCGAAAGACGGCGAGTAAAATGAGCAAGACAAAGCCCGAACCCCAGAGCGGCATTCTCGGCATCGATCCTTATGTGGCGGGACGCTCGGTCGCGCCTGCACGTGTGAAGATCCATAAACTTTCGGCCAATGAAACGCCGCTGGGCGCCAGTCCGAAAGCGAAGGAGGCTTATCTCGCTGCCGCCCAGTCGCTTGAGCTTTATCCTGAAAGCTCGCATATCAAATTGCGGGAAGCGATTTCGAAACGCTATGGCCTGGCGGCTGACCGGATTGTCTGCGGGTCGGGCTCGGACGAGCTATTGCATTTGCTGGCGCAGGCCTATCTGGGCGAGGGCGACGAGGCGATTGCGACAGAACACGGGTTTCTCGTTTATCCGATTGTGACGGCAGCCGCAGGCGCAACGCTCATCTCGGTCAAAGAGAAAAACCTCAACGCCGATGTGGATGCGATCCTCGCAGCCGTGACACCGAAGACAAAGGTTGTGTTTCTCGCCAACCCGAACAATCCGACGGGCAGCTATCTTCCGGTTGAAGAGATGCGCCGCCTTCATGCCGGATTGCGCAAAGACATACTCTTCATCATTGACGCTGCTTATAGCGAATATGTGATGGCCAACGACTATGAATGCGGAATCGAGCTTGTGGCGATGAACGAGAATGTCGTGATGACGCGTACCTTCTCGAAAATTCACGGGCTTGCCGCATTGCGTCTCGGCTGGATGTTTGCGCCCGCCCACGTGATTGATGTGATCAATCGCACGCGCGGACCTTTCAACGTGTCAATACCGGCGATGGAGGCAGGGATTGCCGCGATCGGCGACATCGAACATTATGAAAAAGCCCGCACGCATAATGAAAAATGGATCAACTGGCTCACTGACGAAATTACGAAGCTCGGTCTCAAGGTGACGCCGAGTGTCGGCAATTTCATGCTGATCCATTTTCCTACAGAGGGCGCGAAAACCGCTCAGGCCGCAGACGCTTATCTGATGGCGCGCGGGCTGATCCTGCGATCGGTCGCATCCTATGGTTTGCCGCAATGTCTGCGCCTGACTGTGGGTTCGGAAGAAGCCAACCGGCTTGTTGTTTCGACGCTCAAAGATTTTCTGGGCGCGAAGTGATGAGCGCTGATCAGACATATAAACGCATTGCTCTTATCGGGTTAGGTCTCATCGGTGGTTCGCTCGGCCATGCAATCAAGCGCGGCAAGCTTGCCGAAACGGTTGTGGGTTATGCCGCATCAGAGACGACACGCGCACGCGCCAAAGAGATAGGTTTTATTGACGAGGTTTATGCGAGTGCTGCGGATGCTGCGCGCGATGCGGACCTCATCGTGCTCTGTGTGCCGGTGGGCGCCATTGCCCAAGTTTGCGCCGAGATCGAACCGGCGCTTAAAGCAGGCGCGACCGTCACCGATGTTGGCTCTGTCAAAAATGCTGTCGTGCGTGATGGCGGACCGTTTATTCCAGATGGTGTGCATTTCATTCCGGGCCACCCGATTGCGGGTACGGAGCAGTCCGGACCTGACGCGGGCTTTGCCGAGCTATTCGACGGGCGCTGGTGCATTCTTACGCCAGTGCCGGGTGCCGACCGCGCGGCGGTCGCCAAGCTTGCGGCCTTCTGGGAGGCTTGCGGCTCCAAGGTCGATTTCATGGAACCCAAGCACCACGATCTTGTGCTCGCGATCACCAGCCATCTGCCGCATCTGATTGCCTATAATATCGTCGGCACGGCCGATGATATGGAGACGGTGACGCAGGCCGAAGTCATCAAATACTCCGCCGGTGGTTTCCGCGATTTCACGCGTCTGGCCGCTTCCGATCCCATCATGTGGCGCGACGTCTGCCTCAACAACAAAGACGCGATCCTGGAAATGCTCGGACGGTTTTCTGAAGACCTGTCGGCTTTGCAGCGCTCGATCCGCTGGGGCGACGGTGAGGCGCTTTTCAATCTCTTCACGCGGACACGTGCCGTGCGTCGTTCGATCATTGACGCGGGTCAGGACAATCCCGCGCCCAATTTCGGACGCGATCCGGCACACAAAGCCTGATCTCAGTAGAGTGGTTCGAGCGTCGCGACGACGAGCGGCCCGAGATAGAGTTTGCCGTTACGCATCAGCACGGGCATGGAAACACGTCCTGCCTTTTTGCCTTGAAGTTCTGAAATCACATTGAGGCCGGTCGTGGCGATCTTTGCGTCTTCGCGCCGGATGATGCCGTTGGCGACAAGGGCATTGAGGAGTCTGGGGTAATCTGAAAACTCCGCGTTGAACTCGCCTTTGGGGCGGGCTTCTTCGTCCAGTGTCAATTCTCCTTGAGCGTAAAGGTCGAGCGGGCCCCACGAGACACGCAAATCCGAGACGCTGAGCCTGCCACCTTGTTGCAACCAGCCGCGTGACAGTTCAACGAAGCTTCCATGATTGCGACGCGGCATATCGCGCAAACGAGCCTGCGCGGAAATGAGCGCAACATTGGCACCGAGCACGGCGGCCGGACCGGACGAGGCGAGCACCATATTGTCGCCCTGAAGCGCGATGTCGTAGGAGTTTTTGTGATCGGGCATGTCGATGCGTGTGGCGAGGCCTTCATCGTCGGCGGCGGGGCGTATGTGGAGTTGCAGGCGATCTGCCGTCAGGCGCTCGCCTGTCAGGTCTGTGGCGAGGTCGCCTGTTGCCTTGCCATCACGGATGGCGATGAATTTGTCGATGTCGATGGCGAGGCGGCCGAAATCAGCATTCGTCTCCTCGACATAGGAGACCCGTACGCTATCGGATGTGGCACGCACCAGATGGCGCAGTTTGGCACCGCGCACGTCGCTATAAGCCAGGTGCTGTTCGCCGTCGATCTTGAGAATGACATGGCGCAGGTTGTAGGGAAGAAAGTCGGCTTCCAGTCCGTCGGCGTTCCATGACCATTGTTCGGGCGCTTGCGGCGCATCGGCGAGCAGTTTCGTGAAGGTGAGCGAGATGCGATAAGGGAAGCCGCCAAGCGTCAGAGCGCTCCAGTCGGTGTCAATGGCAGCGGCATTTTTCTGCGCCGAGACACGCTCAATGCCGTCACGCAGCTTGTGCGCGGCGATGACCCAATAGACCGAGTATATCGCGAAAACGAGTGCGATGCCGATATAGGGCAGGAACAAGCGCAAAGGCGCGCGCGCCCTTGGAGCGGGGGTGGGTGAGCTGGCAGGTGGTGTGTTGGTCATGTGATTGCTAGACTAGGGGACGAGAGGTGAGAGACAAGATGCAGGATTTATGGGTGTTTGGATATGGCTCGCTGATGTGGCGGCCGGGCTTTGAGTTTGTCGAGCGCCGCCCGGCGCGCCTGCATGGCTATCATCGCTCATTTTGTGTTTATAGCCATGTTCATCGCGGTACGCCGGAAAAGCCCGGTCTTGTTTTTGGGCTTGATTCGGGCGGTTCCTGTCGTGGCGTTGCCTTTCGCGTGGAAGCGGGCCGTGCCGACAAGGTGCGTGCTTACTTGCGGGAGCGCGAGCAAGTGACATCTGTTTATGTGGAGCGCATGGCGAGCGTCGTGCTGGTCGATAGTGTGCAGCGCGTGGAGGCGCTTTGCTTTGTTGTCGACCGTGCGCATGAGCAATATGCCGGTGCGCTTGATTTTGACCGGCAGGTTGATCTCATTGTGCACGGGGTCGGGAAATCCGGCGAAAATCCCGAATATCTCAAAAGTACCATTGATCATATGGACGAGGCCGGAATCACTGACAGCGAGCTTGCGAGGCTTTGGCGCGCCGTAGAGGCGCGCCTGCATCAACGCTTGTCGCTCCCGTAAAACGTCCGAGATCGTGCAGAGCGGCTTCTATGGCTGCTTTGCGGGGCTTGTCGGCTTTGACATTCTTTTCAAACCAGAGACCTTTTACTTCGAGCCGGTTGTCGCCGCGATGGGCTTTCATGTCGGCGCGGCCGATGAAGCGATCACCTTCGAGGATCGGGAAAACATAGTAGCCGTATTTGCGTTTGGCTTCGGGGACGAAAATCTCGATCGTATAGTCGAAGCCGAAAAGCTGGGTGGTGCGTTTGCGGTTGCGGATCGCGGGATCGAAGGGCGAGAGGAAGCGCAACTCGGACGGTGTGTTTCCGAGGGCTGCGATGTCGCTTTCAATATCGGGAAAAGCAAGCGCCTGTTTTGTTGTGCCGTCATGGCCGGTGATGGCAACGGGAATAATGTGCCCTCGTTTAAGCGCTGTCGTCGTCCAGTCTTTTGCTTCAGCGATGCTGATAAGCGCGAAGAAAGCGGCGAGTTCCTGATGGGTAGCAAAGCCGAGTGAAGCGAGCGCCGTGCGGGCCGCCCAGTCGATCGTTTGTTTGCGGGTAGGTTTGGCCTTTCGTAGAGGCTCCGGAATGACGCGGGACGAGAGTTCATAGACTTTCTCAAAACCGTCGCGGCGCGTGATCGCAAGCTCGCCCGTGCGCCAGAGGTACTCAAGTGCGGTTTTGGACGGACCCCAGCCCCACCAGCCGCCGCCGCCCTTGTCTTCAAAGTCGCGGGCCAGCGTTTCGCCGTATTTGCGAATATGGGCTCGGACACGCCTGATCACCTTGTCGGCGTCAGGCCCGATGCGCGAAGACCAGCGGGGATGATTGATGCGTGATTTTGCGGCATCAAAGCGGTGATGCCAATGGGGGTAATAGTCCATCGGGATGAGAGATGCATCATGCGTCCAGTGTTCAAACAGGGCGCGCGTGTCGTGATGCAGCGTGTGGAGATGTTCGCGTTTGTAATTGGCGGCACGCGAGAAGAGGATCATGTGATGGGCGCGCTCAACGGCGTTGACGCTGTCGAGCTGAACGAAGCCCAGTTTGCGGATAAGCGCTTCGGCGTCCCCCTCGTTGAACTTCGCGGTGTGACGGGTGACAAGAGCGTGGCGGTCAAGGAAGAGGTGGCGGGCATCTTCGTTGCTGATTTCAAAGATGGAATTGCTCATCGGGGCTCGAACACATATTCAAGTTTGAGACCGTCTGGGTCGGCAAACATCACGGCGTAATAGCCTTTGCCATATTGCGGATAGTCGGCGGGCGGGTCGAGGACCGTTGCTTTGATCGAGAGAAGAAGCGCGTAAAGCGCGTCGACGTCGGCGCGGCTCTCCGCGCACCATGCAACATGGTGGAGGCCCGGCGAATAGCGGTCATGGCGGCGCGATGTGCCCTCGGCGCTTGCCTTGAATATGCCGATGGTGGGCAGATGATCGGGCGTCGAGCCATGTTCCCAGTCGATGCCGTTTTCATCCTGCGACCAGCGCCGATAACCCATGTGGCCGAGCACCGCGTCATAGAAAGGGGCGGAGGTCTTCGGGTCTTTGACGGTGAGGTCGAGATGATGGATGAGTCCACGCATGGCAGTATATTTTCCGACTTTTGGAAAATTGCCTAGCTGCAAATGTGACGTTTTCTGTCGTAATTATCCCAAATCATTGCTTTGCCTGAGCGCACCATGGCGCAGTTGAGTTCAAGACCGGACTCAGTCCAGCAGATCGCAGTGACGCGATTGTAGCTTGTACCGGTTTGCTCGCAGCGCAATGTGTGTCCAAGAGCCAAGGATTGAAGCTCGCGTTTGGCTGAAATGCCGGAAGCTGCCGGACAGGGATGGCCGGGTCGGCAGGTTTCATCCATTTCGCGTGCGGCGATGGCGTGCAGGCGAACAGATTGGCCTTCTCGACAGTGAATGGGACCATCGCCGTCATAGATGGTTGTGACAGTGCAGCGGAAAATACTTGTGTCTGCTTGCGTTGATCTTGTGCTGGCTTCGTATGTAAGGCTGGGAGTGGGTCTTGATCTGGCTTCGTAGGTGATGTCATCAGTTGATACAAAGCTATTATTGATAGCTGATGTTGCGCTGCTCGCTAATGGTCTGAAAGTTGGCGAGGTTGCAGGCCAGAACATAATGACGGCGAAGACCGAAGCGGCGAGTACAGTCACCGAGGCAATGAAGACATGGTTTTTTGAACTGGGCGGAGAGGATCGTCGCTCAAACTTTACAACCCGTTTTTCGCCGAAGGACATGAACGTAACTCACACAAACGCTAACGACGCTCTACGATAAAGCTGCGCTCGTGAAGGAACTGTTTATGGGCTGTGCCGGATTGGGAAATGGCGGGGTGTGGATCGGCGGATTAGGTCCGACCATGGCGAATTAGTTTAGCCACATTTGGAATAGCCACACGACGTGCAGGTCTCGCAACCTTCCTGCCTGATGACGGTGCGTTCGCCGCAGCGGTCGCAGCCTTTGAGTTTGGTTGTTGTGATGCCTGCTTCTTTGGGTTCGCCGACGGTGAGGCGGATTTTTTCGGTAAGGGGCTGATATTCGTCGCGCGTGATGAAGCCGGTGTCGATCATATGTTCTTCGATCACCTCGCCGATGGCGGCAAGCAGGCTCGGCACATAGCGGCCTTTCATCCATGAGCCGCCGCGCGGATCAAACACGGCTTTCAACTCTTCAACCACGAAGGTCACATCGCCGCCACGGCGGAAGACGGCTGAGATCATGCGCGTGAGCGCGACCGTCCAGGCGTAGTGCTCCATGTTTTTGGAGTTGATGAAAATTTCAAACGGACGGCGGCGGTTGTCCTGCAGCAGATCGTTGATGGTGATGTACATGGCATGATCGGATTCAGGCCAGTTGAGCTTGTAGGTGAAGCCCGGCAGCACGGCTTCGCGCTGCAGCGGCTTTGACATATAGACGATGCCGTCTTTTTCGTAAGGTGCCGGTTTTTCGATGACGGGCGCGGGTGTGGCATCGGCGACAAGGACCGAGCCGCGCACATCCGACGGGCGGTAGGTGGTGCAGCCTTTGAGACCCTGTGCATAGGCGTCGGTGTAAATGTTTTTGAAGGCATCAAAGGAAATGTCTTCGGGCACATTGATCGTTTTAGAGATCGAACTGTCGATATGGTTCTGGCAGGCGGCCTGCACGGCGAGGTGGTCGGCGGGGGCGAGGTCCTGTGCGCTGACGAAATAATCAGGCAGCGCGGTTCCTTCGCCGAAGGTCTCGTAGAATTTCGTGACGGCATAGTCGCTCACGCGTTCGTCGCGGCGCGAACCGTCGGGCATCAGGACTTTGCGTGTGTAGCTGAAGGCAAAAACGGGCTCGATGCCGGATGAGACATTGCCTGCAAAAAGCGAGATCGTGCCGGTAGGTGCAATGGAGGTGAGAAGCGCATTGCGGATGCCGTGTTGTTCAATCTCGCTGCGCACATCTTCGTCCAGTGCGCGGATCGTTTCGCCTTTGAGATAGTCGTCGCGGTCGAATAGCGGGAACGCGCCTTTCTCTTTGGCAAGTTCGGTTGACACCAAATAGGCGCTGCGTGAAATCGCTTTCATCCATGTGTCGATGAGGGCGAGCGAGGCGGGCGAACCATAGCGCGTGCGGCAAAGGATGAGCGCGTCCGCCAACCCTGTGATACCGAGACCGATACGGCGTTTGGCTTTTGCTTCGCGTTCCTGTTCCGGCAGCGGAAAGCGTGAGACGTCGATAACATTGTCCATAGCGCGGACGGCATCACGCACAAGTGCGTCAAGCTCGTTCATGTCGATGGTGGCGGCTTCAGTGAACGGGTTTTGAACGAGTACCGCAAGATTGATGGAGCCGAGCAGGCAGGCCCCATGAGGCGGCAGCGGTTGCTCGCCACAGGGGTTTGTCGCCTGAATGGTCTCGCAATAATGGAGGTTGTTGCGGGCGTTGATGCGGTCGATGAAGATGACGCCGGGCTCGGCATAGGCGTAAGTCGCTGCTGTGATCTTATCCCAGAGGGCGCGGGCTTTGAGTAAGCGGTAGGTCGTGCCGTTGAAGACGAGCGGCCAGTCGGCGTCTGATTTCACCGCGTCCATGAACGGATCGGTGATGAGCACCGAGAGATTGAACATGGTGAGGCGGCCGGGCTCGCGCTTGGCCTCGATGAAGTCTTCGATGTCGGGATGATCGCAGCGCATGGTCGCCATCATCGCGCCGCGTCGCGCGCCTGCCGACATGATAGTGCGGCACATGGCGTCCCAGACATCCATGAAGGACAAGGGGCCGGAGGCATCCGCGCCGACGCCGACAACGGGTGCACCTTTGGGGCGGAGTGTCGAAAAATCATAACCGATGCCGCCGCCCTGCTGCATGGTCAGCGCTGCTTCTTTGAGATTGTCAAAGATGCCCGCCATCGTGTCAGGGATAGTGCCCATGACGAAGCAGTTGAAGAGCGTCACATCGCGGGCGGTGCCGGCGCCCGCAAGAATGCGACCGGCAGGTAGGAAACGATGATCATCGAGAGCGGATTTGAAACGGGCGGCCCAATGGTCGCGCGCGTCGGAACTTTCAGCTTCCGCTAGCGCATTGGCGACGCGGGTGAGCGTGTCGTCGATGGTCAGGTCTATGGGCGTGCCGTCCGCAGCGCGGAGACGGTATTTCATATCCCAGATCTGTTCGGCGATCGGAAGCATCGGATGTCTCATCAAAAAACCGGATGCGGGAGTTTAGCACGGAAGAGTGTGTAGACGTTCTCTTTTTGTGCCCTAAATTGTTCATGGGCAGACTGTTCGTATCCCTCTGAAATATAACAGAAAATATACTTATCCATATATCCACAGACCGTATATGGGGATTTTCTCCACAGGGTACCGGTAGAATCAGGCTTCGCTCAGCTCGCGTTTGCCTTCGGCGATGAGGCGGGCGGTGGCCTCTTCTGTGCATTTTTCGAGTTCGGCCATGAAGGTTGTGCGGTCGAGACCTGCTGGGATCGCGGGCAGGAATTCGAGCACGATGGTGCCCGCTTTGCGCAGGAAACGACGACGCGGCCAGTAGAGGCCGGAATTGACGGCGGCGGGCACGCAAGGGACGCCCATCTGGCGATAGAGGGCGGCGACACCGGGCTTGTAGTCCGGCGCGGCGCCGGGGGCCGAGCGTGTGCCTTCGGGAAAGATGACAATAGGGCGGTTTGCGGCGATGGCGGCTTTGCCCTGCGCCATGAGGTGGCGGATGGCGGAGGCCCCGGAACCGCGGTTGATGGCAATCATGCCCGCTTTTTTCGAGAACCATCCGTAATAGGGGATCCAGAGGAGTTCCGCTTTGAGGACCATAGCGGGGTCGCGCAGGAGGGCGACAAAGGCAATCGTGTCCCACATGGACTGATGCTTGGCCGCGACGAGGACCGCGCCTTCGGGTTTTATTCCCCGCAGTTCGTAGCGCGTGCCCGTCGTCACTTTTAGGAGCCAGAGGACGAGGCGCGACAAACGGGTGATGACAAAGACCGCTGCGCCGCGCGGCATTGCAAGTGCGGGCGTCGCAATGAGACCGATGATGATGGCGCTGATATAAAGCGACAGGTTGAAGACAAGAGAGCGGAGGCGCTGAAACAAGGTCTGATCCTTATGCCGCGCGCAGGAGCGGACGGGCATGAATGAGCGTCAGAATGTATTTGGAATATTCAGACAGCAATAGCCGCGTTGTGCCGGGAAAATCCCACCAGCCGTCCAGATGCAATGTGCCCTGCACGACGGGGAAAGGTGTGATGGTGACGCCCGGCATGGCGCGGCGCAGTTCGAGGGCGGCGCGCGGCATGTGATAGGTGGAGGTCACAAGAATGATCGAGCGGTAACCGTGGGTGCGGACCCAGCTTGCGGTCTCGGTCGCGTTGCCGATTGTGTCTTCTGCCTGACGGCCGAGATCTACGCAGCAGTCGAATTTAGCGGATGGCACATTGACAGTGTTTTTGATGGTGCCGGATTTCACTTCCGGATGGACGCCGGTGATGAGAAGGCGTGCGCCCTTGCCGTCATCAAGGAGCTTCATGGCTTCGGTGATGCGGCCCTCACCGCCGGTGAGGGCAACAATAGCGTCAGCGGCGGTGACGTCGGACGGTGCGTGGCGGTCAAGGCTTGCGGCAAAGATGATGAAGCCCAGCATATAGAGCGTGACCGCGCTGAAGACAAAAGTCGTCACGGCGCGGCGGATGCGCTGTCTGATATGGGCTGTGATGCGGTCGAGAGGCCTCATCTGTACTTTTCTTCGTCCTCGGGTTTAAGCGGGGAAATCGCCCCGTTGATGCAAGTCTATCTTTAAGGAGCAGCAGCATAGCCGGTCTTTACGGAAAGATTGATCCGGAAATTTGCGGGTTCTGAGACTTAAAGAAGGCGATTGAGCGTCCGCATGACGGTGATGCGGGCGGTGAGCACGGCCACAAGGGCGGCGGCCACGGGGACGCAGACAAGGGCGGGATAATCAGCGGGACGCAAGCCCGAGACCGGCAGCATGAAGAGGCTCGCATCGCTGCCGGTGCTCGCTGATTGAAGGCCGAGAAGCAAGAATGTCACGGCGGACAGGACGAGGCCGATCATTCCGCCGCGAAAGCCAAGATGCAGGAAATGGCGTTGCACTTCGGCTGCGATGAATTTGTCACGCGCGCCGGTGAGGTGGAGGACCTCGACGACCTCGCGGTTGGCCGAGAGCCCTGCCCGTGTTGCGAAAGTGATGATGGCGACCATCGTTGCGGTGACAACAAGAAGCACGGCATAAGCGAGCCATTCGGCGGCGCGGGCGGCATGAAGCAGTTGTGCCTGCCATTGGCGATGCGTGTCGAGGACGGCCCCGGGGGCGGCTTGTGCGATGGTTTGGGAGAGCGCGATGAGATCGGGTGGGGAGGCGGCATCAATGCGCAGGTCGATGAGATGGGGGAGCGGCAGATCATCCGTCACATTGCCGGTGCCGAGCCATGGCTCCAGCAGCTCTGTCACATTTTCTTTGGTGAGAGCGCGGGCGGATTTGACACCTTTGGTGTCAGACAAAATATAGAGGATGGCGCGGACCTGTTCGTCAGGCGTCATTTCATTGGATTGTTTGACCTCGATGGTGATCGCGCCTGAGAGGTCAGACGTCCAGCTTGCAGTCACGCGGGCGACGGACAAGGCAGCACCCAGTGCCAGAGACGCCAGAAAACACATGGCGGCGATGACGAGGACGAGCGAGAGGCCCGTCGCACCGGCAGCGGGCATCACCGAACGCGTCTCGACAAGGAGCGTGTTCACAAATGCCATCGGGCCACGGCGCGATGGCAGATTGTCGAATTCGGATGTGGTCTGGACAGGATCAGCCACGGACGGTGAGCCTCCCGCCTTTAAGCACGAGTTCGGGTGCGCGGGCTTCGGTTACGAGCGCCTGATCATGGGTGGCAATCAGAATCGACGTGCCGAGCTTGTTCAATTCCATAAAGAGACGAAGGAGCCGCTTGCCCATTTCGGGGTCGACATTGCCGGTGGGTTCATCGGCAAGCAGGAGATCGGGTTGCGCCACCACAGCGCGTGCGATAGCGGCGCGCTGTTTCTCGCCGCCGGAAAGCGTCGGTGGCCGGGCCTGCATACGCTCGCCAAGGCCGACCCAAGCGAGCAGCTCGCGCACATCGGCCTTGTAGGTGCTTTCGGCGCGGCCCTGAATTTTGAGCGGCAATGCCACATTTTCGTAAGTGGTCAGATGGTCGAGAAGGCGGAACTCCTGAAAGACGACGCCGACGCGGCGGCGCAGGTCAGGCAGATCCTTGCGGGGCAGCGTGGCAATGTCGCGGCCGAACATGGTGATGAGGCCGCGCGAGGGGCGCGATGCCATGAACATGAGCTTCAGCAACGAGGTTTTGCCGGCACCGGAAGGGCCGGTCAGGAAATGGAACGACCCCGGCGCGAGGTGAAAGCTCACATCGCGCAGGACTTCCAGTCCCATGCCATAGCGCATACCTACATTTTCGAAGCGAATCATGGAGGGAAAGTTAGCATGGATGTCTCTTTTTGATATGGGGCGCTCACTACGTCGGCCCAGAAAACCTTGCTTTTCTTGGCCTGATTAACTGGCCTTTAACCAACAATCGCGTTTCAATAGGCTTACATTGGTCTGGTCTTCAAATCCGGTTCGCTTGCCCATCCTCCGGTCCCTGTCTCATCCCAACAAGACGGCATAGTTTTCTTATGATCATCACCTGCCCGTCCTGTTCAGCACGCTATCCAGTGGATGCCTCCAGTTTTGCGCCGTCCGGTCGCAAAGTCCGCTGCGCCAAATGCGGCAATACATGGCATCAGGCGCCGCCCAGTGAGCTTGGCGGTGCGGATGCCGATGCGGTGGTACCGCTCACTGTCGTGCAAAGTCAGAAGCCGCTCTTTAAAGGTGCCGTGGCCTCTAAGCCGAAAGCGCCTGATCCGGCCCATGCCCCTGTGGCAGAAGAGGTCAAACCGCTCAGGCGTGATGATCCGTTTGAAGATGATGACATCATGTTCGCGCCGACCGAACCCCAGCCTGCGCCCAAGCCGGAAGAGACTACACCTGACATCAAGGTCAAGCTCTACGATATTGCCAGCGTGCAGACCGAAACGGGCGGCAAGCTGCGCCGCTATTTAAGCGATGTGGCTTCCATGCGACGCGGTCGCGTCGTCGGCGCCATCGGCTGGGTGGTGCTTGTTCTTTTTGTGGCAGGCACGATCTACAGCGTCGTTCAGTATCGCCGCGAGATCGCGGCCTTCTGGCCGTCGACGGCGAGGCTTTATGAAGCGGCGGGTGCGCCGATCAATCTTGTTGGTTTTGAACTTGCCAAAGTGACCTATGAGCGGCAGGACGAAAACGGTTTGCCGGTGCTTGCTATCAAAGGCGAAGTGGTCAATGTGAGCGGCGAGACAAAACGTGTGCCGCGTATCCGCGTCGGGCTTCGCGATGAGAATCAACAGGAGCTTTATCACTGGACCTTTGCACTGGCTGAAAGTGAATTGAAGCCTGCAACAAAGGCGGAATTTACAACGCGCCTGTCGAGTCCGCCTGCCGGCGCGCGCGATCTTGAAGTGCGCTTTGTTGAACCCAATGAAGAGGCCGGCGATCAGGTCGTCGCGCCAGATGGCACCTCTCCCGTAGAAGACGCGCCTGTTGTTGGGGCCCCTGTCTCAGAAGTTCCGGCAGCCGAAGGCACCGCGCACGAAACCGTGCCGCAGGCTGACGTGCCGCAGCACTGATTATTATACTGGATCGATAATGAGTATTCTTGCCCCTGACGCACATATAGATGTGCTGATCAATGCTGATCAGTTGAGTGCGCGTGTCACTCAACTGGCGGGCGAAATTGTAGCGACCATGGGACCGGCCCCGCTTCTCATTCCGGTGCTGAAGGGAAGTTTTATTTTTGCGGCTGATCTCCTTCGTGCCTTACATTATGCGGGCGCTGTGCCGGATATGGATTTCATCAGCCTGTCGAGCTATGGCGCAGGTCAGTCCTCGCGCGGCGAGGTGGTGATCCTGCGCGACACGGAGGCCGAAATTGCAGGCCGTGATGTGCTTGTCGTTGATGATATATTGGAGTCTGGTCGTACGCTGGCCTTTGCCAGAGACCTGATGATGGCGCGTCGTGCCAAATCCGTGATGACATGTGTGTTGCTTAACAAGCCCGGCAAGCTCGCCGTGCGGATGAAGGCTGATTTTGTCGGTTTTGAGTGTCCTGATAAATTTGTGATCGGTTACGGCATGGATGTCGCTCATGCCTACCGGCAGTTGCCCTTTGTCGGCGCGGTGGAAAACTAAACATGGCGCGGATCCTTCTGGCGGAAGACGAGGCGAGCGTGCGTGAATTTATTATGCGCGCGCTTACAGGCGTCGGACATCAGGTGGATGCGGCGGGTGACGGCTCGGACGCGCTGGCGCGGCTTGGTGAGATGAAAGCGGGTGGCGGCTCTTATGATCTGTTGCTCACCGATATTCTGATGCCGGTGATGGACGGGATTTCACTGGCGCTGTCGGCCTCGCGCGATGCGCCTGATATGCTGATTATGCTGATGACCGGCTATTCCGATCAGCGCGAACGCGCCTACGGGCTTGATGCGATCATTCAGGATATTTTGCTGAAACCCTTTACGCTGGATGAGCTGGTGACGCGGATCGACACCGTGCTCGCTTCCAGAAAGCGTGTTTGAATCTGGAAGTGATCCAAATTTTAAAAGCGATTGAGCAGGCGGTCTAGATAATCCAATTCAGATTGCGGGCGGCCAAGCTCACCGGCGCGGCGGCGCAGATCTTCGATAATGGCGCGGGCTTTGAGGCGATCGGAACCATTGGGAATTTTGACCTTTTCGGGGTCGCCCGGCATTTGCGCGCGGCCCATCGGGTCTTTGGCATCGCCCGGTTTGGCGCGGCCGTTCTGCTGGCCCTTCTGACCCTTCATGCTTTCGGCAAGCTCGTCCGCCATGCCTTGTGCAGCAGATCGCATGGACTGGATTGACTGTCCCTGCGAAATCGTTGCGCGGTCTGCACGCTGATCTTTGAGGCGATCCTGAGCACTTTGCATCTGCTTGCCTGCCTCATCGAGACTGTCCGGTTTTTTGACACCGGCGTCTTCGAGCATTTTCATCAGCACAGCCAGTTCGCCCGACAATTCTTTTTGTGCCTTGGCAAGAGCACCGAGGTCTTTGCTGTGTTTACCATCGGCAGTACCTGCTCCTTCAGGCCCTGCCTTGAAGGTTTCGTCCATCAGTTTTTTTTCTTTGTCGATCAGGCCGGTCAGCCCTTCGATGGCGGCGGCGGTTGCTTTCTGTTCGTCGGTGAGCGCTTTATTGTCGGCGGGCGTTTGCAGGTTTTCTAAGATGGCCTGCATTTGTTCGAGCAGGCGTTTGGCATCATCGCGCGCACCGCCTTCGGCAAGCTGGCCGATTTCACCGAGCATTTTTTCAAGCGCTTCGCGGTCGATGGTTTCGCCGTCCTGCGGGGCAAATTGCCGGATCATCGCCTGATCAGGGTTGTCACCGGCTTTGGCGATGATCGCGTCCATGTAGCGTTGGAATGCGGCTTTTAAGTTCTCGACGAGATGCTCGATTTCGTTCTGCGGTGCGTTTTGTTCAAGCCCTTTGCTGAGTGCGTCGCGGGCGCGGCGCAGATCGCTTTCGGCAAGCGACAGATCGCCGTCTTCGAGGCGGAGCGCCACGGACCAAAGAAGATCGTAGATGCCGTCGAGGTTTTCATCGTTTCGCGCCGATACCATGCGCCAATAGGCGGCGCGTAAGCCCAGATAGGCACTCTCACTATCGACATAGGCAGGCGCAACAGCGGTGAGATCGTTGAGGACGCGGGCGACACGGTTGATTGAACTCGGACGGAAGGCGAGAGCGCGTCGTTGCTCGATCGTGGCGGCAGCAAGCGGTTTTTTAAATGCGCGCGCGGGAAGGTTTATGGCGATGGGTTCGCTCACACCTTCCTGACCGGCATCGTCGGTTGCGACAAGCGTGATAAGCACGGGCAGACCCGCCCAGGGATGCGACGTCAGGTCCGCATAGGTTTCGCCTTTACCGTCTTTCGTGTGGAGGACTTTCAGTGGCAGGTTCACCACGGGCGGTTTCACCAGTGCATTGGCGCGGGGCTGGCGAAAGAGGCTGGCGATTTTCTTGCGCGCTTCGGTGAGGACGGGATTTTCGGGCGTGGCAGGGGACGGCGTTGTGTTGGGCGTGGCTTGTGTTGTCGTCATGGCGCTGGCGGCAAAGGCCACGCGGGCAAAGGCTGTCTTGACGCCGTAATCATCGGATACGTCATAGGCAAAATGGAGTGTTCCGGATGCGGTTTCCTGTATCGGCATAGCGAGGCGGATTTTGGGCGGCAGGTCGGGGATTGTTTCAACCGACCAGTTTCGCAGGAGACGCCCGCCGAGTGTCAGCGAGAAGTCAGAGGTTTCGGTGACCTTTACGTCGATCATCGCATTGGCATTGCCGAGATCGGTGAGCGGTTCGGGGCGGCCACGGTCCTCGCGGCCGGTTTCAAGCGACGGGAGATTGCGCAGGCCGTGGGCGCGGATCGAGATCGTGCTGCCGACGGGAACGCGGACAGTTTCGTCCGACATGACAGGTTTGAAATCAGGGCCTTCCGCGCCGCTTTCGCCGCGTTCGAGAAAGACGGGGTTCTGGCCGGTGTAAGCAGGGGGCGTGATCCAGGCTTCAATCGTAAAGCTGCGGGCTGATCCTGCGCCGGGAAAAAACGCAGCGCCAATGCGGGCCATGCGGCCGGGGCCGGTGCCCGCAACGCCGATGACGAGCAGAAGAACCACAATGGCGCGTAGTCCGTATGGATCCCGATCGACAAGGCCCGGTGCGACGGTACCGAGTTTCAGTTTTTTCAGGCGCTCACCGATCCACGCTTGATGGGCGGCCCAGAGGCGCGGGTCGCCGGAGCCTTGTGCCGCCACGTCTTCATAAGCGGATAATGGCTGGTGCGTGAGGCCCGATGCGCCTTCGAGATGATGGAGTGCAGCCTCGCGCGTCGGCCAGCGGAACCGGCGCAAGCCCTGCCACAATGTCGATGCGAGAAAGAGTGTGAAGGAGGCGATGAGGGCCCAGTGGAGCCCGAGCGACAGGTCTTCAAAAAAGCCGATCAGGGCGGCGGCGGTAAAAAGACCGGTCAGGGCGAGCGCTGTCCAGAGGGCCCCCCAGAGATATTCCCAGACAAGCAGTGCGCGGGCGAGAAAGATGCGGCGTTCAATGCGGCGCGGCAGGGCACGTGCGCCCTCGGGCAGCCGCGCATGATCGGGGCGCAGGCTGCCGAGGGGGACGATCTGTCTGAGTGCCGATTTGCCGCTCACGCTCGCGCCGTCGTTTCAGAATATGCGCTGGGGCTAATGTTCAGCGCGGGGATTTGTTGCTCACCTTTTGAGCCAGTCCGGAATCTTATCCTGCTTCAGGATTTCGGCATAATCGGGGCGCGCGCGAATGACGGCATAATCATCGCCTGCGACGAGCACTTCCGGTACGAGCGGCCTCGTATTGTAGGTTGATGCCTGTACGGCACCGTAGGCCCCCGCCGACATGATGGCGACGAGATCGCCTGCTTTGAGGATGGGAAGCGCACGGCCTCTGGCCATGAAGTCGCCGCTTTCGCAGACGGGGCCAACAATGTCATAAGTCATGCGGATATGATCGGTCGGTTCGGTGACGGATTTAATCTCGTGATAGGCGTCATAAAGTGTCGGACGGATGAGATCGTTCATAGCCGCATCAATGATGAGGAAGGTGCGGTCATCGCCTTCTTTCACATAGATGACGCGCGAGACGAGGACACCGGCATTGCCCACGATCAGGCGGCCCGGTTCGAAGGTGAGATCGCAGCCCAGATGCCCCATCGTGCGTTTGACGAGGCTTGCATACTCGTCGGGATGTGGCGGAATATCATTGTCGCCGCGATAGGGAATGCCGAGGCCGCCGCCGAGATCAATATGGCTGATCTTGTGGCCGGACGCGCGTAAGGCTTTGACCATGCTCGCAACGCGCCTGAAGGCCGCTTCAAACGGATCGAGCGATGTGAGCTGCGAGCCGATATGAACGTCGATGCCGATGGCGGCAATCGACGGGAGCTCGGCTGCGCGGGCATAGACCGCAGGCGCACGCTTCCATGAGATGCCAAATTTGTTTTCCGCTTTACCAGTCGCAATCTTTTCATGCGTTTTTGCGTCAACATCGGGGTTCACGCGGATCGCAATTTTGGCGACGAGTTTTTTTGCCGCTGCGATTTCGGCGATGAGCTCAAGTTCGGGTTCGCTTTCAATATTGAACTGATCAATGCCGGTATCGAGTGCGTATGAAATTTCCTGCGCGGTTTTGCCGACGCCAGAAAAGACGATCTGCTTTGGCGTGATGCCTGCCGCTAGGGCGCGGCGCAGCTCGCCTTCGGAGACAACGTCTGCGCCTGCGCCTTCGGCGGCAAGTGTTGCGATGACCGCGAGATTTGAATTGGCTTTCACCGAATAGCAAAGACGGGCGGGCTGGCCTTTGAATGCGTCCATGAAGATGCGGGCATGACGGCGCAGTGTGGCGGACGAGTAGCAATAGAAAGGCGTACCGATGTCTTCGGCCAAGGCGGCAAGGCTCACCGCTTCGGCGCTTAACACGCCGTTTTGATATTCAAAATGGTTCATCCGCGGTCAGGCTTTCGCAACAGAGATCGGGTTCGTGAGGTCGCTTATTTACAGTCGGGCTTTTCTTCGGTTTTCATCAGGTTCGGATTGCCGCTCTCAGAACCGCCTGCGCCATTCGCGTCAATCGGTACCGGCGCGGAATAGGTCGTGCCGTCCTCAAGCGTGAAGCAGTTTTGTTGTTTGGCTTCTGCCTGATCTTGCGCGGCAATCGCGGCAGGGCTCATGCCGGGCGGCGGCTCAAGATCACCCTTGCGACCACAGGCGCTCAAGGCAGCAACAAGCGCCAAAGCCGTGAGCGCTATTTTGATGTTTCTCGTCATACCGTTTCGGTCCTGCGGTTTGGCTAAGTGTTTGTGTCAGAGAATATATTGCGCTAGAGGGCCTTCAGCGTCCAAGCTCTTTGCGCCACCAGAGGCAGGCGGCACGCACATTGTCGGGCGCGGTGCCGCCGAAGCTCACGCGGCTTTTCACGGAATTGTCGACGCCGAGCACAGTGTAGACTTCATCCGTAATGCCCGCCTCGACGGTTTGCATTTCTTTGAGAGACAAGGCATCAAGATCGACACCCTTCTTCTCGGCAATGCCGACAAGCGTGCCGGTGACATGATGGGCTTTGCGGAACGGCAGGCCGAGCGCGCGGACGAGCCAGTCGGCGAGATCTGTGGCAGTCGCAAAACCGCGCGAGGCGGCGGCGCGCATCTCGGCTTTGTTGACGGTGAGTGTCGAGACCATGCCTGTCATCGCGGCAAGCGAGAGCGACAAGGCATCGAGCGCGTCGAAGGCGGCTTCCTTGTCTTCCTGCATGTCTTTGGAATAGGCGAGCGGCAGACCCTTCATCACGATGAGGAGTGTTGTGAGACCGCCGATGATGCGGCCTGATTTCGCGCGCACGAGTTCCGCCGCATCCGGATTGCGCTTTTGCGGCATGATGGATGAGCCCGACGTGAAGCCGTCGGTGAGGCGGATAAAGTTGAAGCCCGGATTTGACCAGACAACGATTTCTTCGGCGAGGCGCGAGAGATGCGTTGCCGTGATCGCGGCGGCGGACAAAGTTTCAAGTACGAAGTCACGATCGGAGACACTGTCCAGTGAATTGCGTGTCGGTCCGTCAAAGCCAAGCGCCTTCGCCGTCATGTGACGGTCGATGGGGAAGGACGTGCCTGCGAGCGCTGCCGCACCAAGCGGGCTTTCATTGAGGCGCTTGCGTGCATCACTCAAACGGCCACGGTCGCGACCAAACATTTCAACGTAAGCCATGCAATGATGACCGAAGGTGACAGGCTGGGCTGTCTGCAAATGGGTGTAGCCCGGCATGATCGTGTCGGCGTTCGCTTCCGCCTTGTCGATCAGTGCCAGTTGAAAATCGGTGAGTTGAACATTCAGATGATCAATCGTGTCGCGGATATAGAGTTTGAAATCGACGGCGACCTGATCATTGCGTGAGCGCGCGGTGTGCAGGCGGCCTGCCGCCGCCCCGATCACGTCGGCAAGTCGTGCTTCGACATTCATGTGAATGTCCTCAAGCTCGCGGCTGAAGGTGAATTGGCCGATATCCATATCGGCTTTGATCGTGTCGAGGCCCGCGACGATTTGCTCGGCATCGGCACTTGCGATAATGCCCTGAGCGGCCAACATGCGGGCGTGCGCCTGCGAGCCCCGGATGTCCTGGGCATAGAGGCGCTGGTCGTAGTCGATGGAGGCGTTGATTTCCTCCATAATCCGGTCGGGGCCCTCGCCGAAGCGGCCGCCCCACATCTTGTTGCTCATCTAGGGTTCTCTGGCTCGTGTGTCCGGACGCCCCAGCGGTTTGGGGGGACACCCGATGTTACAGTTGCAGCCGAAGCTTATCGTAATTTTGACCACAATAGGTCTCGTACTTGTGGGCGCGGTATACTTGATCGGGCAGCCACAGTTCAAGGGCGGGACGGGGGGTGGAGCCTCGCCTTTGGCCGCTTTTGCGACCGGCGAGATGGCGCATTTCCGTGCTGAAGCTGCGCCTGAGCCCGTTGCCGAACTCGATTTTGTCGACGGGGCCGGAAAAGCCGTTCGCTTGTCCGATTTTCGGGGCAAGGTCGTATTGTTGAACCTTTGGGCGACATGGTGTGTGCCCTGCCGCGAGGAAATGCCTGCCCTCGATGCGCTACAGGCCTCGTCGGGGTCGGACAAGTTCATGGTGCTTGCGCTGAATGTGGATCAGAAGATCGACAAGACGGGACTTGAACTGGCGCGGGAATTTTATGGTTCGCTGATGCTCGTCCATCTTGGTCTTTACAATGACCCGAGTGTGACCGCGAGCTTCAAGGTCAAAGGGTTCGGCCTGCCGACGACGATCCTGATCACGGCGGATGGTCGTGAGGCGGGGCGGATTGTGGGGCCTGCCCATTGGAACTCGGATGAGGCCAGAGCGCTCATTGCCGAGGCCGTCAGACTCTATGGGAGCTGATAGATAGCCAAACGGCAGGTGCGCGGTGCCTTCGGGGCGCTCGTCAAACAGGCCGCTTCAGAGTTCCGGTACCATGAGGCCAAACATATGGGCGGGCTTGCCGTTTTCATTGCCCAAGGGGCATGAGACGCCGTGGAAGGTGATGAATGAACGACGCGAGCTCGACATGAGGCCGGTGACATAAGCGGGTGCTCCCGTCTCGTAACACATTGACATGCTGTTCATCCAACGGCGGCGTACGGCATCGGCATTGGTCGGCGGATTGCAGCGACCGCCGAATTCGGAGACGCGCATACCGGTGCGTTCTTCGCCGACAAGTTCGACAAGGGCGGTGCCGAAAACTCGGACGCGGAAGTCCGCTCCGCCGTCGAGCACGTCATAAATGACTGTGTTTGGAAGGAGTTGGAGGATGTCGCGGGGGACGATGTCGCTGCGCTCGGGACGCGGGCGGCCCTGACATTTCTCGTGCCAATAGGCGACGAGCCTGGCTGTCATGGGGTGCGCGGGCGCACTGAGAAAGCGGAAATCGTCGGCAATATCGTCTGTTTCGCGTGCGGTCTGACCCATCTTTTCCCCCCGATTGGCCGGATCATTGGAGGGCAATCATGGCGGAGGAAGGTTAACGGATCGCGTTTATTTTAGTGATGGCTCGCTTTATATCAACGATCAGTCAGCATTTCTTGCAAGAGATCGAGTGTTTCCATGTCGAGATCGTGGGTCGGTTCGACGAGCCTGACGTGAGCCCACGAAAAGAGAAATACTCAGGAGAGGATTTCTTTTTAGGGTCGGGACAAATTGGTAGTCCCCGTCTTTTTATTACCGAGTGGGGACAGGCTTGTCGCCGCGATAGTCGTAAAAGCCGCGACCGGTTTTGCGGCCGAGCCAACCGGCCTCGACATATTTCACGAGAAGCGGGCAGGGGCGATATTTCGAGTCCGAAAGACCTTCGTGCAGCACCTGCATGATCGACAGGCATGTGTCGAGGCCAATGAAGTCGGCAAGCTGTAACGGACCCATCGGGTGATTGGCACCGAGGCGCATGGCCTTGTCGATGCTCTCAACCGAGCCCACGCCTTCATAAAGCACATAGACGGCTTCGTTGATCATGGGGAGGAGGATGCGGTTGACGATGAAGGCCGGAAAGTCCTCGGCGTTGGCGATCTGCTTGCCGAGTTTCTTGGCGAGGATGCGGACGCTGTCGAAGGTCTCATCATCGGTGGCGATGCCGCGCACCAGTTCGACGAGTTCCATGATGGGGACGGGATTCATAAAATGAACGCCGATGAACTTTTCAGGCCGGTCGGTGGAGGCGGCAAGGCGTGTGATGGAAATGGAGGAGGTGTTGGTGGCGATGAGGGCGTCGGCGCGGAGATGTGGGCAAAGGTCGGAGAAGATCTTGCGTTTGATCGCTTCGTTTTCGCTCGCGCTTTCGATGACGAGATCGGTCGCTTCAAAAGCGTCGAGACTGACGGCGGAGCCGATGCGGTCGAGCGCCTTGTCGCGGTCTTCGGCGGAGATGCGGCCAGAGGAGACCTGACGGGTCATGTTGCCGTTGATGGTGGCAAGGCCTGCTTCGATCCGTTCGGGCGTCACGTCATGGAGGAGAACATCATAGCCTGCCAGCGCACAGACATGTGCGATACCGTTGCCCATCTGTCCGGCACCAATAACGCCGACCTTGCGAATGTCCATCTTGCCTTCACCTACATCTGACGGAATAGCTGTTCCGCTTACACTACACGAAGCACCTGTGCTTTCGAGACTAAACCTGTGACGTTGAAGTTACAAAGCCATTGAAGCCGCTGATACAAAAACGGCGCTGCGGGGAGGCCCGACAGCGCCGTAAATACTTGTTTACAAGGCGTCAACCGATCAGAGGCCGATTTTTGTCAGTTCGGCTTCAAGCTCGGGAACGGCTGTGAAGAGGTCGGCGACAAGACCATAATCGGCCACCTGGAAAATCGGGGCTTCTTCGTCCTTGTTGATGGCGACGATGACTTTGGAGTCTTTCATGCCGGCCAGATGCTGAATGGCACCGGAGATGCCGACAGCAATGTAAAGTTCGGGCGCGACGACCTTGCCGGTCTGACCGACCTGATAGTCGTTCGGCACGAAGCCCGCGTCGACGGCGGCACGCGAGGCACCAACGGCGGCACCGAGCTTGTCGGCGATCTTGTCGAGCATGTGGAAATTGTCGCCTGACTGCATACCGCGACCACCCGATACGATGATCTTGGCGGAGGTGAGTTCGGGACGGTCCGACTTGGTGAGGTTTTCAGAAACCCAGTCCGACAGGGCCGGATTGGCACCGGCGGCGATCTTTTCAACTGCGGCAGAGCCGTTGAGACCGGCGGCGGGAAAGGCCGTGGTGCGAACCGTGATGACTTTTTTGGCATCAGACGATTTCACGGTCTGGATCGCGTTGCCGGCATAGATCGGACGCTCGAAAGTGTCAGCGCCGTGAACGGCTGTGATTTCCGAGATCTGAGCGACGTCGAGGAGGGCGGCCACACGCGGCATGAAGTTTTTGCCGATAGTGGTCGCGGGCGAGACGATGGCGTCATAGGAACCCGCAAGGCCGACCACGAGGGCGGCCAGCGTTTCGGCGATAGGATGCGCGTAGAGCGCATCGTCGGCGACGAGGACTTTGGCAACGCCGTCGATCTTGGCAGCGGCCTGCGCCACAGCATCGACGTTCTGGCCGACAACGAGCACATGCACGTCGCCGCCGATTTTGGTGGCGGCTGTGACGGTCTTGGCGGTCGCGTCGTTGAGTTTGACCTGATTGTGTTCAGCAATAACCAGTGTGGTCATCCGATCACTCCCGCTTCTTTGAGTTTGGAGACGAGCTGCTCGACCGATTCAACCTTGATACCGGCGGAACGCACGGGTGGTTCGGTGACCTTCAGCACTTCAAGATGGGTCTTGAGGGTGACGCCGTAATCGGCGGGCGTCTTTTCATCAATCGGCTTTTTCTTGGCCTTCATAATGTTCGGCAGCGATGCGTAACGCGGCTCGTTCAGACGAAGATCAGTGGTGATGACGGCAGGCATGTTGAGTTTCAGGGTTTGCAGGCCGCCGTCGATTTCGCGGGTGAGCAGGAGTTTGTCCCCTTCAAACTCGACCTTGGACGCAAACGTGCCTTGCGCCCAGCCCAGAAGGGCGGCGAGCATCTGGCCTGTCTGATTGCAATCATCGTCGATGGCCTGCTTGCCGAGAATGGCAAGGTCGGGCTTTTCGGCATCGATGATGGCTTTGAGGATTTTGGCGACGTTGATCGGTTCAACCGCATCATCGGTCTTCACGAGAATGCCGCGGTCGGCACCCATCGCAAGAGCGGTACGGATCGTTTCGGTGGCCTGAGCGGCTCCGATCGAAACGGCGATCACTTCGGTGGCTTTGCCCTGTTCCTTCAGACGGACCGCTTCTTCGATAGCGATTTCGTCGAACGGGTTCATGGACATTTTGACGTTAGCGAGATCGACGCCCGTCTGGTCCGATTTGACACGGATTTTGACGTTATAATCGACCACCCGCTTAATCGGGACGATAACTTTCATGGAGATGAGCTCCCTCGCGCGGCGTTTTTTGGGCGCTGACTAGGGGCCGGTAACGCCGAATTGGAGTTCGGTGGCCCTGTTTGCGGTGCGGCAACCTAGAGCCGGGGGGAGCCCCTGTCAACGCATTGGGGCGCACGGGCCTGTGCGTGAGACATGCCGTCGCGGTCAGACCTGAACAGATATGAATTGCAAGGGTTTAAGGGGGGATTCAGCGGTTGGCTCCCGGTACCCAAAGGACGTCCCCCGCACCCTTGCCGTCGGGGGCCCAGTTCACGTAGCGGGCCGCGACGAAGAAGAAGTCCGACAGGCGGTTGATGTATTTGAGTGCCGCCTCGCTGACGCCGGCCTCGTCACTTTCATTGAGTGCCGTCATCAGGCGTTCGGCGCGGCGCGAGACGGTGCGGGAGAGGTGGAGGGAGGCCGCTGCCGCCGTGCCGCCGGGCAGGACGAACGAGCGCAACGGGGCGAGATCGGCGTTCAACTCGTCGATCTCGCTCTCAAGACGGTCGGCTTGCGCGGCGACAATACGAAGGGGCTCGTAGCCCAGATCAGATGTCGTCTTGCCCGGTGTGGCAAGGTCCGCGCCGAGATCGAAAAGATCGTTCTGGATGCGGGCGAGCATGGCGTCGAGTTTTGCATCTGCTTTTGTGTGGAGGCGGGCAAGGCCCACCATGGCGTTCGTCTCGTCCACCGTGCCATAGCTTTCGATGCGCAGCGCGTGTTTGGGCACCCGTTCGCCGGTGGCCAACGCGGTCGTACCCTTGTCGCCGGTGCGGGTGTAGATTTTATTGAGCGTGACCATTCGGTTTCAGGCTTTGACGAAGGGGAGCATCCGTTTCAGTACGTTGTCGCGCGAAATGAAATGATGATAGAGCGCGGCGAGGACGTGAAGGGTGATGAGGGCGGTGATCACATAGGCGTTGATTGCATGGAGCGTTTCACCTGTTTCATGCAGAAATTCGTTTTCGGTGATATGCAACCCGAACAGTCCGAAAGGATGGAGATTGCCTTTCGATGTGGTGGTTAGCAGCAGGCCAAAAAGCGGTTGCAGGATCACCAGCGTATAGAGGCCGTGATGTGTCGCTTTCGAGGCGATCTGCTGCCAGCGCGGCGTGGTGACGGGCAGCGGCGGCACCGGATGCATACGACGCCAGACCAGGCGCGCGATCATCAGGACAAGAATGACGAGGCCGATGCCGGAATGGTTCTGGAAGAAACCGAGCTTATCTTCTTTGGGAAGGTCTTCGGCCTGAAAGCCGTACCAGAGTAACGGCAGAAGCAGGATCATGATGGCCCAATGGAGGGCTTTGGCGACGCCGTCATAGGATTGCTGCATGGTTCCCGTTCCTTGTTCGGCCATGTATGGGGTTCGGCCATGTTTTTGGGTTCGGCCATATTTTTGGCCTTGTTGATAAGGTCGAGAGTCTCGCTTGTCTCACAGATCACATCAAGTGAAGGTTTTTAACCAGCGCGAGATGGCTTCACCTATCTCATGCGGGCTGTCTTCTTGCAGGAAGTGACTGCCTTTGACGGTGATTTCTTTCTGGTTTTTCCACGTGCGGCAGAATTCGCGCTGTGCGCCGACGAGGATCACACCTGGATCGGCATTGACGAAAAGTTTGGGCAGATCGTTCTGCACCATCCAGTCGGCATAGGACTGAACCAACTCAACAACGTCTTCGGGTTCGCCGTCGAGCGGAATTTGACGCGGCCATGACAATGTGGGGCGACGGTCTTCGCCCACATTTTTAAAGGGGCGGCGATAGACATCCATTTCTTCGGCTGAGAGTTTGCGCAAGACAGAGCGCGGCAAGACGGTTTCGATGAAGAGGTTTTTCTCAAGGATCATTGCTTCGCCCTGATCGGAGCGGAAGCCTTCAAAGATGGGGCGTGCGGCGGGACTCCATTCGTCCCATGTAAGGGGGCGGACGATCGCTTCCATATAGGCGATGGCTTTGACCTTGCTGCGGTGGCGGTTGGCCCAGTCAAAGCCGAGCGCGGAGCCCCAGTCGTGAATGACGAAGGTCACATCTTCGGTGATGCCCATCTGTTCGAGAAAGGCATCAAGAAAGCGGCGATGTTCGCGGAACGTGTAGCGTTCGGGGCCTGAGGGTTCGAGCTTGTCGCTGTCGCCCATGCCGATAAGATCGGGCGCAATGCAGCGGCTCTGACCCTGTAGATGCGGCATGATATTGCGCCAGAGATAGGACGATGTCGGATTGCCGTGGAGGAAGATGATCGGATCACCTGTTCCGATCTCGCTATAGGCCATGGAGCGGCCGGAAATCGTCACGGATTTTTTGGGAAGCTCGCTTGCCGAGATCGTCAGTGCGGTTGATGTCATGGCCTGTCTCCCGCTTGCGGATTGAAGGGGGAGGATAGCGGGGTCAGGGCGCGAGGCAATCGACAATTAGGGAATGACGGATTTCCCGGCTTTTTTATCTACCCGTTGGGGGAAGCCGAGTTTCGGGACCGATATTCAGAACGTGTAACCCAGACGTACACCGGCATTGGTAATGCCGGGATTGGACGAGCAGAGACCGGCGTTCGACATGTGGTCTACCGTCACCATGACGCTGGTGTTGTCGCTGACGCGGTAACCGATAGAGGCGCTTTCATGGAACATAACGCGGCAGCCGAGATCCATCTGGTCGGCGGTCGGGCGGTCAGTCTCGCCGTCATGGATCGCGCCGCCGAAAGCGCCTTCGATAAAGAGGGCATCCGTCACGTCATAGGTCCAGACGAGACCGCCATAGCCGATCGAGGTTCCGCTGCCGGTGTTGATGTCAGCGCCGATATTGAGGCGTGGATTGGCCATCCAGGCGAGCCAGTCGGGGGCATTGAACAGGATTTCGACATTTACGTCCGGATCACTGGTTTCGTATCTGTCGCCGAACAGCTCGCTTTCATGGTCGTAAAGGCCCAGACGAACTTCGCTGACAATGTTCTTGCCGGTGTTGGTGCCGGTGCCGCTGTCGGCGGCGATGGCGGGGGCGGAGAGCGCAAGGATGGATGAAAGCGCGACGGATGAAACTGCGCCAGCAGCCATCAATGATTTCAAAATACGCACGCGTACCCCCTTTAGTGTCTATAGGCCCTGAACAAGTGTGGGCTTTGGCTAAACAGACAAGTTCATTTCATTAATCTTGTACCAAACCAGTCATCTAATACAAAAAGTCCGCTACCAAAGGTCCGGCTTTCGGTGCCGTGAGCAACAAAAAAGTCGCAGATGTTGCCTTTTCGTCGCTAAATAGGGTTTTTTTATACCTAATCTTTTGGTCAACGTGAAGAGAGGTAGAGCGCGGTCATCAGGAGAATGACAGCGATGAATTGCAGGCCGACGCGCCAGCGCATGAAGGTTTGCGAGCGCGAGGCCGAGCCGCCTTTGGCCATGTTGATGAGGCCGAGGACCAGCACGACGAGGACGGCGGCCATGAGCACGGGGCCGGCATAAGTGACGAATTTGTCCATGGATCAGTTGGCCCCTTCGAGCAGGCGGCGGGCAATCACCTGTGCCTGAATTTCGGCAGCCCCTTCAAAGATGTTGAGGATACGGGCATCGCAGAGCACGCGGCTGATTTTATATTCGAGCGCAAAGCCGTTGCCGCCGTGGATTTGCAGCGCATTGTCGGCAGCGGCCCAGGCGACACGGGCGGCGAGAAGTTTTGCCATGCCGGCCTCGAGGTCGCAGCGGCGGCCTTCGTCTTTTTCGCGCGCGGCATGATAGGTGAGCTGGCGCGCGATCATGATTTCGACCGCCATCATCACGAGCTTGCCGGAGACGCGCGGGAAATTGAAAATCGGCTGGCTGAACTGGATGCGGTCCTGCGCGTAGGCGAGGCCGAGTTCCAATGCTGATTGGGCGACACCGATGGCGCGCGCCGCCGTCTGGATGCGCGCGCTTTCAAAGGTCTGCATCAGTTGCTTGAAGCCCTGACCCTCGACGCCGCCGAGCAGGTTTTCGGCTTTGACCTCGAAATTATCAAAGCCGATTTCAAACTCTTTCATGCCGCGATAGCCAAGCACCTCGATCTCGCCGCCGGTCATGCCCTGCGCGGGGAAGGGCTCGGTGTCGTCACCGCGCGGTTTTTCGGCGAGCAGCAGCGAGAGGCCCTTGTAGCCCGGCTCGTCCGTGGTGCGGCAGAGCAGCGTCATCACGTCGGCCCGGGCGGCGTGCGTGATCCATGTCTTGTTGCCGGTGACTTTGTAGACGTCGCCATCGCGGCGGCCGCGGGTCTTGAGGCTGGCAAGGTCGGAGCCTGTGTTCGGTTCGGTGAAGACGGCGGTGGGGAGTGTTTCACCGGACGCAATTTTCGGCAGCCATTTGGTTTTCTGTTCCGGCGTGCCGCCGCCAAGGATGAGTTCGGCAGCGATTTCGGAGCGTGTGCCGAGCGAGCCGACGCCGATATAGCCGCGGCTGAGTTCTTCCGAGACGACGCACATGGATTCTTTGCCGAGGCCCAGTCCGCCAAACTCTTCGGGGATTGTGAGGCCGAAGACGCCAAGCTCTGCCATCTGTTTGATGACGGGCATCGGGATATATTCATCTTTCAGATGCCAGTCATGGGCATGGGGCACGACTTCGGCATCGGCAAAGCGGCGCATCTGATCACGAATGGCGTCGTATGTGTCCTCAAGGCCTGCATCGCCGAAGGTGGCGGCACCGGCATTTGCCGCGATAAGCTCGGCGAGGCGGGCGCGGTTTTGCGTTGTGTTGCCTGCCGCGATCAGCTTTTTCACTTCGGGCGTGGCAAAAGCGAGTTCCGCTTCTTCCTCAATGCCGAGATCGCGGGGCCTCACGATCTCGCCCTGGCTCATCGGAATGCCGCCGGTCATCTGGGCCAGATATTCGCCGAAGCCGAATATGACAATCAGGCGTTCCATCTCACCGAGGCGGGTCTCACTCTCCATGCGGCTCGCATAGACGTGAAGCTGGCGCAGCGCCTCGACATAGGTCGCCATCCAGCCAAAACCATGGGCGGCGAACTGCTCGCGCTCCAGAAGGGCGGGGGAGACACGGCCGTCTTTGCTGACCTTGGCGGCAACCGCCTGGTGCGCATGGGCGAGCAGGGTTTCGGCGGCGCGGAGCGCCTTGGCGGCGAGGGGGAGGAACTCGGCAGTCGTGAGGGTCATTTGATACTCTTCAGAAATGGCAAAGTGGCGGATTTGCTCATGGTCACACGCGCTTTATAGCACAAGGCGGGCGGGCGAACAGGGCGGGGGGCAGGCGGCGGCGCAAATGGCCGCAGGGGCGTAAGGCGCAGGGAACCTGCGTCATATGCGGGCAGGCTGCATCGCCCATGTTCAGGTCAATGTGCAAAATGTGAGCAGTTACAAAGCCCTCGAAATTATTTTCCGCAAACAGATGATTTCACCAAATCTTTGCTTGGCGATTGACCTGCCTTACCCTCAACATGCGGCTTGGTGGAAAATTACATGATCATCGGGGGGTGATATGAAGGCGTTTGTGTTGTTTCTGATGCGGGTGGTGACGGGGCTCACGCTCGTTGTTTATGCGGCGTCGAAAGTGCTTGATACGCCTGCCGCCATCGAAGCCTCCGACAGACTCTATATGGGCTATGCAAGTACAGCCGTCGCGCAGCACGGACTGGCGGCGCTCAGTGCGATGATCGGCGTTTTTGTGATTCTGGGTTTTCTCAGGGGTTTTTCTTACGGCGTGCAGTTCATCGTGTTTCTGGCAGGCGCGGCGGCGCTCGCGCGGGCCAGTGTCGTGCTGCCGCTTGAGCTTGAGAGCGCGGTGGCGTTGGCCGTCGTGCTTGTGCCGAGCATCGCGCTCATCGTGCTCTCGCTCGCGCTGCTTGAATGGCTGGATGATGATTTCTTCGCCCTTGACCGTTTCATCGACTGGCGCAAAAACGATCTTGCGCAGGATGCCCTCTACGCCGCCGCGCTGAAAGCCCCCGTGGCGGTGGCGGTGGCTGCGGCGCATGAAGCGCATGAAGAACCGGCGCATGAGGATCACGGGCATGAAGTCCAAGCGGAACCTGCCCCCGAAGAGCCTGCCCACGAAGACCCCGTCCATGCAGATCACGGGCACAATGCGCATGATCACGACGCGCCAGTTCACGAAGAACCCGCTCACGGAGAACATGCTCATGTCGAGGCTGCGCATGATGATCACGGACATGCGGAAGTTACGCATGAGCCACATGGCGAAGAGCCTCATGCTGCCCATGCCGAAGTGCCGCATGGCGGTGATCACGGGCACGACGACCATGGGCACGACGACCATGGGCACGATGATCATGGACATGTTGACCACGGGCATCACGCGGAACCTACCCATGACGATCACGCCAAGGCCCAGCACGCGCATTGATTTTTGCGGGGCGTAAATTCGGGCGCAGCACTAAAGTGCTGCGCCTATTTGTTTGTCCAGCGTCAGCGGAATCTTCAGGTAGCGTTGGCCGTTTTCTGATGCTTTCGGCAAATGGCCTGCATGAATGTTGACTTGAATGGATGGCAGAAGCAGAACCGGCGCTGCCAGAGTTGCATCACGGGCCTGACGCATGGTGACAAATTCGGTCTCTGTCACGCCTTGGCGGATATGGACATTGTGCTGCCGTTCGTCCCCTACATTTGTCTCCCAGACAAATTCATTCCGGCCGGGGGCTTTATAGTCATGGCACAAGAAGAGCCGCGTTTCGTCCGGTAATGTCAGGAGGCGCTGGATTGAACGATAGAGCATATGCGCATCTCCGCCGGGAAAGTCGGCCCGCGCTGTGCCGTAATCGGGCATGAAAAGTGTGTCGCCGACAAAGACGGCATCGCCGATTTTGTAAGAGACGCAGGCCGGTGTGTGGCCCGGTGTTGCCATGACCTCAACGGTGAGATTGCCGATTTTGAATTTTTCGCCATCTGCGAACCAATGGTCAAATTCACTGCCTTTCTTTGCTGCGGTGTCGAGATCAAAGATGGGCTCAAAGATGGTCTGGACGTCAGTGATACGCGCTCCGATGCCGAGTTTTGCCGCGGTTTTGGTTTTTAGGTATTGGGCCGCCGTCAGGTGGTCGGCATGGGCATGGGTTTCAAGAATCCAGCGAACCGTGGCATTTTCCTTCACGACGGCTGCAAGCAGTTTGTCCGCATTCGTGGTCGAAACTTTCCCTGATCTCGGGTCATAGTCGAGCACGCTGTCGATGATGGCCGCCTCGCGCGTTGCGGGGTCAATCACGAGATAGCTCGCAGTAAATGTCGCTTCGTCGAAAAAGGCCCGGATCAGTGGCTTGGTATCATGGGTCATTGTGTTGGTCCCCTTGATTTCTCCTTGACGTATATATTAGATGCTTCTAAATTAGCAATGTCTAATATAAATGTGGGCAAATTAGCACGAGGCATCCATGGGCAGATCAATGCAAGTGGCAATGAACGATATGGCTCGTCTGGCTGAAAGTGCGGGCGAGGCTGCGGCCATGCTGCGGCTGATGGCCAACGAGAAACGTTTGCTGATCCTGTGCACGCTTGTGATGCGAGGCGAGGCGAGTGTGGGTGAGCTTGCCACGGAAGTGGATCTCGGAATGTCGGCGTTGTCGCAGCATCTCGCCAAGTTACGGGAAGACGGTTTGATCGAGGCGCGCAAGGACGGATTGCAGGTTTTCTACCGGATCAGTGATCCCAATGCAGCGAAGATACTGAAGGTACTGAAAGAGATTTATTGCCCGTGACGTTTCGGTTGCAAGCATAAGGCAGGTAAAAATGACCATGAACATGAATATGTTGACGCCTCTTGAGGCAAAAAAGCTGATCGACCAAGGTGCCGTTCTCATTGATATTCGCAATCCTGACGAGTATGCGCGTGAGCATATAAAGGGAGCCCGCAATGTGCCCCTTTCATCCATAGGCCAGCAGTCCGCCTATAAGCCGGGTGACGTTGTTATCTATCACTGCAAGTCCGGTATGCGAACAGTGACCAATATCGAGCTGCTGCCCGCAGAGACATGCGAGGCCTATATTATGAGTAACGGTATTGAGGGCTGGAAGGCTGCGGGCCTCGGCGTTGAGACGGATGCATCAAAACCCATTGAAATCATGCGTCAGGTGCAGATTGCGGCAGGGTCATTGGTTGTGACCGGTGTTGTGCTCGGCACGGCTGTGCATCCGGGATTTTTCGCATTGTCTGCTTTCGTCGGTGCGGGACTTGTTTATGCCGGTGTGTCGGGTTTTTGCGGTATGGCAAAACTTCTGGGGCTTATGCCGTGGAACAGGCGTGCTGCTATTTGAGGAGCGCATTATGCCGACCGCTGACATTCTGGCCTTGGCCTCGGGTGGGCTCGTAGGGCTGACGCTTGGTCTTATCGGTGGCGGCGGATCAATCCTCGCGGTGCCGCTGCTTGTTTATGTTGTCGGTGTTTCTTCCGCGCATATAGCGATCGGTACAAGCGCTGTGGCGGTCGCCGTCAATGCCGCCATAGGTGCGATCTTTCATGCGCGCGCAAATACAATCAAATGGCCCTGTGCAATTGTCTTTGCCATATCAGGCATTGCGGGTGCGTTGATCGGTGCTATGGCCGGTCAAATGGTGGACGGGGACGTGCTTCTCACGTTGTTCGGTTTGCTTATGATTGCCATCGGATTGTCGATGTTGTGGCGCAGGGGCGACGGGGGAGATCCGAGCGTTCATCTCGATTTATCGACAGCACGCCAACTGCTGCCATCTCTGGTCGGCTACGGGCTTGGTGTGGGTTTGCTCTCCGGTTTTTTCGGTATTGGCGGTGGATTTCTTATCGTGCCCGGCCTTATCGGCGCAACAAACATGCCGATTCTTTTTGCGGTCGGTTCGTCGCTTGTTTCCGTTTCCGCTTTCGGCAGTGCTACAGCTTTCAGCTATGCCCTATCCGATTTTGTGGATTGGAAGATTGCCATGCTCATGCTGGCGGGCGGAGCGGTAGGTGCTTTTTTTGGGGCGATCCTGTCGCGCAGGCTGGCGGCAAACAAGCAGATGCTGGCGCGTGTGTTTGCTTTTATTGTTATGGGTGTCGGCATCTATGTCAGCGTTAGAGGTGTGATGACACTTTGAAAAAACAGAACCCCCGACCAAGCGTTGGCCGGGGGGTGCAATCATGTCGGCTTTTTCTTTTAGCTGCCGTTGCCTGCTTCAATCGCGTCTTCGATGGTGCGCAGACCGGGGCGGGCGGCCGAGACGAGCACTGCCATATTGCCGGGCAGATGCTCGTTGCGCCACATTTTCATGTGAGCGAGCGGAATGTCATTCCATGACAAGACTTCGGACAGACCCGGATCAATGCGGCGGTCGATGACGAGCTGGTTTGCCGCTGACGCCTGCTGCAAATGCGCGAAATGCGAGCCCTGAATGCGCTTCTGGCGCATCCAGACGAAACGCGCGTCGAAGGTGATGTTGAAGCCCGACGTGCCCGCGCAGAAGACGACCATGCCGCCGCGCTTGGCGACCATGCAGGAAACGGGGAAGGTGGCCTCGCCGGGATGCTCGAACACGATGTCGGGGTCGATGCCCTTGCCCGTGATGTCCCAGATCGCCTTGCCGAATTTGCGCGCTTCTTTCATAAAGTCGTTGAACTCGGCGGAGTTTACTTTGGGCAGCTGGCCCCAACAGGTGAAATCCTTGCGGTTGATGACGCCTTTGGCGCCCAGCGACATCACATAGTCGCGCTTGCTTTCATCGGAAATGACACCGATGGCGTTCGCGCCCGCTGTGGCGCAGAGCTGCACGGCGAAGGAGCCGAGGCCGCCGGACGCACCCCAGACGAGGACGTTCTGGCCGGGTTGCAGGACATGCGGGCGGTGACCGAAGAGCATCCGATAGGCGGTGGCGAGCGTCAGCGTGTAGCAGGCGCTTTCCTCCCATGTGAGATGGCGCGGGCGCTTCATCAGCTGTTGTGACTGGACGCGGGCGAATTGCGCGAAGGAGCCATCCGGCGTCTCGTAGCCCCAGATACGCTGCGACGGCGAGAACATCGGGTCGCCGCCGTTTGTTTCCTCGTCGTCGTGATCGTCCTGATTGCAATGGATGACAACTTCGTCGCCCACTTTCCAGCGGGTGACTTTGGAACCCACCGCATAGACAACGCCCGAAGCGTCGGAACCGGCGATGTGATAGGGGATTTTGTGGACGTCAAAGACGGAAACGGGCGTGCCGAGCGCCGCCCAGACGCCGTTGTAATTGACACCCGCCGCCATCACGAGGACGAGCACGTCATGGCTGTCGAGTTCCCATGTGGGCACAACTTCGACCTGCATGGCCTGTTCCGGCGGGCCCTGACGCTCGCGGCGGATGGCCCAGGCATACATTTTGGCCGGCACATGGCCCAGAGGCGGAATCTCACCGACTTCATAAAGATCTTTCAAAGGGGCGGAAGCCTGAGCCGTGTTGTTCTTTGCCATGTTCTATCCTGAGCCCGCGCGGGCTGCGCGACGGGGCTTTCTTTACGCAAATAGACACGCGACCGCGGCTGAAGTGAAGGGCGGTCGGCGGTCCGTCAATGATGCAAGGTTGGTCATGTCGAGCCCCTGCCTTTGCCGGATCATCCTAGCGTGTTTGGGCTGACGCAAGGGAATTTTGCATTGCAGCAAATGGCGGATTGCCGCGTTTCAGGAATTGCACATCCTATCCCTTATGGTTTTCACGGCTGATAATACCCATGATAGGAATAGGCTTTTTCCGGATAGACGGACTTTTGCTTCGTATCGCCTGTCCTCGCACTCCAATATATCGTGCCGATTGTGAAGGATGCGGGGCTCCGGTGACCGGCGTTTTGTCCTTTTGCAGCGCAACAAAGGCTGTGATAATCGGTCGGGTTACGATTTCCGTAATGTGATGTCTCCGAGCGGGCCCCGCCCATGACCAAGCCGACCAAAGACGCCCCGTGGATTTTCCGTACCTATGCGGGTCATTCGACCGCCAAGGCGTCGAACGAGCTTTACCGGACGAACCTAGCGCGCGGGCAGACGGGCCTGTCAGTCGCTTTCGATCTGCCGACGCAGACGGGCTATGACAGCGACCATGTGCTGGCGCGCGGTGAAGTGGGCAAGGTGGGTGTGCCGGTTTCGCATATCGGTGACATGAGGGCGCTCTTTGCCGAGTTGCCGCTTGATCAGATGAATACCTCGATGACGATCAACGCCACCGCTGCGTGGCTGCTGGCGCTTTATGTTGCGGTCGCCGACGAGCAGGGCGTGTCGCGCGCCAAGCTGCAAGGGACCGTTCAGAACGACATCATCAAGGAATATCTCTCGCGCGGCACTTATGTGTTTCCGCCCGAACCGTCGATGCGGTTGCTGACCGATATTGTGTCTTACACGTATACGGAGGTTCCGAAATGGAATCCGACAAATGTGTGCTCGTATCATTTGCAGGAAGCGGGCGCGACGCCGGTGCAGGAGCTTGCTTTCGCCTTGGCCAATGCCATCGCGCTGCTTGACCGCATCAAGGCGAGCGGGCAGGTGCCGGAGAAGGATTTTCCGCAGGTTGTCGGGCGCATTTCGTTTTTCGTCAATGCCGGTGTGCGCTTCATCACAGAAATTGCCAAGATGCGCGCCTTTGTTGATCTATGGGATGAAATCTGCCGCGACCGCTACGGCGTTACCGACGAGAAGCTGCGCCGTTTCCGTTATGGTGTGCAGGTGAATTCGCTCGGCCTTACCGAGCAGCAGCCGGAAAACAATGTCTATCGTATTCTGATCGAGATGCTGGCCGTCACCCTGTCCAAAAAAGCGCGCGCACGTGCGGTGCAGCTTCCGGCGTGGAATGAAGCGCTCGGATTGCCGCGTCCGTGGGATCAGCAGTGGAGTTTGCGAGCGCAGCAGATCGTCGCGTTTGAAACGGACCTTCTTCAGTATGAAGATATTTTTGACGGCAGCCATGTGATGGATGCAAAAGTCGAAGAGCTGAAAAATGAAGCACGCGAGGAGTTGAAGCGCATTTCGGATATGGGCGGCGCGATTGTGGCTGTCGAGAGCGCCTATATGAAAGAACAACTCGTCGCGTCGAACTCGTCGCGCTTGCAGGCGATTGAGGCGGGCGAGCAGTCTGTCATCGGCGTCAATAAATATGTGGAGACGGCACCGTCACCGCTCATGACCGGCGAAGGCTCGATCATGGTGGCCGAAGCAGGCGTCGAAGAAGGCCAGATCGCGCGATTGGTTGAGTGGCGAAAGGCGCGCGACAATGCGGCGGTGGAATCAGCGCTTGCCGATTTGAAAGCGGCGGCGAAAGACGGGCGCAATATCATGGAGCCGTCAATCGCCTGCGCCAAAGCGGGCGTCACGACCGGCGAATGGGGCACGGCGCTGCGCAATATTTTCGGCGAGTACCGCGCACCGACGGGCGTGTCATCGTCGGCGCGCAACAATGCGCCGGAACTTGACGATGTGCGCGAGAAGGTCAACGCCGTCTCCGTGAAGCTTGGTCGCCGTTTGAAATTCCTTGTCGGCAAGCCGGGGCTTGATGGTCACTCGAACGGTGCGGAACAAATTGCCGTGCGCGCGCGCGACAGCGGCATGGACGTGGTTTACGAAGGCATCCGCCTGACGCCTGCCGAAATCGTCGATGCCGCGATCAACGGCGATGTGCATGTGCTGGGGCTTTCGATCCTGTCGGGCAGCCACGTCGCGCTGGTGACGGACGTGATGGCGCGGCTCAAAGCGGCGGGCGTTTCGATCCCTGTCGTTGTCGGCGGCATCATCCCGCCCGATGACGCCGAGCGGCTCAAAGTTGCAGGTGTGTCGGCGGTCTATACGCCCAAGGACTTTCAGATCACAGACATTATGGCCGATGTGGTGCGGCTGGTTGATCCCGATGACAAGGCGGCTTGAGGCGTGATCAAGGTTTCACCCGCCACAATCCCGCCTTATTCCCATAATCGTTCTGCCTTAAAGCGGTAACATGCTGTTAACCGTCGCGAGGGCGGTCGGGTCGGTTTCGGTGAACTCTCCATATCGCAGCGCACAAGATTTTTCGTATGCGTATCATTTTTGAGTTAGGCTTAACGGGCTTTAACCATGATGGGGGTTGTCGGAAATGCGTGATGGTGTGAGTGACCTGAAACCGGAGATGAGCGGGCATGATGCGCGTGCTTACGGGCGCGCCGCCGAGCCTTTGCCGGACCTGCATGTGTTTTCCAGATTGTCGGAGCTTGACGAGGCTTTTGCCGATGAACTGGCCCGTGCCCGCGCAAGGCAGGAAACGATCGAGCGGGAAGTGGCCGAACTCGCCAAGCGCCTGATGGCCCCGCTCGAAGGCGCGGCCCCTGTGACCAAGGACAAGAACAGCCGCTGGTTTGGCCGGGGCGCTTCGAAGCCTGAAAGGAGGGCCTGAGCCATGGCACAGTTCCATATGCAGGGTGGTGCGTCTCTGATCCCCGAAGCGGTGCGCGCGGAGATTGCCAAGAACTATGTGGCGAGTGAGCGCGAGGCGCGGTTTGCGATTTTTCACGCCGGCACATTCATTGCTTTTGCTGCTGTCTCGCTCGGCGCGGTGCTGGTCGATTATATGATCGTGTCGGAATTCTGGACGCGCGCGCTGGCAAACGAGTTTCTCGAATTGCCGGGTTCGCTGTCGGCATCCGTTGCCTTCAAGTCGATGCAGGTTCTTTTTGCGACAATTGCCGCGCATATTCTTTACGAACATATGGGGCGCTTCGGGCGTGGTGTTTTTGTCCGCCTCGTCTTTGTGATGGCGCTGATGATGTTGCTCGGTGTGGGCTTTTTGCTCGCCACCATGTCGCTGCCCAATGGCATGGCGGCGACGGGCACGGGCGGCGTTGGCGATAGCCTCAGTTCCGCGATGAGCGGGCTTGGCATTGCGGCGCCTGCGGCCAGTGACGCAACGTCTGTTGTCGCCACCGAGATGGATCAGGTGCGCACATGGCAGCCGGTTCTGTGGCTTGGTTCGCTCGGCCTTGTGTTTCTTGTGGTGACGGGCGTGGCCGCGCTTTGCATTCATTTCGCGTCGGAATCGCTGCGCCGGATTTTCCTCAGCCGTGATTTCTCTCATCGCAAACGTGATATGGCGCGTCTTGCCGCTCTGGAATCCGAGTATGACCAGAACCGTCATTCAATGTCGGAAATGGAAGGGCCGGAAAACCGTCGCCATCTTTTGTGGACGGGACTGATGCGCGAATGCCGCGCCTATGAGCAGGGGCTGGATGAAGCGCGCGCCGCGCTCCGTGTGCCGCTTCTGTCGCGCAAGCGTCTTGGCCGTCGTGATGAACCCCAGCCCACAAATGTGTCGGGTGCTGATCGTTTGAAGGCCTGTGACGGTTCGCGTGACGTAAAGCGTTACGAGCAGCTGTTCGATGACTGGTGGGAGCGGCGCTCGCGCAATGCGATGAAGGCGGGGCCGACGGGTTTTCAGGGTATCCGCGAACCCGTCTCCGAACTCCTGCCGCCTGTTGTCACCCATCACCGGCGCGTTGTGATCGAGCGCGCGGCGGAATAGTGATGCGTCAGCTTTTTGGTTTTGTGGTTGCGTTATGTCTGGCAGGTTTTTCATCCGCGCAGGCCGATACGGCGCGTCCGCAGACTTATGTGATCGGGCTTGATCTGTCGAAGAGCAATCCGCTTGTGAGCGACAAAGCCTATGCCGCGCGTGCGGCAGCGCGCACGGCGAAAGAGATCACGGCTCTGCCGCTTAAAAGCCGCGTCATGCTGCGCACTTTCGGCAGTTACGAGGCGAGCGCCAACGGGCTCAAAGTCGATCAGGTGATCACATCGCACGCGCGGCCAGAAGCTGTGGCGCAGGGCATTGCGACGCTGATTGCCAATGTGCCGACATTGGTCGCGCAGGGAAAACTGAAAGCGCAGGCCAAAACCAATATCGTGCCGTTTCTCGATACGATGGCAGAGGTCGTCGATTGCAATGCAAGTGACGTGCATGTCGTGTTGCTCACCGACGGGTTTGAAGATTCTGAATATGCGCGTCTCACGCGGACGGGCGGCTCTTTGCCGGTACCGACAGATGCCGCCTATAGAGGCTGCGACGAGTTGCTGATTTTAGGGCTTGGTCAGGGCGGCAATAGTCCGGCGGCGACGAAGCGCTTGCGGGCGGCCTGGGCGGCCTATGCGACGGCGGCGGGATTTGAGCGGTTCTCCGGGCTCTATGACTGGTAAGGCGCGCGAAGCCGTTTGACGCGGACGGCCGGGGCGGCGATAAGGTCGTCGCACTTCTGAACGGACAAGCCCTCCTTATGGACATTGCGCTTTCCCTAGTCTTGCCGATTTTCGGCATTATCGCTCTTGGCTATATTGCCTCACGGTCGGGGCTGATGAGTGCTGCGGCGGTTGGCGGGCTTGATGTCTATGTGTTCACCTTCGGCCTGCCATTGCTCCTTTTTCGTAATCTGTCGCGGACCGAGCTTCCGGCCTCGTTGCCATGGGGCTTGTGGATTTCCTTTTACGGTTCGATGCTGGCGATCTGGGCCGTCGGTGCGCTGATTTCGCGCTATCTGCTGAAGCGCGAACCGGCAGATGCGGTGATGCTGGGTTTCGGCGGCGGGCAGGGCAATGTCGTGATGCTCGGCATCCCGATCATCCTGTCAGGCTTTGGTCCGGAGGCAGGTGCGCCTCTGTTTCTGATACTGACGTTTCACGGGCTTATTCTGATCACCTCGGCAACTTTGTTTCTGGAATTTTTCCGTGCACCGACGGGTGCAGATATTGGCGTGGGTCGGATATTGTTCGCCGGTCTCAGCTCATCTTTGCGCAATCCGATCATTATCGGTCTCGCTGCGGGACTTATCTATGGCCAGCTTGGTGTGCCGCTACCCGGTGTGGTTGACAAGGCAGTGGAGATGTTGAGCCAGACCGCCATCCCCTGCGCCCTCTTTGTGCTCGGCGGCACGCTGACGCGCTATCATCTGGCAAGTGCCGCCGGTACGGCGTCGATGACGGTTGCCTTCAAGCTCGTTCTCCATCCAGCCCTTGTATTTGTTCTCACCAATTATGTTTTTACGCTGGAGCCTTTGTGGGTTGCGGTTGCAACCGTGCTTGCCGGGATGCCGACAGGTGTCTATTCGTCGATCCTTGCCAACCGCTATCAGACGGCGGCGGCTGCCTCGTCGAGCGCTGTCGTCATGGCCACAGGACTGAGCCTTGTGACGATCACCGTTTTACTCCGGATTTTTCTTGTCTGATCAGGTGGTCGCTGTCGCCACTTTTGTTGCGGGCGCTGTTTTGAGTTTCAGCGCATCGGGGCGTTCAAAGAGAAAGCGCAAGGGCGTTTCTTTCAGCAGATGTTGAACGAGGAGTGGCATCGTAACCGCCATTACAAGCTCGCCCAATGTCATGAGATCGGGATTGTGAAAGCCGAGCCGGATTTCAAGGACGCGCGTGACGGCCATGGGCAGGAAGAATGCCAGAAACACATAGAGCGAGCGGGAGCCGACAAAGGCGAGGGGCTTGGCAAACCCGCGTGCGGCGGCGAGCGCCACGAGCATGATCGCGCCTGCCGCACCGAAGAGAGCGGCGGCAAACTCCAGTACGCGCCAGTCAAGCGCAGGCGTGAAGGCGATCAGGGCGACGAGGGCGAGAAGGCCAACACCGCTTGCGATGGCGGGACGGGCGTGTGCAATCGCCCAATCGGCCATGGCAAAGACATAAGGTGCGCCATAGACGCCGAGGACGAAATAGATGAAACGCTGTGCTGTTTCATCGGGGATGGTCCAGCCGGTGTGGAGACGTGTGAAATAAAGCGCGGTTGCAAAGAAGATCACAATGGCGGGGCGGACATCGCGGGCAAAGCGCATGAAGGCGAAGAAGACGGCCAGCGCATAGATGAACCAGAGAAGGCCGAAAGGCTCAAGCGGGATGAGCAAGAGATCCTTGTAGGTGACCTCCCATGCGCCTTCATGCGGCAGCGCAATCTTGATGCCGATCTGGATCACCGACCAGAGCAGATAGAAATAGAGGAAGTGCAGTATCTTGCTGTCGATGAACGGACGCAGGGGTGCGCGAAGCGCCTTCTGTGCGAAGAGACCGGCGACGAGAAAGAACAAGGGCATCCGGAACGGGATCGTCCATTCGCAGAGAAGGTTGAACCAGTAGGGCGTCTCGCCGATTGCCGCTGCCGTGCCGAATGTCGTGTGCTTCATCACCACGAGAATGATGGTGAGACCTTTGACAGCATCAACCCAGTCTACGCGAGGTTTGGCCAGCTGCGTCGGGGAAGGCATTTGTGTCTGTTGTGATGCGGTCATCTGGGTTATCCGGTTTCGTTCAGGCGTATGAGCGTACGGCGTCGGGGAGCTGTGCTTCTTTTTTCAGACGGAAAAAGTCGGGGCGGAGGTAGAGGAAACGCAACGGTGTTTTGAGGGTGAGTGCATAGGCAATGAGTGAGCCTGCGACTGCCGTTCCATAGACGAGCGCCGTGACGAGATCGGCGTTTTCAAGACCGAGCCTGACCAGAAGGACGCGGGAGAAGGCCATGGGGATGAAGAAGGCGAGATAGATGGCAAGAGAGCGTGAACCGGCAAAAGCAAGTGCGCCGGTGAGGCCACGGGCGGAGAGAAGCGAGACGAGCATGATCGTTGCGGCGGCACCGGCATAGCTTGCCACCATTTCGACGGCGTGGTCGGCGGTGAGACCGCTATAGACGAGCGCCGCGATGGCGGCATAGGCGGCCAGGCCCAACGCAAGCGAGCGGCGCTGATGGGCATCGGCCCAGTTGGCGAGCGCAAATATCAGCGGGGCGAAATAGACGCCGCTGGCGAAGAAGATAAAGCGATGGGCAAATTCGTCGGGGACTGTCCAGCCGGTATGCGGGCGGATGAAGAAAAGGGCGAGGGCCACGCCATAGACAAAAGACTTGGTGACGAAAGATTGGGTGACGAAAGATTGGGGCAGGTGTTGGGTGAGGCGCATGACGCCGAAAAAGAGCGCGAGGCAATAGATGAACCAGAGGATGCCGAAGGGTTCGATGACGGCCAGCGCGAGATCGTTGACAGTAACGGATGAGCCGCCCGGCAAGGCGAGCTTCAGCCCGATCTGGATCACGGTCCAGAGGACATAGAAGTAAGCGAAATGGATGATCTTGCCGTCGAGGAAAGAGCGCAACGGGGCTTTCAACGCCTTTTGAGCGAAAAGTCCGGCGACGAGGAAGAACAAGGGCATACGGAAAGGCTCGGCCCATTTGCAGATCGCATAGAAGGCACCCGGAAAATCGGGCATGGCGGCAGCGACGCCATAGGTCGTGTGTTGCAAAATGACCAGTAGAATCGTGAAGCCTTTGACTGCGTCGACCCAGTCAACGCGTGATTTTGAGACAGCTTGTGCCATGTTTGCGGGGGCGGGGGACATGATGTGACCTCAAATGCGACAGTTTTGTCCCGGGAATGCACGTCTGGCATCGGGACAAGGGAAACTTTGCACAAAACAAGCCAGAACCGGCGGTTTGAGAGGTTAATTCAGGCCAATCAGGCGGCGGATGTCGGCGGGGGTTGCGCCGCCCGCCCGCAGGTCGCGCAGACCCTTGTCTTTGGCGGTCTTGGAGAGGCGGCGGCCCGTCTCTTCACGGATGAGGCCGTGGTGGCGGTAACGCGGTTCGGGCAGGCCCATCAGGATTTGCAGGACGCGGTGGACATAGGTTGCGGGGAACAAGTCCTGGCCGCGCGTGACGAGGGTGACGCCCTGCGCGGCATCATCGAGCGTGACGGCGAGGTGATAGCTGGTCGGTACGTCCTTGCGTGCGATGATGACGTCGCCATAGCTCAAGGGATTGATCGGCAGGATGCCAGTCTGGCCACGCGGGCCTGCGCCGGTTTCGGTAAAGGTGATCGGACCGCCGTTGATCTCTTCGGCCTCTGCGAGCGCCTTTTCCATGTCGAGCCGCCAAGCATAGGTGCGGCCTTCCCACATCAGGCGATTGAGTTCGGTGGTTGAGATGTCTTTGTAAATGCCGGGATAGACAGGTGCGCCGTCGGGGTCCAACGGCCAGCGGGCAAAACCGATGCCGGAGCCTTCGATCATGGCGTTGATTTCTTTGCGCGTGGCAAAGCAGGGATAAACGAGGCCGCGGGAGCGCAATGTTTTCAGTGCTTTTTCGTATTCATCGAAATGCTCTGACTGACGGCGCACCGGCATGACCCATGTCAGGCCCAGCCATGCGAGATCATCGTAAATGCCTTCAACATATTCAGGACGACAGCGGCCCATGTCGATGTCTTCGATACGCAGGAGAAAATCGCCGTTGAGTTCACGCGCCGCGTCATGGGCTGTGATGGCCGAGAAAGCATGTCCCAGATGCAGCCAGCCATTGGGGCTTGGTGCAAAGCGTGTGGCATCGCGCATGGAGAAGGCTTTTCGTCTTTTTGCTTTTGGTGGTCTAAACTCAGACACGGGAAATTGGTTTGAGCATATAGCGGAGTGGAAGAAATGGCGAAGATTAGCGGACCCGTCATTGGCGCGGCGAGCGGCACTGTGCGCCAACTGGTTATTCTCTGTCACGGCTACGGGGCAGATGGCAATGACCTGATCGGACTGGCGCCATACTGGCAGGGCCTGTTGCCGGATGCAGATTTTATCTCGCCCAATGCGCCGGAACGCTGCGATGCGGGGTTCGGCTATCAATGGTTTCCGATCACGCGGCTTGACCCGCAAGAGCTTTATCGCGGTGTTTCATCGGCAGCCCCTGTTCTGGACGTCCTTATCGACGAGGAACTTGCAAAACGCGGGCTTGATGAGAGCAATCTCGCGCTTGTCGGTTTCAGCCAGGGCACGATGATGGCGCTGCATGTGGGGCTTCGCCGCAAACGGGCGCTTGCCTGCATTATCGGGTTTTCGGGTGCGATGGTCGGCGGCGAAGGGCTTGCCGCAGAGATCGTGTCACGCCCGCCGGTCCTGATGGTGCACGGTGATTCTGACGAGATGCTTCCCGTTTCGCGGATGCTGGAGGCGGTCAAAGTGCTTGGCGAGAACGGATTGAGCGTGCAATCCCATGTGTTGCGCGGATTGGGCCACGGTATCGACGAGGCAGGGCTGCGGCTCGGGGGGGCGTTTCTGGCCGAACATCTGGCCCGTGTCATTCCGGCGACGACCTAGGGTGATTTTGCCTTCGCAAGACCTCGCCGCTTCACAAAGCTGTTGCACCAGATATAGTAGAGTAAATGACCTGATCGGAGCCTGCGCCGATATGCGGTGATGGGCGTCCGACCCGGTGGTGCGGGAGAGCGGCGTGAACGGTTTGTTTGCCAATCCAGAGAGTTGTCCGGCGCTGGTGCTGAACGCGGATTACCGTCCGCTCAGCTACTATCCGCTGTCGCTATGGTCATGGCAGGATGCGATCAAAGCCGTGTTTCTCGACCGCGTGAATATCGTGTCGAGCTATGAGACCTGTGTGCGCAGTCCCAGCTTCGAGATGCAACTGCCGAGTGTCGTCTCGCTGAAATCCTATGTGAAACCTGCGCGCTTTCCTGCCTTCACGCGGTTCAATCTTTTTCTGCGTGACCGGTTCTCTTGCCAGTATTGCGGCTTCCGCCATGATCTCACCTTTGATCATGTGATCCCGCGCTCGCTGGGCGGACAGACGACATGGGACAATGTGGTGACGGCCTGTGCGCCGTGCAATTTGCGCAAGGGGTCGCGCCTGCCGGCGGATGTCGAGATGTTTCCGTTGCAGAAGCCTTACCGGCCGAGCGTGACGGACCTGCATAAGAACGGAAGGCATTTTCCGCCGAACTATCTCCATGATAGCTGGCAGGATTATCTCTATTGGGATAGCGAGCTGGAGCCGTAAGGTTCAGGCTTTTTCAGACAGCTTGATCGCGACGCGGCAGGCGGTTTTGATGATGCCGGTCAAAAGCGGATAGGCGACGGCTTCTTTCGCGCCTTTCTCAATCGCTTCGTCGCGATGTTCCAATTCTTCTAGACGGAATTGCTCGATTATGTCGCGCAAGGGTTTTTCACTTTCGCCCATTGTATCGAGATGCCTGACCTGGGCGGCATAATGCTCGTCGATCACGGTTTCGACGGCTTCGGTGCAGGCGTGCGCTGCCTTTTCGCCGAGAAGGGCTGTGGCGGCACCGAGCGCGAAGCCCGCGACATGCCAGACGGGGTTGAAGGCTGTGGGGCGCACATTGCGTTCGTTCACGATTTTGTCGAAGCGGGCGAGATGGACTTTTTCGTCCTCTGCCATACGGGCGAGCGCGTCTGCCGTCTCGCGCTTATGGGGTAGGTGTTTGAAGACGGCAAGCTGGCCCTGATAGATGCGGACCGCCCCATATTCACCGGCATGATCGACACGGATCATTTCTTCGATCATCGCGTCTTCGGCGAGGCCTGGTTGTGCTTTTGTTTTGTTGCTCATGCGGTTGCCTTTGTGAAAGGGCGCTGATGCTGGACGAAGAGAGCAGAGAGGAACGCGAGGCCTGCTGCGATGAGCATATTATAGCCTGCGAGCGACACGCCGAAGAGTGTCCATGCGGCGCTGTCGCAACGGGGTATGTGCGTGCCGGTGATGAGTTCCGCATTGAGGGCGTCGAGCGAATGGACGACAAGCGAGGCACCGGTGCAGGTTTCGGGGCCTGCCCAGAATTTATATTCGACACCGGCGTGATAGGCCGAGAGGCCTGCGTTAAAAGCGAGGACCAATGCGCAGAGCGCCATGAGCGCGACGGGGGCGATGGCGGGGGCTTTGTCGCTGCGGGCAATAAGGATGGCGGCAAGCGAGGCGGCAATCGCGATCATATAGGGCACGCGTTCCTGCAAGCAAAGATGGCAGGGCATATAGCCGAAGCCGTATTCAAAGATATAGGCCCCGCCCAGCGTTGCGATACTGGCGAGGAGCACAATCAGCGGAAGCGATTTTGTCGGCACGGCGTTCAACATGGGACTATCAAAGCACGGGGGCCTTGGTTCGGCGAGAGGCTTGTCGCCGCATCTGTGGTTCTCATTTCAGGCGCTCCCGTGTCTTAGGCAGCGTTGTTCGGTGCTGCGGAGCCCAGTACATGCTCGACCATGCCGCGGGCGATTTCGCGTTCGCCCATGATGATGAGGTCGGCTCCGTGGCGGTCGAGGAAGGTGACTTCGGCGTCGGAATGGGCCCGCGCGGCAATCGAGAGCATCGGGTTTGCTTTGCGCGCCTGCTGAACAATCTGGCTCGCCTCGAAGCTGTTGGGGATCGCGACGATGAGCCAGCGCGCGGCGGCAAGATTGGTCGCGGTCAGCACTTCGGGTTTGGCGGCGTTGCCGATCAGGATTTCGATATTCGGGTCGACAAGTTTTGCAGCGAGTTCGGCATTGTCTTCGACGCAGAGTATCGGTGTTCCGGCGCGCGCGAGTTCTTCGGCGACGATGTGGCCGACGCGGCCCATACCGATGATGATGGCGTGGCCGGTGAGGCTGGTGATGGGCAGCGCTGGCTTCGGCGCCACTTTGTCTTCGGTGTCGTCGCCCTCATGGTCCAGACGGGCGAGCCATGGTTTCAGTTTATCAAGTGCGATGAAGAAGAGCGGGTTCACAAGGATCGAAAGAATGGCACCGGCGAGAATGAGATCGCGGCCGCGCTCCGGCAGCAGGCCGAGGCCGACGCCGAGCGTGGCGAGGATGAAGGAAAACTCGCCGATCTGCGCAAGGCTTGCCGAGATTGTGAGCGCTGTTGGGAGCGGATGACCGAAGGCGCGGACGATGGCAAACGCGGCGACGGATTTGCCGAGCACGATGATGGCGAGAGTGGCGATGACGGCGAGGGGATCGTTGATGAGGATGGAGGGGTTGAAGAGCATTCCGACCGAGACGAAGAACAGGACGGCGAACGCGTCACGCAGGGGCAGGGTTTCTTCTGCCGCCCGTTGGCTCAACTGACTTTCGCTGAGGATCATGCCGGCAAAGAAAGCGCCCAAGGCGAAGGAGACGCCGAAGATTATGGCCGCGCCATAGGCGATGCCCAAAGCGATGACGAGGACGGCGAGGCGGAAGAGTTCGCGCGAGCCGGTATGGGCGATGTAGTGCAAGATCCACGGAATGACGCGCCGCCCGATGACGAGCATGACGGCAACGAAGGCGGCGACTTTGCCGAGTGTGACGAGCAGCGTCAGTGCAATCGTGCCGGTGCTCATGGCCTCAGTGTCCGGCGTATCGGTGAAGAAACCGGCAAAGGCGGGGAGCAGCACAAGGGTCAGGACCATGGCGAGGTCTTCGACGATGAGCCAGCCGACCGCTATGCGACCTTGCTCTGTGCTGACGATGCGGCGCTCCTGCAAGGCGCGCAGGAGCACGACAGTACTGGCGACGGACAGCGCGAGTCCGAAAACGAGGCCTGCGTCCACGGACCAGCCCAGCGTCCATGCGAGCGCCATACCGAGCAGCGTGGCAAAAGCGATTTGCGCGATGGCACCCGGTATCGCGATGGCTTTGACGGAGAGCAGATCCTTCAGCGAGAAATGGAGGCCGACGCCGAACATCAGAAGGATCACGCCGATTTCGGCAAGTTCAAGCGCGAGCGCCTGATCGGCGACAAAGCCCGGTGTAAAGGGTCCTGCGAGGACGCCGGCCAGAAGATAGCCGACCAGCGGCGAGATGCGCAGGCGGTGGGCCAATGTCCCAAGAATGAAAGCGAGCGCAAGGCCACCGACGATTGTTGCTATGAGGGGGGTCGCGTGGTCCATGCGTCTCCGTGATCCGACTTAAGTTTAAGCCTGTCAGAGTCTACAGGAGTGATACGCGGATGTCCGACAGAACCGGCGTCTGATGCCCGTCAAATATAGCCGATGGCGATGAAGCCGCCGATGATGAGGATGACGAAACCTCCCGCGACAAGGGCCAGATGCTTTTCCATAAAGGCTTTGATCGGTTCGCCGTAGAAATTGAGGATGCCCGCGACGATGAAGAAGCGGGCGCCGCGCGTAATGGTGCAGAGGATCACGAACCAGAAGAGATTATAACCTGTAAAGCCTGACGCGATCGTGACGATCTTGAAAGGTATGGGGGTGAGGCCTTTGATCAGGATGATCCAGGCCCCCCATTGCGCATAGAGGGCGCGGAACTCGTCGACGCCTTTGCCATAGCCATATAGGCCGATGATCCATTGGCCGATCGTATCGAATAACAATGCGCCGATGGCATAGCCCAGAAGTGCGCCCAGCACCGACGAGACGGTGCAGACGGCGGCGTAGAACCATGCTTTTTCGGGACGGGCGACCGCCATTGGCACGAGCATGACATCGGGTGGCACGGGAAAGAACGAGCTTTCGGCAAAGGAGACAGCCGCGAGCGCCCAATGCGCATTGGGGCGGGCCGAGAGAGCGATCGTCCAGTCATAGAGCCGACGGAGCATGGTTTGCCTTTAAAGCTGGGTTTTTAGCTCAGTACCTCTTTGGGGTGTAGCAGGCGGGGACAGGCTTTGTCCATGACATGCCATGAATCTGAGATTTTGAAGGTGCGGGCCTCATTTTTCAATTGATCGGGAAGCCCGCCCGACTAATATGCGCCGCTCACGCGCAGGGCCCCTGTGGTGGAATGGTAGACGCGGCAGACTCAAAATCTGTTGCCGAAAGGCGTGCTGGTTCAAGTCCGGCCAGGGGCACCAACTCGCAAATAGCTCGGGCTGTTTATATCCGGAATACAAGGGTTCTGATGCTTTTCGCCACCCTTCCCCGTCATTGGCAGGGCAGAGGTGGGTCCAGAGGCTATTATCGGCGCTGATTGTTCATTTCAGCGCGACTCCCGGGGCCGGAGTGACGCCGAGTTTTCAACAATGATCCTTGTAATGACGAAATGATCAGAGCGTGTCGCCGACATGGTCGTAGAGGAGTTTGGCAAACCACGCGCGGAAGCGCGCTATGCCGGCGGAATCGAGCCCGGCGTCGTTTGCCAATTCGCGGCCGATGATGGCGTCGCCGAAGGCGGCGCTGGCGGTGAGCATGGCAATGAACAATGTGTCTTCCCTGTCGGGGGCCGGGCGACCGCCGAGGGCGGCGCCTTCGGTGCGCTGGGTATGAAGCTCGTCGGCGATTTCCATGACCAGTGGGCCTGATGTGCTGTGCTCGGTGCGCCGTCCTGTGAGCAGCATCCATGACAAGAGCCGCGCGGTACCTTTGTCGGAGAGGGCCTGAAAGACATTGGAGATGATGTCGTTTGCATTGACGTGATCGTCTGTGCCGTGATTGCTTTTCAATGCGGAGAGGATCTTGTCGCGGAGCTGGATGGAGGTTCGCGCGATGAGCGCGGCGACGAGGCCTTCGCGGCTTTCGAAATGATGGAGGATCGCAGGGTGTGAAATACCGACGTCGCGGGCGATGTCCTGAAGACGGATGCCTTCGGGGCCTTGGGCGGCGAGGCGCTCTTCGGCGGCGTCGAGGATCAGGCGGCGGGCTTCCTCGGCGGAGCGGCGCACGCGTTTGACCTCGCGTTTGCGTTCTCCATTTGGAAAGAGGGCTGGCGCTACGATCATTTCATCAGATGACACGGACTGGATTCCTGAAGGTTCGCAAGCAGACATATTTAAAAATCAACAAGGTAACGATTTGGGCTAGTTGATATTGACATTTATGTAAACATAAGCCATATATTCTCAACAAAGCCTGAGCCGGTTCCCCCAATGACCGGCATCTTAGCAAAGGTAATCCGGCCATGACGACTGTTGATAGTGTGACCAATACCACAAGTTCATCCGCTGCCGGTAATAATCGCCCGCGCAAGCGCATTGAACCGCTGAAAGCCTGGCGCGCTATGAGGGCGCTGATTGCCAATAAGGAAGACACGGGTCAGGTCTTCAAAGTGATCGACGCGCTGGCGGGCGATGCCGACAACCGCATGTACACACGCTTTATGAAGACGGAAACGGGTAAGCGCGTCGTTGCCGAAGAGCGCGACCTGATCGCGCTTCTGAACGACCGCGAGCGTCTGAAGGCGCTGCCGGAAGGTACGCTGGGCCGTGAATATTTCAAGTTCATGGATTCAGAGGGGCTCACCGCCGACGGGCTTGTCGAAGCGTCGGAAGAGGCACCGAGCCGCTACGCGCGTCTCGGCGCTGAAAAGATTTTCGGTAACCGGATGCGTGACAGCCACGATCTCTGGCATGTCACCACGGGCTATGGCCGCGACGGGCTTGGCGAGCTTTCACAACTTGCGCTCTATTACGCGCAGACGAAAAATCGCGGTATCGGTTTTATCGTGCTGATGGGTGCCTACAAATCAGTCAAGGAAGCGCCGGGCGTCGGCATCTGGAAGGCGGTCCGCGAAGGCTACCGTCTTGGCAAGCAGGCCTCGTGGCTGCCTGCCGCTGACTGGGAAAACCTGCTCGATAAGCCGCTCACGGAAGTGCGTGCGATCCTCGGGATACAGGAACCTTCCATTTACAAGGCGGTTGAACCCATCACTTCGGCGATGGAAGGCAAGATTGTAGGCGGTGAGATGCAGAAAGCCGCTTGAGGCGCTTCCCGCACACCGCTTTCATCCGTTATGTTGAATGTCCCGATGTTTCATGCGTCGGGACATTCTGCATTTCGGGGGCGCGTTCGTGATCACAGTCTATGGTCTGAAAAATTGTGATACCTGCCGTAAGGCGCTCACCTGGCTCAAAGCCGAAAAAATCGCGCATCGCTTCGTTGATTTCAAAATAGAAGGCGTCAGCAAGGCCGACGTCACGCGCTTTGTGAAAGCAGTGGGCGCGGATAAACTTCTCAACAAGGCGAGCGCGACATGGCGTTCGCTTGGCGATGAAGTGAAAGGCGAGATCTCTGACGCGATGGTGATCGCCCTGATGGTGCAGCATCCCGCCCTTATCAAGCGGCCTGTTTTTGTCGGCGATACGACGATCATTTCCGGTTTCAAGGAACCTGAAATGAAGGCGTTGAAGGCGGGGCTCAAATGAACCTTCGCGGACGCGCAAGGCCGGTGCCGCGGATTGAATTACCGCTTGAAACGCCGCGTCTCATTTTGCGTGATTTCAGGAAGAGCGATCTCAAGGCCGTGCATGCTTATTCGTCGCTGGACGAGGTGGCGCGTTATCTGATTTGGGGGCCGAACACGCCAGCGCAAAGCAAACAGGCGATTGAAGGTTTTCTTGAAGATCAGCGGATGAAACCGCGCGAGATTTTCGATGTCGCGGTGACGCTCAAGCCCAAGGGCGAGGTGATCGGCGGCGCGGGGGTGCGCATCGTTGATCGTGATAATCTCACAGGCGAAATCGGCTATACGCTGCATCCGGATTTCTGGGGTTTCGGTTTTGCCACCGAGGCAACGCGGGCGCTTCTACATGCCGGCTTCAATGACCTGGGGTTGCAGCGCATCATCGCGCATTGTGACCAGCGCAATAAGGCGTCGGCCCGCGTGATGGAGCGGCTCGGGATGCGACGCGAGGGCGCGTTGCGCGGCTCGAAAATCATTCACGGGCAATGGCGCGATGAATATCTCTATGCCGTTTTGGCCGAAGAGTTTTCCTGATTTCAGTCAGATGGTTTGAGGCTGTCAGCGCGGCGGATCAGGAACTCGATCCATGTGCCACGGTCGCGCGTTTCGATGAGCGTGTGGCCGCTCTCGTTGCAGAAATGTGGCATGTCTATGCGGCTCACGGGATCTGTCACGAAGACGCGCAGAAGTTCGCCGGGCTCAAGATTGGCAAGGCGTTTTTTGGCCCGCAGCACGGGGAGCGGGCATTGCTGGCCCATTACGTCAAGAATGAGTTCGGGATTTTGTTCTGAGTGCTCGGTCATGCGGCGCAAGCTGCCATGATTTTCATATGTGCAAAAGTCCTGATTTTCAGGGTGTTTCTTGACGTCGGGGCATCCGGACCGTCATAAATATGAGAGCGTTTATTAAAAAGCGCAGATGATCTGGGAGGATCGCTGATGGGAATGCTCAAGCGGCTCGGAAACGAGGTTGTTTATCTGCGCGCGGCCATGCGTTCACTGAAAAAGGTCCGGGCCGTTTACGACAATCCCAAGCTCACCTATCCCGACGTGATCGAGGGACTGGCGAGGACCAAACCCAATAATATCGCTATCTATTTTGAAGATCGTAAACTGACCTATCGCGAATTTGATCAGGCGGCGAACCGTTATGCGCGCTGGGTGCTGGCGCAGGGTCTCGGCAAAGGCCATATCGTTGCGCTGATGATGGAGAACCGGCCGGAATATCTCATCGCCTGGCTGGGCGTGCTCAAAGCCGGCGCGGCGGCGGCGCTGATCAATACAAATCTCGTCAAGGGGCCGCTCGCCCATAGCCTCAACATCTCGGGTGCGAGCCATCTGATCCTCGGTGCCGAACTGGCCGAGAGTTTTCCGACGACGGAGGGAATGCTGGAACGGCCGATGAAGGTTTGGGCGACAGGGGCATCCGTGCAGGGCATGGAAAATCTTGATGCACTGCTGGCGCTTTTTTCAAGCGAGCCTCTGCCCGCCGAGACGCGCAAGGACATCACGATCAACGACGAGGCGCTTTACATCTATACATCGGGCACGACGGGCAACCCGAAGGCGGCTCGTCTGCCGCATGTCCGTGTACTGACTATAATGAACGGGTTTTCGGCGGGAGAAAATGCGACCGAAAAAGACCGCATGTATTGCGTGTTGCCGCTATACCACTCGGCGGGCGGCGTCTGTGCGGTGGGTGCGGTGCTCACGGTTGGCGGTGCGGTCATTTTACGACGCAAATTTTCTGCGCGTGAGTTTTTCGCGGATTGCGCGAAATACAATGCAACCATGTTTCAGTATATCGGTGAGCTGTGCCGCTATTTGCTCAACGCGGAAGTGAATCCGAAAGAGCGCAAGCACAAGATAAGGCTTGCCATCGGCAACGGGCTGCGACCGGAAATCTGGCCGGCGTTTCAGAAGCGCTTCAACATTCCGCGTGTGCTCGAGTTTTATGGCGCGACGGAAGGCAATGTAGCACTCTTGAATTACGATGGTACGGTGGGCGCGGTGGGACGCGTTCCGGGTTGGGCGAAAAGGCGTTACAATGTCGAGATCGTGAGGTTCAATACCGAGACGGAGCAGGTGGTGCGCGGGGCGGACGGGCTTTGCATCAAATGTGACGTGGGTGAAGCGGGTGAGGCTTTGGGCAGGATTTCAAACGATCCTGAAACGCCGACAGGGCGCTTTGATGGTTATGCCAAGAAAGAAGAGACCGAAAAGAAAATCCTGCGCGATGTGTTCGAGAAAGGTGATCAGTGGTTCCGCACCGGCGATCTTATGAAGCAGGACAAGCTCGGCTATTTCTATTTCGTCGATCGCATCGGTGATACGTTCCGCTGGAAAGGCGAGAATGTGTCGACCAATGAAGTGTCGGAAGCGGTGTCTGTGTTTTCCGGCATCAAGGAGGCCAATGTCTATGGCGTGGCGATCCCCGGTACGGACGGACGCGCGAGCATGGCGGCGATTGTCTGTGATGAAGATCTCGATCTCCGCGCGCTTTATGCACATATTGAAAGAGAGTTGCCGGATTATGCGCGGCCCATCTTTATTCGCCTGAGCCACGAGATCGAAGTGACGGGGACGTTCAAGCATCGCAAGGTCGATCTTGTGAAAGAGGGCATCGATCTCAGCGTGATCAAGGATCCGGTGTTTTTCAGTTCGTCGTCGGAGCAGACATTTTTGCCGCTGAGCAAGGATCTCCATGACCAGATTTGTTCAGGGGCGATCAGGCTCTGAAGTGTCCGGTTTTTTAGATGATGACGAGGGCAATGCGGGTCAGGCTCTGACTTTGAGCCCGTTCAAAGTGATATCGATGGTCTGGCGGCTGGCGGTTTCGGCGGCCAAGTCGGACGTATTTTCTGTCCACCACGCGGCAATCGCGCTCCATGTCGAGACGATGGAGACGGCGGCGAGTTCCGGTGGGATACCGGAGCGTAGTTCGCCCCGCTCCTGACCGCGGCGCACGATCTGCGTCACGAGATCGACAACGCTTTCGTTCACCGTTGCGGCCTTGGAAAGCGCGCTAGGCTGATCGACAAATTCGCGCAGCATTTTTCGCATCACATGGGCGTTGCTGTCCCAGGCTTCGCGGAAGGCGGAATTCAAGAACACGAGTTGTTCTTCCGCCGTGCCCTGATGGCCCCCGAGACGCTCGGTCAGGGTCGCGGTGATCTCGTTGTTGAAATCTTTGAGGAGCGCGGCTTTGTTTTCGAAATGCAGGAAGAAGGTTGCCTTGGCCACCGACGCGTTGCGGCAGATGTCTTCGATTGTTACGCCGTCATAGCCCTTTTCGGCAAAGAGGTTCATCGCGGTGCGATAGATCTCGCGGCGCGTGCGTTCCTTTTTGCGGGCGCGTCTTGTGCCCGATACGGCCTCGTCGCCCTGTTCGATCGTGCTGATAGCAGGCCTCCCGCTTTGTCTGCAAAAAAACTAGACCGAAGTATAGTTTTTGCCAAGGCCTTCTTTGGCACCTTTTATCGCAGGGTTTCGGGCAGGCTAAGACCATTGCGTTCCTTGGTGTTATGGCCCTAAACATAAGGCTAACAACACAAGAAATATGGGAGGTTTTTATGGGACGGGTGAGCGGCAAAGTGGCGCTGGTGACGGGTGCGGGCAGCGGCATCGGGCGTGGCGCAGCGATTGCGCTGGCTGCCGAAGGCGCAACAGTTGTGGCAACCGATGTTGACACCAAAGGGAACGACGAGACGGTGGCGCTCATCGTGAAGGCTGGCGGCAAGGCGCGCGGTCTCGCACAAGACGTCACCAACGAGGCGCGTTGGTCGGATGTGATCGCCGATGTGAAAGCTCACGAAAAAGCGCTGCATATTCTCGTGAATAATGCGGGCATCGGCATCGCCGCCAATATCTTCGAAATGTCTTATGCCGACTGGCAGCGGCAGATGGCAATCAATGTGGACGGCGTCTTCTTCGGCGTGAAACATGGCATTCCGTTTATCGCTGCCTCGGGTGGCGGTTCGGTCATCAACCTTTCGTCGATCGCCGGGCTTCAGGGTGCGCCGGGACTTGCGGGCTATTCCGCGACCAAGGGCGCGGTGCGGCTGTTCACCAAGTCGGTGGCGCTTGAATGCGCGCAGGCGAAAATGAACGTGCGCGTCAACTCGGTGCATCCCGGCATCATCGACACGGCAATCTGGCAGAAAATACCGCAAGGCGGTATGGGCTCGCTGCAACTCGGATCCATGCAGGCAGGCGCCAATGCCATAGATCCCAACGCCATTGCGGTTGCGACGCCGCTCGGCTATGCGGGATTGCCGTCCGACATTGCAGCGGGCATCGTCTTTCTCGCCTCAGACGAGTCGCGCTATATGACGGGGGCGGAGCTTGTCATCGACGGCGGCATGACAGCGGACTGATTTTTTGTTTTCGAGAATGAAAAAGGCGGAGATTTTATCTCCGCCTTTTTTGTGTCGGCCTGTTTGTTCGCGTCAGTTGCTGATGCGCCAGACCCCGTCGGGGTCTTGGCAGGCTGTGCCATAAGTGCTCTGGAACTGACCGTTGATGCGGGCTTGCGATTGATATTCGCGGCAATATTGCCCGTTGGGGCGCTGGTAGATGTCGGAGGTGGGCTGCGCCTGCACAGGTTGCTGATAGACAACCTGAGGCGGCGGTGCATAGACGACAGGGGGTGGCGCATAGACTATCGCGGGCGGCGGAGTGTAAACGACGGCGGGCGGATAGTAAGGCCGATAATAGGGTCTGTAATAGCCATGGTAATATGGACGGTGGTGCCAATAACCATAACCACGGTGGCCGCCGTAACCATAGCCATAAACAGGAAAACCGATGCCTATGCCGACGCTCACATGGGAGCGGGCTTCGGCAGGAGCGGGCGCGAGGGCCGCAAGGGCCAATGCGGCAAGCATGCTCAGAGTGGTAAGACGGATGATCGACATGAGAAATGTCTCCCTGTGAATCCTGTGGTGAGATTATACGGGGATTGACGCGAAATTGGTCGCGGGGACCACAAATTTAATGTTTCAGGATCTGCGCTCCATGTTAATGGTGGCTTCGTTGCCTTTTTCCTCGATGTCGACGTCGAAGGTTTCGAGGTAATAGCAGACGCCAGTGTAAAAACCGATGGCCAGTACCAGTTCCTGTACCTGCTTGACAGGGAGCTTTGCGCTGATCGCGTTGAAGGTCGCGTCGGATGCGCGGGTGTTGGCCACAATGTCGTCGGTGAAGTGCATGACGAGGCGTTCAAGCTCGTTGAAGGCGGGGGCATCGGGGCCGATATGGATCGCTTTAATCTTGTCTTCTGCCATGCCGATCTGGCGCGAGATGCGCTCGTGCTGGAAGACTTCGTATTTGCCCTTCTTCAGGACGCCGACGCGGACAATCGCGATTTCACGCAGGATGGGGTCGACGTCCGTGTGATAGAGGATCGCGTTACCGAATTTGATGAAGGCGTCGAGCATATTGCCGGAATGGCCGAGCATCCGGAAGATGTTGAGGGCGGGCAGTTTCTTAAAGGCTTCGGCGGCGCGACCGTCTGCCTGCGCCGGATCGAAATAGGGTATGCGGGCCATTATTCGTCTCCCTTTGTTATTGTGTCGCCCTTGGTGGAGCGTCTTCTTATGGTGCCAGTCTAGCTGTGGCTTGCCCCCCGTCAATTCGTTGCTAAACTCCGGCTCAGAAAGAGGCCCCTAAGAGGCGGGGAACGCCGGACGCCCTTTCGCATATCTGTTTCCGGGGAGGGAAGCGCATGTTCAGCCGCGAACACATTAAATCGGTTGCCGATATTACGCGCTATCAGGCGCGGGTGAACGGCGATGTCATCGCCCAGGTCTTTGAGGGTAGACAGACGAGCTATGCCGAATTGAACAAGCGCTCCAATCAGGTGGCGCAGGGTCTGATCGCGGAGGGCATGAAGCCTGAAGCACGGATCGGCTTTATCGGCAAAAGCTCGGACCGTTATTTTGAATTGCTGCATGGCGCGTTCAAGGCCAAGACCGTGATTGTCGGCGTCAACTGGCGCCTCGCCCCGCCGGAGGTGGCTTTTGTGCTCAACGATGCCGGAGCCGAGATGATTTTTGTCGGCGCGGAATTTTACGGCGTGATTGAACAGGTGCTTGGCGATTGTCCGACCGTCAAACGCGTGATCGCACTTGATGGCGGCCATCCGACATGGACCTCGTTTGAGGACTGGCGCAATGGTTTTGCCCCGACCGATCCGATGCTGCCAGCCGCGCCCGATGACGATGTGATCCAGCTTTATACGAGCGGCACAACGGGCCACCCGAAAGGTGTGCAGCTCACCAATAGCAATTACATCGGTATTTTTGAAGGCAGCGAAGATTCCGGCTGGGCGGACTGGAAGGCCGGTGAGCCTTGCCTTATCTGTATGCCTTTGTTTCATGTCGCGGGCGTCAATTTCGGTTTGATCGGCCATGCGCATGGTACCAAGAACATCATCATCAAGGATGTCGATCCGGCGCATATTCTGCGTCTCATCGAAGCCGAGAAAATCGCCATTGCCTTCATCGTGCCTGCGGTCATTTTGTTTTTGTTGCAGCAGCCTGCGATCAAGACAACGAATGTGACATCGATCCGGCAGATCCTTTATGGCGCATCGCCAATTGCCGAGGATGTTCTGCGGCAAGCGCAGGCGACGTTCGGTTGCGATTTCGTGCAGCTTTACGGGCTCACCGAGACGACGGGGTCGGCGGCCCATCTGCCGCCGCACGCACATGATCCCAAGCTCGGCAAGCTGCGCTCCTGCGGCATCGCCAATCCGGGCATGAGCATTCAGGTCGTTGACGAGAACGGTATGCCTGTGGCGCAAGGTGCCGTCGGCGAGATCATGATCAAAGGTCCGACGCTGATGAAAGCCTATTGGAACAAGCCCGACGCGACGAAGGATTCGGTCAACGCGCAAGGCTGGTTTGCCTCGGGCGACGCCGGTTATTTCGATGCGGACGGCTATCTCTATATTCACGACCGCGTCAAAGACATGATCGTGTCAGGCGGCGAGAATGTTTATCCGGCAGAAGTTGAAAACGCCTTGTTCGGGCATCCTGCCGTTGCCGACGTGGCGGTCATCGGTGTGCCGGACGAGAAATGGGGCGAGGCGGTGCGCGCGTGCGTTGTGCTGAAGCCCGGCGAGAGCGCGAATGCTGGCGACATTATAGCTTTTGCCAAGACACGTATCGCGGGCTTCAAAGTGCCCAAGGCGATCGATTTTGTGGCCGCTCTGCCGCGCAACCCATCGGGAAAAATTCTGCGTCGCGAATTGCGCGCCCCCTTCTGGGAAGGTCGCGGCCGGATGGTGAACTGAGTTTCCGGAAGCAAAGTTTTCAGAAACTTATCTGAGCGTCGATCTCAAGGCCATCGCGCCTGTGCGTGATCATCTGACTATGTATAACTAGGCCGGTGTGATCGTCGTTTGAAAGTGACAAATATTTGACCCGCCCGCGCGATATTCTTGATTTCTGGTTTGCTGCCGGGTGGGACAAGTGGTGGACGCGGTCCGATGCGTTTGATGATGACATCAGGCGGCGTTTCGGCGCGACTTACACCGCCGCTTGCGAAGGCCGGTTGGATGACTGGCTCAATGAGCCGCAAGGGGCGCTGGCGCTTGTGATCGTGCTTGATCAGATCTCGCGCAATCTTTTCCGCGACGACCATCGCGCATGGACGCAGGATCCCAAGGCGCTTGAGGTTGCGCGCGAGGCGATCCGGCGACGCTTTGATGTCGAGATTCCGCTCACTGTGCGCAACTGGATCTATATGCCCTTCATGCATTGCGAAGATCTCATGGTCCAGAAAGAGGGATTGGGGTTTTTCGCCCGTCTCGATCAGCCCGAAGTGATGCAATCGGCCGAAGAACATGCCGACATCATCCGTCGCTTTGGCCGTTTTCCGCACCGAAATGCGGCGCTGGGACGGGTCTCGACAGAGGTCGAACGCGATTATCTGGCTTCGGGCGGGTTCAAGGGCTGAAAAATAGCAGGCAAGGATTGCCGCCCGGCATTTCCGGAAGGCTTGTCTGCTGACGGTGCTCAAATCTAAAGCATTGATTTCGCTCGGGTAAACCAATCTATTAACGTGGCACGGGCGTTGCGACTGTGGGAGCAGACCCACTCTCGCCGGAGCTTGTGCCCCTGATGATGACTGAACATGAACTCAATCTGCTCGCTGCCTATATGGTCGACACGCATGGTCGCAAGGCGATCCAATATGCCGACACTGCTGTTGTCGAGCTGGAACTGATCGGGGAAAATCTGCGCGCTGATGCTTGGCGTTCGCTGCGTGGTGTGGTGCTCGATATGGTCGAGGGCCGCCGCTCTATGGCCGGTCACGCGCTGCACTGAATTTTCGTCTGACGTAGCGTCAGAACATGATCAAGCCCCATTTGAACGGATGTTCACATCGGGCATTTTCATTTGCGCTTGTTGATGTTGTGCCTCGTCCGTCATACTCCCCCGCAAATAGCAAAAGATCTCAGGGAGAGAAAAATGACACTGGATCCGCAAGTCAAAGCCTTGCTCGAAGGAATGGCCGCGAACCCCGGACCGCGGATCATGGATCTGCCGGTTGTTGACGGTCGCGCGATGTATCGCGGCATTGCGGCGACATTTGATCTTCAGGGCGTGCCGATCGGCGCGGTCGAGGACCGGACAATAGCAGGCCCCGCCGGCGAGATTGCCTTGCGGATTTATACGCCCGTTGCGGCGGGCAGCGGCGCATTACCGGTGCTCGTCTATTTTCATGGCGGTGGCTGGGTGATCGGTGATCTCGAAACGCATGATGCGCTGGCCCGCACACTGGCCAATGAAGCAGGCTGCAAAGTGGTCGCCGTCGATTACCGGCTTGCCCCCGAGCATGTCTTCCCCGCAGCGGTTGACGATTGCTATGCGGCATTGAAATGGGTGGCAGCGAACGGTGCCTCCATCGGCGTCGACGTCACACGGCTGGCGGTGGGCGGCGATAGCGCGGGCGGCAATCTTGCTGCTGTCATTGCGCAGATGGCGAAGGCGGAAAAGGGCCCGCAGATTTCGTTCCAGCTTTTGATTTATCCCGTGACCGACACGAATGTGGACACGGGCTCTTACACTGCCAATGCGAGCGGATATTTTCTTGAGCGCGATGGCATGATCTGGTTCTTCAATCATTATCTCAAAAATGTCGACCGCAACGATCCGCGCATTGCGCCGTTGAAAGCGAAATCACTCGCCGGATTGCCCAAGGCCTATGTGGTGACGGCGGGGTTTGATCCGCTGCGCGACGAGGGCCGCGCTTATGCCGACGCCCTCAAGGCAGCGGGCGTCCCCACCGTGCATGTGAATTATGACGGCATGATCCACGGCTTCTTCAACCTGCAGGGCGCGTTTGATGTCGCGAAAGTGGCAGTGAAGACGGCGGCAAAGGCGCTGAAAGAGGCGCTGGCATGAGGCCTCAGCTTCTCAATCCGGCGGTTCATCCTTTTTCGGGTTTTGATATTCCCCATCTTCTGGCGCGTCATGCGCGCGTGCGACCAGATCATCCGTTCGTGATCTGGGAACCGTTTGAGGGTGCGGGCCGCACATGGACCTATGCACAATTTGCCGACGAGACGGCGCGGGTTGCGGCGGGGCTCAAAGCACGCGGCGTCAAAGCGGGCGAGCGCGTGCTGGTCCATCTCGACAACTGCCCTGAGACCCTTATTGCGTGGTATGCCTGCGCACATCTCGGCGCTGTGGCGGTCACGACCAATGCGCGCTCGGTCGCCGACGAGCTTGATTATTTCTCAAGCCATGCGGGAACTGTCGGTGCAATCACACAGCCGAAATTTGCCGCACTTGTGCAGGCAAGCTGCAAGCCGATCAAGTGGCTTGTCGTCACCGAGAATGACAATGGCACGCCGTCCGATGCCGTTTTGCCGAAAGGGGCGGAGCCTTTCTCGTCGCTCTATGCCGATGCGCCGCTGCCGCTCCGGCCTGCCGATCCCGATATCAATATCGGTGTGCAATATACATCGGGCACGACCTCGCGGCCCAAGGGCGTGGTGTGGACCCATGCCAATGCGCTCTGGGGCGCAAAAATGTGCGCGGTCAATGAAGAACTGACGGGCGACGATGTCCATCTCGTCTATCTGCCGCTCTTTCACACCAATGCGCAGTCTTATTCTGTGCTCTCGACGCTCTGGGTCGGCGGGACGATTGTGGTGCAGCCGCGTTTTTCGGCCTCGCGTTTCTGGCCGGTGTCCCTGAAGCATCGCTGCACATGGACTTCGATGGTGCCCTTCTGCCTGCGCGCGCTGGCCGAGCATCCGGTGCCGGAGAAGCATCACTATCGTCTCTGGGGCAATGGCGTGGCGTCGCTGCCCTCCGACGCGCATTTCCGTGTACGGACCATCGGTTGGTGGGGCATGACGGAGACGATCACGCATGGCATCGTCTCGGATGTGCATGTGCCCGCACCGGCCATGGCTATCGGCAAGCCCTCAACGGCTTATGAGATTGCGATTGTGAACGACGATGGTACGCCGACGCCTGTGGGCGAAACCGGCGCGCTGCTCATTCGCGGTATTCCTGGATTGTCTTTATTCAAGGAATATCTGAACAATCCGGACGCGACCGATGCGAGCTTCGATGAAAATGGGTTCTTCATCACGGGCGACCGTGTGCAACTGCTCGCCGATGGCTATATCCGCTTTGCCGACCGTGACAAGGACATGTTGAAAGTAGGCGGCGAGAATGTGGCGGCGTCCGAAATCGAGCGCGTTGTGATGACAGTCGGCGGTATTCAGGAATGTGCGGTTGTTGCGCGTAAAGACAAGATGCTTGACGAAGTGCCGGTTGCGTTCCTGCTCGTGCCGGGCGGCGAGGCGGCAGCGCCTGCCGACCTGAAAGAGAAAGTGATGGCGGCTTGCCGCCAAGGGCTTGCCGATTTCAAGGTTCCGCGCGAGGTGCGTATTGTCGGCGAGTTTCCGCGCTCGACGTTGGAGAAGATTGCGAAAGCAGAACTCCGTAAACTGGTCGAGGCGAGTTAGCCGAGCAGCTTGCCCGGATTCAGTACGCCTTTGGGGTCCATTTCGGCTTTGATCTTTTTCAGAAGGTCAAAGCCGATCTGGCCCTTTTCTTCTTTGAGCCATGGGGTGTGATCGACACCGACGCCGTGGTGGTGGCTGATCGTGCCTTTGTTTTCGAGAAGGGCATCGGACGCCGCGCGTTTGATCGCCTGCCATTGTGCGACTTCGCGGTCAAGTTGGCGGGGAAAAACGAACGTGAAATAAAGGCTCGCACCGTCGGGATAGGAATGACTGACATGGGCCATGACGATGCCATGCGCATCGACATGGGGCACATTGGTGCGGATCGCATTGTCGATAGCAGCCACTGTCTTCTCATGCAGGTTTTCGATGTTCGACCATTGGGTCGAGGTTTCAAGCGTGTCGATGCCGACGCCGTGATCCATCATCGGGTCGCGCGAATAGGGCGAGCCGAAGCGGCCGTGATACCAGCGTTCACCCGCCTTGGTGCCGAGCTTCATCGCGCCCAATGAAGTGCAGATGGCTTCGGAGCGGGCTTGTGCCCAAGCGACGGTGTCGTCGTCGCCTTCATGGCCGATGAGCATGAGACAGGGCGCACCGCCGAAGCCTCTGAACCGCAGATAAGCGCGTTGCAGCTTTGCTTTGAGACTTGTCGGCGATGTTGTCGAGGAAAAAGCCTGAAAGAAGTATGTCTCGGCGGCGTCTGACAGGCGCACCATGGCGACCGGAATTTCGGCGTGGTTGATGCGGCGTGCGGCTTCGACACCGGATTTGAAATCTTTGAAGAGGTAGCCGCGATAATCCTTCCGCGCGGGGATATTGTGAATTTTCACCGTCGCTTCGCAGATGACGCCCAGTGTGCCCTCCGAGCCCGCGACAATCTGATTGAGATTGGGACCGGCGGCGGACGCGGGCGTTGCTTCTGTCACCCACATGCCTTTGGGTGTTGCGAGCTTGGCCGAAATCAGCCACTTCTCTGCTTTGCCATAACGGTTTGACTGCTGGCCCGCGCCACGAGCGGCGATCCAGCCACCGAGCGTCGAGAACTGAAAACTCTGCGGGTAATGCGCGAGCGTGACGCCGTGTTTTTGCAAAGCGGTTTCGAGCGCGGGGCCATAGATACCCGCTTCTATCGTTGCCGTCATTGCGATCTTGTCAATGCGGATGAGGCGGGTCATCAGCGTCGTGTCGAGCGTGATAACGCCGCCGCCAAGCGATTTTGCCATCGCGTTGATGCCGCCGACAACGGACGAACCGCCGCCGAAGGGAATGAGCGTTATGTCTTCATCGCTTGCAAGCTTCACAAGGCTAAGCACCTCGTCGGCACTTTGCGGATAGACGACAACGTCGGGTGCCATGTCGAGGAGACCCGCGCGGAGATAAAGCAGATCGTGATAGGATCTGCCGCGGGCATGGAAGGCGCGTTCATAGGTGTCGGTTCTGACCTGACCGGTCCCGACGATTTTGCGCAAAGCTTCCAGTGTGCTGTCCGGCAAACGGCAGGGCGCGAGCGTGATGCTGTCCAGTGTTTTTGCCGGTGTGTCGGGGAGTGACTTCAGCCCCAGCGCCTCTGTGATGAAGGTCCATTGCGGCGCATCGTCGGGCAGAATATTCGGTTGATCATTGGGGCCCCAGCCGTTCCAGCGCAGAGATGTTCTGTCGATTGTCATATTTGACCTTCTTGATTAGCAGCGCAGAGTGAGGGCGGTCGGCAGGATGTCATAGCGTGCAGGGAGACGGCCTGGGCCTTCGCCGTCAACGTCGAGCAGCACGGGATCGGGACCGACGGGGGTTGCGGTGAGCGAGGTTGCGCGCAGCGTCAGCACTTTCGGATTTTTCAAATGTGTGCCGTCGCGCAGCGAACCGCCGCCTATCAGCATGTCTTTGAATGTCGTGTCGTGCATGATGGTGATGTCGAAAAGTCCGTCATCGGGAACGGCGTTCGGTGCGATCATCATGCCGCCGCCGAAGAAGCGGCCATTGGCCACCGCGCAGATGCCGATATTGAGGGTTTCGTCAAAGCCCGCATCGGTGACAATGCGCACAGGCTTTGTCTTGTAGAGGTAGGAGGCTTTGAGCGATGACCAGAAAAAAGCGAAAGTCCCGCCGAACATTTTCGAGATGCCTGCCTTGTTGACCGCGCGTACGACTTCGCCGGACAGGCCGAAGCTCGCGATATTGTTGAAATAGCGTGTGTCTTCAAGCCCGTCTTCGCTCGTATAGGTGATGCGGCCGAGATCAATGGCGCGTGTTGTGCCGGCACCTATGCGCTTGACGCAATGGTTGAGGTCTTCGGAAAAATCAAACGTCTTGCGGAAGTCGCCGCCGGTGCCGGTGTTGAGGATGGCGAGATGCGCGTCGGGGTTGAGGCTCACGCCGCCTTCGAAAAACCCGTTCACGACTTCGTTGATCGTGCCGTCCCCGCCGACCGCGATGACGAGCTGTGCGCCGGATTTGAGCGCCTGTCTTGTGAGTTCGGCGGCGGGCATGTAGCGCGGTGTCGAGGGCGAAGTTGTGAACTGTGCGCGGACGGGGCCGAGTTCGGCTTCGAGTGCCGATGCGATCACGCGCCATGCGCGGCCTGTGCGTCCGCCGCCGGAGCGCGGATTGACGATAGCGGCCACATGGGGCGCGTAAGCGGCGGATGTCATCTTGCCGCCTCGGCAATGCTTGCGCCCTGCATGTCGCCTTCATTGTGGCGCGCCTGCGTTTCGAAAAGACCTCTTGTCTTTGCCATTTCGGTTGCTTGTTTCGTTTCATCCCAATCAAGTTCGCGTGCCATCAGATCGGCGATGCGGTTCAGCATATCGCTGCCGGGATTGCCCAGCGTGCCGATGCCGGTGCGGCGGAAGATGATGTCGGACAAGTGGTTCGCCATTTCGTGACGGATCGCATGGGCGATCTGGGCGCCGATGACGGGACTGTCGGGGACGAGACGGCGCAGGAGGTCGGCACGTTCGTCGGGGCGCTCGTCGGCGGTGGCCAGCACGTCGTCGATACGGCTGCCGTAGAAATGGACGAGGTTTTCAACAATGTCAGATGAAAGATGCGCGTGGCGTTTCTGGGCGCGGACAATGAAACTCTTGAGGCGGCCGATTTCGCCGCCATAGACAGGCGTGCAATGGGTTTCGCATTTTTTTGTATGGCCGATTTTTTTCGCGGCCATATCGACGATCTGTTCGGCCAGATGACGCGAGGTTGTCCATTTGCCACCAAGTGCCGAGATGAAACCATCAATGCCGCTCAAGCGTTTATGGTCGCAAACTTCCGCCTCGCGGCTTGCCTTGTAGCTGTCCTTGGGGCCTGTCGCATCCGGCTCGTGGTCGATCAGCGGACGGATGCCGACATAGTGGTGCAGCACGTCTTCGCGTTTGAGATGAAGGCCCGGCAAGCCGTCATTGATGACGGAGAGGAAATCGCGGATGTCATCTTCGGTGACGCCGACGCGGTCTGGTTCGTCTTTGAATACGGCGTCGGTCGTGCCGATGATCGTGTGGCCGCGCCACGGGATCACGAAAAAGTGTCCGCCAATGTCGGACTGGATGGCGAGCGCATTTTTTCCCGATAGTTCGCGCGTGATGATATGGATGCCTTTGGAGCGGATGAGGCCACGCGAAGGCTTGCCGTTTTCACCCGAGCGCATGAGTTCGTCCGCCCATGGGCCTGCGGCATTGATCGTGACCTTGCCTTTGACCTCATGGGTCTTGCCGGTCACGGCGTCTTTTACCGTGACGCCCGTGATACGTGTTCCTGCGCGCGTGAAGCCCGTGACTTCGGCATAGTTTGCCGCGTCAGCACCATACTCTACGGCACCTTCGATATGTTCCAGGCAGAGGCGTTCGGGTGCGAACATCTGGCAGTCGTAATAGATTTTACCGCCGGTCAGTCCCTCGGTCTTGAGCGACGGCATGATTGCCAGCGCTTCGGCGCGCGAGATGGAGCGGTAGGCGGGGATTTTCTTGTCGTCGTCCGAGACAAAGTTCCGGTCATAGGACAAGAGGTCATAGAACGAGAGCCCGATGGAGAGGACGAGGCCGCTTTTCATGCCGCGGCCATAAGTGGGCAGCATGAAGGGCAGGGGATGGACCATATGCGGCGCGATGTTTTCCCAGATGCGCCGTTCACGGAGCGATTCACGCACGAGCTTCAACTCGCCGTTGACGAGATAGCGAAGACCGCCATGGACGAGTTTCGATGAGCCCGATGTTGTGGCATGGGCAAAATCGTCTTTTTCAAGGAGTGCCACTTTGAGGCCGCGAAGCGCTGCGTCCCATGCCGCTGTTGCCCCCGTCACGCCGCCGCCCACGATCACGAGGTCGTATTCGGTCGCCGACATTTTTTCCAAATCGCGCTGCATTGCTCGTCCGCCGTTCAGGTTACGAGGCGGGAGGCTAACGGGCCGCGGGGTCAAGGTCCAGTCAGGCCCGCTTTGTCAGACCTTTTTTCTCCATGCGCCAGACGAGATGATCAATGCGGTCCTGTCCGAAGAATGGCTCTCCCTCGAAGACCATGAGCGGCACGCCCCAATGGCCTGCGGCTTTCTGGGCCGTTTCATTGGCGAGGATGATCTCTTCGAAATGATCGGGATCGGCTTCGATGGCGCGGTCAAGCTCGGCGAGGTTGAGGCCTGCGCGGGCGGTTGCGTCTTTGATGTGGTTGCCTTGGTGCCAGTCGCGGGTGCCACCGAAAATGAGTGTGCTGATTTCAAGCAGGAACGGCAGCCCGCGACCCTTTTCGGCTGCGGCCGCGCCGAGGCGGACGAGGCGGTAAATATAGGGCTGCTCTTTGGGCACTTCGCCTGATTGCAGGTCCATTTTTACAGGGTCGGGCGAGGGCCATGCGTAAGGCAGTCCGAGCATTTCGGCGATGCGGTAGGTGTCTCTGATCAGATAAGGCGGCCAGAGCGGATTCACTTGTTTGAAAAACCCGTCCATGCGCACGGCAATCGGATAAACGGGGCGGACATTGATTTTGACGTCGTAATCGCGCTCCAGCTCCACTAGGCGGGGTGTTGCCAGATAGGAGTAAGGCGAGCGGAAGGACCAGTAGAGGTCGAAATCCAGTGTCATTTTGTTCTCCCCGGAACGGATTAATGTTTTTCATTAATTATGCGTTTTGTCTGCGCGAGGCGCAAGTCGGCTGCTAGACTTTTTGTCAAAGAAACAACAGACACCAAAATCGAACGGGGAGACAAGCCATGGCGCAGGTGCAGGCGAACGGCATTGTGATCGAGTATGAGACATTCGGTGACAAGGCAAACGAGACGGTTCTGCTCATCATGGGGCTCGGTGGGCAAATGACCATGTGGCCGGTCGAGTTCTGTAGCGAGCTTGTTTCGCGCGGCTTCCATGTCGTGCGCTTTGACAATCGCGACATCGGCCTTTCGACGAAATTTGAAGCCGCCGGTATGCCCGATATGGCAAAGATTTTCGGCGCGCTGATGTCGGGCGGCAAGCCGGATTCAGCCTATACGCTGGATGATATGGCAGACGATGCGGTGGGCGTGTTGAAGGCGCTCGGCATCAGACAGGCACACATCGTAGGCGCGTCGATGGGCGGTATGATTGCGCAGCTTGTCGCGATCAATCATCCCGATGTCACGCTGTCGCTCACCTCCATCATGTCCACAACGCGCAATCCCGCTCTGCCCCAGGCAAAGCCCGAAGCCATGGCCGTGCTGATGGCCCCTGCTGTTGAGGGCGATATTGAAAACGCGATTGCACGCGGCATCAATGCGTGGAAGGTGATCGGCAGCCCCGGCTATCCCACAGATGATGTGACGCTGCGCCAATGGGTGTCGCGTGATGTCAACCGCTCGCTCTATCCGATAGGCACTGCGCGCCAGATGGCCGCGATTGTGGCCAATGGAGACCGTCGCGAGAAACTGAAGAAGCTCAAGGTGCCTGCCGTTGTCGTGCATGGCGAAGACGATCCGCTGGTGCCCGTCGAGGGTGGACGCGATACCGCCGCCAGTATTCCGGGTGCGGAGCTTCGTGTTATTCCCGGCATGGGCCATGATTTCCCGCTCGGCCTCGTGAAAACCTATGCCGATGCCGTCTCCTCGGTTGTGGCCCGCGCCCGCAGCGCCAAAGCAGCGGAGTGAGCGTGATGCGCGTTGACATGAAGCAGATCAAAGCCAATGGCATCACGATCAATTACGAAGATCGCGGTCCGGCAGACGGCAAACCCTTGCTGCTCGTGAACGGCTATACGTCGACCATGATGAGTTGGCCACAGGCGTTGCTGGACGGGCTTCAAGAGCGCGGCTTCCGCGTCATCCGCTATGACAACCGCGATGTCGGCAAGTCGGAAAAGCTCAAAGGTATTCCCGACATCGCCATGGTGGCGAAAGCCGTGCGCGAAGGCACGAAGCCCGACACTCCCTATGTGCTTGATGATATGGGCGATGATGGTATGGCGCTTCTCGATGCGCTCGGTATCAAGCGTGCGCATATCATGGGTATTTCGATGGGTGGCATGATCGTACAATCGATGGCGATCAACCATCAGGAGAAAATCATTTCGGCCACCTCGATCATGTCGTCGACCGGCGGGCCGGACGTGCCGCGCGCCAGCGACGCCGCGATGGCCGCATTGCAAGAGCGCGCTGCATCGGGCGAGCGCGAAGTTGTGATCCGTCACAGCATGAAGGGGCGACGTGTTTATCAGAGTCCCGCTTACCCCATGTCGGACGAGGCGCTTTATCAGAAATGCGCCAGTGAGTATGACCACATGTTTTATCCGGAAGGCGCGTCGCGTCAATATGCGGCGATCATAGCGGATGGTAGCCGCTGCGAGCGGCTGAAGTCGGTGAAACTTCCCTTTCTCGTCATTCACGGCAATGACGATCCGTTGGTGCCGCCGGGTGGCGGCATCGACACGGCAAAATATGTGACGGGCTCGAAACTCGTGCTCATCGACGGCATGGGTCACGATCTGCCGGTCGAATTGTGTCCGCGTTATGTCGAGTTGATTGCAGAATTGGCAGAAAGCGCCGAGCGCAAGGCGGCAGCAGAGTAGTCTTTACATCACATCTTTATGAAACCCCGCTTGGGCGCCCCAAGCGGGGTTTTTTATTTCGGCAAAGGCGCTCATAGTGGGGATGGGAGGATGTCGCTGACCAGAGTTGTGTTTCATGCCGCAGATCAAGGCTAACGGGATCGACATTGAATATGAGAGCTTCGGGCAGGACAATGCCGAAGCGATCCTCCTCATCATGGGACTGGGTGCGCAACTGACGCAATGGCCGCTAGAGCTTTGCGATCTGCTTGTCGCGCGAGGCTACCGCGTTATCCGTTTTGACAATCGCGATGCGGGCCTGTCAACGCGGATGGAGCGTGATCGTGCTTTTGCTTTTTCGGATGTGTTCTTTGCCTTTGCGGCGGGCAAGTCTGCTTTCGCGCCATACTCGCTCTCTGATATGGCGGGCGATGCGGTGGGGCTGCTCGATGCTTTGGATCTTCGGGCCGCACATATTGTCGGCGCATCGATGGGCGGCATGATCGCACAGCATGTGGCGGCGGATTTTCCTGACCGCACATTGTCGCTCACATCCATTATGTCGAGTTCCGGCAATCCGATGCTGCCGCCGCCGCGTCCGCGCGTGTTGAGCCTTTTCATGTCGCATGGGTCGTCACATGACGTGGAAGCGGTGATCGCCAAGGGGATCAAGACTTATGAAGTGATCGGCAGTCCGGGGTTTCCGACCGATGCGGCAACGCTGCGTGAATGGGTCGAGCGCGATGCGGCGCGCGCCTATTATCCGCAAGGCGTGATGCGACAGATGGCTGCGGTGTTGAGCGATGGTGACCGGCGATCATTGCTGCGCAAAATTGATGTGCCTTGTGTTGTGCTGCACGGGCGCGACGATCCGCTGGTGCCGGTGGCGGCGGGCGAGGACACTGCGTTCAATATCAAGGATGCGGACCTGCGCATCATTGACGGTATGGGGCATGATATGCCGCTGGCGCTGATCCCGCAGATTGCGGATGCGATTGTGTCGGCGGCAGAGCGTGCGACGGGCGTGCAGGTCATGGCGGAAGCCGCGCAGTCCGAGCCGGTTGCTGCCGCTGTGGCGGAGGTTGTATCGGATGCCGTTGCCGCAATTCGGGCCGTCGTGATGCCGGAGGCGCGCGAGGCTGCGGCGGAGGTCAAGCCGAGGGGCGGGCGGGTCCGGCAATGGTGGACGAGACAGCGCGGACGTCTGAATAAAATTGGAATCCCGAGTTTGTCCCGCAATTCAAGACCGTAAGGTCTGTGCGGGCTGCCACCGGACCCCGGCTCAAGGCCGGGGCCACAGTACCGGGTTGAAAATATCAAACTTCGGCAGAGCCGCCATCGCAGGGGATTGTCGCGCCGGTCGTATAAGCTGATGCTCGCGATGAGAGGAAGATCGCAACGCCTGCAATGTCTTCCGGTGTGCCGATGCGTTTGCGCGGATTGCTTTCTCTGATCATGTCGCCGAAAGCATCAAGGGTTGCGCGCATCATGTGGCTGGGGAACGGTCCCGGCGCTATGGCGTTGACAAGGATGTTCTCGCGCGCAAGTCGGCCTGCGAGGTGGCGCGTCAGCATGATGACACCGGCTTTGGACGAGGAGTAGGCGTAGGTCTCCAGTTCCGGCGGCACGATGCCGTTGATCGAGGCAATGTTGATGACGCGGGCGGGGTCTTCGTCTGTGCCCGCTTTGCGCAAGAGCGGCAGAAGGCTCTGCGTCACGAAGAACGGGCCTTTGAGGTTGATGTTCATCACCTTGTCCCAGCCGTCTTCCGAATAGTCGTCAATCGGCTGGCCCCAGGCGGCACCGGCATTGTTGACGAGAATGTCGAGCTTTTCTTCGCGTCTGGCGAGTTCCTTTGCCAGAAACTCGATGCCTTCGCGTGTGCCGAGATCGGCGGGCAGCGAGATGCAGGTGCCGCGCTTTGAAAGCTCGTCGGCGAGGTCGTTGCAGACCTGTGCTTTGCGGGCACTGATATAGACTTTGACGCCTGCTTCGACAAAACCTGTTGCGATCATTTCGCCGATGCCGCGCGAGCCGCCGGTGACGAGCGCCACTTTGCCTTTGATGTCGAACAGATTTTTCATATGTGTTTCCCCAGAATAATTTTTGTGTAGCGAACCCTAGTTGATGGAGCGGGGTTCGTGCAATCAGAGAACAACATCTTCGCCTTTTGGCTCTTTCGTCAGCTCTTCGGTTTCGGTGCTGAGGGCCTGCGGTGCGCGTTTGGGTTTTACCAGTGGCTCGGGTTTGATGGCGCTGGAGAATATCAGGTTCTTGCCGGCGAGGAATTCGCCCTCGGCCAGTTGCAGCGCCAGACGTTCCTCGTCGCGGCGGCGGATTTCCTCTTCGACCTCCAGTGCCTCTTCCTGTGGTATGCCCAGCGCCTCAAGCGCCGCCATACCGAAGCGCACGGCGGACTCGTAAGTGTCGCGGATATGGTAGTCCACATTCTTGCGCAGCATGGTCAGCGACTGGCGACGGTCATAGGCGCGGACATAAAGTTTGGCGAGCGGAAAATGTACTTTGACGAGATCGACGATTTTGTCCGACGCTTCGGCTTTCACCACGCAGAGCGCGATGAGCGTAGCGTCGCTTGCCCCTGCCGCGCGTAACACATCAAGCCTTGTGCCGTCGCCGTAATAGACGCGGAAACCGAAACGCGAAGCGGCGCGGATTTGTTCGACGTCTCGTTCGATGGCGGTGACTTCGATCCCTTGCGACAGCAGGAATTGCGCGACGACCTGTCCGAAACGGCCAAAGCCGATGATGACGACTTTTCCTTTGGCATCGGTAAAATCCATCTCCATTTCTTCGGCTTGTGATTTGGGCTGGGCCAGATGATGGGCAACAGCAAAAGCAAGCGGTGTCAGCGCGAGAGACAGCGTGACACTCGCAATCAGGATGTTCGAGTTTTCCGCCGACATGATGCCTGCGGTCGCTGCCGCGCCGAAAAGCACGAAGGCAAATTCGCCGCCTTGCGACAGCACGCCGGCAATGCGGAAGGCGTCGGCTTTGGACGATCCTGTGAGGCGCGAGAGGATGAAGATGATCAGCGCCTTGGTGGTCATCAGGGCGATGACAATCGCTGCGATGGCCCAAAGATGGTGCAAGACGAGGATGATGTTGATGCCCATGCCGACGGCAATAAAGAAGAGGCCGAGAAGCAGTCCGCGAAAGGGTTCGATGTCGGCTTCAAGCTCGTGACGGAAACTTGATTCAGCCAGCAATACGCCTGCGAGAAACGCGCCCATCGCCATGGACAGACCGGCAGCTTGCATCACAAAAGCAGCCCCCAGCACCATGAGAAGGGCCGCCGCTGTCATCACTTCATGCGCATTGGTTTTGGCGAGAATGCGAAACAGCGGATTGAGCAGATAGCGGGCGGAAACGGCAACTATGGTCACCGCAATGAAAATGCCGAGCGTTTCGGTCCAGCCGCCTGTATGCGCTTTTTCGCCGGGCGTGAGCAGAGTGACGAGTGCCAGAAGCGGCACGATGGCGAGGTCCTGCATCAGCAGTACGGCGAAGGCGCGTTGACCATAGGGTTGCGTCAGTTCGTTGCGGTCTTCCATCATCGGTACGGCAAAAGCTGTGGATGAGAGCGCAAGCCCCGCGCCTGCAATGATCGCGGCCTGCCATGTGAGATCGGCGGCGAGCGCGAGACCTGCCAGCGCCAGACCGCAGATCAGGATTTGTCCGAGCCCGAAACCGAAAATATCGCGTCGCATGGACCAGAGGCGCGAGGGTTTGAGTTCGAGCCCGATGATGAACAAGAGCATGACGATGCCAAGCTCGGCAAAGGCGAGAATGGCTTCGGGATCGGCGAAGAAGGCAAAGCCCGACGGGCCGATGATCAGGCCCGCAACCAGATAGCCGATGACGGAGCCAAGACGCAGACGATTGAACAGCGGCACCGCGATGACGGCGGCGGCCAGAAATATGATCGGGGCCAGAAGCGAGGCCCCTTCATGGGGCGGTGGCAGGGGCAGAGGGGTCACGGGGGCACGGCCTTCAATGAGTGAGGCGTTATAGTGCCGCGAAGAGTGCGGCAGCGATAGGGCAAACAAAAGGCGCTCCCTTTTCAGGAAGCGCCTTTGTTTTGTAAGCATTGTGGTTTTGCAGACACCGTATGTCTGCGAGTCTGAAATCAGAAGTTCACGGCGTCGAGTTCCATCAGGCCTTCCGAGCCTGCTTTGGCACGTTCGAGCCAACCGGCGGTCATCGGCACTTCGCGTTCGGCCCAATAGCGCGCGAGCGTCAGCTTGCGCTTGTAGAAGTCCGGCTTGTCTGTTCCGGCCTTGAGCTTGGCGAGCGAGACTTTGGCCATCTGCGCCCACATCCAGGCAAGTGTCACCGTGCCGAAAATGTTGAGGATGTCGTAAGAGGCGGCGCCCGCATTGTCATAGTTCTTCGGTGCGTTTGCCATTAGCCAACCGGCGGCTTCGCCGAGGCGTCCATAGCCTGTGCGCAGCGCGTCGATATAGGGTTTCATCTCGGCATCGCCCTCGTTTTCCTTGATGAAGGCTTCGAGCTTGGCAAAGTAAGCGAGTGTCGCGCGGCCACCCTTCGATGTCATCTTGCGCGCGACGAGATCGAGCGCCTGAATGCCGTTGGCGCCTTCATAGACCTGATTGATGCGCGCATCGCGCACGAATTGCTCCATGCCGTTGTCGCGCACATAACCGTGACCGCCGAAAACCTGCATCGAGGCATTGGCGGCTTCAAAGCCCTTATCGGTAAAATAGGCTTTGATGACGGGCGTGAAAAGCTGGCTCAGGTCTTCGGCTTCCTGACGTTCCGCCGCGTCCGCGCTTGAACGCGAAACGGAAAAGAGGAACGAGACATACATGGCAAGCGCGCGTGCGCCCTCGACAAAAGCGCGCGATGCTATGAGCAGGCGGCGCACGTCGGGGAAGACCATGATCGGATCAGCGGGGCCATCGGGATTTTTGACGCCGGTGAGCGAGCGGCCCGCAAGACGGTCGTTGGCATAGGCGACGCCGTTCTGATAAGCGACTTCACCCGCCGCGATGCCCTGAATGCCGACGCCCATGCGCGCGCCGTTCATCATGCCGAACATGCCGGCCATACCGGCGGACTTTGATTTCACGACTTCGCCGGTTTCGGTTTTCTTTTCCGGGGCGCGGCCTTTGAGGTGATAGGCAACCGCATTGTCGAAGTTCATCACGCAAGTGGCGTTGCCCTTGATGCCCATTTTCTTTTCGACGGCACCGACTGTGACACCGTTGCGGCCCGTGATTGCGCCTGTCTTTTCATCGACCAGCATTTTCGGGACCATAAAGAAATTGACGGTGCCGAGATCGTCGACATATTTGCCGTCTTCGTTCGGCAGTTTCGCAATCACCATGTGGATGATGTTCTCGGTCATGTCGTGGTCGCCGCCCGAGATGAAAATCTTGGTGCCGGTGAGACGATAGGAACCGTCATCCTGTTTGACGGCGCGGGTCTTCATCAGTTTCAGGTCCGTGCCGCAATGGGGTTCGGTCAGGCACATCGTGCCAGCCCAGTCGCCGTCGGCCATGCGTTGCGCGACGTGCTCGCACATCCAGTCTTCGCCGGTCGCCCAGAGCGCGCCGAGTGCCGCACCCGAAAGGCCGGGATACATCGAAAAAGCCTGGTTCGATGATGAACCCATTTCGGAGAAGGCGAAGGTGATGACGGAGGGCAGGTTCGCGCCGCCGAGTTCTTCGGCCACGCCGAGCTTGTTCCAGCCGCCATCGGCATAGGCTTTGAACGCTTCCTTGAAACCTTTGGGCGTGCGCACGATACCGTTTTCGAGGTGGCAGCCTTCTTCGTCGCCTGTCTGGTTGAGCGGTTGGAGCACTTCCTCGCAGAACTTCGCGCCGCCTTCGAGAATGGCGCGCGTCATGTCCGGCGTCAGCTCCGCAAAGCCCGGCAGATCGGTCCGCTTTTCAATGCCGAGAAGCTCATGGAACAGAAACAGAAAATCCTCGACCGGGGCTTTATAGCTCGGCATGAAACGCCTCCAAATGCTTTCAGAAATGTAAGTAAAACGCGGCGGAAAATGACATAGGCCGTGAGGGAAAGCAAGGGTGCGGGACAGGGTCCAAACAGAAAGGCCTTAGCTTGATTCCAACCGGCTCTTGCTTCGCAAAATGCCAGTAAAACACAGGTAAAACGAACAAATAGAAACAGAGAAATACCATGGGATGCAGCCGCTTGGCTGATTATTGACGACAGTCTGAGAATACAGTTGTTTTAGTATACATAATTTTGTATATTTTGGAATGAAAGAAAATCCCGTTCTCTTTCGTGGAAACTCACTCGATGATTTGCGGGCATTTCCATCAGTTGCCCGTCAAATGGCGGGCTATCAGATCAACAGGCTGCAATGCGGTGAAGAACCAGCCGATTGGAAGCCGCTAAATATCGTTGGCAAGGGTGTTCGCGAAATTCGCATTCGTGCAGCGGACGGAACATTCAGGGTTGTCTATGTGGCAAAGTTTGAAGATGCCATTTACGTGCTGCATTGCTTTCAGAAGACGACGCAAAAAACAGATCAACGTGATCTTGATTTGGCGCATATACGCTTTGCAGAACTGGTGAAGGAACTGGGCAAGACATGAAAACCAAAGCAAGCAATCGCATTTACGCCAGTGTCTGGGACGCCATCGAAGACACGCCTGCGGCAGCGGCGAATATGAAACTCCGTTCCAACCTGATGATGGCATTGACGCGGCATATCGAACGCGAAAATCTTACCCAGAAGGAAGCCGCCAAAGCCTTCGGGGTGACGCAACCGCGCATCTCGGATTTGACGCGCGGCAAGGTCGATCTGTTTGGTCTTGACACGTTGGTGAATATGGCTGCCTCTGCCGGTCTAAGAGTTGATATGAAGCTGAAAAAGGCAGCCTAGAGGTGAGCGCGTCGGGTTATGCCCGGCATGATTTAGAGGGCATCGTATCCACTTTCATCGGCAACAACCTGTCGTCGCTTGCGCCGTTTGCCTTCATCGAGACATTGACCATGACGTCTTGAAAGGTCTCGTCCATCAGGCCTGAACGCATGATGATGCAATGGGCGTATTTGTGTTGGGGTGAGATCGCGCGCAGCGTGGTCGTCGTATCATAGCGACCCGCTGTCACTTTGATGTCGCGCATCCATTGCAGCCGCTCTTGTATATGTGGCAGGCGGCTGCGGGCGTCTGATTGCGTTATGCCCTTTTGTAGATCGGCAATAGTTGAAGAGACGAGCGTTTCGATCTCGTCGAGGCTTGCCATTGCCGCGCGGTAATCGGCGTCCGGCATGGGAGCGGCATGTGCGGGTATGAAAAAAAGAAGGGCGACCGTTGCAACACCCGCAATCAAACGTATCAACATGCCACCCTCAATTCTTCAAATGTCAAAATCAACTATTCGTAAACGCCGGTTTGCGCTTTTGCAAAAATGCCGCGATGCCTTCGCGGAAGTCGTTGGTCTGGGCTGCCAGTATCTGGTTGCGGTCTTCCATCGCGATAGCGGCTTCAAGGCTTCCGGCGTCCACCGACATGTTGAGGCATTCTTTGGTGAGGCGCAGGCCGATGGGTGAAGTGCCGAGCATTTCATCGATATAGAGGCGGGCGGCGTCTTCCAGCTTGTCGTCGGGCACGATTTCGGAGACGAGACCCGTTTTTAGCGCGCGTTCGGCATTGATGAAACGGCCTGTCATCATCAGTTCGGACGCGAGCGAGACGCCGACAAGGCGCGGCAGGAAATAGGAGACGCCGATGTCGCAGGCCGACAGACCGATGCGGATGAAAGCGGCGTTCATGCGCGCTGTCTCGCCCGCGATGCGGATGTCGGAGGCAAGCGCGAACGCAAAGCCGCCGCCGCAGGCCGGACCATGCACGAGGCTGATGATGGCCTGTGGGCAGCGGCGCATTTTCATCACGATTTCGCTGATCGCGCGCTGGCCGCGAAGGCCCGTGACGACGCCGCCTGTACTGTTTTCGCTTATGCTTCCGCGGTGTTTCAAATCAAGACCGGCACAGAATGCGCGACCAGCCCCCTTGATGACGACAATGCGCACAGAGTGGTCCGTATAAAGACGTCCGAAATAATCCTGAAGCTCGGCGGTCAGTGCCGGATTGATCGCGTTGAGCACGTCAGGTCGATTGAGTGTCAGCCAATCGACGGGACCTTCTTTTTTGACGAGGATGGTTTTGTATTCCGGCATGTCGCTCATGTCTGTCTCCGCTCGCACGTGTTTTTGCTCTGTTGAGAGAAGACTAGCCCGATGGGGCGGGGTCGCGCGAGGGGGGCATCATTCCCCAGCGTCGGCTTGAGGCGTGTCTAGTCGGTTTCCGGTTCCATATCGGCGAGAATGGCATCGGGAAGGGCGAGCCAGCGCAAGGCGACGTCGCCACCGGGATTGAGGCGCATGACTTCGGCCGTATAGACATGGCCCGTTTCGCGTTTGTGCCAGCGCAAGCGACCGGACACGATCTGGCCTGCGGCGAGGTTTTCGGTGCAGGCCCTGAGGCAAGCTCCGCCCACCGACCAGTCGCGGGCGCGGTAGTCGCAGCCGTTGATTTCGACAAAGAGCCAGGGGTCGCTTTCGCGCGCGGCGAGGCGTTGATCGGGCTGGGTGAGCCTGGTCTTCAGATGCCCTACAAAGCGCGAAATCAGCGACATAAGCCTCACTCAAGCCGGAAAAACCACGAAAACGCGCGCGCATGACGCAGACGCAAAAACATTCTGGCATGTCAGCGCCACTCTTGGCTATAAAAGCGCGACCAGAAAACGCGATCTGCCGCTGTCGGCGGGTGATATGAGGACCAGATGAGCAAGAGCGACGCGCCCCAATCCATTTTGATTGATGTCGGTCCCGGCGAGTTGATCGACAAGATCACCATTCTGGTTATCAAGTCCGAGCGCATGTCGGACGAGGGCAAGTTGAAGAACGTGCGTCATGAACTTGCTGTGCTCGAAGCGGCGCGCAAGGCGCATATTCCGGCAAGCGCGGAACTGACAAAGCTCGAAGCGGAGCTGAAACACGTCAATGAAGACCTCTGGGTCATCGAGGACGACATCCGCCAATGCGAGGCGGACAAGGATTTCGGCAAGACTTTCATTGATCTGGCGCGTTCGGTCTACAAGCAGAACGACAAGCGGGCGGCACTGAAGAAGGCGATCAACCTTCTGACCGGCTCCAACATTATCGAAGAAAAATCCTATACCGAATTCAACTGAACCTTTGCGACGCGCAAGTGCACCTCGTCGAGCACGCGTCCGACGGAGAGATTGGCAAGCGAGGTCACTTCGATCACGCTGAAGTTTTCGCGCTCGATGCCGGTGCGTTCGGCTGTGGTATGTGCACCGAAAAGAGCAAGGCCGGGACAGCCGAGATGCGAGGCCAAGTGGCTCGGCCCCGTGTCATTGCCGATGATGAAGGCTGCACGTTTCATCACGCCGGCCAGTTCAAACCAGTTCAGAAAACCGCGTGGGCCTTTGAGCGTAAGGCCCGGAATGGTGGCGGCAAGGTCAAGCTCATCGGGCCCGGGGGCGGTCACGATCTGATAGCCGTCGTCGATGAGGCGTGAGGCCAGTTCGGCGTAATAGGGCCAGCGCTTTTGCGGGTGGCGGACGGAGCAGCCGGGGATCAGAAGAATGAAAGGGGATGTGACGCCTTCCTCTTTCAGGAAAGCGTCCATGTCGTCGGCCATCCAGCTCACATTGGGGCGGCGCGCATAGCGCACGGAAAGGCCAGCGTCTTTCAACTGGTTGGCATGGCGGTCGAGCGAGCGGAATTTTTTGGGATTCTTCAAACGCAGCGGGTGGCTTGCGCCTTTTGCCGTGCCGGACCAGTTCACGCCCTTGAAGAACCAGCGATAGTAAAAAGCGGTGCGGGGGCTGTCCTGCAGGTCATAGACCATGTCGAAATGCTCCGCCTGCAGCATCTTTTTCAGCTTCAGCATCTGATCCAGCCGCCAGCGCGGGCTGCGCGGATCAATCAGCACGCGGTTGACCCACGGACAGCGCTCATAGATGCGGCGATAGGGCGGTGTTGTCAGAATGGCGATGTCGTCGTTCTTGTAGTGCTCGCGAAGGTCGCGCAGCGTACCTTCGGACTGGATCACATCGCCGAAGGCGCCATGTTTGATGATGAGGATGCGCTTTCGAACCGCAGCGTCGTCAACGCTCGCAGAGGGTGCAGCTACAGGATCGGGGACGGGAACGTTCAGCGGGTCAGGCATAAGACTATCGGCTGGGCCTCGGCCCCGTTCTGTGGCGGGGAATCTGGGGTTGCATGCCGTCACAATGTCATAGGGCGGACGGAGTTGCGAGAGATAATGCGGCTGTGCAGTCGGGCTGTTAAAAGGGTTGCGACTGGAAATAGCCCGTGATGCGTTCTATATGCGGCACTATATCTATCGGAATCTATCATGTCGGCATGTCCGGCGGGTTTAAATTGAATAAGTGAGGCGACCTTCAAGTGAGCAAGGCGGATGACGATGTCAGCGCAAAATTGGGGCTTGGGGCGGCGGGGTCCAAACTTGAGGCCAAAGGGTCGGGGCTGGTGGCAGATGTCCGTGCGCGTTTTGCGGCGCGTCCCTATCTCTACGGCACGATCGCGGCTGTCCTTGTCATTCTCGTTTTGTGGCTTGTGTTTTTCCGTGCCGCGCCTGCGCCCGACTATGTGAGCGACACGGTGACACGCGGCGACCTCAAAGTGGTGGTGACCGCGACGGGGACGGTCGAGCCTGAAACCTCGATTATCGTCGGTAGTGAAATCTCAGGCCGTATCGAGCGCGTACTCGCCGACTATAATGACACCGTGAAAAAAGGGCAGGTGCTTCTGGAGATTGACACGACGGCGCTGAAAAGCGCGCTTGCAAAATCCGATGCGACGCTTGATGAAAGCCGCGCGACGCTTTTGCAATATGAGGCAACACGCATCGAAGCGGCAGCCAAGTGGAAGCGCTATAAGAGCCTCATTCAGACCAATGCCATTTCACAGCTTGATCTTGATGCATCGCTTGCCGATTTGAAACGCGCCGAGGCAAATTATGTCGGCGGTCAGGCGCGCGTCAAAGCCAATGAGGCGCAGCGCGCGGCGGACGAGACGGCACTGTCGAAAGCCGTCATCCGCTCGCCTATCGACGGTATTGTGATCGAACGCAATATCGAACCCGGGCAAACGGTGGCCGCGACTTTCGAGACGCCGACGCTTTTTACATTGGCTGACGATCTGCGCCGCATGGAATTGCAGGTCAATGTCGATGAAGCCGATGTGGGCCAGGTGCGCGACGGCCAGCTCGCGACCTTTACGGTGGATGCCTATCCCAACCGGTTGTTTCAGGCGAAAATCAAGAAGCTCCGCTTTGCCTCGACGACGACAAGCAATGTTGTCTCCTATGTGGCGGTGCTCGAAATCGACAATTCCGACATGACGCTGCGCCCCGGCATGACGGCAACCGCCGAGATCGTAACGGTCGAGCGCAAGGACGTGCTGCTCGTGCCCAATGGCGCAACGCGCTTCACACCGCCGGGCTTTGTCGCGCCGCAGGTGCCGGTCACGGATAGTGGCTATATTTCAAAGCCCGTCTGGCGTCTGAAAGACGGCAAGCCCGAAGCCGTTGCCCTGCAACTTGGCCTCGCAAATGGTCAGCAGACGGAGGTTCTGAAAGGCGATGTTGCGGCAGGTGATGTCGTGATCACGGATGTTCGGGCCAAGGATACCAAAAAGTGAGTGATGTCTCTCCGCCGCTTATTGAATTTCGCGGCGTGCGCAAGATCTACGGTGCGGGCGAGAGCGAAGTGCGGGCGCTGGCGGGCGTCGATTTCACCATTCGCGATGGCGAGTTTGTCGCCATTATGGGGCCGAGCGGATCGGGCAAATCGACCTGCATGAACATTGTCGGCTGCCTCGATACGCCGAGTGACGGCAATTATTTCTTTCGTGGTGTCGATGTAGGTAGCCTCACGCGCGATCAGCGTGCCTTGCTGCGCCGTCATTATCTCGGCTTCGTCTTTCAGGGCTTCAATCTTTTGAAACGCACGACGGCGCTCGAAAATGTCGAGCTGCCGCTCATCTATCGTGGACTGGAGCGGCGCGAGCGGCATAAGCGGGCCCGTGCGGCGCTTGATGCTGTGGGTCTTGCCGACCGTGCGGGTCACACTTCTGGCGAATTGTCAGGCGGCCAGCAGCAGCGCGTCGCCATCGCGCGCGCCATTGCGAGCGAGCCCGCCGTGCTGCTCGCCGATGAACCCACCGGCAATCTCGATACGCAGCGCTCGAACGAGATCATGGAACTTCTGGTGCGGCTCAACCGCGAACAGAACATCACCATCGTCATGGTGACGCATGAGGCCGACATGGCCGCCTTTGCCGGTCGTGCGGTGCATTTTCGCGACGGGCTCATCTCGTCGGATGAAACACAGGCAGGAGGCCACCTCCATGCTCATTGAAACGCTGATCCTCGCCGCGCGTGAAATCCGTCGCAATTTTCTGCGTTCTGCCCTCACCATGCTCGGGATCATCATTGGTGTCGCCGCCGTTATCGCGATGGTGACGCTGGGCGGCGGCGCGCAGCAGAAAGTCTCGGCGGATATTTCAGGATTGGGCAAGAACCTGCTGATGGTTTTGCCCGGTGCCCGTCAGCACGGGCCCACGGCGGGTGCTCCCAATTTCAAAGCGGTGGATGCAGACGCGCTCGCGCGCAACATTGCAGGGCTTGAAGCGGTCGCGCCGCTGGCCTCCTCGCCGCAGCGCGCTGTCTATGCCAATGATAACTGGACGACGACGGTGTCCGGCGTAACTGATGCTTATTTCAAAGTGCGTCAATGGCGTGTGTCGTCGGGTCGTTCTTTTGACGAGGCGGAAATCCGAGCGGGCCGCATCGTCTGCGTGATTGGCGAGACGGTGCATCGCAAGCTCTACGGGCTTCAGGATCCCATCGGCTCGCGGCTCCGGCTTGGCGCAAGCTCGTGTGAGGTCATCGGCATTCTGGAAGGCAAAGGGTCTTCGACCTTCGGACAGGATCAGGATGATGTGGTCCTCATGCCGCTTCTCGCCTTTCAGCGGCGCATTTCGGGCTCGGACGATGTTTCCGTGATCTTCCTCTCGGTCGGTGACGGAGCCTCGATCGACAAAGTGAAAGAGGCGGCGATCGCGCTTCTCCAGCAGCGTCGTCACATTACGCAAGGCAAGACCGATGATTTTCAGGTGCAGGATATGCGCGAGATTGCGGCGCTCGTGGCTGGCACGACCGCGATGCTGACGGCCTTTCTCGGCGCGGTTGCCGCCATATCGCTGCTCGTCGGCGGCATCGGTATTATGAACATCATGCTCGTGTCCGTCACCGAGCGGACGCGCGAGATCGGCATCCGTCTGGCCATTGGTGCCTATGAGCGCGAAGTGCTCTTGCAGTTTCTGGTGGAGGCGGGCGCTCTGTCGCTTGCCGGCGGCATTATTGGGATCATCCTTGGCCTGATCATATCGGCGCTCGTCACTTCGTTTATTGCCATTCCCTTCGTGCTCAACCTGCCGATCATCGCCATTGCCTTTGTCTTCTCGGCGCTGGTCGGTGTGGTGTTTGGCTATTTTCCGGCCCGCAATGCTGCCCGCCTCGATCCGATTGAGGCGCTGCGTTACGAATAGGCTCTTATGTTCCGTAGGGAGCGCGAATTGGAGGGGGATTGGTGACTCCGGCGCGATTCGAACGCGCGACCCCCAGATTAGGAATCTGGTGCTCTATCCAGCTGAGCTACGGAGCCGTATCCCTCCCCAGACGGGCTGCCCACAAGACGGAATGCCCGCAACGGGACACCTGATTTGCCCCCGTCGCTCACTGTCAGTGCAGCAAAAAGGCGATCCAGGCGCGGGTTGAGGGCGTTTAAACCCTCAATTCCGGCACCCTACTTGAGACAAACCTGACCCGCAATGTTTTGAATAGGCACAAATCTGCCTGGTCAAAACGGTCCTTGTCGCGGCGCGGTCTGCACCGTCAATGCATGATCCTGCCGGTTTTTCTTTGGTTTTCTGCCCTATTTTGAGGGTGTCACACCCTTTGTAGCAGCGGCATAGCCTTTGCTTCTACCGACATTGGAAACAAGCCGTTTGGCCTAGGCCCCAATGATGAACTGATGGCAAAAGATGTGCATCATGTGGCCTGAAAGCATCAATCTTCCGCTTTACCCAAAGCGCGAATTGGTCCAAAACGGAGTACATCTATTAGTTGAAGTTGGTTGTTCAGTGTCATACGTGCAAATCATTCTTGAAGACTTTAATTCGGCGGCTTCGGTTGCTTCCCCCCGTTATGTCGTTTATGGGGGGGCCAACTCGTGAAAACTCTGATTGTCGGTGAGCAGCCTGTCTTTTGTGAGGGTTTGCGCGGTCTTGTCGGCCAGCTTGAGGGCATGGACGATGTCACGGTATTGTCCGCTCCGGAAGCCATAACGCGGGTGAGTCCGGAGGGCTACGATCTCATGCTCGTCGAAATTCAGGGCGCCAACTCGCCGGAACGCTCGGCGGTCCTTCGCAACTTTGTGGCCTCTGGTGCGCGTGTTGCGATTTTCTCCGAACGTGACAATCCCTCCTTCATTCGCGACGTGATGGAGTTGGGTGTCCGCGCCTTCATTCCCAAAGCGCTTGGCATCAAACTCGTTCTCAATGCGCTGAGTCTTGTTGAAATGGGCGGACGCTATGTGCCCGATGCGTTGCTGGCCGCGCGGTCGGAAGGCTTTGCCGAAGCGCCGGAAGCCTTTTTCCACAATAATCAGGAAAAGCTGACGCCGCGCCAGAACGAAGTGCTGGTGGAGCTTGGCAAAGGTCGCTCCAACCAGGAAATAGCCAGCGAGTTGGGAATCTCCGTGGCGACAGTGAAGCTTCATGTGAATGCGATCCTGCAGGCGCTGAATGTACGCAACCGCACCGAGGCCGCGATCATCGCGTTGCAAAATACGCGCGCTGCTCCCGCTGCGCCGGTGGCTTGAGGCAGAAGATTTGAAGGGCCGCGTGCGCGTTATGCAGCCTTTTCCTTTTGCCGGTTTTGCCTTTGTCTTTGCTTTCGTCTTTGGGCTTGGAGCGTCGAATGCGGTGCAGGCCGATTGCAAACCGGAAAAATCTGAATCTGTCGAGGTAAGTGTCATCGCGCCAGATGGTGTTCTGACGCTTGCCGACGGTCGTGCGTTGCGTCTTGCGGCGCTGGAACCGCCTATTGATATGCAGGCGCTTGCGGGGTGGACCAATGTCATCACCAAGATCAGACCCGCCCGCGTCACGCTCCATCTCGGCGATAAGCCCGAAGACCGCTATGGGCAGTTGCAGGGACTGCTTGCCCGTGCCGATGGTCAGTTGGTCGAGGCGCTTCTGCTGCGCGATGGTTTGGCCCGCGTGAGTCCGCGTGCCGACATGCGTTTCTGCCTTGCAGGGCTTTTGCAGATCGAGGACGAGGCGCGGAAGGCGCATCGCGGCTTATGGGCAGAAGTCGCCAATCTGCCGCTTCAGGCCACAGACATTGCAGGTCTCGAAGCGCGTGAGGGTCAGTTCGCTTTGGTCGAAGGCGTTGTGACAGATGCTGTCAATCGCAAGGGGCGGCTTTTTCTCAATTTCGGATCGGACTGGCGGACCGACTTCACGGTGACAGTCGCAGCCGCTGACGCTAGACTCTTTCGTGACGCACGGATCAAAGTAAAAAAGGGAACAAATCCGGCGATGAAGGGGGAGCGTGTCCGCGTGCGCGGTTATATCGAGCGTTATAACGGGCCGGATATGGTTCTGACCACGCCGGAGCAGTTGGAATTTCTGAAGCCTGCTGAAAAGGCGGGTCGGATGCATGACGTCGGGAAACTTGGCGCAAAATAGGCGGCGAAGGAGTGATGCGATCAATGCTGTCAAATCTCCGTTCGGGCCGCCTTTCGCGCCGCCTCCTGTCCCGCAGTGTCTTTCTTTGCCTGTCATTTGTCCTGTCGGGTGCTCTGGCGGGTTGTGTCACCAATCAGGCCACCGGCAAGACGCAACTGGCCACATTGATGTCATCGGACGATGAAGCGGCGGAAGGCGCGAGTGCACACCCGAAAATCGTGAAGGCTTATGGCGGTGTCTATGATAACCCCGCTGTCGCTGCCTATGTGGCGGGCGTCACGCAGCGCATTGCCGGTGCCACGCAACTTCCCAAACAGCCTTATCGCGTCACGGTTCTGAACACGCCCGTCATCAATGCTTTCGCGTTGCCCGGCGGCTATGTCTATGTGACGCGCGGTCTTCTCGCCCTCGTCGATGATGAGGCCGAGCTTGCCGGTGTACTCGGTCACGAGATCGGCCATGTCATCGCGCGTCACGGGGCGCAGCGCCAGACGGCGGCGCTCGGCACGTCGCTGCTTGGCGCCGTGCTTGGCGCGGTGGCGGGCAATGGCGCGGTCAATCAGGTGATGGGGCTTGGCGGACAGGGATTGCTCGCAGGCTATTCGCGCGATCAGGAATATGAGGCCGACAGTCTCGGCGTCCATTATCTTGCCGGTGCCGGATATGATCCTTATGCGCAGGGTGACTTTCTGGCAGCGATGGATGAGAACGCGAAAGCCGAAGCGCTGATTGCGGGTAAAAGCGAGACAGGTCAATCCGACTGGCTTGCAAGTCATCCGGCAACGCCTCAACGTGTGGCCGCCGCGCGGCGCGAAGCGCAGGCGGCTCAAGTCCCGCGTGGTCAGGGTGACCGCAACCGTGAGGCGCTTTTCCGCGCAATCAACGGTATGGTTTACGGTGATGCGCCCGAACAGGGAATTGTCCGTGGACGGAGTTTCATTCACCCCGTTCACCGTTTCCGCTTTGACGTGCCGCAGGGCTATCGTATCGTCAATCAGTCCGATGCCGTCTATGTGTCGGGTCCGCAAAAGGCGCAGGCGAAGTTTGACAGCGGCAAAAACACGAGTGGGCAGAGCGTTGCGTCTTATCTCGCCAATGTCTGGGCGGATGGCGTGGCCCTGTCGCCGGTCGAGAGGTTCACCCTGAACGGATTGCCTGCCGCCAGTGCCACCACAATCATCAATGGGTTCAATGTGATGCTGGTGGCGGTCGAAGTGCCAGACGGCACGGTCTATCGCTTTCTTCTGGGTGAACCCAAATCGGTAAGTCCGCGCAATCAGGACGGGCTTGTGAGCATCGCCGCGAGCTTCCGCACCATCTCGGCGGCGGAGGCTGCGTCCGTCAGGCCGATGCGAGTGAAGATCGTGACAGTGAAGGCGGGTGACAGTATCGCGTCTTTGAGTTCCCGGATGCCGTTTCCCGATTTTCAGGCGGAACGCTTTCGCGCGCTGAACGGTTTGCCCGCAGGCGCAGCGCTTCATGCCGGCCAAAGCGTGAAGATCATCGTTCAGTGAGGTGTGCGACCGCAGGACTGGAATTTTTTTTAATTTAAAAAAACGTCTGGCAGACCATAACAAAAAGGCCCGCTCATATGAGCGGGCCTTTCCGATTTAATCCTTGAGCGGATCAGGCCGCTTCCGGCTCGTCGTCTTTCACCGGTGCCACTTTTTCGCTGCGGCCGGAACCGCTGGCGAGTGCGGCTTCCACTTTTTTCACAGCCGCTTCATCGTCGATGCGTTCGACGGCGGCGACTTCACGGGCCATGCGGTCGAGGGCGGCTTCGTAGAGCTGGCGTTCCGAATATGACTGTTCGGGCTGGCGTTCGGAGCGGAAGAGGTCGCGCACGACTTCGGCAATCGAGATCAGATCGCCGGAATTGATTTTCGCCTCATATTCCTGCGCGCGACGGCTCCACATGGTGCGTTTGATGCGTGCGCGGCCTTTGAGCGTTTCGATCGCATTGTCGACAATGGTTGCGTCCGACAGCTTGCGCATCCCGACGGCTTCCCATTTGTGCGTGGGAACGCGCAGCGTCATTTTTTCCTTGTCGAAATTGATGACAAAGAGTTCAAGCCTGTGGCCTGCCACTTCCTGCTCTTCAATGTCGAGGATCTGACCGACGCCGTGAGCGGGATAGACGACATATTCTTTAGCTTTGAAAATCGAACGCGGGTTCGGCTTCTTTTCTTTCGGAGCTTCGGGCTTGGGGGCGGGTGCCGCTTCTGCCTTCACTTCAACTTTCGCCGCCGGTTTAGCAGGAGCGATTTCAGCTTTGGGGGATTTGCTGGCCTCGGGTTTCTTCATAGAGCTACTGTTTACTTTCGATGCAACTTGGGGCTCGGCCTTCGCATCTTTGGCCGCGCCCTTCGGGGGTGTCTTGGTCGTCTCTTTGGCGGGCTTTGCTGCCGCCTTTGCCGCTGCCTTGGCGGCATTGGCCACACCGGCCTTGAAGGCGGCGATCTTGTCAGCGGTTTTGTTTGCCGCTTTGGGGGCAGCCGCTTTTTCCGGTGCCTTGGCGGCGAGCTTCACGCTGTCGAGCTTGGCGGCGGGCTTGGCTTTGGCGGCAGGCGCTGAGGCAGCTTTTGCGGTCGTTTTGGGCGCGGGCTTTGTGGGTGCTTTGGCGGCGGGTTTTGTGGCCGCTTTTACCGCTTGTTTGGCGGGCGCTGCTTTGGCGGCGGGTTTGGCTGCCGCTTTCGTTGCAGGTTTGGCTGCCGTCTTGGCCTTGGCGGCGGGCTTGGCTGCGGCTTTTGTCGTCTTTGTGGGCACGGGTTTTGCTGCCTTTGACGGCTTGGGCGCGGACTTCGCGCTGGCCGTGATGGTGGTTGTTTTGGCTTTCTGGCCTGCGGGTGCAGATTTCTGGGGCTTCGTCACTTTGCTCGCCATAGCCTTTCCTGTATCGGCTTGCCGACAGGGCCAATGCAGACGGGTCCGGCTTGGTGCGGATCCCTTGGTGCAGGAAGATGGTCCGGTCGGTCAGGTGTAGGTGTGAAGATCAGCCTTGAAACGTCGCTTTGAACCTTTCCGGAACCGCCTTGCAAAAGGGACCAACCGCTGACCGTTTATGAAAGCACTGGCCGTTTATGGAAAACAGTGCCTTCACGCCTCAGCAGCCAAAAGGCTCGCTTGAGGGTGTCCGGTCGGTTTCGACCTTTTGCATAATCTCTCAAGCCGGTGTCGCACGAGTGGTGCGGACAGGGCTTATTCGTCAAATTGAGCAGTGTCGGCTCAGTCTGACATAACCAAAGATGTATGACTAAAGTTTTACCTCTGGTTTGATTTGCGGTTTTCGTCGGTTCGCGCATCTGTTTCGCGGAATTTCACTCTGAGCGAAAACCTATCACAAAATCGCCCTAAAAGGAAGGTGGCCTGCGCGAAATGCATGACCTGCCAGTGAGATAGGGGGGATTTTAGGGCGCATGCTGACCATTTGTCGCAGAACGGTCATACAGGGAATGAGGAAAATCTCAGTTTCTGGCTCAGTCGCCTTCGCCGGGCTCGGCACTGAAATGGTCTTCGAATTTGCCGGATTTGCCCTGCCAGTCGTCGGCATCGGTCGGCGCCTCGCGCTTGATCGTGATATTGGGCCAGCGCACCGCATATTCGGCGTTCACTTCCAGCCATTGTTCAAGGCCCGTTTCGGTGTCCGGTTTGATCGCTTCGGCAGGGCATTCGGGTTCGCAGACGCCGCAGTCGATGCATTCATCGGGATGAATGACGAGCATGTTCTCGCCTTCATAGAAGCAATCGACAGGGCATACCTCGACGCAATCCATATATTTGCATTTGATGCAGGCGTCGGTCACTACATAGGTCATCGAACTCTCCCAGCCGTCCGAGCCTTTTGGCCCGTGGCAAGTTTTTAGACAGAGGCTTTGGAGGTCAGTTGAGACCAAGCCTGCGGAGGACGCGCAGGCGCGCCTCACCGGATTCACGATCGGGAACGTATATCAGCCCCGCAATCCGCCGCAACAGGTTGGCCTCGTAATCATCGAGAACACCGTCGGCGTAAACCACTTCCCACATTTTCTCGATAAGCGTGATGCGGGCGTCTTCATCATAATGCTTCTTAATAGCTTGTGCCCAGCGATGCAGGTCAAGCGTACCGGCCTCGTCCTTGGCCGCCAGATCGACAAGCGCGGTCACTTCGGCGGGCTCCAGTTCGAAATAGGTGCCGACCATGCGTGTGATCACAGCGCGTTCTGTATCGTCGAAGCGCTCGTCAGCGGTCGAGGCCGCGCGGATGAGCAGGGCCACAACCGCAACATGCAATTCATCGAACCGACCAGAACGTGTGGGGGCCGGTTCGCCGGTCAGCAGGGCTTTGATCTTGTCGAACATGGGGATGATCTAGCGAATTGTAAGCGCGCCTGCAACGATGGGGTTTGCCTCATTCATTTTCATCACGAAAATTGTGAAATGCATCGCGGTCGCGCCGCTCCTTCTTGGTCGGACGGCCTGTGCCTGCCTCACGTTCCGCATCGGGCAAAGCGCCGGACTCCGCTTTCGCTGCTGCCGGTGGCGCGAGGTCTTTATAGAGCGCCTGCGCTTCCGGTGCCGGTCCGCGTCTTGTGCCGGTATCCAGCACTTTCAGCACACGCGTCTGATTGCCGAGCGGGAATGTCAGTACGTCACCGGCCCTGACGTGACGCGACGGCTTGTCGATGCGTGTGCTGTTGAGGCGCACCTTGCCCGCCTCGACAAATGCGGCGGCGAGTGTGCGGCTTTTCAACATGCGGGCAAACCACAGCCAGCGATCAATGCGCTGTTCTGCAAGTTTGTTTGTCCCCGTCATCGGCTTATTTGCCCAGCCCGCGTTCTTTCAGCACGGCCAGTGCTGCAAAGGGACTGTCGGGATCAATTTCGCGTTCACGGCGCGGCGGGGCCGACGTCCACTCGCGACGTTCTCCGCCCTTGTTACCGCCCTTGCCGCCACCCTTGCGGTCGTCACGGCGGTCGCCGTGATTGGGTCCGCCCTTGCGGTCATCGCGGCGTTTCGGGCGCTCGCCGTCTTTGCCGCGTGTCTCCTGTGTGCGCTCGCCGCCCTCTTTTTTCTCGCCCTCGCGACCCTTGCCAAAGGCATCGTATTTGCCTTTGTTGCGGTCTCGGCGCGAGGGGCGGTTGGCGTCATTGGGTTTTGCTTCGCCATCGGCAGGTGCAGCCCCATCGCCGGTCGCCGCGGCAACGGCAGTGCCTTCAGGCTTGCGACGCGGACGGCGCGGGCGGTTCGCCTGTTCGTTGGGCTTGTGACGACGCTGCGGCCGCCAGATTTCAAGCTCGACCAGTTCGATATTGTCGTCGGTGGCAGCATCGGTCTCTGCCTGCGCTTCAGCCGCAACCGTTTCCGTTTCAACAACGGCAATCACTTCTTCGGTTGTGACAGGCTCGGCCCGTTCTTTGCTGGCTGCTTCCGTCACAGGCGTATCAGCCGCCACGGCTTCTGCAACCGGCGCTTCCATAACACCTGACGATTTCGTCTCGACGATGAACTTCGCGGGCTCGGCTGCCTTCTCTTCGATCTTCGGCGGTTTTATCTTTTCGACCCGGTTGCGATAGCCGAGACCTTTGAGCAGATTTGAAAATTCTTCGCCGGAGCAACCGACCAGCGACATCATCGCTGGCGTGACGATGAAGCCGCCATTGTAATGACGTGCCGTGATGACGGGGCGGATCAGATCGGCAATGCGTTCCAGCATATCGAGGCGCACGGCGCGACCGCCGGAGACGCGGAAACCCAGTGCATCGTAAAAGCCCTGCGGTGCGTCCGGCACGGCGGGCACGGATGTGAGACCGGCGGTCGGCGGCTGCGGCAGATCGGAGAAAGGATCGGCCACGTCCTTGCGCGACAGCGCCCAGAGGATCAGCAGCGCCCGCGCGGGCGCTGGTTTCAGAAGCATCGGCATGAATATCGAATAGCCGCCGAAGCGCACACCGTATTTGCGGAGTTGGCCGCGCGCGGCCTGATCCAGCGCATGTATATCTTCCGATACGGTCTCGCGGTTCAATGAACCGAAATTCTCGATGAGACGGAAGGCGATGCCGCGGGCGAGGCCTTCTATGTCTTCGGCGTCGCGCAGCGTAACCAACGGGGCGAGCACCGCCGCAAAATGCGCCTTCGTCCAGGCTTCGAGCCTGGCCGCCACGGCCTCGCGGCTGGCGTCGCGCAGTTCTTCTCCCGCCAGCAGTTCGACACGCGGGCTCAGGGGCACGTCAGAGTTTTTCAGTTCGGCCACAGGATGACCGTCCCAGATCAAACGTCCGTGCTCTGATAATTGAATGGCACTGTCAGGGGCGGCGGTGAGGCGCGCCGCGCGCGCCGCGATCTCCAGCGCGATCACCGGCTCGGAGGCTTCCCGCAACACGCTCGCGTGGACGCCCTCGGCCTTGAGATCAGGCACAAACACAAAACCCTGCAGGCGGCCGACATACTCGCCCTCTACCAAAACTTCGCCGTCGCTGTTTACAGCCGCCATCAGATCCTCGTTTTGGCGTAGGCGCTTCATCAGAACGCTGGTGCGACGGTCGATGAACCGCTGCGTCAGACGCTCGTGCAAAGCATCAGAAAGCCTATCCTCTATCTCACGCGCACGCTCTTGCCAATGCGCAGGATCGTGCACCCAGTCTGCGCGGTTGGAAACATAGGTCCAGGTGCGTATATGAGCAATGCGCTTTGACAAAGTATCTATGTCGCCGTCGGTCCGGTCGACCTTCTCAAGCTGGCCGGAAAGCCAGTTATGAGGAATGCGCCCGTCGCCTTCGCTCAGGAACAGATAGAGGCGGGTAAGCAGAGCGGCGTGTTCTGTCGCCATTGTCTTGCGGAAATCTGGCACTTGCGCGACGTCCCAGAGCTTTTTGATGGCTTGTGGCCCTCTTGCTGCCCGCGCGACGTCCTCGTTTTCCGACATGCGCATCAGCGCGTCGAGGTCTTCCCCCACGCTTGCACGCATCAGCCCAGCAATTTGTGGAGGCACTTCGAGGCTTTTAATAAGCGCGGCTATGCTTGAAAATTCAAGGTTCGGGTTGCGCCATTGCAACAGTTTTTCAGCGTCAAATTCGTGGTTTTCGACCCGTGTGATCATCTCGTCGGGCAAGGCGCCTGCATCGCCCGTCACGCCGAAAGTCCCATTATTCATGTGTCGTCCGGCGCGGCCCGCGATCTGCGCGATTTCCGAAACTTTCAAAGGCCGGTGCGAGATACCGTCAAATTTGCTCGTCGCCGCAAAGGCCACATGGTCCACATCCATGTTGAGGCCCATGCCGATAGCGTCGGTGGCGACAAGAAAATCGACGTCGCCCGATTGATAGAGTTCGACCTGTGCGTTGCGTGTGCGGGGGCTGAGTGCGCCCATGACAACAGCCGCGCCGCCGCGCTGACGGCGTATCAGTTCGGCAATCGCATAGACCTGATCGGCGGAGAAAGCCACGATGGCGGAACGGCGCGGCAGGCGCGTGAGTTTCTTCGAGCCGGTCCATGCCAGTTCTGAAAAGCGCGGGCGGTTCACAAAAATAGTATCGGGTAATAGTTTCTGGATGAGCCCGCGCACGGTTTCCGAGCCCAGTACCATTGTCTCGGAGAGGCCACGTGCATGAAGAAGTCTGTCGGTGAATGTATGGCCACGCTCGCGGTCGGCGGCGAGCTGGATCTCGTCAATGCAGAGAAATTCAACAGGACGTTCGAGCGGCATCGCCTCGACGGTGCAGATGAAATAACGTGCGTGTGGCGGAATGATTTTTTCTTCGCCGGTGATCAGCGCCACTTCGCGCGCGCCCTTCACCTTCACAACGCGGTCATAGATTTCACGCGCGAGGAGTCGCAGCGGCAGACCGATCATGCCCGTTGTATGCGCCATCATCCGGTCGAGCGCCAGATGCGTCTTGCCGGTATTGGTTGGCCCCAGCACAGCAGTGATGCGGGCAGGGCGAGGCGTGTTGCTGAGGGTGTGAATGTTCATCGGCTTGCGACCGCACATTCGGAGGAATTGACGGGTGATGCAAGCCTCTTTCCCTCTCTTCCTCCTTCGGTTTCAGTTCACGCCTGTGCGCGAGCGGGCGGAAGCACTCCCCCAATATATAGACTCCCCAAATCCTTAATGACGCAGTCCGGCACACTCAAAACATTAACCGAACGAAGCATGATCGAATCGCTGATCGCTTCGTCTTCGCCATTCGTTCACGGCTAAATATTGTGGTTTTCCAGTGGCTTACCCATAGAGATTGTTAATTTGTTGAAAAATTTAACTTATATGGAACCTGTCTCAACACCTCCTATTGTGTCCGCATTGTGGTTGACCTCTCCTTCCACGGGCGGCGAATACCCATCAGCGCTGAGCCTTGGGTTGCTCTGTTAAGCTGCTTGTTGCTCTTGCGCAAACTGGGGCAATCTCTCGCGCGGGACACTTTCAGGGCTCACAAAGGCGACACTTCCGGACGGGGGCAGGCGCGGGCCGACGGCATCATCAAATTGAAACTCTAAGAACTGAAAAGGGAGGAAGAGGACATGGACTTCAATATACCGAAGGACATTTCTGACTATCTGGCCGTGCTTGATGATTTCATCGAGAAGGAAATCAAGCCGTTGCAGGCCAAGGACGATAACGAGCGTTTCTTTGACCACCGTCGCGAACATGCCCGCACCGATTGGGACAATCAGGGACTACCGCGTCACGACTGGGAAGAACTGCTCGGCCAGATGCGCAAGCTCGCCGACAAGGCCGGTCATTTGCGTTACGGCTTGCCCAAGGAATTCGGCGGCAAGGACGGCAGCAATCTCGCGATGGCGGTGATCCGCGAGCATCTTGCGGCCAAGGGTCTCGGCCTTCACAACGATCTGCAGAACGAAACATCCATCGTCGGCAATTTCCCGACCGTGCTCATGTTCCGCGATTTCGGCACGCCCGCGCAAAAAGAACAGTTCATCAAAGGCGGCCTCGACGGCACAACGCGCATTGCGTTTGGTCTCACTGAACCCGATCACGGCTCCGATGCCACATGGATGGAAACGCGCGCTGTGCGGTCCAAGCGCGACGGCGTCGACGGCTGGCTCATCAATGGCCAGAAGATGTGGAACACAGGGATGCATGTGGCGACGCATGATTTCGTGTTTGCGCGTGTGTCCGGCAAAGACGGCGATGCGCTCGGCATTGGTTGTTTCATCGTACCCGTCGAAACGCCCGGCGTGAAGATCGAGGAATATCTGTGGACCTTCAACATGCCGACGGACCATCCGCGCGTGTCGTTTACGAATGTCTGGATTCCTGAAGATTCACATCTAGGCGATGTTGAGCGCGGCCTCGAACTCGCCCAGCATTTCGTGCATGAAAACCGCATCCGTCAGGCCGCGTCGGGCGTCGGTGCGGCGCAATACTGCATTGACGAAAGTGTGGCTTACGCCCGTCGCCGCAAGCCTTTCGGCAAACCTTTGGCGGCCAATCAGGCGATCCAGTTCCCGCTCGTCGAAGCGCATACGGAATGCGAAATGGTGCGCAATCTTGTCTATAAGACCGCATGGCAGATGGATCAGATGTCGAAGCCCGACGTCGCGAAATATCTCTCCGACAAAGTGTCGATGTGCAACTACCGCGCAAACCGTCTTGTCTGTCAGGCGGCGGACCTTGCCATTCAGATCCACGGTGCCATCGGCTATTCGCGCCATAAGCCGTTCGAGCACATCTACCGCCACCACCGTCGTTACCGCATCACGGAAGGTGCGGAAGAAATCCAGATCCGCAAAGTCGGTGGGCATCTGTTTGGCTTTATGGGGTCGAACAAGCCCGCGAAAGCGGTAGAGTAGTGATCTTTTTTGAAAACAGGAAAGCCGCCAACGGTGATATTGGCGGCTTTTGTTTTTCGAGAACGCCCCCAAAAATCATGCCGCGCCTGATCAAGTGAGGATATTTTTTTTATTTTCGTCCATTTGGGAAATAAATACATTTCCCGCAAAAATCCGGATTTCGACTCGGTCAGGCATCGAACCTGACCGACGATCTTGACATGGAAACGCTCGATCTCTTGCATGAAACGCTAAGTGTCAGGGCTTCGACCTTGCTGGATAAAGTGCCTACCCCCGCTTTATGACGAGCCGTAAAACTCAGTCATTGGCCGCCTTTTTGGTCTGTTGGGGCGCACTCATACGTTCCGTAGGCAGACATATTTCCGCTACCGTGCCTTCACCCAGAACGCTGTCGAGACGGAACGTGCCGTCATGGAGTTCCACAAGAGCCTTGGTAATGGAGAGGCCGAGACCTGTGCCGCCATGCTGACGGGCAGTGCCGTCTTCGACCTGACCGAAAGGTTCGAGCACGGTCTGGAGTTTATCGGTGGGAATGCCGATGCCGTTGTCGCGCACGACAAGGTGTAAGCTGCCCGACGCATTGCGTTTGACCTTGACCATGATCTCGCCATTGTCGGGTGTGAACTTCGAGGCATTGGAGAGAAGGTTCAGCATGATCTGGCGGATGGCGCGTATGTCGGCATAGAGCAGCGGTATGTTGTCTTCGATGTCGAGTGCGACGGTGATATTTTTCTCGACGGTCTTTGGTCGGATCATTTCGATGGACCAGCGCAGGTGGTCGCCGAGGTTCATGTGGCATTCTTCCAGCGCATAGCGTCCGGCTTCGATTTTTGAAATATCGAGAATGTCGTCGATGACGCTCAGGAGATGTCCGCCGCTGTCATTGATGTCTTGCGCATATTCGGTGTAGCGCGAATTTCCGAGCGGGCCGAAAAGTTCGCTCTTCATAATGTCCGAGAAGCCGATAATGGCGTTAAGCGGTGTGCGCAGTTCATGACTCATATTGGCGAGAAATTTTGACTTCGCGCGATTGGCAAGTTCGGCGTTGCGGGTGGCTTCGCGCAGGTTATGTTCGGCGCGGCGACGGTTAATAGCGATGGAGGCGAGTTGCGCGATGCCGGTGAGGTAGGTGCGTTCCCATTTGCCAGGATGGCGCGGCTCTTTCAGATAAATGGCGATGGAGCCTGTGCCGCCTTTGGGATCGGTGGCTTTGAACTGCTGCATCCAGAGGGCGCGTACGCCGAATGTGGTTGCAAAATCTGCACCGCTGCCGGGACCCTGATCGGTGGAATCGAGCAGGTCCGGGATTACGAGAAGTCCTTCTGTTGCAAGAACTGCGTGACCGAATTCCTTGTCTTTGTTTTCGCCCCAATAGGCAGTGATCGCCGTTTTGAATGTGGGAGGAAAGCTCGGTGTCGCGCAGACGGTAAGGTTGAGATTTTCGTCGGCGAGAAAGATCGCGACATTGGCGGTCGGGTTTGCGTCTTCCGCGCCTCTTGCGACCAGCATCATCACGTCGTCGATCGGCGTGCCGGTCGAGAGAGCTTCGAGTACACGCGACTGGCTCACCAGTTCCATCTCGCTGCGTTTGCGTTCGGTGATTTCGCGGATGTTGAGGACGTAGCCCGTGACGTTCGGGTCATTGCGCATGTCTGTGATCGAGACTTCAAACCAATGCACTTTGCCGTCGCTGCGAGTTGTGTGAAATTCCAGCGGTGCACCTCGCGGTGTCTGGCCGCCATTGGCGTCAATCTCGCTTTGGATTTTGTCGATCTCGTCATTCCGCAGGAAGGCGTGTATAGGTTTTCCGAGCATTGTTGTCGGGTCGAGTCCGATCTTGCGGACAGAGGGCGAGGCATAGGTGATGATGCGGTCGAAATCCGTCACGATGATGCTGTCAAAAGCATTGTCGACAAGAGCGCGGAACCGTTCTTCGCTACGCCTGAGTTCGTTGATCAATGTCTTGTTGCGCCGGTTCAGCGTGAATTCGTTTTCGAGCGAGTGGCGTGTCAACTCGCCGGTGCGGATGAGGAAGATGTAGGTGAGGAGAAAGCCGGCGACCAGGACGAGGAACAAAGGCGAGCCGTCGACATAGGCGCCGTAGATGCTGGCGAAGACGGTCGGTAAAGTGCAGGCAAAAAGAGTGGTACGGCGAGGCGTGGTGAGGATGGTCGCGAGCAGGTTATGAATGATCTGTACAACGACGATGGTGAGGTTCTGGACCTGATTGTCGGGCGACCAGAAGAGGGGGACCATCATCACCCAGATCGTGTTCATCAGGGCAAAGCGGATAGCACTCGATCTGGTCCAGCCGCCCACATTGTCATGCGCGTGTTTTGAAAAGCGGATCTGATAGAAAACATATTCGATCTGCGTGGCCAAAAGCGCGAGCCACCAGATGAGGATGACGGGCGCACTATAGATGCTCGGCAGATAGATTGCGAAGAGGCCGCAGAAGGCGGGATAGAGAAACGGTATAAACACAAAGCTCCGCAGAACAGAGCGGAGCAATTCAAGTCCGACCTCATCGCTTTGCGTTTTGTCGCGAGGGACAAGCCCGCGCTCTGTGTCAGTGGCCGCCATATCACCTCCGGCCCTGAATCCTTTCTCATTCCACCTCCTGAGATCCTGCTCAGGTCCTGTCCGGACCGACAATCGAACTCTGGTGGTTATGGATAGGTTTCAAGTCTCCCGAGGTGCCAGTGTGTCGTTGAGGCGGTAAAGAATCCCTGAAGCGAAAGGGGTTAAAGTGCGTTTTTTAGTTCACTATTCAGTTGTATCCGGACCTAAATTGAGTTCGGGCATCTTAAACTCGCGGCGCGGTGCCACGTAGCAGGTGGCGGCAGTCTGGTTGTCGAGTGCGGTTTCGGGCTTCCAGAATTTGGCAACCCAGCCTTTGGCGCGCGCTTGTGCGTCGGCCAACTGGGTGTCGTTGAGCTTGGCACCCATCTTTTCGGCCACTCGCTCGTCGGGCGCGACGCCGAGTGAGAGGAGCGAGGGATTGCGGCGGTAAAGGATCGCCCATTTCCCGCCCTCGGCAGGATCGTTGGTGCTGTCGAGATAGTGATTGGCAAGGGCCGTCTGGGCTTCCGGCCAGCCGCTATCTGCGGCTCGTTTGAGCCATGTGAGACCGTTTTTTTCGTTTTTCTGTTTCATATAGCATTGGCCGAGCGCTGTTTGAGCACCTTCATAGCCGTGGCCGCGATAGGCATAGCAGGTGAGCATCGTTACTGTGCGCTCTGAGCAATCGCCCTGTTTGACCGCGTCCATCGTGTCGGAATAGCGTGTCGCAGCAGGATCAAGATCGCGCGCCGTCGGGATGATTTTACCCTCGGCATCGCGGTGTCTTTGCTCGCCGCTATTGCTGCAGGCAGAAAGGGCGAGACCGGCCAGAACGGCGAGCAGCGCAAAACGCTTGAACCCCGTGGTCGCGGACTTCATCGGTTTGTTTGATCTCGTCATGGTCTGCCTTCTTCTGTTCGTGTTTTGACGCATGGTGTTGGGATTTGTAGTACTTCGCAAGTTAACTCGGGTGGATAGGGGTAAAATCGGTAAGCCAGACGTAAGGGAACAGCGCTTTTGCGGGTGAGGGCTGAACGGGGAACGAGTGATGTTTGACGCCTCAGCCCATCTCTCCGATACTCCGCGCAAATTGAGGGTCTATTGCCCGTATCTTAGAGAACTTGAGTGAGAGAACACGCTATGGCCGACAAAAAGAACCTGAACGATTGGGAAGCGTCGGTCGCCAAGCAGACCAAGGGGGCTGGCGTCTCCTCACTCGTCTGGAAGACACCTGAAGGCATTGACGTGAAGCCGCTCTATACGGCGGAAGACCTTGAACGTCTGGCGGCTGAAGGGTTTGATGCGAACACGCTGCCGGGTTTCATGCCTTTCACGCGCGGGCCGCAAACGACCATGTATGCCGGTCGTCCCTGGACTATCCGTCAATATGCGGGCTTCTCGACCGCTGAAGAATCCAATGCGTTCTACCGTCGCAATCTCGCCGGTGGTCAGAAGGGCCTCTCGGTTGCTTTCGATCTTGCTACGCATCGCGGTTATGACAGTGATCATCCGCGCGTGGTCGGTGACGTTGGCAAGGCGGGCGTCGCGATTGATAGTGTTGAGGATATGAAGATCCTGTTCGATCAGATTCCGCTTGATGAAATGTCCGTCTCCATGACGATGAACGGCGCGGTTATTCCGATCCTAGCCAATTACATTGTTGCCGCTGAGGAACAAGGCGTTTCTCAGGACAAGCTCGCGGGCACCATTCAGAACGACATTCTCAAAGAGTTCATGGTGCGTAACACCTATATCTATCCGCCCGTGCCTTCTATGCGCATTATCGCCGACATTATCGGCTATTGCTCGCAGCATATGCCGAAGTTCAACACGATCTCGATTTCCGGCTATCACATGCAGGAAGCGGGCGCAACACAGCTTCAGGAGCTGGCATTCACCATTGCCGATGGACGCGAATATGTGCGCGCCGCATTGAAGGCCGGCCTTGATGTGGACGAGTTTGCGCCGCGTCTGTCGTTCTTCTTTGCTATCGGCATGAACTTTTTTATGGAAGTCGCGAAACTGCGTGCGGCGCGTCTTCTCTGGTCGCGTGTGATGAGCGAGTTTGGCGCGAAAGACGCAAAGTCTTTGATGTTGCGCACCCATTGCCAGACGTCCGGCGTGTCGCTCACTGAACAAGACCCTTACAACAACGTCATCCGCACGACGATTGAAGCGCTTGCTGCCGTGCTCGGCGGAACACAATCGCTCCACACCAATGCGCTGGATGAAGCGATTGCGTTGCCCACCGAATTTTCGGCCCGTATCGCGCGTAACACGCAGCTTGTGATTCAGCATGAGACCGGCATCACCAATGTGATCGACCCGCTTGGTGGTTCTTATTATATCGAAAGCCTCACCCATTCGCTCGCCACCGAAGCGTGGAAGCTGATGGAGGAAGTGGAAGAGCTTGGCGGCATGACAAAGGCCGTTGAAAGCGGGATGCCGAAACTGAAAATCGAAGAGGCGGCGGCCCGCAAGCAGGCACGCATCGACCGCGGCGAAGAAGTGATCGTCGGTGTCAACAAGTACAAGCTCGCCAAAGAAGACACGCTCGATATTCGCGACATCGATAATGACGAAGTGCGCGATGCCCAGATCGCGCGTTTGAAAAAGATGCGTGCAACGCGCGATGAAGCCAAATGTCAGGCTGCACTCGACGCTCTCACCAAAGGCGCGGAGGGTACAGGAAACGTGCTGGCACTCGCCGTTGTCGCGGCGCGGGCGCGCGCCAGCGTTGGTGAAATTTCAGACGCGATGGAAAAAGTGTTCGGTCGTCACCGCGCCGAGATCAAGTCGATTTCCGGTGTTTATGGTCAGGCTTATGAAGGGGACGCAGGTTTCATGCAGATCCAGAAAGAAATCGAAGAATTCGCCGAAGTTGAAGGTCGTCGCCCGCGTATGCTCGTCGTTAAGATGGGTCAGGACGGGCACGATCGTGGCGCGAAAGTGATCGCGACCGCTTTTGCCGATCTGGGCTTTGACGTTGACGTCGGGCCTCTGTTCCAGACACCGGAAGAAGCTGCCCGCGATGCCATTGAAAATGACGTTCATGTGATCGGCATTTCGTCACTGGCGGCCGGCCACAAAACACTCGTGCCGACACTCGCACAAGAATTGAAGAAGCAGGGTGCTGGCGATATTCTCATCATTTGCGGCGGTGTTATTCCGCAGCAAGACTATGAGTTTCTGAAAAATGCCGGTGCATCGGCGATCTTCGGACCGGGCACGAATATTCCTGCAGCCGCAGCAGATATTCTCTGTCTTATTCGCGAGAAGCGTGCTGCGATTGCCTGACAGTTTTCCTCTTTGAGTTGATCAATGCTGCGATATTCGGTAGGCCGTGTGGTGGCTGGCGGGGAAAGTGAAAAAGAATTAGAGTTGGTAGGCATTGGAGGCTACAAAGTTGTCTTTGTGAGCTGCGATGGGATTGTCATATGGTTGACGAATCTCAGAAAGTACGTGGCAGTTTGAGTTATGTGAGATGACGAAACTGCGAACTTTATACTTTACAGGCGTGGACGTCGGGGTGGGGAATGGTGGCGGCGAGATATGTTGCCGCAATCATATCCGTTCGCTTACGGAAGATCCGGAAATTGATCTGATTCTGGTGGTCACGGCTCCGAAAACGAGTGAAGAAGCGACGCGTGCGCTTGCTGCCCGTCTTGATGTGCCGCTAACTTTCATTCCGTCTGAGGAAATTCGAAAATCTGATCCTTTGCGGCACCTGCGCTATCTGTCGCGGAAGTTTCCTTTTTCCTATGAAAAGAACCTGCGCCACAAACGCCATATAGATCGCGCATTCGCTGTCTTGCTGGAGACGGCGAAACCCGATGTCGTGATTGTCGATCATCTGCCAAGTGCACTTTATGTCCCCTCGCTTTATGCAAGTTCTGTTCCGCGTTGTGTCGTCAAGCTCAATCGTGAGGCTGAGTTCCATCGTGATGCACATCAAAACCGTGGCGACGATATCAATTCTCCCCTGATGAAACTTGCCTTTGCGCGCTGGTCCAGGATTGAAGAGACCATCCAGAGCGAAAGCGACGGCGTCATTGCCCTGACGGTCAATGATCTGCCGACGGATGGTTCGCGTCCGAAGGTGGCGGTGGCCATCCCGCCCTTTCTCGATGCGTTTGAGCGCCAATGGTCTTACACGGGTAACAAGCGGGTCGGCTTTGTCGGCCATATCGGGCATTTTCCTAATAAACTTGCCATTGAGTGGCTCTGTGTGGAGCTTGCCCCGTGTGTGGCCCGTCTCGATCCTGATATTCGTTTTCGTGTAATTGGGGCTGGACCTGGCGATGTGCCAGCGGGTTGGCTCCAACCGAATGTCGGGCTATTCGGGCGGGGAGAGCGGCAATTCGTGGAAGATGAATTCACGCAGAATGATCTTTTTCTGGCACCTATTTTGAACAATTACGGTTCCAAGATTAAGTTGCTTGAATGTGTGGCATTCGGAGCCCCTTTTCTGGCGACGCCATCCGCCTTGAGCGGACTTTCTTTTCTCCAGCTTGTTCCGACCATTGATTTGGCAAATCCACAAGCGAGTGCAAAAACGCTGGTGGACCTGGTAAATGGTAATGGAGCGCTGGTTGCTCTGAGTGAAGGCATACGTTGGCAGGTTGGTGATTTTCGGCGTGCCCAGCAAGGTGTTTGGGGCCGGACGTTGAAAAGTGTTATTGAGGCAGCATCAGACCGCCGGTCGAATTGAACAAACCAGCCTGAGGGATTTGATCTTCCATGCCCTTTATCAGTTATGCCTCCAATTTTGAGGACGTTTTGCTCAATCGCATTTTTAAGGATGTGGCTGACGGGTTCTACATTGATATTGGTGCGGATCATCCGGTTTACTCGTCGACGACGAAGTCTTTTTATGATCGGGGTTGGTCGGGCGTGAATGTCGAGCCCGGGCCACGGTTTGAATTGGTGCGCTCTGAGCTTAGCATTACAGTTGCACATTGTCCTGAACTCTGAATCAATAGGTCTCCATGG
>JAZJXO010000007.1:0-51791 GCA_040390855.1 Pseudomonadota bacterium
CGCGGCTGCTGGCACGAAGTTAGCCGGGGCTTCTTATCCAGGTACCGTCATTATCTTCCCTGGCGAAAGTGCTTTACAACCCTAAGGCCTTCATCACACACGCGGCATGGCTGGATCAGGCTTTCGCCCATTGTCCAAGATTCCCTACTGCTGCCTCCCGTAGGAGTCTGGGCCGTGTCTCAGTCCCAGTGTGGCTGATCATCCTCTCAGACCAGCTATGGATCGTCGCCTTGGTGAGCTTTTACCTCACCAACTAGCTAATCCAACGCGGGCCCATCTAGGGGCGATAAATCTTTCACCCTGAGGTCGTATACGGTATTAGCACAAGTTTCCCTGAGTTATTCCGTACCCCTAGGTAGGTTCCCACGTGTTACTCACCCGTCTGCCACTGCTGTATTGCTACAACCGTTCGACTTGCATGTATTAAGCCTGCCGCCAGCGTTCGTTCTGAGCCAGGATCAAACTCTCAAGTTGAGTTGATCCGACTTATCCGTCTTTCCGGGGAAAACCGGAAGACGTCGACGCAAGACACTCTCTTAGTCTATCGACCTTGCGATCGAATGACGGAGTAGTGTTTTGAAACGTCAGACAGTCGGTATTTGGTTTGCTTGCAGATCCCAACCGAAGTTGGGCAAGCTCGCCAGGACACCGCCGTCCACGTTTCTCTTTCTCAAACCACAATGTCAAAGAGCACCTGAGCGTCCGGACGTTTGCCCGAAAACCGAGGGTCGTAACCGACCCGAAGGACAGTCGAGCAACCTACTCCCGAGGGGAGTAAGTGGCAAGCTGTCATCCTTATTTGGATCGCTCACTAAGCCACAAAGATCACTAACTAGCTAGGCCATTCAGTTATCTTCTACCAAGGTTGGTCAGCGGTTCGTGGCGTGCGCCGCGGCCGCTGTGGCCTTGTTCGTGGAGGCGGTTTATAGGGGGGTCGAACCCACCCGTCAAACCCTTTTTTGCAGTTTTTTGAAAAAACTTTTCCCGCAAGTTTCGCATCGGTTTTTCGACGACTTCGCTTGACTCGCGCGCGTTAATTTGATTGCGCGATCAAGCACTTGCCAGCGTCCGATTCCGCTTTCTGTTGCGACATTCTGGCCTCCTATATGCAATGGCATATAGGAGCGGCGACATTCGCCTCTGTGCTCGCGTCTTTCCGCCTCTTATCGGGACAAGTTCCGGAAAACTAGCGCAGAATGGATGATTGATGCCGGGAAATTGGGCATTTCGGTGCCTTGTTGGAGCGAGTGTTGATTGACACGAGCCATTTCAACAAGCATCGTTCGATCACGGGACATTTCAAATTGTCTCAATCTGCCGTTGGGGAGCCCGTTTTGGGGCTTTAGGCAGCGGCTTTGCGGGAACGGCGCCATTCAGGTCGTCGAAACGCGGGCCAAAGTGTAGGGGATTGCTATTGTTCGATACGGGGACACGGGGCGAGACCGCAGAACAGGACTATGCTTTTGACGAGGCCGCAGCGCCTCGCTCGAACGCCAAACGCCTTGCGGATCTACGCATGACTATTGAACGGGCTTTGAAGCTCTATGGCTCCGCGAGCCGCCTTGTACTCGGTCAGAGTCTCGGCCAACGCCGCTGGCTGGCAGCCGCAGGTGTCGCAGGCACCCTCTCGCTGGCCCTTCTCGGTATCGGCCTCACAACACTTGTCGCACCCTATTCCGGTGTTGAAACCGCCGCCCTGTCGGCCGAGGACACACCCCAGATCATCGCTCTGAACGCGGACAAAGCCCAGCGCGAGACCATCGCCACGATTGCCCCCGTTCAGCATAAGGTTGACGTCACAGCCGCCGGACCGGCCCTGCGCCCCAGCACGGATGAAACCGTCGGCGCAAAAACCGCAGCGCCAGAGACGACGGTGCCGGTCAGCTTCGCTCAGGCCGTCGGTGCCGATGCCGCGTCCGACATGCCCGACACCGACATGCCCGACACCAACATTCCCGACAATGCAAATATGGTGACGGCCTCCATCGCGCCCGCCGTGCCTGAAATGCCAAAAGTCTTCAGCACCAATGTCGAGATCAGTTCCGGCGAAACGCTGATGCAGGTGTTGACCGACCACGGCGCTGGTCGCGAAGACGCCTATCACGCCATTGCGGCCCTGAAGCCGGTTTTCAGCCCGTCGAAGCTCAAGAGCGGTCAGGCCATCTCGCTCACCTTCCTCTCGACGCCCGCCGCCGCTGACAGCGCGGGAACCGAACCGTCAAAACTCCTCACCTCCATTTCGCTCCAGCCCGATGTCGAGAGCAAAATCGAAGTGCAACGCGCCGATGACGGCTCCTACACAACCGAAGAAATCAAACAGGAACTCACCAAGGGCTATGCGCGTGCCGCCGGTGAGATCAATAACAGCCTCTTCCTCGACGCCGCGCAGGCCGGTGTGCCCGTGCCGATCATCATCGAGATGATCCGCATGTTCTCCTACTCCGTCGACTTCCAGCGCGAAATCCATCCCGGCGACAAATTCGAAGTCTATTTCGACCGCAAACTCGACACGACGGGCGCGGCGGTAAAATCCGGCGACATCTCCTACGCCTCGCTCACCATTCTCGGCAAACCCCGCAAGCTCTGGCGCTACAAGTCGGCCGACGGCACTTGGGATTATTTCGACGAGAACGGTCGAAGCATGAAAAAATTTCTGATGAAAACGCCGGTTGACGGTGCGCGCATCAGTTCAGGCTTTGGCAAACGCAAACACCCGATTCTCGGCTATACCAAAGTCCATAGCGGCGTTGACTTCGCAGCCCCGCGCGGCACACCGATCTATGCCGCCGGTAACGGCAAGGTTGAAGTCGCGGGCTGGCAGGGTGGCTATGGCAAATATGTGCGCATCCAGCACGCCAACGGCTACGAAACCGCTTACGGTCACATGAACGGATTTGCCAAAGGCATTCGTGCCGGCTCAAGTGTGCGCCAGGGTCAGATCATCGGCTATGTCGGCACGACGGGTCGTTCAACCGGACCGCATCTCCATTACGAAGTGATCGTGCGCGGCAAGAAAACCAATCCGCTCGGCATCAAAGTCCCCACCGGCATCACGCTCGCAGGCGCTGACCTGAAAAAATTTAAAGCCTCGCGCAACGCCGTCATGGCCGCGATGAACGAAGCACCGGACCTTGCCAAAGTCGCACAAGCCACAGTGGCCGACGCGACCGAGAAGGCAAACTAAACCTCAAAGCTAAATTCAAAAAACAAAAAAGGGCCAGCATTTGCTGGCCCTTTTCGTTTCGTCCGAGTAATCAACGCGCTTTGTAAAACCGTCCATCGCCGCATTGACCACGATGCAATACAAAAGGCCGGTGCCCTCAATGCACGACGCGCAACGCCTCTTCTTCAGGGCCTTCACCGTTGATGATGATGCCTTTGGAATTGGCCGACACGCGCACCGTCTCGCCGTCTTTGATGCGACCTTCGAGTAGCAACTCGGCAAGCGCGTCCTGCACATTGCGCTGAATGACACGCTTGAGAGGCCGCGCACCATAAGCCGGATCGAAACCCTGATCGGCAAGCCATGTCCGCGCGCTGTCATCAAGCTCGATGGCGATCTTGCGATCATCAAGGAGCTTCTGGAGGCGAGCGACCTGAATATCAACAATGACGTCCATCTGCGGCCTTGTGAGGCGATGGAAGATCAGCATTTCATCGAGACGGTTCAGGAACTCCGGACGGAAGCGCGAGCGCACCACATCGAGCACCTGCTCGCGCACTGCCTCCACATCGCCACCATCGGCAAGATATTCCGCGCCGAGATTCGACGTCATAATGATCAGCACGTTCTTGAAATCGACCGTGCGGCCCTGACCGTCCGTGAGCCGTCCGTCGTCCAGCACCTGCAACAGCACGTTGAAGACATCGGGATGCGCCTTCTCGATCTCGTCGAACAATACGACCTGATAAGGACGCCGCCGCACAGCTTCGGTGAGCGCGCCGCCTTCTTCATAGCCGACATAGCCCGGCGGTGCGCCGATCAGGCGGGCAACCGAGTGCTTCTCCATATATTCCGACATATCGAGACGGCAGATTGCCTGATCATCATCAAAGAGGAAGTCCGCAAGCGCCTTCGTCAGCTCCGTCTTGCCGACGCCCGTGGGCCCCAGAAAGAGGAACGAACCGATAGGACGATTGGGGTCCTGCAAACCCGCCCGCGCACGACGCACGGCGCGCGAGACAGCAGAAACCGCTTCTTCCTGACCGATCACACGTTTGCCGATGACTTTTTCCATCGTCAGAAGCTTCTCGCGTTCGCCTTCGAGCATCTTGTCGACCGGAATACCCGTCCAGCGCGAGACGATCTGCGCGATATGCGATTCCGTCACGGCCTCGTCGACCAGCGTGCCTTCAACGCCGCGCTTTTCGGTTTCGGCCAAAGTCTTTTCAAGACCCGGAATGATGCCGTAAGCAAGCTCCGAAGCGCGTTCGAGCTTGCCGCCGCGTTGCGCCTGCACGAGTTCGTTACGCGCGGCATCGAGCTGCTCCTTGAGCTTCTGCGCACTGCCGAGTTTCGATTTCTCGGCCTGCCAGCTTGCCGTAAGGTCAGCCGACTTCGCCTCAAGATCCTTGAGTTCGGCTTCAAGTTTTTCCAGCCGGTCGCGCGAGGCTTCATCTTTTTCTTTCTTCAGCGCTTCGCGTTCGATCTTCAACTGAATGACGCGACGGTCGATCTCGTCCAGCGCTTCGGGCTTTGAATCAACCTGCATCCGCAAGCGGCTCGATGCTTCGTCCATCAGGTCGATAGCTTTGTCGGGCAAAAAACGATCCGAGATATAGCGGTCGGACAAAGTCGCCGCCGCCACAATAGCGCTGTCGGTAATGCGCACGCCGTGATGCAGCTCGTACTTTTCTTTGAGGCCGCGCAGGATCGAGATCGAATCCTCGACGGTCGGCTCATTGATATAGACGGGCTGGAAACGACGGGCGAGCGCTGCGTCCTTCTCGATATATTTGCGGTATTCATCAAGCGTCGTGGCACCGACACAATGAAGCTCGCCACGCGCCAGCGCAGGCTTTAAGAGATTGGACGCATCCATCGCGCCGTCGCTCTTGCCGGCACCGACCAGCGTGTGCAATTCGTCAATGAAAAGAATGACGCCGCCTTCGCTGGTTTCGAGTTCGGTCAGAACAGCTTTCAGGCGTTCTTCAAACTCGCCGCGATATTTGGCACCGGCAATGAGCGCACCGAGATCAAGCGACAGGAGACGCTTGCTCTTGAGGCTTTCCGGCACATCGCCATTGACCACGCGCAGCGCAAGGCCCTCGGCAATCGCCGTCTTGCCGACGCCGGGTTCACCGATAAGAACCGGATTGTTTTTCGTGCGCCGCGCGAGCACCTGAATGGTGCGGCGGATTTCTTCGTCGCGACCGATCACAGGGTCGAGCTTGCCGGCCCGCGCCTCGGCGGTGAGGTCGCGCGTATATTTCTTCAGGGCTTCATAGCCGTCTTCCGCCGTGGCGCTGTCAGCCGTGCGGCCCTTGCGCACCGAGTTGATCGCTTCATTGAGCGACTGGGCGGTGACACCTGCGGTTTTGAGAATTTTGGCCGATTCGGTATTTGGCTCGATCAGCAGCGCGAGCAGCAGACGCTCGGCGGTGACATACGAGTCGCCAGCCTTCTTCGCGAGGCTTTGCGCCGCTTCAAAAACACGCGCGGTTTCCGGCGCGAGATAAATCTGACCGGCGGACGAGCCTTCGACCTTCGGCAGTTTGTTGAGCGCCGTTTCTACACCCGTCAGAGCCTGATCGGGACGCCCGCCGCCCGCACGGATAAGACCGGCGGCAAGGCCTTCCTCATCATCGAGCAAAACTTTCAGGAGATGTTCCGGCGTAAAACGCTGATGACCGGAGCGCACGGCGAGCCCTTGCGCTGATTGCACAAAGCCGCGTGCACGGTCGGTATATTTTTCAAGATCCATGCCTTGATCCTTTCAAGCACGCATCAAACACGCCCGTCCGCTCTCTCAAGTTTAGCAAACTGGCTCTGTTCCTGCGCCTCATTTTCATCGACTATGCGTCAAAGGCATTGCTGTCTTGTTAGCAACCCTCCGGCATCAGCGGCCCTGCAATAGGCACCACCTCGAACCAATATGGTGTGGCCTCTCCGCAACACAAGAGGGGGGCACGAATTGGATCGAGGTGAAGAATGACGGCGAAAGTTAATGGTCTCTACCGCTACCCCGTGAAAGGTCTGTCTCCCGATCCGCTTAAACAAGTACGTGTAAATACGGGGGAGACCATCGCCTTCGACCGCGCCTTTGCGATTGAAAACGGCAAGCATGATTTCGACGCAAAAGCCCCCAAACATTTCCCGAAAATCAAGTTCCTGATGCTGATGCGCGACGAGCGCCTGGCCCGGCTCGCAACAAGATTTGATGAAGCCACAACCATGCTGACAATCTCGGAAGATGGCCGCGAGCTTGCGCGCGGCCATCTGATGAGCGAGGCGGGCCGCGCCGCCATCGAAGCCTTTATGACCTCCTATATGAGCAAGGAACTCAGAGGTGAGCCCCGCATCGTCCACGCACCGGGCTTTTCCCATTCCGATGCGCCCTTCAAACTTCTCTCGATCATCAATCTCGCCACCGTGCGCGAGGTGGAAAAACTCATCGGCAAACCGGTCGACCCCCTGCGCTTTCGCGGCAATCTTCACCTCGAAGGTCTGGAACCATGGGAGGACCACGCATGGCTCGGCAAATCTATCCGCATCGGCGGCGCGACGCTCAAAGGCTTTCACAAAATCCAGCGCTGCGCGGCAACCAATGTGAACCTTGATAGTGCGACCCGCGACATGGACATCCCCAAGACGCTGCAACGCGTCTATGACCATGCCGACCTCGGCCTTTACGTAGAAGTCACTGACGGCGGACTGATCCGTGACGGAGATACCGTCACCTTGATCTAGAGCCAAACGCGGATCTAAAACAAAACGCGCGAAGCAGATGATGTCCCGCGCGTTTCAGCGTCGGAAAATCCCGAACGAAAAACTATTCGTCGGAACCGGCATCTGCTGTTTCGGGCGCTGTCTCGGACGCGGCATCATCGCCCGCACCCGCTTCGGCGCGGGGACGGCGACGACGCGGCGCGCGACGACGTGGTGCGGCATCTTCAGCGGCAGCAATATCTGTGGCTTCCGCCTCAACAGCAACGGGACTCGCAATCGCGTCAACAATAACCGGCTGCTCGGCAAGCTCCGGCGCGACCTCTTCGCCTGACGCTGCCGTCGTTTCTCCCGAGCCGCTATTCTGCTGATAGCGGTTCTGGTTGTTATAGCCGTCGCGATTGCGGTTATTGCGGTTGTTGTTGCCGCCATTGTTATTGTTGTTGTGACGGCGCTCGTTGTTGTTCTGACCATTATTATTCTGGCCGTTATTATTGTTGTTCTGCTGATGATAGGGCTGGCCCGCCGACTGCGGCTGGACCTGATCCTGCTCGATCATATTGTCGTCGTCGTCATATTCCTGATCATCATCGGGACGATAGCCCAGCGCATTTTGCGGACGCGGTTGACCGTCATTCGGCGTCTGCGAGGCCATGATGAGGCGGTAATAATGTTCGGCGTGCTGGTAATAGTTCTCGGCCATCACGCGGTCACCGGACGTGATCGCATCGCGAGCAAGCTGCTGGTACTTCTCGCAAACGTGAGTCGCTGTGCCGCGAATTTTGACGTCGGGACCGTTGCTGTCATAAGCGCGGTTGCCGTTATTACCACTCTGGGGCTTCCTCCCGCGTCCGCGCGAACGCTTGGAGTTGTTGTTATTATTATTGTTCTGCCCCTGCCGTATATGATTCATGATCTCGCTACAATGTTTTCGACTGAGAGTTCAAAAGACCAATCGCTCATCATCGGATGATCGCAACATGCGCATCCATAAGGCGATACCGGTGGTCAAAACCGGATTGCATATGCCGCTCTGGCGCACTTCCCGCATGGTCCGGCTCCACCGGATCGTTCACGTCGGATGCTCAGAAGTTCCGCCCCCGATGTTCACTCAAACCATATTGTTCGATGAAGCATCTGCCTTCGGGTTCGCCCTGATCGTCTTAAAACCTGCATATGTTGGAAACGGTTTGAAGAGCGAGGTGAAATTCCCTTGGCTCAAATCCCTGACAACAAACCTAACTGCTTCGCCCCCGCATTCCAACACTTTTTTCTAAAGCATCAAATGTTGGTTAAAGCCGCGACAAACGCGCCACAAGGGCACGGGGAACGCCGCCGAGGTCATTTGCAATCGTCACAATCGCAAGACCCGCAGCCTCAAAGAGAGCGCTCACGTCTGGCCCCTGCCCCGCCCCAAGCTCGATCACCGCATGGCCATCCGGTTCAAGTAACGCAGGCAAAACCTGCGCGAGGTCGCGATAAGCAGCAAGCCCGTCAGGCCCGCCGTCAAGCGCCGGAAGCGGGTCAAAATCACGGACTTCGCGGGCAAGATCTTTGATGTCCGTGGCGCGGATATACGGGGGATTGGAAATAACGAGATCGAATATCTCGCCTATCCCCTCCGCCCAGCGTCCGTGACGGAACGTCGCACGATCAGCTACACCGGCCTTCGATGCATTTTCCTGCGCGAGATCGAGCGTTTCCAGGTCGATGTCGCTGCCGGTTCCTGTTGCCAGCTTTCGCTCGTGAAGGAGCGCAATCAGAAGACAGCCCGATCCCGTCCCCAGATCGAGAATAGCCGCCTTCTTATCCACAGGTAAAAGCGACAATGCCACCTCGACGAGCGTCTCGCTGTCGGGACGCGGATCAAGAGTGTGCGGCCCGATTGAAAAATCCAGTCCCCAGAATTCGCGACGGCCCAGAATCCGCGACACAGGTTCTCCTTTCAGACGACGCGCCTCGTATCCGGCAAGACATAATTCTTCCGCCTCGGAGATTCGCTTCCCCGGCTCGCGGATCATGTCGATTTCATTGCAGCAACACGCGGCCTGCACGAGAAGCCGCGCATCAAGCGAGGGATTGTCGATGCCATTCTCTTTAAGACGCCATTGAAGCATCCGGTAGGCATGATCCCTCGTCATCATGGTGAGCGTCATGCCTCATCACCCAACGCGGCAAGCCGCGCCGCCTGATCTTCGGTAATGAGCGCCGACACCAGTTCATCCAGCGCATCGCCCGCGATCACCTGATCCAGCTTATGCAGCGTGAGGTTGATGCGATGGTCCGTCACGCGGCTTTGGGGAAAGTTATAGGTACGAATGCGCTCCGAGCGGTCGCCCGATCCCACCTGTCCTTTGCGCTCCGCCGCGCGTTCGCTATCAAGCTTGGCGCGTTCATTTTCATAGATGCGGGCGCGCAGGATCATCATGGCCCGCGCCTTGTTCTTGTGCTGCGACTTCTCGTCCTGCTGAGCAACAACCGTGCCCGTCGGCAGATGCGTGATGCGCACCGCACTTTCGGTTTTATTGACATGCTGCCCACCGGCACCCGACGCGCGATAGACGTCAATGCGCAGGTCTTTGTCTTCAATGACAATGTCGACCTCTTCCGGCTCCGGCAACACGGCCACGGTCGCCGCAGATGTATGAATGCGGCCATCGCCTTCGGTCGCGGGCACTCGCTGAACACGATGCACACCGGACTCGAATTTCAACTTCGCAAAAACACCGCGACCGGAAATCTCCGCAATCACTTCCTTGTAGCCACCGACTTCGCCTTCCGACGCAGAGATCAGATCAACCGACCAGCCCTGCAACTGCGCATAGCGCGAATACATACGGAAGAGGTCGCCCGCAAAGAGCGAGGCTTCATCGCCGCCGGTCCCTGCCCGCACCTCCAGAATGACATTGCGCTCGTCGGCGGCATCTTTCGGCAGCAGCATCAGTTGCACATGGCGCTCCAGTGCAGGCAACTCGCTGTCCAGCCGCGTCATTTCTTCATGCGCCATCTCGGCCATGTCCTTGTCCGCGAGCATCGCTTCGGCCTCGTCGCGCCCTGCTTGTGCGGCAAGCAAGGCGCGCACCGCTTCAGCCACAGGCGAGAGTTCGGCAAATTCTTTCGACAGCGCGACAAAGCGCTCGCGACCCGGATCAGAATTCATTTCCGACTGGACGGAATCAAAACGGTCGAGAACCTTATGCAAGCGATCTTGCGAAATCATTTTTTGAAACTTTGCGCAGAGAAATTAAAGAGAGACATCACAAAAAATATGAAACCTCGCTAATCTCCGGCGCGCGCAAGCTGCGCTTCTTCAGCGGCGGCCTCGATGGCGCGCGCCGCTTCGATCTCTTTGGCTTTGGCTTCAACAAGCTCGACCAGATGATCGACAATATGCTCGTTCTTGATTTTGTGGTCGGTGAGACCGGCAAGATAAACCATGCCCGCACCGGCACCACCGCCGGTGAAGCCAATATCGGTCTGCTCCGCTTCGCCCGGTCCGTTCACGACGCACCCGATGACCGAGAGCGACATGGGCGTGGCAATATGGGCGAGACGGTCTTCGAGCTTCTTCACCGTGCTGATCACATCGAAGCCCTGACGCGCGCAGGAGGGGCACGAAATAATCGTGACGCCACGATGGCGAAGACCTAATGACTTCAGAATGTCGAAGCCGACTTTGACCTCTTCGACGGGATCAGCAGACAGCGAAACGCGGATCGTATCGCCGATACCGCCCCAGAGAAGCATACCAAGACCGATGGATGACTTGATCGTCCCGGTCATCAGCCCGCCCGCTTCCGTGACGCCGATATGGAGCGGACAGTCGATAGCATCGGCAAGCTGCTGATAGGCGGCAACAGTGAGGAACGGATCGGACGCCTTCACACTGATCTTGAAATCATGGAAGTCGTGGTCCTGCAAAATACGGGCGTGATCAAGCGCGCTCTCGACCATCGCTTCGGGGCAAGGCTCGCCGTATTTCTCCAGAAGATCGCGTTCCAGCGATCCGGCATTGACGCCGATGCGCATGGAGACGCCGTGATCCTTGGCCGCCTGCACCACTTCCTTGACGCGGGTAGCCGAGCCGATATTGCCGGGGTTGATGCGCAGACACGAGGCACCGGCCTCGGCGGCTTCAATGGCGCGGCGATAGTGGAAATGAATGTCGGCGACAATCGGGATTTTTGTCTCGCGCACGATCTCGTGCAGCGCTCTGGTCGAATCCTCGTCGGGGCAGGAGACGCGGACAATGTCGCAGCCCGCCTCTTCGATCCGGCGAATTTGCTCGATCGTCGCCTTGGCGTCCGACGTCAGCGTGTTCGTCATCGTCTGAACGGAAATCGGCGCATCTCCGCCCACGGCAACCTTGCCCACCATAATCTGGCGGCTGGGCCTGCGGGCAATATCACGCCAGGGACGGATGGAGCTCATGCTTTCGGACTCAGGGGTCTGGCTTTGGTTGCGCAAAAAGGACCGGTTTCGACACTCTATATATATGTGTGGGGTGACGGAAGTATGGCTAAAGGGCGCGGCCATTTTTGTCCCTCTACTACAGAGAGGGACAAGAAAACGAACTAGCGTGTAACGCTATCCGGCGCGACAGCAGGGATCACAGGAGTCGGGGCAAGTGCCGCAGCTTCTTCCGCCGGGGTTGGCGCAACTTTGGGCATAGCCGCAATCAGGGCCGCAGGATCGAGCGGTTTACCGGTCAAAACCAGAGTGGGCGGACCGGCAAGGCCCAATGACTGCTGATCCACCACGAGTTCGAAGGCGCTGGCATCACGCGCGACGAGGATAACGCCCGGCACATTGGGAACAGCATAGGTGTCGCCGACCTTCAGTGTACGTTCGATCAACACATGACCCTGCGCGTCTTCGATGCGGACCCAGGCGTCAGGCTTGCGGGCGCGGATGGTGACGCGGGCATCGGTATTTTCAGCCCCGTAGACGGCGCCTTGCGGAATGGCGGGAAGGCCGGAACCGGCGGCAGACGGTGCCAAGGCGGCAACTTCGGATATTGCCGGTGCGGGCACGGCGGCGGCATCGGCAGGGGCGGCGACTTCGGCGGGCGGTGCGGTCACAAGCGGCACAGCATAGACGCTGGAAGGTTCGGTCGGTGCGCCGTCGCCCAGAAGCTGCTGGGCAGTGGCATCAGAGGCAGGCCGCGTGGCGGCGGAGGCCGGATCACCACTGAGGCCCACGGGGCGCTCATCAGGCTCCTGCGGATTGGCAAGTTTCGCTTCGACCTTGTCAGGCTGGGCGGGAAGACGGCTTGCCATCAACTGATCGGCCGAGCGCGTCATCAGATAGCCGCCGTAAATGCCGACACCGATGATGAGCGCGATAATGAGGAACGTGCCGCGCGGCAGACGGGTCGGCTCGCGCGTTTCGGGAAAGGCCGCGACCGGCATCTTGTCGGCAAAGCAGCCGTCGAGTTCAGATTTGTAGCGCTCGACAATGGCCATGCTGTCAAGGCCAAGATATTCGGCATAGGAGCGCACAAAGCCCACGGCATAGGCGCGACCTGGCAGATCGTCATAGCGGCTTTCTTCAAGCGCTTCGAGCTGTTCACGGCGGATGCGCAGAGAGAGAGCGATGGCGCGCAGGTCTTCCCCGCGACGCTCGCGCGCGGCGCGAAGCTCGGAACCGGCCGTGTCATCGCCTTGGTCGGGCAACTCGGTCGTAATGTCTTTAAGATGCAACCGGCGACGCGCTTCGGACTTATCGTCGCCGGAAAACTCAAACTGGTTCGTCATCGTCTTGGGATCTTCCCCGGGCTGTGCCGTCCCCATCATCCCGTCACTGTTTCAGCGGGCCTCGCACCCTGCCTGCTTGCGGTAACGCAACCTGATATTTCGGAGGATGGTTTTCGCCGGAACCATAATCAGGAACATCGGATCTTTGTCGTAATTTGGCCGTCTGGAATCCGCACCGATCACATGCACCCCGCGATGTGACCGAGTGCTACCAATAGACCAAAAGTGTTGACTATTCGCAACTATAGATTGGTCCAAAGGACGCAGAATCGGCAATTTGCCATATGCCAATCAGTACGGGCCCGAACACCCTGTGACAAATTTCTGACTCGAACGCGAATCAGATTGAAACACTGTGGTCAGCGGCGAAGGCAGAGAGCTGTTCGCGTACAGAAGCCTCAGGCAGCCCGTAAAGCCCCTCCATATAGGTCTCCAGAAGCTCCACATTGAGCGAGCGGACCATCATTTTGACAGGGCCGATGGCAGCAGGTGACATGGAGACACGGCGGAAGCCGAGACCCACCAGCGCCATAGCCTCCAGCGGCTTGCCCGACATCTCGCCGCAAAGCGTCAGCGGCACTTTATGCGCGCGGCACTTCAGCACGATGAAGCGCAGGAAACTGAGCGTCGCAGGCGACAGCAGATCATAGCGACCCGCGACCCGCGCATTGCCGCGGTCCACTGCAAAGAAAAACTGCATCAGGTCATTGCTCCCGACACTGACGAAATCGACCAGCGGCAAAAGCGTATCGAGCTGCCAGACAAGAGAAGGCACTTCGAGCATGGTGCCGACTTCGAGATGCGCAGGTGCCGGACGGCCGAACTTGTGAAGCCGCGCGAGTTCCTTGTCGACCAGCGCGCGGGCGCGTTTGAACTCGGCCACTTCCGCCACCATCGGAAACATAATGCGCAGCGAGCGACCGGCGGCCGCTGTCAGCAGCGCGCGAAGCTGGTGGCGCAGCAATGCCGGACGGTCAAGACCGATGCGGATCGCGCGCCAGCCGAGCGCCGGATTTTCTTCCTTGAAAGCCGAAACATCCATATAGGGCAGCATTTTATCGCCGCCGATGTCCAGTGTGCGAAACACGGTCGGATGATCACCGGCAGCATCAAGTACCGCATTGTAAAGGTCGATCTGGTCTTTCAGGCTCGGCAATTTGGCCGCGACCATGAACTGCAATTCGGTACGGAAAAGCCCAATGCCCTCAGCACCGGACTCTTCCAGATGACGCAAATCAACCTGCAAACCGGCATTCACATAAAGCGAGACCGCCGCCCCGTCGAGCGTGACGGAGGGCTCAAGGCGGATCGCCTGATACTGCTCTTGCTTCTTCGCGCGGAAACGGGCCTTCTCGGAGAAGGCATCAATAATATCCGTTGTCGGACGGATATAAACGTCGCCCGCATCACCGTCGATGATGATGGCATCGCCTGTGTCGATATGATCAAGGATCGCTTCGGCGCGGCCCACTGTGGCAATGCCGAGCGCGCGCGCGACGATGGCAACATGCGCGTTGGCCGCGCCCTCTTCGAGCACCAGACCGCGCAGTTTCAGCTTGTCATAGTCGAGCAGTTCAGCCGGACCCATATTGCGGGCGATCAGAACCGTGTCGTTCGGCAGATTGCCGCTGGCCGACGAGAGTTTCACACCCGTCAACTGACGCAGAAGCCGGTTTGCCAGATCGTCAAAATCATGCAAACGGTCGCGCAAATAGGGGTCGGCGGCGCGCAGGAGACGCGCCCGTGTGTCGTTCTGCACGCGCTCGACAGCCGCCTCGGCCGTAAGACCGGTGCGGACCGCTTCCGACATGCGCTGAAGCCAGCCGCGGTCATTGGCAAACATCCGGTAGGCCTGCAACACTTCGCGATGCTCGCCCGCATGGGACAGGTCTTCGGTCTCCAGCATATCGTCAATCGAGCCGCGCAGCTCATAGACCGCCTGCTCAAGTCGGTTGAGTTCCACGTCCACGTCTTCGGCAATGAGCTTGGCTACATGGACGCGCGGCTCATGCAGCACCGCATGACCAAGCGCTATGCCTTCGGCAAAGGCGGAGGCCGCAATATGGAAGGGACGGCGCTGTGTCTGCGCCGGACCGTCAAGATCGTTGAGATTGATCAGATCGCCTGCACCGACGACTTCGGCCAGCACCATGGCGACCGTCTGAAGCGCTTCCACTTCTTCTTCGGTGTAATTGCGCTTGGTGCGGTTCTGCACCGCAAGCACACCGACCACGCGGCCCGAGCGCAGGACCGGCACGCCCATCAGCGATTTATAAACCTCTTCGCCCGTTTCAGGACGATAGGCGAAACCGGGATGCGATTGCGCATCCGCCAGATTGAGAGGTCGCGCATGGGCGGCAATGTCACCGATGAGGCCTTCGCCGACTCGCAGACGCGTCTTGTGAACGGCGGTTGGTTTCAGACCTTCTGTGGCGAAAAGTTCAAGCTCCTGCGTCGGGCGCATGAGATAGACCGAGCACACCTCGGCCACCATGTTCGACGCGATCAGCACCACGATCATATCGAGACGCTGCTGGGCCGTGACCTGTTCGGCCATGACCTCGCGCAGCTTGCGAAGCAAAACGCGTGGCCCCCCGACCGCGCCCGCCATCAGAAATCACCCTTTGTCAGGATGCAGATGCCCCAACCCTGGAAAAGCCCGGGCGGCGACATGCATTGAAAGGTATGAAATCCGTTCACTCTCTCTCCAGATACTCAGGGGCTCTCCAGAATTATCCTACTCGCCGTCAAGCCCGTAGGCCGTGTGAAGCGCCCGCACGGCAAGCTCAGTATATTCGGCGGCGATCAACACGCTCACTTTGATTTCGGAGGTGGTGATCGCAAGGATATTGATGCCTTTTTCGCCCAATGTCTTGAACATGGTTTTAGCAACGCCCGTGTGACTGCGCATCCCGATACCAATAATGGAAATTTTGACCACATTAAGGTCTGTGCGGATTTCCTGAGCGCCGACATCATCAACCGCCTTGCGGATCACGTCCTCGGCACGGGCAAGCTCGGCCTGCGGCACAGTGAAGGTCATGTCGGTGCTTTTGCCGTCATCCGAGATGTTCTGGATGATCATATCGACATTGATCGAGGCATCCGCCAAAGGCCCGAAGATGCGGGCAGCAACGCCCGGTCGGTCTTCGACTTTGACAAGAGTGACTTTGGCTTCGTCCTTTGAATAGGCGATGCCGCTAACGACTTGCTGTTCCACGATTTCGTCCTCGTCGCAAACAAGGGTGCCGGGATAGAAGTTGGCAGATCCGTCTTTACCGAGACAGCTCGGCTGGGCATCGGGCGCGTCAAAGCTCGAGCGCACCTGAAGGCGCACGCGATGAACCATGGCAAGCTCGACTGAACGGGTCTGGAGCACCTTGGCGCCAAGCGACGCCATTTCCAGCATTTCCTCGTAACTGATCCTATCAATCTTTCGGGCCTTCGCAACGATGCGGGGGTCCGTCGTATAGACACCGTCAACGTCGGTGTAGATGTCGCAAAGATCGGCCTTCACGGCGGCGGCAATGGCGACCGCGCTTGTGTCCGAGCCGCCGCGACCGAGCGTCGTGATGCGATTGTCGGACGCAAGCCCCTGAAAGCCCGCAATGACAGCCACTTCCCCGCGCCCGAACCGCGCGACCAGTTCCGTGCCGTCGATCTCCTGAATGCGCGCCGCACCATGCGCATTGTCCGTGCGGATCGGAATTTGCCAGCCGAGCCAGGAACGCGCCGGAATTTCGAGACGCTGCAACTCGATCGCCAGCAGTCCCGCCGTCACCTGTTCGCCCGATGCAACAATAGCGTCATATTCGCGCGCATCATGCAGCGGAGCCACTTCGCGCGCCCAGCCGACAAGTTCATTGGTTTTGCCCGACATGGCGGAGACGACGACAGCAACCTCGTGGCCCGCATCGACTTCGCGTTTGACGTGTTGAGCCACATTGCGGATACGCGCAATGTCCCCCACCGAAGTACCACCGAATTTCATGACCAGTCTGGCCATCATTTTATCCTTATAGACGGCCTTGCAGCCCGCTGGACCTTGAGGCCCCGAAGGCCCTATATCTGAGCGCGATACATACTCGGACGGGGCCAAAGCCGCAACCGCTCCAGAGACATATAAAGGCTGATATACTGGGGCTTGCGGACGCAGGTGGCGCAAACATAAAGGACACTTTCTTGACCGCATTGCACAATGAAAAGCTCAACACGGTGGACGCAGCCGAAGTCGCCCGCTTTTCAGCCCTGGCCGCCGAATGGTGGGATCCAGCAGGGAAATTTCGCCCGTTGCACAAGTTCAATCCCGTGCGCCTTGCCTATATCAAACAGAAGGTCGCAGAGCGCTATGAGCGCAATCCGCAAAGCCTCACGCCTTTTAAGGGCTTGCGCTTCCTCGACATCGGCTGCGGCGGCGGCCTGCTCTCGGAACCCATGTGCCGCCTCGGCGCGACAATGGTATCGGCTGACGCCTCGCCCGAAAACATCAAGACAGCTTCCGTCCACGCCACCGAGCAGGGCCTCACCATCGACTACCGGGCAACAACCGCCGAAGCGCTGGCCGAAGCGGGCGAACAGTTTGATGTCATTCTCAATATGGAAGTCATCGAACATGTCGCCGACCGCGATGTCTTTCTCGCCTGCTGCGCAAGAATGCTCAAACCCGGCGGCATCATGTTTGTGGCAACACTCAACCGCACCCTGAAGGCACTCGGCCTTGCCGTCATCGGCGCGGAATATATCCTCCGCTGGCTGCCGGTCGGCACCCATGACTGGTCAAAGTTCATCACCCCCGCCGAGATGCGGGCCGGGCTTTCAGCCTGCGGATTAACACTCAGAGAAGAAACCGGCGTCAGCTATAATCCGCTGCGTGACCAATGGTCGCTCGGGCGCGACAAGGACGTCAATTATATGATGCTGGCTGAAAGGCCTCATGTAGAATAATCCCATGGCCTCCCCTCCGCTGATGCCTCCGATAGATCTGACCCTCAAACGGGCCCCGCTCCAGAAGCGGGCGGTCGAGACCTATGACCGCATCCTTGATGTGACAACGCGGCTTCTCAACGAGGTCGGCGTCGAGCGCATTTCGACCAATCTCATCGCCGCCGGAGCCGACATTAAAGTGCCGACGCTCTATCGCTATTTTCCCAACAAATACGCGGTTCTGATGGCGCTGGGCGACCGGCTGATGGGCCGCCAGAACGCCGTCATTGAAGAATGGCTCGCGCGCGCCGAGGGCGAAGCAAATCCCGCCGCGCTTATCGAAGACCTTGATTTTATGCTCAACGGCACGATTGCCGTGACCCGCGCCGAACCTGGCGCTCTGGCAATCTCGCTGGCCTTGCGTGCGGTCCCTGCTCTGCAACAGGTGCGGCTGAGCTCGCACCGCGCCATGGCCGATCTCATCACCGAGCAGATTTATCCGCGCCTGCCGCCGGGCGTCCCGCGGCAGGACCTGTGGCAGCGGGTGCGGATTTCGGTCGAGCTGTTTTATGCCGCCAGCGAAATGGCGCTGGAAGAACCGATGGTGCCCGCCGACGTCGTGGTGTCGGCAACAAGCCTGCAGATCAAGACCTATTGGCGGAACAAGCTGGCCGATTGGACAAAATAATAGCTATAGCTATTTTAAGTTGACGGACATTTCAATCTCCTGCATTTTGCCTGCGAATCTCGATTAGCTCACACGGGGGAGCGCGTCCCATGGCCACCGTTCGGTTTTTTGTCGGCCTCCTAATCGCAGGGGCCTTCGCACTTGCCGGTTGCGATGATGGCCGGAGATCAACGCTCGCCCCTACCGTGCTCGATCAGCGCCTCACAGACATCTACGCCCGCACCTGCATGGGCTGCCACGCGACGCCCGATAGCGGTGCCCCGCAGACGCATAATACCGCCATGTGGGAACCTCGCCTGAAGCAAGGCGAAGACGTGCTCCTGTCGCACATTGTCGACGGCTTCGGCGGAATGCCGCCGCTCGGCCAATGCGTCGAATGCAGTGCCGAAGACCTCACAACCCTGATGCACTTCATGGCCAGCCCCCCTCCTTCGGAAACAAGCTCTGCCTCCACCGGTCAACAGTCGTGAACATGAGCCATCCGACACGCCGCAATCTTCTAAAACTGGCAACCGCCGCCTCGGCCCTTGCAGCGACGGGATCAATCCCCGCGCTCGTCGAAAGCGCTTTCGCGGATGAAACGCCGACAGCGGCGGCAGGTACGCCCGTACCGTTCAAAGCGCTGCCGTGGAAAAACTGGTCAGGCGGACAGCATTGCAATCCGGCCGCCCGCGCGGCCCCCGCCTCCGTCGATGAGCTTGCAAGCCTCATCGCGAAAACACCCCTGCCCGTTCGCGGCGTCGGTGCCGGCCATTCTTTCTCGGCCCTCGTACCGACCGACGGCACCATCATCACGCTCGACCGCATCGCAGGCGTTGAAAACGCGAACCTTGAAACCGGTGAGGCCGATGTCTGGGCAGGCACGCGGCTTGCCCACATGGGCGATGAACTGGCAAAACTCGGATTGGCCTTTGCCAATATGCCCGACATCAACAAGCAATCGCTTGCCGGTGCCATCGCGACATCAACACATGGCACAGGTGCCGGAATCGGGTCACTCTCGACCTTCATGCTTGAACTCGACATCGTCACCGCCGACGGCAAAGTCGTGACATGCAGCGCCACAAAAAACGCAGACCTCTATCAGGCCGCGCGCGTGTCCGTGGGCTCCCTCGGCATCATCACCAAAGCCCGCGTCAAGGCGCAGCCCGTCTACAAGCTCAAGCGCAAGGTCTGGGTCGAGCCCATCGAGGACATGCTCGACAAGCTCCCGGGCTACGAGAGCGGGAATCGCAACTTCGAATTCTACTATGTACCCTTCTCGGGCCTCGCCATGGGCATCAGCAACAATGAAACGGACGAGCCCGAAACGCCCGCCCCGCTCAACGAAGACGACAATGCGCTGCGCCAGTTGAAGATGCTGCAAGACTGGCTCGGCTGGTCACCGACCGCACGGCGCTGGGCCATCCGGAAGGCCTTCGAGGACTATCCCGTTGAGACGCGCGTGGACTTCTCGCACCGCACCCTGTCAAACGAACGCGGCGTGCGTTTCAACGAAATGGAATATCACCTGCCGCGCGAAAAAGCGGCGGATGCCCTGCGCGAAATCATCCGCATCATCGAGACGAACAATATCCGTGTCTTCTTCCCGATCGAGTTCCGCACCGTGGCCCCCGACGACATCTGGCTGTCACCCTTCTATGGCCGCAAAAGCGCGTCGATTGCCGTGCACCAGTTTTATGAATGGGACTATCACGACTACTTCTCTCAGGTGGAACCCGTCTTCATAAAACATGAAGGCCGCCCGCATTGGGGCAAACTCAACACGCTGAGGGCGGCAGACTTCGCAACGCTCTATCCGAAGTGGAATGAGTTTCTGGCGATACGCAAAGAGATGGACCCGACAGGAAAGTTCCTGACGCCCTATATGAAATCGGTATTCGGGGTTTGATTGCCTGCCGGGCAACCTAATTCGTCTGCTTGCCCGTCAGCACCGGCAGCGGCGCAACATCGACGCCCTCTTCGATCAGCTCGCGCGCCTCGTCCGCCGTCACCTCGCCATAGATGCCGCGCGGCGTTTCTTCCTCGTAGTGGATACGCCGTGCAACCTCCGCAAACTGATCGCCCACATGGTCGAAATTGCTTTCAACATGGGCCCGCAGCGCCGTCATCATCTCGACCATCTTGCTGGCGTCCGGCACGACACGCGGCTTTGATTTCTTCGTACCCCGAACAGATGGTGCCATGAGCCCCTTGCGCACTTTCGTGCTCATGCATTGCGGGCAAGACACATCCCCATGCGCGACCTGTTCGTTAAACGCCGCAGACGACGAGAACCAGCCGTCGAATTCGTGTTCATGCTCACAGACAAGAGAATAGCGGATCATGTGAAGGGCCGGTCATGCGTGAGGCTCGGCACACGACCGCGCGCCTCTGTCACTTTGGCAGGATCAATTTCCGCCATGATCACACAAGGCTCGGTACCCGCCTCCGCAATCACCTCGCCCCAGGGCGCAATGATGAGCGAATGGCCATAGGTCTCGCGGCCGTTCTCGTGACGCCCGCCTTGCGCGGGCGCAAACACAAAGGCACCGCTTTCAATGGCACGCGCACGCAGCAAGACATGCCAATGCGCGTCGCCCGTGGGCTTCGTGAAGGCTGAGGGCACGGAGAGAAACGACGCGCCCGTTTTTGCCAGCGCCCGATAAAGATGGGGAAAACGCAGATCGTAGCAAACCGTCATGCCGAGCCGTCCCCAGGGCAGATCGCAGCCCACAGCCTTCTCGCCAGGTCCAAAGTTTTTGGATTCGCGGTAGCTTTCGCCGTTCCCCAAATTCACATCGAACATGTGGATCTTGTCGTAACGCGCCGCGACCGTCCCCTCCGGTGTGATCAGGAACGAGCGGTTCGCCAGTTTATCCGCCGCAATCTTGATCGGCAGCGAACCCACCAGCATCCATATTTTCTTGTCCGCCGAAAGTTTGCGGAAAGCCGCTAGCGCAATGTCGCCCGCTTCTGCTTGCGCCTTCGCGAATAGCAACGTGCGATCAGCTTCCATCAGCGACGTATTCTCGGGCGTCGCCACAAACTGCGCGCCCTTGGCCGCCGCCTCTTCAACGAGAGATGTTGCCTCGGCCACATTCACCGCCACATCGCGCGAGGAACAAAGCTGGACACAGGCCGCGATGAAACTTGACATGATCAGGCGTTGAGCAGCGCGTCGAGCTTGCCCGCGCCGTCAAGTGCATAGAGATCGTCGCAGCCGCCGACATGCGTCCCGCCGATGAAAATCTGCGGCACGGTATAGGCGCCCTTCGCGCGACGCTCCATTTCAGCGCGCAGCCCCGCATCCATACCGACGTCGATCTCTTTGAACGAAACGCCCTTCTCGCCGAGCAGCGCCTTGGCGCGGTAGCAGTAGGGGCACATCATTGTCGTATAGATGGTCACGTCCGCCATGAGCGGTCCTCCGGAAATTCACCAGCCCCTATCATATAGAGGCTCAAACGTTCTGAACAACCCGCGCCAGCATCAGAACGCGCACCTCGGCGGCTCCCGCTGCCAGAAGCGCATGGGTGCAGGCCTCGATCGTCGCCCCCGTGGTCAGCACATCATCGACAAGAACCACGGTTTTGCCTGCAATGCGGCCAGCGGCGGCAGGACGCACGCGAAACGCTCCCGCGACATTGCGCCGCCGCGCATCGCCCGACAGCCCCACCTGTGGGCGCGTGGCACGGGTTCGGGCAAGCAGATGCGGGGCGGAGACAATGCCCGTATTGCGCGACAAATGACGGCCAAGTTCGGCAGATTGATTATAGCGCCGCGCCATCAGCCGCCAACGATGCAGCGGCACAGGCACAATGAGATCAGCGCCCTGAAGCACATCGCCCCCCGCCCGCGCCATCCAGCTGGCATAGGTCGAAGCCGCTTCCAGACGGTCGGCATATTTAAACCGCAGGATCAGCGGCGCACTCGCATCGCTATAACGCATCGCCGCACGGGCGCGCGTGTAAGGCGGTGGATGGGCCGCAACATCGGGCCGGACGCCGCCGACATTGTCCGTGCCGAGCGGCAGACCGGAAATCTCGCAATAAGGCGCTTCTATGAAATCTATGGCCGACCAGCATTGGGCACATAACGCACCGGTCGCGCTCAGTGGCCGGTGACAGGCAATGCATTGGGGCGGCAAAACAACATCAGCCGCCTGACGCAAAAGGGCGCGGAAGGAAGCAGCAAGGGTTTGGAACGATGTGGTCAGCATGAGGGAAGGGTAGCAGAGACACCGGTTTGTGCTCACCTGAATTTCAGTGTCGCCCCGTGGCTTGCCGGACGACACGGTGTTTTACACAACACGCGCCCTTGCAGGAAAACCGTTCCCCGACCACTATGCCGCCCCATGAGCAGCCCGCAACAAGCCCCCGAAATCTTCGACCGCACCCTCCTGCGCCAACGCCGCAATCGCGCGGCAGCGGGATTTCACGCGCATGATTTCCTGCTTGCCCGGGTGGCCGAAGACATGAGCGAACGCCTCTGCGTGATCACGCGCAATTTTATCCGCGTGCTCGACCTCGGCAGTCACACAGGCTTTGCCAAGCGCATTGAGGCAGGCCCGCAAAAGATCGGTCCTGTTACCAGCACCGACCTTTCCGCCTCGATGCTGCGTGAGGCCCAAGGTGCCTGCGTCGTCGCCGACGAAGAGCATCTGCCCTTTGCCGACAAAAGTTTTGACCTCGTTCTCTCCGCCCTCTCGCTGCACTGGGCCAACGATCTGCCCGGTGCGCTCATCCAGATCCGTCGTGCGCTGGTGCCGGACGGTTTGTTCATGGGCGCAATGCTCGGCGGCGAAACACTCACCGAACTCCGGCAGGCGATGAACCAGGCCGAGATCGAGTGTGAAGGGGGACTGAGCCCCCGCATCTCACCCTTTGCCGATTTGCGCGATCTCGGCGCGCTCATGCAACGCGCGGGCTTTGCTTTGCCGGTCGTCGACAGTGACCGCGTGACGGTGACGTACAAAAACCCGTTGGCGCTGATGCGCGAACTGCGCGGCATGGGCGAAACCAATGCTGTCAGCGAGCGCCGCCGCATCCCGCTGAAACGCACAACGCTGATGCGGGCCGCCGAAATCTACGCGGAGAAATTCGCGCTGCCCGACGGGCGCGTAACGGCGACATTCGAAATTCTGATGTGCGCTGGGTGGAGTCCGCATGAAAGCCAGCAGAAACCATTGAAACCCGGCAGCGCCACAACGCGCCTCGCCGAGGCGCTGGGCACAACCGAGCAGGGCACAGGCGAAAAACCGCCGTGCTGATGTCAGACGAACATATCGCAGATGCGCTGGAATAGCGCCGTGAGGCTCACACCGACACTCGACGTCGCCACTGCCACAACAAGCGACAGCACAGCGACTATGAGACCATATTCAAGCGCGGTCGCGCCGCGATCATCGGCCGCAAAACGGACGATCAGAGTCTTGTCGATGTGTTTTGCGTCCTGCATCTCGCATCTCCACCTTTGGATGCCTGCCCCCTTCAAAGGAGATCAAGCAAAGCTGCCACGAGCGGTTCATCCGCCGGCGGCATGGGATAGTTCCGCAACCGGGCGGGACGTACCCAGTCCAATGCCTGCCCCTCGCGGCCTGTGACCTGCCCCTCCCATCGCCTGCACACATAAAGCGGCATCAGCAGATGAAAGCTCTCATAGCCGTGACTTGCAAAAGAAAGCGGCGCAAGACAGGCAGCGGCCACCGTGACCCCCAGCTCTTCGTTCAGTTCACGGATCAAAGTCTCTTCGGGATTTTCACCCGCCTCGACTTTGCCGCCGGGAAATTCCCACAAGCCTGCGAGAGACTTTCCCTCCGGACGTTGGGCAAGAAGCACACGGCCATCGGCATCAATGAGCGCACAGGCGACAACCAGAACGAGTTTCTTGCCCCCGCCGCCGCTCATGCGTTCATCAGACATATTTGCACCGCTTTATTAACAAATAGGATGAAACGGCCACTCACCGACCCGCTTTTCGACGCGTCCGAAGGGTCTAGCTGCGATAATCAGCGTTAATGGAGATATAACCGTGCGTGAGATCGCAGGTCCAGACGGTCGCAGAACCCGACCCGACGCCGACATCCACCTCGATCGCTATGTCCGTGCCTTTCATATGTCTGGCGACCGGCGCTTCCTTGTAACCGTCCACCACCTGACCATCCCGCGCCACGGCAACGCCGCCGATGACAATGCCAAGACGGTCACGGTCAGCCTTCTCGCCTGACTTGCCGACCGCCATCACGATGCGGCCCCAGTTGGCGTCCTCGCCGGCAATCGCCGTTTTGACAAGCGGCGAGTTCGCGATGACAAGCCCGATGCGCCGCGCGGCGGCGGTGCTCTCGGCGCCCGACACGGCAATGGAAATAAACTTCGTCGCGCCCTCGCCGTCGCGCACAACCTGATGGGCAAGATCAAGGAGCAGATCGTCAAGGGCTGCACGGAATGTCTCGACGCGCGGATCGGCGGCAGACGACAGCATGAAAGTCTCACGCATCGCCGTTCCCGTTGCAAAGAGCATCAGCGTGTCGGACGTCGAGGTGTCACTGTCCACCGTCGTCGCGTTGAAACTTTTGTCAGCCCCCGCCGCGAGCAATGATTGCAGCAGTTCCGCATCCACCGCCGCGTCGGTCACGACATAGGCAAGCATCGTGGCAAGGTCCGGCGCGATCATGCCCGAGCCTTTGGCGATGCCGTTGATCGTGACCTTCGCGCCGTCGATGACGACAGAGCGCGTGGCGAGTTTCGGATACGTATCCGTCGTCATAATCGCGCGCGCCGCTGCCGCCCAGTTGTCCTCGCCCGCATCGAAAAGCGCCGAGCCGATGCCCTTGATAATGGGTTTCGGATCAAGCGGCTGGCCGATTACGCCGGTGGATGCCACATAGACTTCGGTTGTGAGCGAGCCCACCGCGCGGGCGGCTGCCTCCACTGTGGCGTTGACCGTCGCGACGCCCGCCTTGCCTGTAAAGGCATTGGAATTGCCGGAATTCACCACAACGACGCGGGCCTTGCCGTCGCGCACATGTGCGCGGCTGATCTCGACGGGAGCCGATGCTGTCTTCGACGTCGTAAAAACGCCCGCCGCCATTGTGCCTTCCGGCAGACGGATCACCAGCACATCGTCGCGGCCTTTATATTTGATGCCCGTCGCCGCCGTGCCGATGTCAACGCCGCTGAGCGGCGGCAATTTCGGAAATTTCTTCGGCGCAAGCGGCGAGACAGGCGAGACTGGCTTCTTCACCGCTGCTTTTTTCGCAACAGGCTTCTTGGCGACTTTCTTCGTAACAAGAGTCTTCTTGGCAACCTTCTTCGCCGGAGCCTTCTTCGCAACCGGCTTCATAACAGCCGCCTTCTTTGCAGCGGGTTTCTTTTTGGCGGCTGGTTTTTTCTTCGTCGTCACGAGGCAAGCTCCGGAAAAAATGGCAAAAAATCATTGCGGCGTCGGCACTGGTTCCATTTTCGTCTGCACCGGCACGCCTTCAGCCCCGACAATCTCGATTTTCGCCGCTTTGCGCAAGCCGTCCATCAGCTTGTTGCCCTGCTCGCCCACCAGCTTGCGCAGAATTTGCTCCTGCGCCTGTTCAAGCGTCGGCTTGGGGGCCGCGCGTTTCTCGATGAGCTTGATCACATGCCAGCCGAACTGCGTCTCGACAGGAGCCGACACCTCGCCCACTTTGAGCTTCATAACGGCACCGCTGAATTCCGGCACCATATCTTCTTTCTTGAACCAGCCGAGATCGCCGCCATTTGCCGCACTTGTATCTTTGCTCTCGGCCTTGGCCACCTCGTCAAATGTCTTGCCGCCTTTGATCTCGCCTTCGATCTTGTCGGCTTCCACCTTCGAGGCGACGAGAATATGGGCCGCATGGAATTCCGTTTCCGGCTCCGCCTTGCCGATATTCTCATCGTAATAGGCTTTGACCGCCTTGCTATCGACCTTGTCACGCATCAGTTGCAGCCAGTAGACATCGCGCAGCACTTTCTCGTCGAAATAGGCTTCGCGCTGTTTGACCATCGGGTCGTCTTCCATTTTCTTCTTTCTGGCCGCATCCGCGACAATGCGGCGGTCGATCAGCATGGACAGAAGATACTGGAAGCGCTTTTCGTCCGGCAGTTGGGCAAGCGCCGCCCCCATTTCCTCGTCCGCCAGCGCCACGTCCGAGAGCTTGATCGGCGTCCCATTCACCTTGGCAATGACCTCGTCATTGCCGGCAGCGGCATTGGCAGGTTCGCTCGCGGGGGCTGCCGGTTCGGCGGCAAAGGCTACGGGCACGGCCAGACCAAATGTGAGGGCAAGAACGCTGGTGACAACAAAACGGCTCGGGCGACAGAACTGGCGGCGCATGATAGGATTCCTGAACTTGAATATCCGGCGCAAAACCGGATTTTGGAAAGTAACGGCGGACAGAACTCCCCCGAAACGGCGCGCCATGATGAAGGCGCAACCCTGCCCGCACAAGCCCCGCGCGGGGTCCGGCGCCGTCTGCCAACATTAATAAACGGAGAGACTTGTGGCGCTTCCGTGAAGCCTGCGGCATCGTCTGCGAAACCGGTACCGACCTGCCGTTTTCCCCCGTTTAATTGACATTGTCAGCCCCGCTGCTTACATCATCAGCAGTCATTTTTAGCCGCTGCCGCCCTCGTCCAAGAGGCCGGATCGCCGGAAAACGCCCTCCCTGTCTCAGCGGAGCGGTGAACGCATTGAGGAAGTAAACCTGATGGCAAGTTTCGGCGCCCTCGCCAAGCGGTTGTTTGGCAGTGCCAACGACCGCAAGCTGAAGTCCTATACCGCCCGCGTCGCTCAGATCAACGCGTTCGAACCGGCCATGCAGGCGCTGTCGGACGAAGAGCTGAAAGGCAAGACGGCCGAGTTCCGCGCCCGCCTCGCAAAAGGCGAGACGCTGGACGAACTGCTGCCGGAAGCCTTCGCCACCGTGCGCGAAGCCGCCCACCGCGCGCTCGGCCAGCGCCACTACGACACCCAGCTTGTCGGCGGCATGGTCCTCTGCGACGGCAAGATCGCCGAAATGAAAACCGGTGAAGGCAAAACCCTTGTCGCCACGCTCGCCTGCTATCTGAACGCATTGGCCGCCAGAGGCGTCCATGTCGTCACTGTCAACGACTATCTTGCCAAGCGCGACGCCGACTGGATGGCCAAGGTCTATAGCTTCCTCGGCCTGACCACCGGCGTCATCGTGCACGGGCTGGACGACAATGAACGCCGCGAGGCCTATGCCGCCGACATCACCTACGGCACCAACAACGAATACGGCTTCGACTATCTGCGCGACAACATGAAATATCAGCTCACCTCCATGGTGCAGCGCCGTCATGCCTATGCCATCGTCGACGAAGTGGACTCGATCCTTATCGACGAGGCCCGCACCCCGCTGATCATTTCAGGCCCGCTGGACGACAAGTCCGAACTCTACATCGCCATCGACGACGTCATCCCCTTCATCGAGGCGGAAGATTTCGAGATGGATGAAAAGCAGCGCACTGTGAACCTCACAGAAGCGGGCAACGAAAAGATCGAAGCCATTCTGGCCGAGCGCGGCGTCCTCACCGAAGGTTCGCTCTATGACATCGAAAACATTTCGATTGTCCATCACGTCCAGAACGCGCTGAAGGCCCACAAGCTCTTCCAGAAGGACAGGGACTACATCGTCAAGGGCGACAAGCTTATGATCATTGACGAGTTCACAGGCCGTATGATGGAGGGTCGCCGCTATTCGGACGGTCTGCATCAGGCGCTCGAAGCCAAAGAGCGCGTGACGATCCTGCCGGAGAACCAGACGCTCGCCTCCATCACCTTCCAGAACTATTTCCGCATGTATGAAAAACTTGCGGGCATGACCGGCACGGCGCTCACCGAAGCCGACGAATTCATGGACATCTACAAACTCGAAGTCATCGAAGTGCCGACAAACCGTCCCGTCGCGCGCGTGGACGAAGACGACGAGGTCTATCGCTCGGCCCGTGAAAAATATGATGCCATCGTCATCGAGCTTGAAGATTGCGTGAAGCGCGGCCAGCCGGTTCTCGTCGGCACCGTCTCGATTGAAAAATCGGAAACGCTCTCCGAGTTCCTGAAGAAAAAGAAGATCAAACACAATGTTCTGAACGCCCGCTATCACGAGCAGGAAGCCTATATCGTGGCGCAGGCCGGTGTGCCCGGCGCCATCACCATCGCCACCAACATGGCCGGTCGCGGCACCGACATCCAGCTCGGCGGCAATCTCGACATGCGCGTGTCCGATGAAACCGCAGGCATCGAAGACGAAACCAAGCTCGCCAGAAAAATCGAAGAGATCAAAGCGGACATCGCCGCCAAGAAAGAAGCCGCCAAAGCCGCTGGTGGTCTCTACATCATCGGCACGGAGCGCCACGAAAGCCGCCGCATCGACAACCAGTTGCGCGGCCGTTCGGGCCGTCAGGGCGATCCGGGACGGTCCAAGTTCTTCCTCTCGCTGGACGATGATCTCATGCGCATTTTCGGCACCGACCGCATGGACGGCGTGCTGCAAAAACTCGGCCTCAAAGAAGGCGAAGCAATCATCCATCCATGGATCAACAAGGCGCTGGAAAAAGCCCAGCAAAAGGTCGAAGCCCGCAACTTCGACATGCGCAAGAACGTGCTCAAATACGACGACGTGATGAACGATCAGCGCCGCGTGATTTTCGAGCAGCGCGTCGAGATGATGAATGCCGAAGACGTGGCCTCCGAAGTCGCCGATATGCGTCATCAGGTTATCGACGGTCTGATCGCGACCCATATCCCTGAAAAGGCCTATGCCGAACAATGGGACACCGAGGGTCTGAAAGAACAGGTCGCCCTCATTCTCGGCCTCGATCTGCCGATTGCCGATTGGGCAGCGGAAGAAGGCATAGCGGACGAAGAAATCCGCGAACGCCTCTATGCCGAAGCCGACCGCGTCATGGCCCACAAGGTCACGCAGTCCGGCCCCGAACTCATGCGTCAGGTCGAGAAATCGGTTCTCTTGCAGACACTCGACCATCACTGGCGCGAACATCTGATGATGCTGGATTACCTGCGTCAGGGCGTCGGCCTTCGCGGCTATGCGCAACGCGATCCGCTCAACGAATACAAGACGGAAGCCTTCACGCTCTTCGAAGCGCTCCTCAACCGCCTGCGTGAAGACGTGACACGTCAACTGATGAACGCCCAGTTCGTGCAGCAGGCCCCCCGCCTGGAAGACGCCGAACTGCCGCAGATGGTGGCAAGCCATATCGACCCGCTGACCGGCGAAGACGAAATGGACCCCCGCAACGAGGCCCCCCAAGGCCGCCCCGTGCGCAATGATCCCGGCGTCAAAGTCGATCCAAAAGACCCGACCACATGGGGCAAAGTCTCCCGCAACGAACCCTGCCCCTGCGGCACCGGCAAAAAGTTCAAACATTGCCACGGCGCGTTCGTCTGACAGATTGAATGACAAGAAAACGCCCGCTTCTGAAACCGGAAGCGGGCGTTTTGTTTTGCAGCCGCCAGCGACTTAATCCCTCGTCGCCTTCAGCTTCTCAATATCCGCCTGATAGGTCTGACCGGCCCAGTAATAATGCACCGCCGCCCAGACGCCGATAAAGCTCGTGAAAAACAAGGCCCAGCGCAAGCTCTCGACGCCGTAAACGGGCTTGAGATATTCAGACAGCATCCCCACTGTCAACGGGCCGAACCCGAGCCCGATAAAGTTCAGTACAAAGAGCATGACGGCAGAAGCAAGCGCCCGCATATGAGGCGGCGTGAGCGACTGGATCATCGCAAATGACGGCCCGAGATAAAACGCACCAAGCACTGACGAGACGATATAGACCGGGATCATGATCGCAAGGTTCGTCGACATGTAGAAGATGATGAATAGCGGCATCCCGATAATCTTGGCCAACGCAATGATCCATGCGTTCCAGCGCATATCCGTGCGCGACAGACGGTCGGCAAGATAGCCGCCGAGAATCGCGCCCATACCACCGACAAAACCGGCCGTGAGACCGATGATCAGACCGATCTTTGTCATGTCGAGACCGAGCGAACGGGCAAAGAAGGACGGTCCGAATATCAAACCGCCATAGCCGACAAACGAGACAAGCGTGACCCCGATAATGATGTGGCGGACCGATCGCGTTGACCAGAGATGGAGAAAAACCAGCGCCATATTGCCCACATACATGCGGAACATCTCACCCGCCGATTTTTTTGCCTCCGTCTCGACAACAGCAAGACCGTCAAGCGCGCCGCGTTCGGGCTCCTGCATCGTGAAGCGCACAAGCACCGCAATAACAAGTCCCGGCAGACCGACAACCATGAAGGTCTCGCGCCAGCCGTAGTTCTGCACCACATAGCCGCCCACCACGAGACCGATCATCGCGCCCACATAAACGCCGACGGAATAAACCGCCATTGCGGTCGAGCGTTGCTCTTTGGGATAGAGATCGGAAATCATCGAATGGGACGGCGGGCTCGACCCCGCCTCGCCGATGCCGACACCGATACGAGCGAGCGCCAGATGCGTGAAAGTGCCCGCAAGACCGCAGGCCGCTGTCATGCCGGACCAGATGGTAACGGCAAGCGCGATAATATTGCGACGGTTGCCACGATCAGCCCAGATCGCGATGGGCACACCGAGCACGGCATAGAAGACCGCAAAGACAAACCCGCCAAGCAGGCCGAGCATCGTATCGGAAACATCGAAGGCCTCCTTGATCGACGGCATCAGAATATTAATGATGCCGCGATCAATATGGCTCGACGTATAGGCGAGCGTAAGCAGGAGCAGGGGGTAATGGCGGGCAAACCCTTTTCTCTCGACAGGCGCGCCACTCGCCGCACTGGCTTGATCAGACATCCGGCCTCCCCGACAGAACTCTTTGAGTTTCTTATGAGCGGAGCTTAGAGGCGCGTTGTCGCTACGGCAATGATGCATGTGGCACGCATATGCCGAGAATGGTTGCGGGCGGACGCGCGAGTGCCATAATGCGCGCGCTTCAGGAACCAGAAAAACGCGCTTATGCCGAGGAACGCTCATGTCCCAGCCCGCTCCCTTCAAGATCGACATTGCCCAGAGCGTGCTCGACAAGATCAAAGCCAAAGTCGCGGCCTATGAATGGCACGAGATGCCCGAAATCGCCGAAGGCGGCAACCGCTGGGTCTATGGCACGGAGATGGACTATATGCGCGAGCTTTGCGCCTATTGGCTCTCAAGCTATGACTGGCGCAAGGCCGAAGCCACGCTCAACAAATATCCTCAGTTCAAAGCGACGGTGGACGGACAGGAAATCCACTTCATTCATGTCAAAGGCTCCGGCGCAAATCCCGAGCCGCTGGTGCTGACCCATGGCTGGCCGGGGTCCGTCTTTGAATTTTTCGACGTGATCGAACCGCTCGCCCATCCGGAAAAATTCGGCGGTGACGCCAATGACGGCGTGACGCTGGTGATCCCCTCGCTGCCGGGCTACGGCTTTTCCGGCAAACCGAAAACCCCTATCGGTCCCAAAGGAACAGCCGCCCTCTGGGACAAGCTGATGCGCGATGTTCTGGGCTACAAAACCTATATCGCGCAGGGCGGCGACTGGGGCTCGGTCGTCACCGGCTTTCTCGGCTACAACCACTCGACGCTGAAAGGCGGCGGCGCCAAGGCCGTCCACCTCAATATGTTCGGCATCCGCCCGCCCGCTCTGCCTGAAACCGACGCCGAAAAACAATGGGCCGCAGGGGCCGGCGTGACCTTTGAACTCGAAGGCGCTTACCTCCGCCTCCATATGACAAAGCCGCAGACGCTCTCCTACGCCATGATGGACAGCCCCGTCGGTGCCGCCGCCTGGATCATCGAAAAATTCTATGCCTGGTCTGACAAGCGCGGGGCCGACGGCAAGGAGCACATAGAAAACGCTTTCACCAAGGATCAGCTTCTCACCAGCGTGATGATCTATCTGGTCACCGGCACGTTCAACACGGCCACATGGTTCTATCGCGGCATGTTCGAAGACGGCGGCGCGAACATGACACCCGGCACCAAGATCGACATTCCCGTCGGCATCGCCTGCTACCCGAAAGAGTTTCTTGTCTTCCCGCCGCGCACGATGATGGACAAGGGCTTCAATATCGTTCAGTGGACAGAGTTTGATCACGGCGGCCATTTCGCCGCGATGGAAACCAAAACCGTCTTTGCCGACGATGTGCGCAACTTCGTGAAAAAAGTGAAAGCCTGAAACGTTCCGCCTGAGCGTGCTTAAGCAACGCCCGAGCGGCCCATCGCCAGAAACTTCTCGCGACGCAACCGTTTCAGCGTGGCGCGGTCGAGCTTGTCCAGTCCGCGCAGTTCCGCTTCGATCGCATCGCCCGTCTCTTTGATCATCTGATTGCGCTCGCGATGTGCGCCGCCGATAGGCTCCACGAGAATGCGGTCGATGACGCCAAGCTGCAAAAGACTTTGCGCCGTGATCTTGAGCGCGTTCGCCATGTCCTGTGCCTTGTCGGACGAGCGCCACAGGATCGACGCCCCCGCTTCAGGCGAGATCACCGAATAAACCGAATGTTCAAGCATCAGCACACGATTGGCCGACGCCAGCGCCACCGCGCCGCCCGACCCGCCTTCACCGATGATGACGGAAACAAGCGGCACACCGAGACCGAGACAGCAATCGGTCGAGCGTGCAATCGCTTCCGCCTGCCCGCGCTCTTCGCCGCCAATGCCGGGATAAGCGCCCGCGGTATCGACCAGCGTGATCACCGGAATATCAAAACGGTCGGCAAGCTCCATCAGGCGCACGGCCTTTCGATAGCCTTCCGGCGTCGCCATACCGAAATTATGCTTCACGCGCGTCTGCGTGTCCGAACCCTTTTCGTGCCCCATGATCATCACGGAGCGGCCACGAAAGCGGCCAAGCCCGCCGACAATCGCCTGATCCTCGCCGAACACGCGGTCGCCCGCGAGCGGCGTGAAATCCTCGATGAGCCGTTCGGTGTAATCAACAAAATGCGGACGGCGCGGATGGCGCGCCACCTGCAACTTCTGCCACGGCGTCATGTCTTTATATATGTCTTGTAAAAGCTGTTGAGCTTTCTGCTCCAGCTTCGAGATCTCGTCGCTGACATTCACCGTATTGTCTTTGGCAGCGAGGAGCTTCAACTCCTGCACCTTGCCTTCGAGTTCGGCGATGGGTTTCTCAAAGTCGAGATATGTGTGCATCGTACTCAGGGAATAGGCCCTTTCAACGTTCGAAAAAGCATATGAGGGACGGAAAAAGGCCGAGGCTTAGCCCTCCCGCCCGTTTCCCTGAAATGCTCAGGAATTGGGCGGCACATTGGCTTTGGCAGCCCGTAATGTCAACCTTTCGCCTTGCAGGCGGGTCTGTCGTCCGCGCTCCGGCGGCCCTCCCCCCGCGTTAACGCTTTTCCATAAGGTCTTGAACACAGGGCACAACACCGGGAATGCAAATGGAGGTCCGGCCATGACGGAAAACACAAACGCGGGGAAATCTTTTTTATTTTCTCCCATCCAGACAAATAAATACATTTCCCTCAAAATTCGCAAAACGACTCACGCGAGGTTAGAGCCCGACCAATGATCTCGACATGGAAAGGCTCGATCTCTTGCAGGAATCACATGGAATCCGAGCCTCAAAGTTGATGGATAACCCGCCTATCCCCGTTTTTCTGAACCAGCGTTTCAGGCAAATTTCTCGCGCGGAATGAGTCGCATCGTCGACGTCGCCTTGGCCAGAACATTGCCCTTCTCATCCGTCAGTTTGCCTTCGAGAAAAACTGTCGAGCGCCCCTTCTGTTCAATCCATGCTTCCGCCGTCAACAGTCCCGGTGGCGCAGGTTTGAAGAAACTCACTTTGATTTCGAGAGACATCGGCACGAAAGCAAAACCCGTCGCCGCCATCGTCGCATGGGCCATAGCCGCATCAATCCATGCTGTGACGAAGCCGCCCTGCGCTACGCCACCCGAATGACACATGTGATGCCCGCACTGATATTCAATGACAGCACGACCCGCGTCCGCATCAAGCGTGACAACACGCACCTGTCCCAAAGTTTTTCCAAGCTCACCGGCATCACGCGGTATCGTTTCACTCATCGTCATGTTCCCCGAATGTCATCTGCCCCGACCATAAAGAAAGTGGCCACCTGCGTCGAGGAACACAAATGGCCACTGGCATTTCAATTTTGAAGACGGGAAGATCAACCCTTCTTCGCAAGCGGATGATGCTCGTCAACAAGCGACTTCAACTGCCCGTCAAGCACATGCGTATAGATTTGCGTCGTAGAAATATCGGCATGGCCCAGCATTTGCTGAACGGCACGCAGGTCCGCACCGTTGGCCAGCAGATGACTTGCAAACGCATGACGCAGCGTATGCGGCGAGACACGGCTCACATCGAGCTTGGCGGCAGACGCCAGATCTTTGAGAAGCTGCGCAAAACGATGACGTGTCAGATGACCCTGACGACCGCGTGAGGGATAGAGCCATGGCGAAACACCATCGCCCAGACGCGTCACACGCAGCGGCAGATAATCATCAATTGCACGACGCGCCGTTTCAGACAGAGGCACAAGACGTTCGCGCCCGCCCTTGCCGCTCACAGTGAGAAAACGTCCGTCACCCTTGGCAGCAGAAAGCGGCAGGCCGACAAGTTCGGAAACGCGAAGGCCCGTGGCGTAAAGAACTTCCATCAGGCAAACGAGACGCGCACGCTTGTAAGCCCGCACGGTTTCTTCCTGGCTCCGTCCGTCTTCAACGAGACGGGCGGCGGCAAGAAGTTTGTCCACTTCCTCGACAGACAGAGTCTTCGGGAGGGGGCGCGACCGGCGCGGACCTTCAATGGCACCGCAAGGATCGTCTTTGCGCAATCCGTCCGTATACAGAAAACCGTGGAACTGGCGAATGGCCGACAGCCGCCGCGCAGCGGTGGCGGCGGACAGACCCTGCCCGTTCAACGCTTCGAGATAGTTGCGTATATCCTGCGTGTCAGCTTCGAGCACGCTTTTACCACGCGAAGCAAGAAAGCCTGAGAAATCGCGTAAATCACGCTGATAGGCATCAAGCGTATTGCGCGCGGCCCCGCGCTCTGCACTGAGCATTTCAAGGAATGCTTCGATATGGTGGCTTGCGCTACCGCTACCGTTCTCCGTGGGGGTCGTCTGTTTGGCATTGTTTGGCATGATACTCACCCGTGTCCGGCGTGACTACGTCCCAGTAAAGCCTCAAGGGCAAGGCGCCGAGCCTCACCCTCAAGATGAACTGCTCTGAGACTTGATACGCTTTGCGCAACTGCTTGACGGTCTGCGCTTTCCGGCCCCCCAGGCCCGATTGCAACAAGTGAGAGCAATACAACTTCACCCAGCGAGCCTTGAAGACCGGCAGAACGAAGTTGATTGAGTAGTGTCTCCGGTGCCCCGATGCTACGCGGCGCGGCAACGAGAGCTTCGAGTACATTCTGCGGCAAAACCTGACCCGACGCATCATAGATCATCGCTTCAGTCGCCGCGAAATTTTGCTGGTCGGGCTTGCCCGATTTCAAATCCGCCGCAATAGAGGCCGCAAGTTCCGGACTGATCGGTTTCAAACCAGCCGGATCACTGAGCGCCATGAGCGACGACAATTCGCGGGCATCCCGGCCATTGTCTTTCGCCACAAGCGAATACCATTTCACCGCGTCATCACGCTTGTCCGCCATCAAAAAAGCGCGTGTGGCAGCAGGCGCGAATGAGGCGATTTCCGGCACAGGTGCCGTGGCCGAGAGTGTCGGCAACAGTGCTTCAACCGTGGCATCATAGACATGATCATCAATGCCCATATTGAGAAACGCCGCCATCAGACCAGCGCGATCCGTCGGCATGACCTCAACGGCGATCGCCTGAAACAAAGCGGCGCGGCGCAGTGGCGCTGATTTCGGATAGACACCTGCGCGCGCGCCGTCGACTTCATCAGGCGTGAGTTTTGTTTCCGCATAGATCGCAGCAAGCTCCTCGCCTTTCAGCGCACCGGCTTCAACAGCGCGCTCTGCCGCTTCGATGCGAATACCGCTGCCAAGATTTTCGTTCTGCGCAAGTTGTTTCACGACCGCGGTATCGGCGATGGTACCCGCATTATCTGGCAGCGCACGTTTGGCGAGCGCGTAAAAGCGCACATCAAGCGCATCCAGTGACTTGGGGACGGCGGCTTTGAGTTTCAACCCGTCATTGGCTTCGGCGGCGAGCGAATAAAACAGCGGATCGTCATAGCCTTCTTCACGCGCAAGATCGAGCGTCACATTGGCCGCCGCATTATTGCCCGATGAGATCTGGCAGAAAGCGGAAAGCCTCGTCGAGAAAGCATCAAGATCATCATGCGCGGGATCATTGCCCGCAGGCAGATTGTTGAGTTCGGCGCAGGCGGTTTTGTCGTCACCCAGAGCAAGGCTCGCACGCGCCCGCGCAACCGCCACCGATGGGGATGTGTCAGCCAGCGTGCCGCGTCCGAGTTCGGCGGCAAGATCAGGACGACCGGCAGCACTCAGACGGTCAAGACGAATGGCAAGAAGCGACAACTCGCCCGTCTGACCTGAGGGCGGTGTCGCGGTCGTGAGCAGCAAGCGTCGCGCAAGATCATTGGCAACGGGCGAACCCGTACCGACCGGCATCGCGGCTAAATCCTGATCAACATTGGTGCGCGAAACATTGGCCCACATATTGACACCAAATCCGCCGTCACCAGAACCGATGAGGCCGGCGGCCGATGCATCGACACCGCCAAGCTCACCCATGCTGATACCGGATGATTTCTGTCCGGGCACGGATGGAAGTGCTTGTAGGTTCTCGCCTTGCGGCACTTTGTTGCCGCTCGGAAAAGCCGTGGTCGGTTTTTGCACGGGTGCAGAAGTCGGTTGCTGGCCGAGCGCGGGCGGCATGATCGGCTGCGGACCGGCCCCCGGCAGCACAGATGCCGGAGATGCGGGCACCGCCTGCTTTGCCGCAGGTGAAACAGCAATGGTTTTAGGACCGCTGCTTGACGATGCGGATGCAGGTGCGGGCGTGGTGGAGGTCACCATCGTGCCCGGCGTCGATGTCGTGGTCGTCAGTGTACCGAGCGTATCGGCATAAGCCGAACCAGACAGCACAAGCAGCGCCGAGAACAGACTGAAGGCGGCACCGGTCATGCGACCGGCATTAACGCGGAAACTGGCCATCGGGGAGCACTTTTTCGACGGATGTCTGAGGCGCGGTCGAGCCCTGACCCAAAAAGATGAGCCCGCCGAGACCGGCGAGAACGAGGACGACGATAAGCACTAAAATGGTCGAAATACTGTTCATTATGCGGTTTGTCCGTTATCCGTTTGGGCACTGACGATCAGGCGCAAGTCTTCTCATAATCTCGTGTCTAAAAGGCAAACGCCCAAGCAGACAAATTCCGCCGCTCGCCTCACCCTTCTGCATCCCTTATTATAAGGCAGCTTTGCCCATAATTCCGAATGAGTTGCTTTGAATTTCCTGTTTATGTGCCGGATGCGGCGAAATTTGGGCGCGAAGACCCCACCGGTGTTATAGGTGACAAGATGGCTCGCGCCGGATCCCGAAAGGTCCGCATATCGGTAAAAACAAGACCTTTAGACTATAATAGATATTAAGATTTATTATGACTGAGACAAAAAACCAGCCCGACGCTTCACACACCGGACTCGGCGACACCTGCCTGCCGCAACTCGTTGCGCTTCCGGAACGCTCTTTACAACGCTCCGTTGTGCTGGTCGGACTGATGGGTGCCGGAAAAACCACGGTCGGACGGCGACTGGCCCAAAAACTCGGCCTGAACTTTGTTGATGCCGACGCCGAAATCGAACGCGCGGCGGGCGAAAGCATCCCTGAGATTTTCGAACGCCGTGGCGAAGCCACATTCCGCGAGGGAGAGCGTCGTGTAATCGCCCGCCTCCTTGAAGGCGGCCCGCAGGTGCTCGCGACCGGCGGCGGCGCCTTCATGGACGAGACAACGCGCCAGAATATCGCCGCGCGCGGAACCTCCGTCTGGCTCAAGGCTGATCTTGAAGTGCTGATGCGCCGCGTCTCGCGTCGTGGCAACCGCCCCTTGCTGAAACAGGGCGACCCGCGTGCAACAATGGAACGGTTGATGGCGACGCGCTATCCTGTCTATGCAAGCGCCGACATCACCGTTGAAAGCGTCGAAGGTCCGCATGAAATTGTCGTCGATGATGTGATCGCCCGTCTCGACGCCTATCGTAAAAGCACCGAGTGATAAGATGAGAGCCCAAATTAAAAAAGTCCGCGTCGAACTTGAAGACCGTGCCTATGACATTCTCGTGGGACCGAAGCTCATTGCCGACGCAGGCACGCATCTGAAACCCCTGCTGCGCCGTGCCCGCGTTGCCATTGTCACCGACGCAACGGTTGCGAGCTTTCATCTTGAGCCCTTGCAGGCAAGTCTCAACGCCCATGGCATCAAGCATGACACGCTGATCGTGCCCACCGGCGAAGCAACAAAATGCTTTTCCGAATTGCAGCGCGTCACCGAATGGATTTTGGAAACGGGCATCGAGCGCGGCGATCTCGTCATCGCACTTGGCGGTGGCGTCATGGGAGACCTCACTGGCTTTGCAGCTTCCATCGCACGACGTGGCGTCGATTTTGCGCAAATCCCGACAACGCTCTTATCTCAGGTTGACTCCTCGGTCGGTGGCAAGACAGGCATCAATACCGCGCAGGGCAAAAACCTCGTCGGCGCTTTTTATCAGCCGCGCCTCGTGCTGGCCGACACAAGCGCGCTTGAAACTTTGCCGATGCGAGAGTTGATGGCAGGCTATGCCGAGGTCGTGAAATACGGACTTATCAATGACCGGCCTTTTTTCGACTGGCTTGAGACAAATCTCGACGCCATCAAGCAAGGCGACGTTGCCGCCCGCACATATGCCATCGTGAAAAGCTGCGAGGCAAAAGCCCATATCGTTGCGATGGACGAGCGCGAAAGCAATGTGCGCGCGCTATTGAATCTCGGCCACACATTCGGTCATGCGCTCGAAGCCGCCACGGGTTTCTCGCAACGCCTCGTCCATGGCGAAGGCGTTGCAGTCGGTATGGCGCTGGCGTTTGATCTCTCCGCCAAACTCGGACTGTGTTCAGGACAAGATGCGGTGCGCCTGCGCAAGCATCTGGAACGCGCGGGCCTCCCGAACAAGCTCTCAGACATTTCCGGCACGCTGCCCGATGCCGATGGCCTCATCGCGCTGATGGGACAGGATAAGAAGGTTCAGGACGGTAGGCTCACGTTCATTCTGGCGCGTGGTATCGGCGAAGCCTTCATCACGCGTGATGTGGACACCGCCGCACTGCATGAATTGTTATCCCAAAAAGAGCCTGCCTGATGAACTCGATCGGCCTTGATCTTACCATCGCGGCCGTCATTGCGCTGCTGGTCATGTCGGCCTTTTTCTCCGGCTCTGAAACGGCGCTGACCGCCGCGTCCCGCGCGCGCATGAACCGGCTGGCAACCGAAAAAAACAAGCGTGCCGCACTCGTTCTGCATCTCACAGAAAATCTCGAACGCCTGATCGGGACGCTGCTGCTCGGCAATAGTCTTGTGAACATTCTGGCCTCGGCTCTCGCCACCAGTGTCTTCCTGACGCTTTTCGGCGATGCCGGTGTGCTCTATGCAACCCTCACCATGACAGCACTTGTCGTGATTTTTGCCGAAGTCATGCCGAAGACTTATGCGATCACCAATACGGATCGTTTCGCACTCGCCGTCGCGCCACTCGTCCGCGTGGTCGTCTGGCTCTTCTCGCCCGTCACCAATGCGGTACAGTTCATTGTCCGCATCGTGCTCAGAGTTTTCGGTATCGACGTCAGCGAGATCGTGCATGTGCTCTCCCCGCATGAAGAAATCCGCGGGGCGATCAACCTCCATCATTCAGAAGGCGGTGTCGTAAAACGCGACCGCGACATGCTGGGCGGCATCCTTGATCTGCAAGAACTTGATGTCTCGGACATCATGGTCCACCGCAAGAACATGACGATGGTTGATGCGTCTGCGCCAAACGAAGTGATCGTCGCCGAGGTGCTCGCCGCCCAGCACACGCGTCTGCCGATCTGGAAGGACGATCCGGAAAACATCGTCGGCGTGCTGCATTCCAAAGACCTGCTGCGCGCCGTCGCAGGCGCAGGTTGGAAACCGGACGCGATTAAAATTCTCGATGTGGCGTCCGAGCCCTGGTTCATTCCCGACACCACGACTTTGCAAGCCCAGCTCAACGCGTTCCTGCGGCGCAAGGCCCATTTCGCGCTGGTCGTCGATGAGTATGGCGGGCTGATGGGTCTCATCACGCTTGAGGATATATTGGAAGAAATCGTCGGCGATATTTCCGACGAACACGATATTGACCGCTCGCGCATCCGCATTCAGGCTGACGGCTCGGTGATCGTCGCAGGATTGGTGCCGATCCGTGATTTAAACCGGGCGCTCGACTGGTCGTTACCCGACGATGAGGCGACAACGATTGCGGGCCTCGTCATCCATGAAGCCCGCGCGATCCCCGAAGTGGGGCAAGCGTTTAATTTCCATGGCGGCAAATTTGAAATCCTGCGCCGCCAGCGCAATCAACTCGCCGTGCTTCGCATCACACCCAACAGAACGCGCCCAGCCGCCGACTAGTTTTCTTTGGCGGCTTCGGCGGGTGTCTGTGTTTTCAACGCCAGCGCATGGACCGGATTGCCAATTTCCTCTTTGAGCACATTGGTCACCATGCGATGACGTGCCACACGGGACTGTCCCTCGAAAACATTGGACACAATCGTCACATGAAAATGGGTTTCAACGCCCTCCCTGTGACCGGCATGGCCTTTATGCTGATGGGACTGATCCTCAATGAGGAGACTTAGAGGCGAAAAGGCTTTTTTCAGCTTCCCGGCGATGATTTCGGCAACGGTCACGCAACACTCCGGCAAAGTTTGGTGCTATAGTGTCCGACCCTAGCCGCTGACCGCCTGAATTGCACTTCCCCCGCACATCTAATTCCGGACCCGCCTCGTGACCTCTGATTTTTTTGACAGCATCCGCATCGCCCCCCGCAAGAAACGGGGCCTTGAAGGCACCAAGGAAGCACGCGAAGAAATGAAAGCGCGGGCCGACGCCAAGCCCTGTAGCTGGGATGGTTGCACCAATACGGGCAAGCATCGTGCGCCTGGCCTGACCAATGCCAATGGTGGCTTCAACGGCAAAGAGACCACCTATCGCTGGTTCTGCGACAAGCACATCAAAGAATTCAACGCCAATTACGACTTCTTTCAGGGCATGACAGCGGCCGAAGTGGCCAAATTCCAGCGCGACGGCCTGACGGGCCACCGTCCGACCTGGGGTCTTGGCGTCAATGCCGCGCCCAATTACAGCCAGGGCTTTGAGAAAGGCGGAAAACGCGCCGGTGCCGCCTTCCGCGATGCTTTTGAACTTTTCGGCGAGGACGCTGCGTCAGCCGAGGGACGCACACCCCGCAAGCCCCGCGTCAAGCCATTGCAACAACAGGCTTTGCATACACTTGAGCTTGAGGAAACGGCCACCTTGAGCGACATTAAATCCAGGTATAAAGAACTTGTGAAAAGACACCATCCAGACGCCAATGGCGGCGACCGGTCCGCTGAAGAGCGCCTGCGCAAGGTCATTCAGGCCTATGACTATCTCCGCAAGAGCGGCTTCTGCTAATCTCGCATTGATGCTGTTTTGACGATATGGGAGGCCCGCGCCGATAACGGGGCGGACAAGTGAGACAAGCGTGGAAATGCGCCGCTCACATCATCTTGAAATTCACTGCTCAATGGATGCGAGCGGTCACGACGAAGAAAAGCAGGGTAAGATGAGCTTAGATGTTACGGGTACCATGTCACTGGCCGGACCTGACACGGAAGTCAATGTCCGCGACGTTTTCAAAATCGACGTGGACATGAAAGTCCCTGCCTTCTCGCAGACCAGCGAGTATGTGCCCGATCTTGACCCAGATTATATTTTTGACCGCGACACCACGCTCGCCATTCTTGCAGGCTTTGCCTTCAATCGCCGCGTGATGGTGCAGGGCTATCACGGCACCGGCAAATCAACCCATATTGAGCAAGTCGCAGCCCGCCTCAACTGGCCCTGCATCCGCATCAACCTCGACAGCCATATCAGCCGTATCGATCTCGTCGGCAAGGACGCGATCGTGCTGAAAGAAGGAAAGCAGGTCACGGAATTCCGTGAAGGCCTGCTGCCCTGGGCTTTGCAGCACCCTGTCGCCCTTGTCTTCGACGAATATGATGCGGGCCGTCCCGACGTCATGTTCGTAATCCAGCGTGTGCTCGAAGTCTCAGGCAAGCTCACTCTGCTCGATCAGAACCGCGTCATCCGCCCACACAATGCATTCCGGCTGTTTTCAACGGCAAACACTGTGGGCCTCGGCGATACATCGGGCCTCTATCACGGCACACAACAGATCAATCAGGGCCAGATGGACCGCTGGAACATCGTGACTGTTCTCAACTATCTCAGCCATGATGTTGAAACAAACATCATGGTCGCCAAGATCAAGGCCTATCAGACCGACGAGGGGAAAAAGAAAATCTCCGCGATGGTCCGCGTCGCTGACCTCACACGTTCGGCCTTCATCAACGGCGACATCTCGACCGTGATGAGCCCGCGCACCGTGCTCACATGGGCTGAAAACGCGCAAATCTTCGGCGGTGACATCGGCTTTGCCTTCCGCGTCACCTTCCTCAACAAATGCGATGAATTGGAACGCGCCACAGTTGCCGAGTTCTATCAGCGTTGCTTTGGCGAAGACCTGCCCGACAGTGCCGCCAAGATCATGGTTGCCTGATTTCAGATTTCGCCTGAGAGGCACCAGCTATGTCAAGCAAAGAAGGGCCGGTTGAACCGTTCAAGCGTGCGCTGACAACCGCGATGCGCACGATTGCGGACAATGCCGAGCTGAATGTCACCTTCGGAACGGAACCGCCGGGCCTGCGCGGCCTGCGGGCACGCCTGCCCATGCCGAGCCGTACTCTGCCGCCTGAGGAAGTCGCTCAGGTGCGCGGTGTCGCAGACGGTTATGCTCTCCGCCTTGCCCATCACGACGAAAAGATCAACGCCCGCCTCCAGCCCGAAGGCGGCAATGCGCTCGCCGTCTTTGATGCGGTCGAACAGGCCCGCTGCGAGGCCATCGGCGCGAACCAGATGTCCGGCATGGGCAACAATCTCGCCGCTGCCCTTGAACAGCGCGCACAATCTCGCGGCTATAATCGCATCAAGACACGCGACGAGGCACCGCTGGCAGAAGCCGTCGCAATGATCGTGCGCGAAGAACTGACCGGCAAAGCCCCGCCACCATCGACGAAAACACTGGTCGATCTCTGGCGTCCGTGGATCGAGGAAAAAGCCGGCAAGGATCTCGCGCGCCTACATGACATTGCCGAAGATCAGGTCGCCTTTGCGCGCGTCACGCGCGACATTCTCAAAGACCTCGATATGGGCAACGAACTGGGCCAGCCCCAGGACGACCAGTCCGAAGACAGCGACAGCGAAGACGGCGACAGCGAGGAGTCGTCGGAGGAAAGCCAGTCTGGCGAAGCGGAAGATCAGGACGGCGCCGCCGCCGACAAGGTTGAATATTCCGAAGGCGAGGGCGAGGAAGGCGACGAGCAAACCGTTGAAGTCGAAAGCGACGATCAATCGGTTGACGGAGAAACGGATGAGACCAGCGAAGGCACGCAGCCCTGGCGGCCCAATCAAGGCGCCGACGACAAGAACCGTGAACCCTCCTACAAAGTGTTTGCCACCCAATATGACGAAGTGATTGCCGCAGAAGACCTGTGCGACATCGAAGAATTGTCGCGCCTGCGCCAGTATCTCGATCAGCAGTTGCAGCAGATGCAGGGCGTCGTCTCGCGGCTCGCCAACCGCTTGCAGCGCCGCCTGCTCGCCAAACAGAACCGCACATGGGAATTTGATCTCGAAGAAGGCATCTTGGACGCGGGGCGCCTCACACGCGTCGTCACCGACCCGATGCATCCTCTGTCGTTCAAGATCGAACACGACATGAACTTCCGCGACACGGTTGTGACACTGCTGCTCGACAATTCAGGTTCGATGCGTGGACGCCCGATCACGGTTGCCGCCATGTGCGCCGACATTCTGGCGCGCACGCTGGAGCGCTGCGGCGTGAAGGTTGAAATTCTCGGCTTTACGACACGCGCCTGGAAGGGCGGGCAATCGCGCGACCGCTGGCTTGCTGATGGCAAGCCCGCCATGCCAGGTCGCCTCAACGATCTGCGCCACATCATCTATAAGGCAGCTGACAGTCCGTGGCGGCGGGCACGGCGTAATCTCGGCCTGATGATGCGCGAAGGCCTGCTCAAAGAGAATATCGACGGCGAGGCGCTTATCTGGGCCCATAACCGCCTGCTTGCGCGCCCCGAACAGCGTCGCATCCTGATGGTGATTTCGGACGGCGCACCGGTCGATGACAGCACTTTGTCGGTAAACGCCGGCAATTATCTCGAACGGCATTTGCGCTCAGTTATTGAACAGATTGAAACGCGCTCGCCCGTGGAACTGATTGCCATCGGCATCGGCCATGATGTGACACGTTATTACCGCCGCGCGGTGACGATTGTGGATGCCGAGCAGCTAGGCGGTGTGATGACCGAAAAACTCGCCGAACTGTTCGAGGATGAACAGACCGGTGGGCGCGGTGCAGGTCGTGCCAAAAAAGGCGTCTCGATGAAGGCCGCCCGCTCGGTGCGCTGAACATAATATGATCTTCTGTCGGCTGTGACCTTTCGCCTGAAAAAGCGCTTCCCGCTAAGCTGATGCTTGTGCAGGACCACTCTACCGATATGATGACAAAACAGTCCAAACGGGGGTTGGGACAGACAGACGGGACGTGTACGCATTGCGGGCGAAGAACCGTAAGATCAGCGCATAAACGGGGTAGCGTAAAATTTTCGCGTTTTTGTCGGGCCACACATCAGGCTCATCCTTCTCAGGCCGGATACACGCAGCCACGCTTCGGCAGTTCGCGCTGGCGGCCTGTCTTCTGGTGGTGACGCCGGTTTCTGTCGCGCTCGCCGCTGACAAAGCACCCGAGCCGAGCCTCGCCGTAGCCATCGACACAAAATCAGAGCCCGTCCGCTGGAACCCTGAAAACCGCAACGATCTTGTGGCAGGCGAGCTTGAATATGCAGGTGGCATCGTCATTGCCTCCTCATCCAAAGATTTCGGCGGCTGGTCCTCGATTGCGGTGAGCGCCGACGGCGCAACGCTGCTGTCGGTTTCCGATGAAGCCCAGTGGCTGAGTGCCCAACTGCTCTATGATGAAAAGGGTCGTTTGTCGGGCATTGCCGACGCCCATATGGCACCGCTCCTCAACCTGAAAGGCAAGCCGATCAAGGACAAGACGTCCGGCGATGCCGAAGGTCTGGCCGTCACCGGCACAGATCCGCTCAAAGGCCTTGCTTATGTGAGCTTTGAACGCCAGCACCGTATCTGGCGTTACGACCTCGATGCAGATGGTTTCAACGCTGTGCCGACCCAGATCGTCACCGAACGCCAGCTCGGCCAGTTGCCGTCGAACGGCGGCATTGAAGCCGTGACGGCACTTTCGCCACTCACGGGCGACAGCCAACAGCGCCTCCTCGCCCTGAGCGAAGAAGGCCGCGCCGCCAGCGGCAATCGCAAAGCCTTCCTTATTGAAGGCAGGAAAGCAGAACGGCTGACAATAAAACTCGACAAGCCCTACAACCCCACCGACATTGCGCGCCTGCCCGACGGTGACTTCCTCGTGCTTGAGCGCAGTTACTCGCTGCTCGCGGGACCCGGCATGTGCATCCGTCTCGTGCGGGCCTCCGAAGTCAAAGCAGGCTCTGTGATCGAAGGCCGCGTGCTGATGCAGGCCAATAACACCCGCACCATTGACAATATGGAAGGACTCGCCGTCCGCGCAGGCGAAAAAGGCGATGTCTTCGTCTATGTGATGTCAGACGATAATTTCAGCGATCTGCAACACACCTATCTGGTGATGTTCCGCATCAAGGCCGCGAGCCTGTCACCGACCGCTCCGCCCGAAGGCGTGCTCACGCTCCCCCATAGCCAGACAAAGGCCGAATAACGCGCCGCAGCATGGCGGTTGGCAGAAGCTGACCGAAGGCCCAGACAAATTGCAAAACAACAAGCACAAGAAGGCGCGGCCACTGATCCGTGCTGAAAGCACCTGATATGGTGCCGGTGCCGAGACAGGCGATCAGGGCATGAAAGGCAAATGTCTGCGCGACACCTGCAACAAGCGCCGCCACAAAGGGGGCTTCCCACCACGGGATACCGCGCAGCCCCTCGAAGAAGTAGATGCAGAGAAGCTGGCCGAGAAAGAGCGCCGCACCGAAAGCAACCGCCTGGTTCACAGGCACAATGTCATTGGCAAACGCGCCGATCACGCCCTGCCGGATGGCCCAAAAGACGCCGCCCGCGACAATCGCCCATGTGACGACAACCACAAGAAGCGTGAAGCCGGAGCCATAGCGCCGGTTAACGAGATTGATAACAAACCAGACGAGCGGCAACAGGACGAGACCCCATGTGAGCCAATGATCGCTGGCGGGATCGAGCCCTTTGTCGAGCGAGGTGAGAAACCGGAAATCCGTGGCGACCTCCGCCCTGAAACGCCACAGCACAACAGCCGTCCCCAACAGGCTCACAACCGGCACAATGAGCCGACCGAAACCTATCGCGACTGTTCCAAAAAAACCGGCCGGTTTAGGCGGCCCCCGCCGCTCTACGCCTTTATCGAGCATTCAATCCCCCGTAACTGCCATTGACCTTAGCGGGGTGCGGGCGTGGCGGAAAGCAAAACGGGTGGCCCCAAAGCCACCCGTTTCAGAATTTCTTGCAGATTTGGCCGAAAAATCAGGCCGCGACGGCGGCTTTCGCCTTTTCGATGTCAGTGCGCAGCTTGAGCGCGCGGGGGCTCAGATCGGTCTTGCGGGCCTTGAGAATGAACGTATCGAGACCGCCATTGTGCTCGACCGAACGGAGCGCATGAGCCGAGATACGCAGCGAATACTGACGACCAAGGGCGTCGCTGATCAGCGTCACCTGGCACAGATTGGGCAGGAACCGGCGCCGCGTCTTGCGGTTGGCGTGGCTCACATTGTTGCCCGACATGACGGCCTTGCCGGTAAGTTCGCAACGACGCGACATGGGATACTTCCTTGCAATCAACAGGCTGAAAACAGCCGGAATGGATGGGTCGGGCCTTGGTGAGCCTGATCAGGCGGGCACGTATAAAAGGCGGGTGGTCCGCAGTCAAGTGAGCAGGCCCCAATGGGGACGAAAAACCGCACTTAACCCGCCGAATCTGGGGATTTCTCCCAAATCACAGGACTTCAGGAGCGGCTCAGTCCTTTTCCGTCCCGAAAACCAGCCCCAGCAGCTTTTGGGCGGCGAGCGTCGGGGTGGTCTGGCCGGATTTCACCTGCGCCTCCAGCTTCGGGATCAGGCGGGCGGCCTTCGGATTGGCTTTGAGCGAGGTCATCAACCCCTCGCGGATCTCGGTCCACATCCAGGCCTGGGCCTGCCGGGCACGATGGCTCTCGATCTCACCAGCAGCACTCAAGGACTTATGATGCGCCATGACGGCGTCCCAGACCTCCGTAATGCCGATATTATTGAGCGCGGACGCAAGCAGCACATCAGGCCGCCAATGGGCACTCTTGGGGCGCATGAGATGCAGAGCCGCTTTATATTCCATCGCCGCCCGTTTGGCCGCCGGTATGAGATCACCGTCGGCCTTGTTGACGACAACAAGGTCTGCGAGTTCCATGATGCCTCGCTTGATACCCTGTAGCTCGTCACCGCCCCCCGGCGACAGGAGCAGCACGAACATATCGACCATATCGGCAACGGCTGTTTCGGACTGGCCGACGCCCACTGTCTCAATGACCACAACATCAAAACCTGCGGCTTCGGTGAGCAGCATCGCCTCACGCGTACGTCGCGCCACACCGCCGAGTGTGCGGCCCGCAGGCGACGGACGGATAAACGCATTGGGATCACGCGCCAGCAACTCCATTCGCGTCTTGTCGCCCAATATGGAGCCGCCTGACAGCGAGGAGGACGGGTCGATGGCCAGCACCGCCACCTTATGCCCTGCCCCCGTGAGAGTGCGCCCAAAACTCTCGGTAAACGTTGATTTACCGACACCCGGCGCACCCGACAGGCCGATACGCACCGCACGGCCCGTATCAGGCAAAAGGCGCGTCAGCAGCTCCTGCGCAAGCGCCTGATGATCCGCTCGCGAGCTTTCCGCCAAGGTAATACCACGCGCCAAGGCGGCGCGTTCGCCCGATCTGATGCGATCGGCTAGCTCGACCGGATCACTTGTCATCCGCAGGCTCAAAACTCGTCCCTCACAAAATCAACGCTTTTTGGTGTCACAAGTCATAGCAGTTTGCATACTGGCTTGGATGGTCTTCGTCCATACTGAAGTCTGCAGGAAGAGAGCCCTCATATTGAACTTGACCGACGGCGGACTATTTGCGGCAAAAGCGGCAGGGCTCGGCCTCCTCCTTGCTTTGATACCGCTTGCCGCAAACGCCGCCCCTCAAAGCGACGTCACGGCCCGCTACACGATTTATGTCGGCGGCCTCCTCATCGTCGAAGGCAGATTTGAGGCAGGGCTCGGCGCGAAAACCTATGAGCTTCAGACGAGCATGGCAACGGCAGGCACCATCGCACGGCTATATCCCGCTTCCTATGCTCTCAAGACCAGAGGAGAGATGCGCCACGGCATTTTGAAACCGGTGCAATTCATCTCCGACCAAAAATCACGCCGCGACACGCGCCACCTCACACTCACCTATGGCACGAAGGGCAAGCCGAAAGTTCTGGCCGAGCCACCCTTTGAGCAAGATATATTGGAAGAAATTGCCGAGATCACACCGGCGATGACGGAGAACACTTCCGATCCCGTCAGCGCGTTTCTCATGCCGGTCACGCAACTTGAAAAAGGCGCCGACCCCTGCGCCCGTAAAGTACCGGTCTTCGACGGCAGACGGCGCTATGACCTCACCTTCGCCTATCAAGGTGAGAAGGTGATGACCGTGCCGGACCTAGCGCATCCCGAAGCGCCACCGCCCTCTTACGCCACAATAATCTGTACCGTGACTTATGAAGCGATTGCGCCTGTCGAACTCAAACGCCGCATGGAAAAAACCAAACGCCGTAAGGACGACATGCGCATCTGGTTTGCGCCTTTTGACGAAGGCCGCGTTTACATGCCCGTGCGCTTTGAGCTGCGCACACAGATCGGCATGGCGGTTATGGAGTTACAATCTCTCACAGAAAAACAAACAGGTAAGTTGCAAAAAGTACAAAAATAAAGACCAAAAAAGCGTTGGTCGCTATTTTCAAGTATCAATCAGCAGATTTCTTTTTTTGCATGAGACTACGCGTCTCCCGCAAAAGATCAGCAAGACGCAGCATCAGCGGGTCATCCGACGGAGTACCGCTGGTCTTCACATCAAGCAATATTTTCTCAAGGCGTTCCGCAAGCATCGTATAATAGGCCTGCGTATCGCTTGCGGGATTTGTCGCATCCGCTTCGTTCTGCGGACACAATTTTGAACCGTGGGCACTCATTGGCACCTCCGTCATTTCTCATTCAATTATGTTTATGCGATAGCCACACTTGTCTGAGCACCAAACCCTCAGACTGCACGACTTATATGGTTCAGACCGGATGCAACGCGATGCACTTTTTCAAAGTGCATCAAACAACCAACAAGCCTGCAACCAAACCAACTCTCTTTATGGTCGGCTATTGTGGCGAGAATTAGGGCGCATTGATTAACCATGCAAGACGCATAAACGCGCAAGTGCGAAAATGCCGCACAAAATACCCGTAATCATTGAGTTTTGCACGGCTTTTCAGCAGTTTATTTCTCTGCACATTCCGCAGGCAGAACATCACATCAAGCGAGCGCCGCACATTGCGCGCGGATAAGACACGCTTTCCGTCAAGGCCTTAGCGCGGCCAACGCCTGTTTTTAACCAGCGAAACAATCTGGCGATACCAGACACAGACCTTGCCCGCCAGTGATGTCGGCTGCGGCAAAGCAACAAAATTTCGGACATAGCGGATGCGGCCAACTTCTTCGACAATGACATAGCCAATGTCGCGGATGAAATTCATGTAGTCATCATAGGTCGTGCCAAATTCTTTCAGGAACTGCTCTTCATACTCAAAAATGATGGCAGGTTTGTCACGCTCGATGAGCTTGCGGGCTCCCATCATCGCAAAAAGATCACTACCCTGAATATCAACCTTGATCACACTGACCGGTCCCTCAATGTTAAGGCTGTCAACAGTGAAGGAGTTTACCTGACGACCGCTGCTGGCATTCATGTCGATACCATAAGAGCCATAGCTGCCGAAGCGTTCAAAATCAGGTTCGGGGTAAAAAAGCGTCAGTCCGTCATCGTTCCAGACAGCACCGAAATGCGGTTTCACATTCGTGCAACCATTGGCCTCCACATTGCGCAGCAGTAGGTCAAAGACAAACTCATCTGCTTCAAAGGCATGAACCGCACCTGAGACCCCGACTAGCTTTGAAAACGCAACCGTCATTTGACCGAAATTGGCGCCGATGTCGAGCACAACAGAGCCTGGCTTAATGAACTGGGCAGCGGCATGAATGATGTCTTCCTCAAAAAAAATCACCCGACTTGATCGCCTTGATAACAATGTCAACGTCATTGTCAGTCGGAAGCCACCATTCTCCCGTCGTCGTCGAGAATTTGCCGATGGAATGCATCACTTACCTTTCAAGAAATCAAAATCATTCGATGATGATAGTATAATCACGGCGCCACAACATCCGCGATTGAGGCAATCCGCTTGGCAAGCGACAGACGCAGCTTTTTCAACCCCGACAGTTTCGTCCCTTTCGCCGATTGCTGTGCCTTGCTCAGCTGCCATTTCATCAACTTCGGATCAAAACGCACAAAATCATCAAGCACGTTGACGGGCACTTTGAAAAATCCAAAGTCCTCAGGGTTTTCCTTGCGCACAAACCAAGTGTTGATCCCGTCAAAATAAGCCTCGGCATAACCGTGGGTATCCATCTCGATCACCCATGCGGCATCAATACGCATGGTAGAGAAAGGCTCTGTCGATTCCGCCAGCACAATCCGCGGGCGGCATACTGTCCAATCGCCGCCACGAATGATCGCGCCCTCCGCACCTTCGGCATCAATCTTGAGAAAGGCGACTTCACGCCCCTTGGCATGACGCGCGACTAGCGAGGCCAACGTCATGGCCGGTACACGCACCTGACGCGCACCGACCGAGCGAGCGGCCACAGAAGGATGCTGTTCGCTGAAAATCGAGGAAGTGGACTGAAGATCATCGTTCACGAAAAAATCAATCTCACCGTCGAAATCAGCAATCGCCGCTTGAACATTGATGTCACGCCTACCATTACAGTTGCATTTTTGACTTGAGATGAGCGCGTCTGGCGGTGGCTTGATGTG
>JAZJXO010000008.1:0-55957 GCA_040390855.1 Pseudomonadota bacterium
AATCTCCTCCAAAGGGAATCCCCTTTGAATCAGTCATATGTCATCCCGCTCTAGTCCATGCGCAACCATCAGGCCTCGGACTGGCAACCAAAAAGTGCAGCAAGTTGTATCGCACGATAACGCCAATGTGATTTGGGTTCCCCCGATTTTGGAAGATTAATAAAGGACGCCAGCGCGGTTTGTTCCCCCTCACCGATCAAGCAAACCGCACCAAAGGCCACCTTGCCCAAAGAGGTGGCCTTTTTGTTTTCTTAACAGCGGCTCCACATATTTTGCTTTCGCCCTCACCTGTTGGTAGAGGGCAGGGAGAGGGTCTTCCCATTATTCCTTAAGCCGCAGGCTTCAACAGCACATGCCGCTTCTTACCCATCGACAATTTCACAGCACCGTCCGCAGTAAGGTTCGACCGCGACAGTACCGCGCGGTCATCGCTCACCGTTTCGTCGTTGATGCGCAACGCGCCGCCTTTGATCTGACGACGCACATCGCTCGTTGATGCGCAGAGTCCCGCCAGCACAAACGCATTGAGCACGCCGAGCCCTGCATCGAGCAGCGCACCGTCAATCTCGATCATCGGCAGGTCGGCACTCAGCGAACCTTCCTCGAACGCCGCTTTCGCCGCACCCGCCGCGCGGTCGGCCTCAGCGCGGCCATGCAGCATCGCCGTCGCTTCGGTGGCGAGCACCTTTTTCGCGTCGTTGAGTTCCGCGCCGGGCAAGGCTTCAAGCCGCGCAATCTCGTCCAGCGGCAATTCGGTGAAGAGCCGCAGGAAGCGGCCCACGTCGGCGTCTTCTGTATTGCGCCAGAACTGCCAGTAGTCAAACGGCGAGCGCATGTCGGCATTGAGCCATACGGCACCCGATGCTGTCTTACCCATCTTCGCGCCGGATGACGTGGTGATCAGCGGGCAGGTCACCGCATAGAGATCAAGGTTTGCCGAGCGGCGTCCGAGGTCGATGCCGTTGACGATATTGCCCCACTGGTCCGAACCGCCCATCTGCAACCGGCAACCATAGCGTTTGCCCAACTCGACAAAATCATAGGCTTGCAAAATCATGTAGTTGAACTCAAGGAACGACAACGGCTGCTCGCGCTCAAGGCGCAGCTTCACGCTGTCGAAGCTCAACATTCTGTTCACGGAGAAATGACGGCCATAGTCGCGCAGGAACGACACATATTCGAGCTTGTCGAGCCATTCTGCATTATTGACCATGATGGCGTCGGTCGGGCCGTCACCGAATGCGAGGAACGATGTGAAGGCCGTCTTGATCGACGCCATATTGGCCGCGATCACCTCGTCGGTCAGGAGCTGGCGTGCCTCGTCCTTGCCGGACGGGTCGCCGACTTTGGTTGTACCGCCGCCCATCAGCACGATGGGCTTGTGGCCCGCCTGCTGCAATCGGCGCAGCATCATAATCCCCATCAGATGACCGACATGGAGCGAGGGGCCGGTGCAGTCGAATCCGATATAGGCCGTCACTGTCTCTTTTGCGGCATAAGCGTCGAGCGCTGCCTCATCGGAACATTGATGGATAAATCCTCGCGCGGAGATTTCGCGGAGGAACTCGGATTTGAACTCGGTCATTTTTGTGGTCTCTTGAGGCTCGATCGACAACGCTCGAACTCTTGCAGGAAAGGCTCGATCTCTTGCAGGAATTAGCACGTTTTCGTGTGCTTCCAAACTGAGGTTGGACTGGTTTATGCGCGCTTTGGGATTAATGAGCGGGACATCGCTCGACGGCATTGACGCCGCGATTATCGAAACAGACGGCGAAGCAGAGCTTGTCCCCGGCCCGACACTTTCGGTGGCCTATACGCCGGAGGAAAGAGCGGTGCTGCGCGCCGCGCTCGAAGTATCAAAGACTTGGAAGCCGGACGAGCCGATGCCCGCCGAGGTTGCCGAGGCTGAGCGGCTGTTGACGCTGGCTCATGCACACGCCGTTCGTGCGCTGCTCAAGGACAACGGACTTACTCCTCAAGATATTGATATTATTGGCTTTCATGGCCAGACAGTGCTGCATCAGCCCGCCCGTCGCCGCACCGTCCAGATCGGCATGGGGGCCGAGCTTGCCCGTCTAACGGGCATTGATGTGGTCAACGACTTCCGCTCCGCCGACGTCGCTGCCGGTGGGCATGGCGCACCTCTCGTGCCACTTTATCATCAGGCCTTGGTGCGGGCCGCGGGCATCAAAGAGTCCATTGCGATCATCAACATAGGCGGCGTCGGTAACGTCACTTATGTGGGAAATGAAGGAAGTTTGCTCGCTTTCGACACCGGTCCAGGCAATGCACTGATCGATGATTGGGCGCATACCCATACCGGCGTGCCCGTGGACATGGACGGGGCCATGGCCGAGATCGGCGAAGTCGATGTCGATGCGCTACAAGTCCTTATGGATAATGAGTTTTTTGACCGGAAGCCACCGAAATCGCTCGATCGTTTTTCCTTTTCGCCCGCACCTGTTGAGGGTCTGTCCCCGCCCGACGGCGCGGCGACGCTCACCGCCTTTACAGTCGAAGCGATAGCGCGCGGGTTAGCCCATATTCCGGGTATGCCCACCCGTTTCGTGGTCTGTGGCGGTGGACGGCACAATCCCACTTTGATGGCCATGCTGTCGCGCCGTCTTCAGGGCGGCGTATTGCCGGCCGAGGATTTGGGCTGGCGCGGCGATGACCTGGAAGCCGAAGCCTTTGCCTTCCTCGCCGTCCGTGCCCTTAATGGCCTTCCCTTAAGCCTCCCGACAACAACGGGCGTCCCGAAGCCGATGCCCGGCGGCGTGATCCACAGAGCGAAACCATAGGCTTTTCAGCCTCTTAGCGGCATTCCCTCCAACCGCTTGTCGAGATAGGCGCCGGTCACCGTGGCAAGTTGCTCGACATGCGTGTCAAAGAAATGATTGGCACCCTCGATCACCGAATGCTCGATGACGATGCCTTTCTGGGTCTTCAGGCGATCCACCAGCTTCTGTACATCGCCTGCCGGCGCCACCTGATCGGTCGAGCCGTTGACGATGAGGCCGGAGGACGGACAGGGCGCGAGGAATGTGAAGTCATACATATTGGCCGGCGGAGCAACCGAGATGAAGCCTTCAACTTCGGGGCGGCGCATCAGCACCTGCATGGCGATCCAGGCCCCGAACGAAAAGCCGCCGATCCAGCATTGCGAAGCATCGGTATTTTGCGCCTGTAGCCAGTCGAGCGCTGAGGCTGCGTCTGACAACTCACCGATTCCGCTATCGAAAGCACCCTGAGAGCGCCCGACGCCACGGAAGTTGAACCGCAGAACCGAAAAGCCACGCGCCACAAAGTCCTGAAACAGCGCCAGCGTCACGGGATTGTTCATCGTGCCGCCAAACTGGGGGTGCGGATGCAAAACTAGCGCAATCGGCGAATTCGCCTTGCGGCTATGATGATAACGACCCTCGATACGGCCTGCGGGACCATTGAAGATGACTTCGGGCATATGTTTCTCAACTCACCTGTAAGGCCGCGCAGCGGACTGCGGCGTAATAACCCAGCATGGAAACGGGAATTAACCCCATAATTTTTGGCTTTTTCTCTGGCAATTCGTGCCTGAGGTCGCTAAATAGTTGACAACCGTAGTAGGTAATAACCTGACTTTCGGCGTGCCTATTCCGAAAGAGGTGGGATAGGCGTTGGTTCTTTAACACAAGCAAGTGCCGGTTAGGCAAGGCTTTTGGGTGCGTGAGTGCGTCTAGGGCCGCTTTCTATAGGAGTAGGTCCCCATGAAGCTCACCACAAAAGGGCGTTACGCCGTCATGGCGATGGCCGATCTGGCGCGTTTCAGCACCGGTAAGCCGGTGGCTCTGGCTGATATCGCCGAGCGTCAGGAGATCTCGCTCTCCTATCTGGAACAGCTTTTCGCAAAACTGCGTCGCGGCGATCTCGTCAAAAGCGTGCGTGGTCCAGGTGGCGGTTATCTGCTCGCGCGTCCCTCCGAAGACATCCGTATCTCGGATGTGATCCTCGCCGTCGATGAGCCGATCAAAGTGACGCGCTGCGAAACGGGTTCGCCGAAAGGCTGCATGGAACATTCATCAAGCCGCTGTATCACGCATGACCTCTGGGAAGAACTGAGCCATCAGATTCAGGTTTTCCTGAGCGGCGTCTCCTTAAGCGATGTCATCAACGGCCGCGTGGCGAAGTCGTCGCTCGAAGCACCGTTGACAGCTAACGCCGCTGATTGAACAAGAAGGACATTCACGTCCATGACGAAGCGCATCTATCTCGATCACAACGCAACGGCTCCGGTTCGCCCCGAAGCTGCGGCTGCGGTCGCGCACGCGCTGGCGCTCACGGGCAATCCGTCATCGGTCCATGCCGAGGGGCGCGCTGCCCTCGCTCTCATCGAAGACGCGCGCACGCATGTCGCGAACCTTGTCGGTGCGAAGACGAATGAAGTCATCTTCACGAGCGGTGGCACAGAAGCGGCGAACCTCGCGCTGCATCTTGCAAAAACATCTCTCGGCATCGAACGTCTCATCATCTCCGCGATCGAACATGATTGTGTTAGCGCCCCCGCGCTTGCATCGGAACTCCCACTCGACATTCTTCTCGTCGATAAAAACGGCGTTGCGGATTTGCGCGTACTCGAAACGCTGCTCGCCAAACCCGGCAAGGCGCTTGTCGCGCTGATGCACGCGAATAATGAGACCGGCGTGATCCAGCCCGTCGCGGAAGCTGCGGCCCTTGCTCATGCGGCAGGTGCATTGCTGCTTGCAGACACCGTTCAGACTGTGGGTCGTCTCGTCGTCGATATGAAAGCGCTTGGCGCGGACATGCTGTTGCTCTCGGCGCACAAGATCGGCGGACCGCAGGGAGCGGGCGCGCTCGTCATCCGCGCGGCACTGCCTTACGAACCCTTCATTCGTGGCGGCGGACAGGAAAAGCGTCGCCGTGCGGGCACTGAAAACGTCGCGGGCATTGCAGGCTTCGGCGTCGCGGCACGCTTCGCGCGCGATGAAAACATGGTCGCTGATTTGCGCGACTATATGGAGGCTGAATTGCGAAAGGCCGTGCCGGACGTTTTGATTTTCGGTGAAGGTGCACCGCGCTTAAGCAACACGAGCCTCTTTGCGGCACAGGGCCTTGTGAGTGAGACGCTGATCGTCGCGCTTGATCTTGACGGCCTTGCGGTGAGTGCAGGCTCGGCCTGTTCATCGGGTAAAGTGGCGCGGTCGCATGTACTTTCTGCGATGGGCGTAAGCGATGATCTCGCTAGTGCTGCGATCCGCGTGAGCATTGGACGCGAGACGACCAAAAAAGACATAGACCATCTGGTCGCCAGCTGGACGGCTTACGTGAAGCGTGCCGCGCAGAAGAACAACACGAACGCAAGCGCTTCCCCCGCACTTGCAGAAGCGGAGCATTGATATGGTCGCTGTCCGCGAAACAGTTGAAACGGTCCACAAGGTTGCCGGTGAGAAATATAAATACGGTTTCTCGACCGACATTGAATCCGAACGCGCGCCGATCGGGTTGAGCGAGGATACGATCCGTTATATCTCGGCCAAGAAAGACGAGCCGCAATGGATGCTTGATTGGCGTCTTGAGGCGTATCGCCGTTGGTTGACGATGGATGAGCCGACATGGGCGAAGGTTGAATATCCGCCGATTGATTTTCAGAGCGCCTATTATTATTCCGCGCCGAAGCAGAAGGCGAAGCTCGACAGTCTCGATCAGGTCGATCCGAAACTTCTTGAGACCTACAAGAAGCTCGGCATTCCTTTGCTTGAGCAGCAGATGCTCGCAGGTGTCGCGGTCGATGCTGTCTTCGACAGTGTCTCGGTCGTGACGACATTCAAAGAGAAACTCCGCGAAGTCGGCGTCATTTTCTGCCCGTTCTCGGAAGCCGTGCGCGAGCACCCCGAACTTGTGCAGAAATATCTCGGCAGCGTTGTGCCGACAAGTGACAACTATTATGCGACGCTGAACTCGGCTGTCTTCTCGGACGGATCGTTTGTCTACATTCCGCCGGGCGTTCGCTGCCCGATGGAACTGTCCACCTATTTCCGCATCAACGAAGCGCAGACCGGTCAGTTCGAGCGCACGTTGATCATTGCCGACAAAGGCGCATATGTCTCTTACCTCGAAGGCTGCACCGCGCCGCAACGCGACGAGAACCAGCTCCATGCGGCGGTGGTCGAACTTATCGCGCATGATGATGCCGAGATCAAATACTCGACGGTGCAGAACTGGTTTCCCGGCGACGAGAACGGCAAGGGCGGCATCTATAATTTTGTGACGAAGCGCGGCGATTGCCGTGGTAATCGTTCCAAGATCTCGTGGACGCAGGTCGAGACGGGTTCGGCCGTGACATGGAAATATCCGAGCTGCATTCTACGCGGCGATGATTCACGCGGCGAGTTTTATTCCATCGCCATCTCGAACCACTATCAGCAGGTCGATAGCGGTACGAAGATGATCCATCTGGGCAAGAACACATCAAGCCGTATCATCTCCAAGGGCATCTCGGCGGGCAGGTCCTCGAATACCTATCGCGGTCTTGTGTCCGTTCACAAAAAGGCCGAAGGCGTGCGCAACTTCACGCAATGTGACAGCCTGTTGATCGGTGACCAGTCATCGGCCCATACGGTTCCCTATATCGAAGCGAAAAATCCGACTGCGATTTTGGAACACGAAGCGACAACATCGAAAATTTCGGAAGACCAGCTTTTTTATTGTATGCAGCGCGGCATTCCCGCTGAGGAGGCGGTCGCGCTCATCGTCAACGGTTTCTGCCGCGATGTTCTTCAGCAACTCCCGATGGAGTTTGCCGTCGAAGCGCAGAAGCTCGTTGGTATCTCTCTTGAAGGAAGTGTCGGCTAATGCTTGAGATCAAAAACCTTCATGCCAAAGTGGGCGACAAGGAAATCCTCAAAGGCATCGACCTCAGCGTCGGTGCAGGCGAAGTCCACGCGATCATGGGACCGAACGGCTCCGGCAAATCGACGCTTTCTTATTTGCTGTCGGGTCGCGAAGGTTATGAAGTGACGAAAGGTTCTGTCACTTACAAAGGACAGGATTTACTTGCGCTGAGTGTTGATGAGCGCGCCGCCGCCGGTGTCTTTCTTGCATTTCAGTATCCGATCGAAATACCCGGCGTCACGACCATGACGTTTCTGAAGGCGGCGCTGAACTCTGTACGCAAGGCGCGCGGCGAAGACGAACTTGATGCGCCGCGTTTTCTGAAGCTGGTCCGCGAGAAGGCCAAGCCGCTGAATGTCGCTGACGACATGCTGAAGCGGGCGCTCAATGTCGGGTTTTCCGGCGGTGAGAAAAAACGCGCCGAGATTTTGCAGATGTCTCTGTTGGAGCCTTCTCTCGCCATTCTCGACGAGACGGATTCAGGTCTTGACATTGATGCGCTGAAAGTTGTGGCTGACGGCGTCAACGCCCTGCGTTCGCCCGACCGCGCGATGATTGTCATCACGCATTACCAGCGCCTGCTTGACTATATCGTGCCTGACATTGTGCATGTTTTGTCGAAAGGCAAGATCGTGCGCACGGGCGGCAAGGAACTTGCCGGTGAACTTGAACGCACCGGCTATGCCGAATTCGCGGCCTGAGGAAAAGCGATGACTGACGCGGCCAGAACATTTGTCGAGACCTACGAGCGTGAGCGCGATGGCTTGCCCGCGAACGGTCTGGACTGGCTTGTTGCATTGCGCGACAAGGCGATAGCGGATTTTGCTGCGAGTGGCTTGCCGCATCGTCGGCTGGAAGATTGGCGCTATACAGATCTCGCGCGCGTGCTGGAGAAAGCAACGCTTTCGCCTGCACCGTCGCGCCAAGGCGATATGGCCTGGCCTGATGCAAGTGCGATCAAAGTATTTGATGCAGCAGACCGCTACATCGTCATCTTTGTGAACGGTGTGTTGCAGTCAAAGTTATCCGATCTTCCGGTCGGCGTTTCAGTATCGTCGCTTGGCGATGCATTGAGCGCCGATTGGGCGAAAGTACTTGTTGAAACGCGCGTGAGCGAAGCACAGGCAACCAACGTCACAGCGATCAATCTCGCATTGATGCGCGACGGTTTGGTCCTCGACCTTGCCAAGGGCGTGAAGCTCGATAAACCATTGCATCTTGTGCACCTCGCGGTGGACGACGGGGCATCGCATCGGCGCAATCTCGTTCGATTGGATGACGGCGCGGAAGCGACGGTCTATGAGAGTTATGTCGGCGCAGGCGCGACGAATTATTTTGCCGATGTGGTGACGAATGTGTCGCTCGGAACCGAAGCGCGTTTGATGCATATCAAAGTGCAGGACGAGGCCGCAGACGCAATTCATCTCGCAACGTTGACAGCGATGCTTGGTGCACGATCTTATTTCTCGTCGTTCACGATGACACTGGGGAGTGCCCTCTCACGCAATCAGACCTTTGTGCGTTTTGATGGCGAGGGTGCCGAAGCTCATGTGAATGGCGCGACGGCTTTGCGCGGACGTCAGCATGGTGATCAGTTCTGCATTGTTGATCATGCTGTGCCAGGTTGCGCCAGTGCGACCTTGTTCCGCACGGTGCTGGACGATGCATCGACCGGCGTGTTTCAGGGCAAGGTTGTCGTGCGGCCTCATGCGCAAAAGACCGATGGTCGGCAGATGAGCAATGCGCTGCTTCTTTCGCGCGACGCGGCGATGAACGCGAAGCCTGAATTGGAAATATACGCTGACGATGTGCAATGCGCACATGGCAGCACGATTGGTGAACTCAATCGCGAAGCACTGTTCTATCTGCGCTCGCGCGGCATCGACGAGCAATCAGCGCGTCAGCTTTTGATTTCGGCTTTTCTTGATGAAGCCTTTGAAACCGTGCCAGACGAAGCGGCGCGCGAAGGATTGCGGGCGCTGGCGGCTGATTGGTTTCGTCTGACGCTGAAGGAGGATGCATGACCATCATCCCGAAACTGTCCGACCTCGCTTATGACGTGAAAAAAATCCGCGCGGATTTTCCGATCCTGTCGCGCGAGGTCTATGGAAAGCCGCTGGTCTATCTGGACAATGGTGCCTCGGCGCAGAAGCCACGCGCGGTGATCGAGGCGATGACGCATTCGATGGAAATGGAATATGCCAATGTCCATCGCGGTCTGCATTATCTTTCCAATGCAGCAACGCAGGCCTTTGAAGACGCGCGCGAGAAGGCGCGGGCCTATGTCAACGCGCCCTCGACCGAAGAGATTATTTTTACGAGCGGTTCGACCGACGGACTGAACCTTGTGGCGTCGAGCTTTGCCGCACCGCTGATCGAGGCTGGTGACGAGATCGTTCTCTCGGTGATGGAACATCATTCCAATATCGTGCCGTGGCATTTTCTGCGTGAACGTCATGGCGCGGTTTTGAAATGGGTTCCGGTGACGGACGAGGGCGACCTCGACATGGAGGCTTACGCAAAGCTGCTGGGGCCACGCACGAAGCTCGTTGCTATCACGCATATGTCAAACGTGCTCGGTACGGTGACGCCGCTGAAAGAGATCGTGCGTTTGGCGCACGAGAAGGGTATTCCTGTTGTGGCTGATGGTTCGCAGAGTGCGGTGCATCTCGATGTGGACGTGCAGTCACTCGACATTGATTTCTATGCGGTGACGGGTCACAAAATTTATGGGCCTACCGGCATTGGTTTTCTGTATGGCAAAAAACATCTGCTGAACCACATGCGGCCTTATCGCGGCGGCGGCGAAATGATCCGCGAAGTGTCGATGGACAATGTAACTTACGCGGCGCCGCCGCATCGTTTTGAAGCGGGAACACCTGCGATTATAGAAGCTGTCGGCCTCGGCGCGGCGCTTGACTATGTGCGTGATGTAGGCCGTGACAAAATAGCAGCGCATGAAGCCGACCTGCTTGTTTATGCAACGAAGAAGATGGCGGCGATCAATGATCTCAAAATCATCGGCGCGTCGAAGACCAAGGGCGGCATCATTTCGTTCACGATGGGCGCGGCGCACGCGCATGACATCGCGACGATCATTGACCGCGCCGGTGTGGCGGTGCGCGCGGGTCATCATTGTGCGCAGCCGTTGATGGAACGCTTCGGCGTGACGGCGACGACGCGTGCATCCTTTGCCATGTATACGACGCATGAGGACATCGACCGTCTGGTCGCCGCCCTCGAAGATGCGCGCAAGTTTTTTATCTGAGGGCGCAGCATGTCAGACGATACGAACATGGACGAAGTGCCGGTCGAGGCAGCAGATTTGAAAGTTTCGGTCATTCCGGAAGACGAGTTGGCGCGTCTGACAGATGACATCATCGCGGCGATGAAGTCGGTTTACGATCCGGAAATTCCTGTCGATATTTACGAGCTTGGTCTGATCTACAAAGTCGATGTGTCGGATGACCGCGATGTCCTGATCGACATGACGCTGACGGCACCGGGCTGTCCCGTCGCAGGCACCATGCCGGAAATGGTGGCGGATGCTGTGCGCTCGGTCGACGGCGTGGGCGACGTCAAGGTCAACATGACTTTCGATCCGCCCTGGGACCAAAGCATGATGTCGGACGAGGCGCGCGTGGCGCTGAATATGTATTGACCACTTGAACGTTGCGGTTTGAGGGCTCATGTTAGGGTCTGAAGGATTTGAACAATGGCACGCGAACGTCCCAAAGCGATTAAACTGACCGATAAGGCGGCCGAGCATCTGCGCACCATCATGGCAGAATCCGGCGGCAAATATATCGGCTTGCGGGTGGGCGTAAAAAACGGCGGCTGCGCGGGCATGGAATATACGATGGAATATGCCGAGACGCAGAAGCCGCTCGATGAAGTGGTCGAGGACAAAGGCGTCCGTATACTGATTGATCCCAAGGCGATCCTGTTTCTGATAGGCACAGAAATGGACTATCAGACAGAAAAATTCTCCGCTGGTTTCAAGTTCAACAATCCGAACCAGACGGATGCCTGTGGCTGCGGCGAGAGCGTCACATTGGTTGCCGCCGAAGCCTGATTTAGTCGTCAGACAACGGATGATGTACCGAAGGCGAGGTTTTTACTCGAGTCTCGCAAAGCGGGGATAGGCAAGGTTATCCATCAATGTCGAGGCTCGGATTCCGAGCAATTCTTGCAAGAGATCGAGCGTTTCTTGCAAGAGATCGTCGGTTTTTCGTTGCTCGCTTTCGAGAGAGCGGCAGGACGGGAAATACTCGGGCGGGGATAGGGATTTTTTCCCCGTTTATCTCTTTTTACCCCAGTGCGTTCCACATGCGGTCGCCGGGTGCTGTCGGCGCGACGAAACGGCTTTTGGGGAAGGTGGCTGTGGCCGTTGTGCCTTCGCCGACGACGCTGTCGAGTTCGATTGTGCCACCATGCAGGTTCATGATTTTGCGCACGAGCGGCAGGCCGAGGCCGGTGCCCTGGTGTGTGCGGGACATAGCGTTTTCGACCTGCACGAAAGGTTCGAAAATGCGCTGCACGTCTTCGCGCTTCACACCGATGCCGGTGTCTTTGACGGTGAGCGCGAAATTGCCCTGATGATCGAGGCCGATCTCGATCCAGACGCGACCGCCTTCGGGCGTAAACTTCAGTGCGTTGGACGCGAGGTTGATTGCCACCTGATTGAAGAGGCGCGGGTCGGCGATGATCCACGGAATATCATCGCGGACGCGGAAGGTGAGGTCGACGCCGATTTCGGATGCACGCTGACGGAACATATGCATCGAGCGGTTGAGCGCGTCGACGGGATCGACTGGCTCTTCGTCGAGCGAGAGCTTTCCCGCTTCCGCTTTCGAGATGTCAAGAATGTCATTGATGATCGAGAGAAGATGCGTGCCGGATGAGCGGATGTCACCTGCATAGTCTGCATATTTCTCCTGACCCACGGGACCGAACATCTGGTTCGCGATGATTTCCGAAAAGCCGATAATGGCGTTGAGCGGCGTGCGCAGCTCGTGGCTCATAATGGCGAGGAAGTCATTTTTGGCGCGGTTCGCCGCTTCGGAACGCGAGAGCAGGCGCTCGGAGCGCACTTGCTCGGCACGCAATTTTTCTTTGTCCACGAAATTTTTGCGGAGCTGGTATTCCTGAATGTAGTTGACGAACACGCTGACGCCGATGGCAAAGCACATGAAGGCGTTGTTGTTGATCAGGATATAATCCGGCAACGGATTGATAATGAACACAACGATTTCATAGCAGACGAGCACCAGCAACGACATGAAGGTCGAATGTATATAACCCAAACGCCAGAGGCAGTTGTTGTAGCCGATGATGATGATGATACCGGCATAGTAGAGATGGTTGCCGGGCGAATTGGCGAGCGCCGCCATGGCAACGACGCCGAGGCTCGGCAGGGCAAGCGACAGGCCGAGGACACCCTGCATCCGGTAGGTGAACATGGGCGAATAGGAAAAGGCGACGATGGCCATGAGGAGCGGGCAGACGACGCCGAGGCGGATGGCCCATGCCTGATAGACAATGTCGGGAATGATGTAGGGATCAAGCAGCGCATAGAGCGCGAATATTATCGCGCCACCAGCAATGGAAAACCGCGTCAGCGCAATGTTCTGTTCGAAATTGCCGAGCTGAAAAATGTCTTCGATGACGGGATCGCGGAAGCGCAGCGTCGCCATGCTGATCGAAAAATCGGGCAAACGATCAAGCGCCGTCTCGCCGGCAAATGCGGGACTGCCTTGCCGGGAATCATAATGCGACCTGACCTCGCCTTGGCCCAACATCAAGCTGACTGCTTCCGTCTTTCGTTCCGGGGGCGAGCCTCTCCCGCACCTGGCCCTATTTCTATGCCAGAAACGTCTAACACGAGGTTAAGCGAGGTTTACCTTTGGGTAAGACTTGCGGCGAAATCAGGGGACGCGAAACTCAGGGATAGCTCATAAAATAGGCGGCGAGCAATGTCCCGAAGACGATCCGGTACCAGCCGAAGACAGAAAAGCCGTGATGGCTGACGAAACCGACGAGCCAGCGCACGACGACGATGGCGGAGATAAAGGCGGTGACGAAGCCGACGGCGATGATGGCGCTGTCATCGGGATTGAGATCGTTGCGCGCCTTCCAGAGATCAAGCGTTGTGGCACCGAGCATGGTGGGGATGGCGAGGAAGAAGGAAAACTCCGCCGCCGTCTTGCGCTCGACGCCGAGCAGCAAGGCACCAAGGATCGTCGCACCGGAACGCGAGACGCCGGGGATCATGGCGATGCACTGGAAGAGGCCGATTTTAAACGAGGTCAGGGCCGTGAAATTCTCAACCTCGGCAATGACCGGCATTGGCTTCCAGCGCTCGATGAGCAGAATGGCGATGCCGCCGACAACAAGCGAGGTGCAGACAACCATCGGCGAAAACAAAACCTGCTTGATGAAATCATGCAGCAGAAAGCCGAGCGCGGCGGCGGGAAGAAACGCGATGATGACCGCCATGGCAAAGCGGCGGGCGGCCGGATCGCTGCCCAGACCGAAGGCGACGCCGAGCAGTTTTCTGGCATAGAGAACGCAGACAGCAAGGATCGCACCGAGCTGGATGACCACTTCAAAAACATTGGCCTTGCCGCCTTCAAAGCCGATGAGCTTGCCGGCGATGATGAGATGGCCCGTGGAAGAGATAGGCAGGAACTCTGTGACGCCCTCGACAATGCCGAGAAAGATCGCCTGAAACAGAACGAAAAAGGTCATGAACTCTCGACATGTGAAGGGTGGTGCCGTGGGTGATGTGACTGTAGCACAGGCACTTTAGGATTATGAGACAGATTATGAAACATATGAGCCGATCATGCTGATACGGAGAATTTCGTCCCGAAACAATCGGTTCATCTGCGGTTCAGGCTCGCAGGCTGATTATGAGCTTCTACCGGATTCTGATTGGGGCATCACGTCCGGGGTCAAACAGGAGACGACCTATCGTGAAGACCTTTCATACTATTCAAACTGTCGGCTTGGCCGCAGCCCTCGTTTTGGGTTCGACGTCGCTTATGTCGACGACGGCGTTTGCGGATCGTAGTGATCGCTGGGCGCAGCAGGGCGATGACGGCGGCGGACGGCGCGAGCGCCAGCAGCAACGACAGCAACAGCCGCAGCAACAAATTCAACAGCGGGTCCGCGAGCAGATTCAGCAGCAGCAACAGCCGCGTCAGGAAAGACAGCAGCGTCAGGCACAGCCGCAACAGCAGCCGCGTCAGGAAAGACAGCAGCGTCAGGCACAGCCGCAGCAGGACAACCGCTGGCAGCAGCGTCAGGAACGTCAGGCACAACCTCAGAATGATAATCGTTGGCAGCAGCGTCAGCAGGCGCAACAGGGTCAGCAGAACCAGCGCCAGAACAACCAGTGGCTGCAACAACAGCAGAGCCAGCAGCGTCAGCGCGCAGAACGTGACCAGCGCCAGAATGCGCAATGGCAACAGCAGGATCAGCGCCAGCGTCAACAGCAACAGCAGGCCCAGCAGCGTGAACGCGGCAACTGGCAGCAGGGCGACCGCGACCGCTATCGGCAACAGCAGGCTCAGCAGAACCCGCAGCGTCAGCATGATCCGCGCCAATATGATCAGCGCGGTAATAACAACCGCGATGCCAACCGCAACTGGGATAACAACCGCAACGACGGGCGCAACGACGGGCGCAACGTAAATCGTAGTTGGGACAGCAATCGAAACTGGGACAATGGCGGCAACCGTGATCGTCACCAGCAATCGCATTATGTCTCGCGCGGGCGCGACTGGGACCACTGGCGCACGCGCTACTATATTTCCAAGCCGCGCTATCATTGGGCTTATGACCGTCGCTCGCGCCCGTGGTTTGACTATAACCGTGTGACCTATGTGTCGATCTATCGCCCGACCTATGTCGTTCCGGATTACGGTTACGGTGGTTACAGTTCGTCCTATTACGGACCTGTCGGATGCAACCGCGACGTGGTGGGTGCCATTCTCGGCGGTGTGGCCGGTGGCTTCATCGGTGCACATAATGGCGGCGACCGCGCGACAGTCGGCGGTGCGATTATCGGTGCCTTGCTCGGCGGCACATTGGGACGCGCGGTCGATCTTTCCGATCAGGCCTGCTACGGACAGGTGCTCGAATATGCCCCGTCCAATCAGCCGGTCTATTGGGAAAGCGATGGCGGGCAATATCAGGTGACGCCATTGCGCACCTATCAGGCCAACAGCGGACTCTATTGCCGTGAATATCAGACCTACGTCTATATCGACGGTCGTGAGGAACAGGCCTATGGCACAGCTTGCCGTCAGCCGGATGGTGCCTGGCGGGCTATGAACTAAGCCACATCGAGGCGAGGGCACGCTCCGCCGTGTCTTGAGAGATGCGGTGTGGACGAGGAGTGAGCGTGGAGCGGCGGTCCGAGGGGAATTCGGACCGCCGTTTTATTTTGGATTATTTGCCGCCGCGCTTGTGAAGCCCTGCGAGCATCGAAACGTCGCGCACCGCACCCTTGGCTGCGCTGGTTGCCATGGCGGCATAGGCCTGTAGGGCGGGCGAGACTTTGCGTTTGCGGACTTCCTTGGGCATCCAGCCTTCGGCTTCCGCTTTTTCGCGTCGCGCAGCGAGATCTGCGTCCGAGACCGCGAGATGGATTTTGCGGTTCGGAATGTCGATCTCGATCGTGTCGCCGGTTTCGACAAGGCCGATGGCGCCGCCTTCGGCCGCTTCGGGCGAGGCGTGGCCGATGGAGAGGCCGGAGGTGCCGCCGGAGAAGCGTCCGTCGGTGACAAGCGCGCAGGCTTTGCCGAGGCCTTTGGATTTCAGGTAGCTCGTCGGATAGAGCATTTCCTGCATACCCGGTCCGCCGCGCGGGCCTTCGTAGCGGATGACGACAACGTCGCCCGCTTTGACTTCGCCGGTCAGGATGCCGGAGACGGCGCTGTCCTGACTCTCATAGACGCGGGCATGGCCTGTGAAGGTGAGGTTACCTTTGTCGACGCCGGCCGTTTTCACGATGCAACCGTCTTCCGCGATATTGCCATAGAGAACAGCGAGGCCGCCGTCCTTGGAATAGGCATGTTCGATATTGCGGATGACGCCGGTTTCGCGGTCGAGATCGAGATCGGCATAGCGGCGCGACTGCGAGAAGGCCTCGGTGGTGCGCACGCCGCCCGGCGCGGCACGGAAAAACTCATGCGCGTGATTGTTCTTTGAACGGCCGATGTCCCAATGCTCGATGGCTTCACCGAGCGTTGTGCTGTGGATCGTTGATACGTTGCGATGGATTAACCCGCCGCGATCAAGCTCGCCCAAAATAGCAAAGACGCCGCCTGCACGATGGACGTCTTCCATATGCACATTGGCGACGGCGGGCGCGACTTTGGCGAGGTTCGGCACACGATGCGACAGACGGTCGATGTCTTTCATCGTGAAGGGAATTTCGCCTTCGAAGGCAGCGGCAAGCAGATGCAGCACCGTGTTGGTCGAGCCACCCATGGCGATGTCGAGCGACATGGCATTTTCGAAAGCCTCGAATGTCGCGACATTGCGCGGCAGGACGCTCTCGTCATTGGTTTCATAGTAACGCCGCGTGATCTCGACGATGACGCGGCCCGCTTCGAGGAAGAGGGCCTTGCGATCCGAATGGGTGGCAAGCGTCGAACCGTTGCCCGGCAGCGAGAGGCCGAGCGCTTCGGTGAGGCAGTTCATGGAATTGGCTGTGAACATGCCCGAGCATGACCCGCATGTGGGGCAGGCGGACCGTTCGACAACGGCGACTTCCGCGTCGGAGATTTTGTCATCGGCGGCTGCGACCATCGCGTCGATCAGATCGACTTTGCGTTCGGCCTGGTCCTCCCATTTCACCTTGCCCGCTTCCATCGGGCCGCCGGAAACGAAGACCACCGGAATGTTGAGGCGCATGGCGGCCATCAACATGCCGGGTGTGATCTTGTCGCAATTTGAAATGCAGACAATCGCGTCGGCGCAATGGGCGTTGACCATATATTCAACGCTGTCGGCAATGAGGTCGCGCGAGGGCAAGCTGTAGAGCATTCCGTCATGGCCCATCGCGATACCGTCATCGACGGCGATGGTGTTGAACTCCTTGGCGACGCCGCCTGCTTTTTCGATTTCGCGCGCGACGAGCTGGCCCAGATCTTTCAGGTGTACATGGCCCGGCACGAACTGCGTAAACGAGTTGGCGATGGCGATAATCGGCTTGCCGAAATCGCCGTCGGCCATGCCGGTGGCGCGCCAGAGGCCGCGGGCACCAGCCATGTTACGGCCATGGGTCGATGTACGTGAACGATAGGGGGGCACTGGACTGATCCTTTCAACCGGAAGCAAGGCTTGCACAGCTCTGCCTCTATATAGAGAGCGGCGCGGGTATTTCTATCTGCGTGGAAGCAAACAGACAAATACCACAAAAAGCCTCGCGCGGGGAGGGTTTAGTCCCCTGATTTGAAAGGGTTATTCGGGCTGGAACCAGACCAATCAGTACAGATTGTCCTTGGCATCCTTCTTCAGCGCCATATCGACAATTTTGGCGGGCATCAGAAACTTCATCTGATCGCGCAGGATCTGGCCGAAACTCGGCATCTTTTCGCGGGGAACATGCTTTTCGGGGTTCCAGAGTTCCGAGCGGCGCAACGCCTTGGTGCAGTGGAAATAGACCTCTTTGACTTCGATGACCATGACGCTGCGGGGCGGCTTGCCGTCCACGATAAAGCGATTCATCAGGTCGGGCACGGTGCTTAAGGAAGCGACACCGTTGACGCGCAGCATCTCCTCAAAGCCCGGCAGAAAGAAGAGAAGGCCGACGGCAGGGGAATGGGTGACGTTGGTGAGCGTATCCAGCCGGTTATTGCCCGGACGGTCGGGCATGGCGAGACGTGTGTCGTCGATAATGTGCACGAAGCCCGGCTCGCCGCCGCGCGGGGAAACATCGGCGAGCCCGTCCGGACGGCTGGTGCCGATGCAGAGAAAAGGCGAGAGGGAGATGAAGGTCTTGCTGTGCCGGTCGAGACTAGAAAGCTGCTTGTCGACAACGCCTTTCGACGGCTCGGGATAAACCGTCCGCAATGCCGGCTCGTCTTGCATGACTTCGCTCATATTCAAACCCCCTATCCGGATGTCCGGAGAGATTATTGAGAATTATTCTTAATTTCAAGCAACGGACCTATGTCGTCTCCGCCGGATCGTCGGTTTTTTCCGGACCTGCGTGAAACGGGCTCTGGCCGCGAACGTAAACGTTTCATTAAGCCATTGTATCCATTCGGGAAACGGATCAATCGCCGCTTGCATCGCGGCGCGGGTTGGACTTCACTTCAACCGGGCGCCATCGGTTTGACTTCGGGCAGGGTCGGTGACGGGTTCATGGCCATGCATTCAAAAATATATGCCGTGTTCAGGTTTCTCGGGCGACAGCCGCGTCATCTGGCAACACTTTACATCGTCACCTTTGAAGTGACTGCCGCGCTGATCGCTCTGGCGGTTATCTCCAACCTCTTTTCGATCCCCGATGACCTCATCAACTTTCCGGTGGCGGCCCTGGTCACTTTGTTTGTCGCGACACCTATCACCCTGCTCGTGCAGAATCTGGTGATCGAACTCAACAAGTCGAAGCGCATGTTGAAAGCGCTGGTGAGGGAGGTCGTGGTCGCGCGCGATGAGGCGCAGCGCTCCAACCATTCCAAATCACAATTTCTGGCCAATCTGAGCCATGAACTGCGCACACCGCTCAATTCCGTCGTCGGCTTTGCGCAACTGCTGAAGAAGCAGTCCTTCGGGCCGATCGGCGACGCACGCTATCGCGGCTATATCGACGACATCATCACGGGGGGAGAACATTTGCTGGATCTCATCAACGATATTCTGGTGCTGTCAAAAATCGAATCCGGCATGGCGGCACCGGACGAATCCGGTGAAGTGGATGTCGGCGAAGTCATCTTGGACGCTGTCCATATGATCACGCCCATGGCGGACCGCCGACAGGTGAGCCTCGGCATCACAGGGCGGCCGGAGGGACTCTTGCTGATGATGAGCGAACGGATGCTGCGCCAGATCATGCTGAACATCCTGTCCAATGCCGTGAAGTTCACCGAAGCCGAAGGGCTCGTCCGCGTGTCGGTTGAACATCGCCCGACGGGTGAGTTGGCGATTCTCGTGCACGATACCGGCGTTGGCATGACGGCGGAGGAAATAGAAATTGCGCTGACCCCGTTCGGACAGGTGGCCAACCGGGCGACAATGGCGCAGCCCGAACAGGGGACCGGACTAGGTCTCCCCCTCGTTAAAGCCATGATGGAGCTTCACAAAGGAACACTTTATATCGACAGTGTACCGAATGACGGAACTATCATCGTGCTCCTTTTTCCCGGACGCATGGTCATTGAGGCTCCCCGGATGCAGCGCGCCAGCGCTTGATTGAGGCCTCGGCCCTGTGCACCCCGCCTGAAATTTGTGCATTTCATTCTGGCCGCCACCATTAGGCGAGGCGCGTCGCGGTCCGCCGTCTGTCCGCCGCGAATAATTGACGGAATGATGGGGTCTTCACGTGAATTTCATGTGTCATGTGCCGCAGATATAGGGTTAACTTATCGCGAGAGCCGAGGGCGTGCGGTTGAGCCGTATTTGGTTGATCTGCCGCATTTTGTTTCTCTAGAGCTGAGTACATGACGGGCAGGAAACTGTCGATGCACAGCACACTGTCGATGTACAGCACAATGAAATCAGAACGGAGCTTCTTTATGAGTTGGAAAATCGGGGCTGGAATCGCCGCGCTGGCCTTTGCCGGAATGATGTCCAGCAATGCTTATGCTGCGGAGGAAAAAGTCCTCAACATCTATAACTGGTCAGACTACATCGCCGAAGACACGGTTGCGAAATTTGAAGCCGAAACCGGCATCAAAGTCCGCTACGACGTTTATGACGGCAACGAGACAATGGAAGCCAAACTGATGGCAGGCAATTCGGGCTACGACATCGTCGTCCCGACGGCCTTTCCGTTCCTCGACCGTGAAATCAAGGCCGGTGTATTTCAGAAGCTCGATAAGAGCAAAATCCCGAACTACAAAAATCAGGACCCTGATCTGCTGAAGCGCGTTTCCGCTGCTGATCCGGGCAACGAACATGCTGCGATCTGGATGTGGGGCACAACCGGCCTCGGCTATAATGTCGATGCCGTGAAGAAGGTGTTGCCCAATGCGCCGCTCAATTCGCTTGACCTGATCTTCAAGCCGGAAAACGCCGCCAAGCTCAAAGGCTGCGGCATCACCATGCTGGACAGCCCGACCGACATTATGCCGATCGTGCTCAACTACCTTAAAATCGATCCGAGTTCTTCCAAGCCGGAAGATCTGAAAAAGGCCGAAGCCCTTTTGATGTCGATCCGTCCCTACATCAAGTATTTCAACTCATCGCAATATATCAACGACCTCGCCAATGGTGACGTCTGCGTGTCGCTGGGTTGGTCGGGCGACGTGTTCCAGGCTCAGGCCCGCGCCGCGGAAGCCAAGAACGGCGTGAATATCGAATACGCGATCCCGACGGAAGGCACGATGATCTGGTTCGACAACATGGCCATTCCGAAAGATGCCCCGCATCCCGAAAATGCCATGGCCTGGATTAACTTCAACCTCAAGCCCGAGATTGCTGCGGCCAATTCCAACTATGTGGCCTATGCCAATCCGGTGCCCGCGTCGAAGGAGATCATGGACCCTGCGGTGAAAGATAATCCGTCGATCTATCCGTCGGCGGAAGTCATGGGCAAGCTCTTTGCTGTTCCGACAAAAGACGCGGCCTATAACCGTATCCTGACACGAACCTGGACGAGCATCCGTACAGGCGAATAAATTGAACTGATGGCCCCGGAGCGAAATTCTCCGGGGCTATTTTTCACTGAAATATGTAGTGCGTTTTAAAGGGCGGGGTGATCGACGTGTCGGATGCACAAGTGCAGAGACTGTCTGTTGTTGAGCAGGTCATGGTCGGATTGGCGCGGATCGGCATTACGGGTCAGCGGATCGTTATCGGTGTACCGCTCATCTGGCTCATCGTCTTCTTCCTGCTGCCGTTCCTGATCATTCTGAAGATCAGCTTTGCGACACAGCTTATCGCCATTCCACCGTTCTCTCCGCTGCTGGAATGGACGGACGGGGCGCTGCTGCCGGGCTTCCATATCGACTGGTCGAACTACCAGTATATGTTTTCGGACGATCTCTACATTCTCGCTTACTTCAATTCCGTCTGGATTGCCTTCTGGTCCACCTGTATCTGCACACTCATTGCCTATCCGATGGCCTATGGCGTGGCGCGCGCGCCCGAAAGCTGGCGCAATCCGCTGCTGTTGCTGATCGTGCTGCCCTTCTGGACATCATCGCTGCTGCGCGTCTATGCCTGGATCGGCCTTCTCAAAACAAACGGTATCATCAATAATGTTCTTATCTGGCTCGGTATTATCAATGATCCGTTGCCGATGATGAACAATGCTTTCGCGGTCTATGTCGGCATTGTCTATTCTTATCTGCCCTTCATGCTGCTGCCGCTTTATGCCTCGCTGTCACGTTTTGATTTCACACTGCTGGAGGCCGCAAGCGATCTCGGCGCATCGAAAGCGCGCGCTTTTCTCTCGATCACTCTGCCACTCTCCATCCCCGGTGTTATTGCGGGTGCGATGCTTGTCTTCATTCCGGCGGTCGGTGAATTCGTGATCCCGTCGCTGCTGGGCGGCACCGGCGTCACCATGATCGGTCGCGTCATCTGGGATGAGTTCTTCAGCAATCAGGCCTGGCCCGTTGCCTCTGCTGTCGCTGTCACGCTGATGATGTTTCTGGTTGTTCCCATTATGCTCTATCAACATTTTCAAGCGCGTTCGGAGAAAGCATAATGTCCAAAGCAAAGCTTTCCCCTTTCATCCTCTGCTGCATGGTATTCGGCTTCACATTTCTCTATGCACCGATTGTCATGCTCATCGTCTTCTCGTTCAACGCCTCGAAACTCGTGACCGTCTGGGGCGGTTTCTCGACGAAATGGTATTTTGAGCTGATGCGTGACGAGCAGGTTCTCGGTGCCGCCTATCTGAGCTTCAAGATCGCGGCGATAAATGCCTGCGCCTCCGTCGTCATCGGCACGATGGCGGCTTACGCGCTCGTCCGCTTTGGCCGCTTCAAGGGCCGCGCGATTATGATCCAGTCGATCTCGTCGCGCCTCGTTCTGCCGGACGTGATCCTCGGCCTGTCGATCCTGATGTTGTTTGTTACCCTGCAAAGCCTGATCGGCTGGCCGGCTCAACGCGGCGTGATGACCATCATCATTGCTCACGTCACGTTCTCGTCGGCCTATGTCGCGATTGTGGTGCAGTCGCGTCTTGCAGGCCTCGACCGCTCCTTTGAAGAAGCGGCGTTTGATCTGGGTGCCGGACCCTTCACCGTTTTCCGCACGGTGACGTTGCCGATGATCGCGCCGTCGCTCGTCGCAGGCTGGCTGCTTGCCTTCATTCTTTCCTTTGACGATCTCGTGATCGCGAGCTTCGCGTCGGGGCCAAGCTCCACAACCCTGCCGATGGTGATCTTCTCCAAAGTCCGCCTCGGCATTAACCCCGAAGTGAACGCGCTGGCGACGATCATCGTCTTTGTCGTTGCGGTCGGCGTGATCTTCGCGGGCAGCCTGTTGCAACGGCAGAATGATGCGCGGATGAGCGGCAAGCCTTAGGGCATTAGCGTCATGCCGGACATTTTTGTCGATGCCGACGCTTGCCCCGTCAAGGACGAGGTCTTGCGCGTCGCGGAGCGTCATAATCTCAAAGTCTATATCGTGAGCAATAGCGGCATGAGGCCGAGCCGTAATCCGATGGTGCAACAGGTGATCGTGCCGCAAACACCTGATGCCGCCGACGACTGGATCGCGGCGCATATTCAGGCGGGTGACATCTGCATCACGGCGGATATTCCGCTGGCCGCGCGTTGTATCGAGAGGCAGGCCTCGGCGCTTCATTCCAACGGCAAGCCGTTCACCACAGAGAGCATCGGTATGGCGCTAGCCATGCGCGATCTGATGCAGTCCTTGCGTGAAGCGGGTGACATCAAAGGCACGAATCCGCCTTTCACAAAGGATGACCGGTCGCGGTTTCTGCGTGCGCTCGAAGAGATCATCCAACTGCGTTTGCGCAAGCGTTGACTTGTCCATTCTCTGCGGGGAGTGGAGAATAAGAAAAACAGAACGGGGGAGACGATGAGCGGTATCGAAGAAAAAGCATTTCGCTTTGCGGGCGCGGACGGACATCAGGTGGCCGCATGGCGCTGGTCGAAGCCCGCGCGCCCGCGCGCCGTTTTGCAGATCGCGCATGGCATGGGCGAATATGCGCTGCGTTACAAAGACAAACTTGAAGCGGTGATGGATGCGGGGATTATCGTCTATGCCAATGATCATCGCGGCCATGGCGCAACATCGACGCCGGAGGCATACGGTGATTTCGGCACGGGCGGTTTTCCCGCACTGGTGAGCGACATGGCTTTGCTCACTGCTATTGCGCGCAAGGAAAATCCCGGTCTGCCGCTTGTTCTGCTCGGACACAGTATGGGGTCTTTCGCAGCTCAAGCCTATGTCATGGATCATTCGGCGGCGATTGACGCGCTGGTGCTCTCTGGCTCGGCGGCGATGGACGAGATCATCAAAGTTTTGCCGAGTGATCCGGACGCGCCAGCGCTTGATGCGTTCAACGGCGCGTTTGAACCGGCGCGCACACCTTTTGATTGGTTGAGCCGCGACGAAGCAGAAGTGGACGCTTATATTGCCAGTCCGATGTGCGGATTTTCGGTGACGCCTGAGTCAATGGGCTCGATGGCGATGTCGCTGTTGCCGACAGCGGAGGCGAGTGCACTGAAAAGAATCCGTAACGATCTGCCGGTCTATTTTTTCTCTGGAGACAAAGACCCCGTCGGCGGTCCCGATCTCGCATTCCTGAAAGTGCTGGTGGACCGCTATGCGGCGCGCGGGTTGAAAGTAACCAAGGACTTCTACAAAGACGGTCGACACGAAATGATCAACGAAACGAACCGCGCTGAAGTCGTCACCAACCTGACGAAGTTTATCGAGAGCGTGATTGCATGAGTGGCGCGACGCGCGCCTATCCGCTTGACTTAGTTCCTTTTTAGAACCTACATTCAGGTCAACAATAAAAGGGAATGCTGGAATGGTTGCGAAACGCAATGCCACAGTCGCCGTCATTGGCGCGGGCGACTATATCGGTGGGGCTATCGCCAAGCGTTTTGCCGCCGAAGGCTATACCGTTTTCGCCGGACGGCGCACGGCGGACAAGCTCCAGTCCCTGAAATCCGAAATCGAAGCAGCGGGCGGTGCTTGCCAAGCGCGCGGGCTCGACGCACGTCAAGAGGAGGAGGTGACGGCCTTCCTCGCGGAAGCCGATGCCTTCGCACCGCTTGAAGGGGTCATTTTCAATGTCGGTGCCAATGTCAATTTCCCGTTGCTCGACACGACAGAGCGCGTCTTCCACAAGGTCTGGGAGATGGCGTGTTACTCGGGTTTCCTCGCCGGCCGCGAAGCGGCGCGTCTGATGCTGCCGCGCGGGCAGGGTTCCATTTTTTTCACGGGCGCGACGGCCTCAATACGCGGTGGTGTGGGTTATGCCGCATTCGCCTCGGCAAAATTCGGTCTGCGGGCAGTGGCGCAGAGCATGGCGCGTGAACTCGGACCGAAGAACATCCACGTCGCGCATCTGATTGTTGATGCGGGCGTCGACACGGCTTTCGTGCGTGACCGGATCAAAGCCGCACAGGGCGCGGAAGCTGCGGCGAACATTCCGCCGGACCGCCTGATGAATCCGTCTTCCATCGCCGACACCTACTGGATGCTGCACAATCAGCCGCGCGATGCATGGACGCATGAACTCGATATTCGTCCTTATGGGGAGCAATGGTAATGGCACAGGTCAAGGCTGAGCATCATTTCGATTTCGGCAGCCCGAATTCTTACCTCGCCTGGAAGATCCTTCCCGGCATCGAGCAGCGCACGGGCATCACATTCGACTATGTGCCGATGCTGCTCGGCGGCGTCTTCAAACTCACAGGCAATCAGCCTCCGATGGCCGCCTTCGGCAATATCAAAAACAAACCGCAATATGAAATGCTGGAAATGCAGCGCTTCATTGCCAAGCACAAGCTCGACAAGTTCAAATTCAATTCGCATTTTCCTGTGAACACCGTGCAGATCATGCGCGGCGCGGTCGTGGCGCAGATGGAGGGCAATCTGCCCAAATATCTCGACATCGTGTTCCGCGCCATGTGGGAAACATCGAAGAAAATGGACGATGCAGAGGTGATCCGCACCGAGCTGGACGCAGGCGGCCTTGACGGTGCGCATATCATCGCCCGTATTCAGGATCAGGATGTCAAAGACAAGCTGATGGCGAACACGACGGCCTCGGTCGAGCGCGGGGCCTTTGGTGCCCCGACATTTTTTGTCGGCGGCGAAATCTTTTTCGGTAAAGACCGTGTGCGCGATGTGGAGGAAGAAATCCAGAATCAGAAGTCAAAAGCCGCTTAATCGCCAAAGAGCGGTTGCCGACAGGAATTGAAAGTCTATCATTCCTTCCAAACAAAAGGAGGGAGAGAGACATGAAAGACCCCGATATAGCTGCGATCCGCGAATTTCTGGCCGGTAACAAATTTCCGCAGGAAACGGCGGCGCTGCGTCTGGCCTATGATGATTTCGGCAAGGTGTTTCCGACGCCCGCCGATGTGACGCTCGAAAAAGTGAGCGCCAATGGCGTGCCTGCCGAATGGTCTGCCGCACCCAATGCCGCCAAAGACCGCGTTATCCTCTATCTGCATGGCGGCGGCTATGTCATCGGTTCGGTCGCGAGCCATCGTCATGTCGTGGCCGAGCTTGGCCGCGCCGCAGGCACGCGCACACTAGCGCTCGATTATCGTCTCGCACCGGAACATCCCTTTCCCGCCGCAGTTGACGATGCGCTTGCCGGATACCGCTTCCTGCTCGCCCAGGGTTTCACGCCCGGCAATATCGCGATTGCGGGCGACAGCGCGGGGGGCGGACTGACGGTCGCCACATTGCTTGCGATCAAAGCAGCGGGACTGGAACAGCCCGCTTGCGGTTTCTGCATTTCGCCATGGGTCGATCTCGAAGCCATCGGCAATTCGATGACAACACAGGCCGCCCGCGATCCGATGGTGCAGAAAAAAGGATTGCTCGGCATGGCGGGAGCCTATCTCAACGGCAGTAATGCGCGCGCACCGCTCGCCGCGCCGATCTATGGTGACCTGACAGGCATCGCGCCGCTGCTCATTCAGGTGGGCGCTGCCGAAACATTGCTGGATGATTCAATACGACTCGCAAGCGTGGCGGGTGCGGCGGACGTCGAAGTCAATCTACAGGTCTGGCCGGAAATGATCCATGTCTGGCACTTCTTTCACCCGATGCTCGGCGCAGCGCGTCAGGCCCTGAAGGTGGCGGGCGAGACGATTGCCAGAGCGATGGACCGCAGCGTGCCGACAAGGCAGGTTGCGGAATAATATCCCGTCATTGCGAGCGAGCGCCAGGATGACGGCTGTCGCTCCAATGTCATGCCGACAGAACCGACAACCGCGCGAGGCCGAGGGCTCTTGCGTCCTGTCTTCTTATTCAAATGAGCTAAAAGGCCGAGCGTAAAAATACGCAGGACGACACGTCAGGGAGACATCCATGTCCGAACTCGATTTTTCGGGAAAAACCGTTCTTGTTGTCGGCGGATCGAGCGGCATCGGCAACGGCATCGCTCATGCGTTCAAAGACAGGGGTGCTGTCGTTCACGTCTGGGGCACACGGACGAAAGCGTCCGACTACACGGCTGCCGAAGGCTCGGACCTGAGCGGGCTTCATTATGACCGCATGGATGTTTCCAATTTCGATGCGATTGAAAAATACGAGGCGCCGTTCAGGTCTCTTGACGTGTTGGTTCTGAGTCAGGGCACGGTGATCTACCAGCGCGGCGAATTCAGGATGGATGGTTTCCAGAAGGTGATGGACGTCAATGTCAACAGCCTGATGGCTTGCGCGATCAAGTTTCATCCGTTGCTTGCTGCGAGCAAAGGCTCGCTCATCACGGTGAGTTCAACCGCCGCGTTCCATTCGACGCGCGGCAATCCCGCCTATAACGCATCGAAGACAGGTGCCGTCGGCCTTACGCGCACGCTGGCCGAAGCTTGGGCAAAAGACGGCATCCGCGTCAACGGCATCGCGCCGGGATTGGTCGACACCAAACTCACAAAAGTCACCACGGAAAATCCCGAGCGTCTCGCAGGCAGCATTCAGGGCATTCCGATGCGTCGCCTCGGCACGCCGCGCGACATGGCGGGCGTTGCGCTTTTCCTTGCCTCGCCGCTTGCATCCTATGTGCTGGGTCAGACGATCCCCGTTGATGGCGGCCTCATTCTCTGAATACAAAATCAAATGATCAACATATCGACCAAACGTGAAACGCTGTGCATCTGAAAAGACGGCGACCGGATCGCATATCTCGACGAGACGATCCGAACAGGAGCGGAGGAATTGAAATGAGTGATGCAAGCAGGTCCGTTGCTGGCCTCACCGCACTCGTCACAGGTGCAGCGAGCGGCATGGGGCGGGCAACCGCTGAAGTTTTTGCGACCGAAGGCGCAAATGTCGCTGTGACAGACTATACGCTGGAAGGCGCGGAAGCCGTGGCGAGTGCCATTGTGGCCAGAGGCGGTAAGGCGAAAGCTTGGAAACTCGATGTGGGCGACAAAGCGGAGATCGAAAAAGTGGTCGCCGAAATCGCGGCGCATTTCGGCGGGCTTGATGCTGTCGTCAACAATGCGGGCATTTCCGGATTTTTGCAGATCGACAATGAGGGCTATGATGCCTTGTTCGAGCGCATGGTGTCGGTCTGTCTTTCGGCGCATCAGCGCATCATCCGCGCGGCACTTCCCTTTCTTCGCAAGTCGAAAAGTCCGCGCATTGTCAATATAGCGTCCACCGAAGCGCTGGGCGCGACGGCGCTCGACAGCGCTTACTCCGCCGCTAAGGCAGGTGTCACAGGTTTGACGCGTGCGCTGGCCGTCGAACTCGGCAAGGAAGGCATCACGGTGAATTGCGTTTGTCCCGGTCCGATTTCGACAGGCATGACGCAAGGCATCCCCGATGATCAGAAAGAAATCTACGCCAAGCGCCGCACTGCTCTGCGCCGTTATGGTCGGCCAGAGGAAGTGGCGCATATCACTGTGAGCCTTTGTATGCCTGCGGCGTCCTACATCACCGGTGTGGCCATTCCCGTCGATGGCGGGCTGATGGCGCGCAATGCCTAGAACCGCAACCGAAGGTGAGCGCGCACATGAGTGCTTTGACGATCAGACGCTCAAACCTGATTTTTTGATCCGCCTTTTGATTGGGCGTGTGCATTGCCACAATCCCGCCATCAGGTGACAGTTTAAAGTTGTGGAGAGACACAAGCCGGACCTGTTTTATGCGCCTCCGGCGTGTATGCTCCTTCCATCTCAGACGATCCCACCCGAAGGTTCAGATCATGGCCGCCTTTCTTCGTCCCGCTCTGCGTGTCATTTGCGTATTGGCATTCGTGGGAGGCGGAGGAGCGGGCGCTGCACTTGCCGACGGAAATCTCACCGTTGCGCGCATCACGCCGTCTGGCGAGGACGTACCTGCGCAGCGCCAACTGGTTATCGAGTTTGACCGCGCCGTCGTGCCACTTGGCCGGATGGAGCGCAAGGACAACGAAATACCCATCGAGATTTCACCCAAACTCGCCTGCGAATGGCGCTGGCTGAATGATCGTGCGCTCGCCTGCCAGCTGGGCGACGGCGAAAACATGACGATGTCCACGCATTATCAGATGACCGTCAATCCCGGCATCGTCGCGCAGGACGGCACGACACTGGCCGCGCCTTTTCACCATGACTTCATAACGAGCCGCGTCGCGCTCGACCGTGCCGAGTTCAATGGTTGGACCGGTCCTGAAACACCCACGATCATGGTGACGTTCAATCAGCCGGTGCGCCGGGACAGCCTGCTGCGCGCGTTGCAATTTGTCTGGACAGAAAATGGCGGTGGCACACAAGGCGTCCAAGTGAGCGAAGGGCCGGACTATGCCAAAGCGCCCGACGACGCGCTTGTCGTCGTACCGCGCGAGCCCGGCATTCTCGGATTTTTCAAACGCCTCTGGTCGTATATTCCGTGGTTCCGCAGCGAGAACACACCCGCGCCGCAGGAATGGGCGCGGCGCACATGGATGATCGTGCCCGCAGCGCCACTGCCTGCTGACACAAGCGCCGAACTCAAAATGTTGCCGGGTCTCGTTTCGGGTCTGGGGAGCGAGCAGAGCATCGGTGAAAGGCAGATCAAATCATTTGCGACCTTTGCCGCATTCAAATTTCTCGGAGCACGCTGCGAGGACAATCAGGGCAACACCATCGAGATCACGCCTGACAAAAAGCCGGAGGCGCTTTGCGGACCGTGGAAAACCGTGCGGCTCGTCTTCTCCTCGCCCGTGCAACTTCGGCAGATCAAAGAGCGCGTAGACATATCGCCGGAACTGGGCAAGGCCACACCGGAAAGCGATCCTTTTGCCGACGCCAATCTCGACGAGACAGGCGGCTATTATGAATGGGGCGGTCGCAACAAGGGCGACACTTATACAGGGCGCTTCCCGATCTATCTGCGCTCCGACCGCGATTATGAAGTGAGCCTGAAGCCGGGTGACGTCAAGCTCGTTGACGTGTTCGGGCGTCCGCTGGAAGGCGGTCTGTCTGCGCGTTGGCGCATGGATAACCGTCCGGCAAATTTCGAATTGCCCAATCCGGTTTCTGTTCTGGAAAAATCCATCGACAGCGACATACCTCTCTATGTCAACAATCTCACTGGAAGAGAGTTTACATTCTCGCGCCTCACGGAGAAGGGCGTGCAGAACGGATTGTCATTCAAGGAGCAACTCGACCCGATCCGCAATGTGCAATATGCCCTGCCCTTCGGCGTGCGCGGGATGCTGGAGGGAAAATCCGGTGCGGTTCTCGGCAGGCTCACAACTGAACCGGCCACACAGAAAGAAGCGCCGCTTGTCTTCGCGCAGGTCACGCCTTTCGCGCTGCACGCCAAACTCGGCCACTTCAATTCTTTCGTCTGGGTGACGGATATGGTCACAGGTGCGCCTGTCTCCGGCGTGCGCGTATCGCTGACATCTGACGGCTCGCTGTTCAGCATGTTGTGCCAGTCGAAGTTCGACGGCACATGGGTCCCTGCACTGGAACAGGCTTTCGCCATGACCGACGAAAATGGTCTGGCAAGCCTGCCGGGTCGTGCGCCCAAGGCCGGACAATGGGAGTCGCCCTGCGACACCGCCTTGACGATCAAAGCGACAAAGGGCGACGACGTGGCGTTGTTGCCGCTTTATTACCAGTTTGAAGCCGACACCTATCGCGCGTCGGGCGAAACGATCTGGCCCAACAGCGCCTCCGCGCAGGAACATATGCGCGTCTGGGGCACAACGGCTCAGGGTGTTTACAAAGCGGGCGATACGATCCAGTACAAGATATACGTGCGCGGGCAGGGCAATGAAGGCCTGACGCCGGCGCCGTCGTCGCTATATCGCGTTCAACTGATCGACCCGACGGGCAAGCTCGTCGCCGAAACCAAAGACATCCCGCTCAATGAATTCGGCGCGACGTCCGGCGAATTCGCCTTGTCAAAAAACGGTGCTGTCGGCTGGTATCGTTTCCGTATTTTGCAAAAGCTCTTTGCGACAGCGCCCGACATAGATAATTACGATGTTGACGAAGGCGCAGTCGGCGGCGATGGCTGGTACGCGTGGAAACCGATGCAGGTGCTGGTTAGCGACTTCACGCCCGCGTCCTTCCGCGTCACAACAAGCGTAAACGGCACGACATTTGCGCCCGATCAGACGGCGGACGTGGAGGGCAAGGCCGCGCTTCATTCGGGCGGCGCTTACACCAACGCAACGGCGCGTGTCACCGCCATGTTCGATCCGCAGGTCATGCAATCGGACCATCCCGTTGCCGCGAGCTTCGACTTTTCCAATTTCGAAGCGAGCGACACATCGCAACGCATGATCGCACAGCTTGAGCAGCCGCTCGATAATGACGGGCTTGCCAAAGTGTCGGTTAAGATTCCAGACCAGCCGAACCAGAGCTACGGCAAACTGACATTCGAAGTGGCTGTCGCGGATGATCGCGGCAAGTCGATTGCGAGTTCGGCCAGCGCGACCTTTGCTTCAACCGACCGTTTTGTCGGGCTGAAGCCGACCGCATGGATCTTTCAGGCGGGCAAGGAAGCCGCTTACAATTATATCGTCGTCGATCCGGCGGGTGCTCCCGCCAAGGGAGCGGACGTTGCCATCGAAATTCTGCGCAAGAATGTGACTGCGGCACGCGTCAAATCGGCAGGCAACGTCTATCAGACGGTCTACAACACGACATGGGACAAGGCCGGAACCTGCAAAGGCACATCGACGCTTGAGCCACAGACCTGCAACTTCACGCCGGGCGAGGCGGGCGAATATCGTCTCGTCGCGCAAGTCACCGGCACAACAAAGAAAACGCACAAGGCCACCAGCGATTTCTGGGTGACGGGCCGCAATGTTGTGCTCTGGGACAGCGAGCCTGACACTGCGCTACAGATTTTTCCCGAGCAGCCAAAATATAAAGTCGGCGACACGGCGCGCTATCTGATCAAGAATCCTTATCCCAATGCGAAGGCACTTGTGACGATTGAACGCTATGGCGTCATCGACAGTTTCGTCAAAACATTCGACAGCTCGACGCCCATTCTCGAATTTCCGGTGAAGCCGGACTATGCACCGGGATTTTATGTCTCGATCGTTCTGGTGAGTCCGCGCGCGGACAAGCCGCTTGATGAAAACATGGTAGACCTCGGCAAGCCTGCGTTCCGCATGGGTTATATCGCTGTGCCGGTCACGGATCCGTTCAATGAAATGATGATTACCGCCAAATCGGACAAGGGCGAGTATCGTCCGGGCGACAAGGTGAGGGTGGACCTCCACGCCGCGCCGCGCCACAAGGGCGAAGGCAAGCCTATCGAGTTTGCGGTGGCTGTTCTCGATCAGGCTGTGTTTGATCTCGTTACCGGAGGCGATGCATATTTCGATCCCTATCGTGGTTTCTATCGCCTCGACAGTCTCGACGTGCGCAACTACAACCTGCTGCTCAATCTGGTCGGACGACAGAAGTTTGAAAAAAAGGGGGCCAATCCAGGTGGCGACGGTGGCGTCGATTTCAAATTCCGCGACGTGTCCAAATTTGTCGCCTTCTGGAACCCGTCGATCATTGCGGATGCCAAAGGCAATGCCTCGGTTGACTTCGAGGCACCAGACAATCTCACAGGCTGGCGCGTGCTTGCACTTGCCGTGACACCGGACGAAACGGCAGGTCTCGGCACAGCCGATTTCAAAGTGAACCGTCCGACGGAAATCCGCCCCGTCATGCCCAATCAGGTTCTGGAGGGCGACGATTTTTCAGCGGGCTTCAGCGTGATGAACCGGACGGATCGCCCACGTGAAGTCACGGTGCGGATCGAAGCGGCGGGTGACATCGACGGCAAAGACAAAGTGAAATCCGTCGAGCAGAAAGTGAAACTCGAACCCTTCGCGCGCAGCACAGTCTTTCTCCCGATGAAAGCAGGTCTCATCGCAATGCGTCGCGATGTGCCGCAAGGCAAGATCATCTACAAAGTGACGGCGGGCGATACCGTCGACAAAGACGGTTATCTCTTCACGCTGCCGGTCGGCAAAGGCATTGATCTCGTGACCGCTGCTGAATATGGCACGACAGACAAAGACAATGTAACGACACCCGTTGCCTTCCCCGATGCGATCCGTCCCGATGCAGGCGACATATCCGTGACACTGAGCCCGACCGTCATCACGGATGTGGCCTCGGCCTTCCGTTACATCGCTTATTACCCGTTCTATTGCTGGGAGCAGCGCCTGACCAAAGGCGTGATGGCGGCGAACTTTGCCGCCTTGCGCTCCTACCTGCCTGACGATCTGCAATGGGCAGATGCAGCCTCGACGCTTAAGGCGACACTGACAAGTGCCGCTGATTTTCAGGCGCCCAATGGCGGCATGGCTTACTGGGTCGCGTCGAATGATCGTGTCGATCCTTATCTCTCCGCATATACGGCGCTTGGCTTTACATGGCTCGAAGATCGAAAAACGGACGTGCCAGAGCCTGTGAGTGAACGGCTCAACCTTTATCTGGAAGAGTTTCTGCGCAAAGACACCGCACCGGATTATTACAGCGCGCAGATGATTTCGTCGGTACGCGCCGTGGCGCTTGCCGCGCTGGCACGGGAGAGTCGGGTGACAGCGCGTGACATCGAACGCCTGCGTCCGGATTTCAAGACGATGGGCCTTTTCGGCAATGCGATGGTGTTGCAGGCCTCACTGTCGCTGAAGGACGGAACCGGCGACAAGATCGCGAAAGAGCGGGTCGACTTCATTCTCGCTCACTCCAACCAGACCTCCGGCAAGTTTTCTTTTGCCGAAGATCAGGGCGAGGGCTTCGCGCGTATTCTCGCAACGCCTCTGCGCGACAACTGCGCTATCCTGTCATCGCTCGTGGCTTATTCCAAAGCAGGCAAGCGCAAGGATATTTTTGATGTGGCATATAAACTCGTGCGTTCGATCTCGCAGAGCCAGCGCAAGGAAGGCTATTGGGGCAACACGCAGGAAAATATGTTCTGCGCCAACGCCCTTGCCGATTATGCGGCTGCCTTCGAGGCCGTGGACCCGAAGGTCAATCTGACGGTTGCGCTTGGTGATGCACTGATTGGCGAAGCGAAGATCGACGGTCTCAAAGCAAAACCGGTGACAGTGATGCATGAGATCGACGCCAAAGATGTGGGCCGTAAAACGACGCTCGACATCAAACGCGAGGGCGAGGGCCGCATCTATTATGCGACGCGCCTCTCCTATGCGCCGACAAGCGGCGTGACGGAAGCGGTGAACAGCGGCATCGACATTCGCCGCGAATACAGCGTCGAGCGGGACGGCAAACGCGTGTTGCTGGACGATGTCGCGTCGGTCAAACGCGGTGAGCTGGTGCGCGTTGACATTTTCGTGTCGCTGCCTGCTGCGCGCAATTTTGTTGTCGTGAACGATCCGGTGCCGGGCGGACTTGAGCCCGTGAACCGCGATCTGGCCACCACGTCGAATGTGGATGCCGACAAGGCGACTATCGAAGCGCCCGCCGACAGCCGGATCAGAACATTCAGCGACTGGATCGAATATGCATCGGGTTACTGGTCCTTCTATCATCAGGAAATGCGCGACGAGAGCGTGCGCTTCTATTCCGATTATCTGGGCGCGGGCAACTATCATCTGAGCTATATGGCGCAGGCCGTCGCAACGGGCGAGTTTGCCCATCGCGCGGTGAAGGCCGAAGAGATGTACGACCCCGACGTCTTCGGCAACGGCACAGCGGGACGCCTGACCGTCACGGAGTAGACCATCATGGCATGGTTGCGCTGGAGCATTGCGTCGAGTGAGTGGAGGTCTGATGCCTGGCGGCATTGGACGTTCGTCCATTGGCTGTCGCTGTTTCTGTTCGTCGGTGTCGGGGCTTTGTCTGTAACGACATGGATGAACCTTGCCGATGAATCGGCTTTTCGCTTGCAGGTCGCCTCATCGCATCAGGTGCTCACCGATAGGGACGGTCATCCGCTTGCCGAAGATGCGAGCCAATGGAATGTGCAGGATCAACGACCGCTCTATGAAATACCGCAACGTCTGAAGCAAGCAGTGCTGACGGCGGAGGACCGGCGGTTCTATTCTCATCACGGTGTTGACTGGGCCGCGCGGGTGCACGCTGTCTGGCAAGGCCTGCGCGCTGGCCGGACTGTGCGCGGGGCGAGCACGATCACGGAGCAGGTGGTGCGGATGCGGGTGCCGCGCCCGCGGTCGCTCTGGTCGAAATGGCTTGAAGGTTTCGACGCGAAACGGCTTGAGCATATGGCGACAAAATCGGACATTCTGGAATTCTATCTCAATCAGGTGCCCTATGCCTCGAACCGTCGTGGCGTTGTCGCGGCATCGCATTTCTATTTCAACCGCGATCCCGACACGCTTGATGGTCGCGAGATGCTGACGCTCGCCATATTGCCGCGCGCGCCATCAGGACTTGATCCCTACAAGAACGGTGCGCGCTTTCTCGACAAACGCAGTGTGCATTTGGCCAACGAGATGCGGCATCTCGGCCTTCTCGACGGTGACGAGTGGGAAAACATTATCGATGCGCCGCTGGAGCTGGCGCGGACGAAGCAGGACGCGGCCATCGGTCACTTCCGGAACTATGTCGAGCAGCAACTGAAAAATGCGAACGGGGTCACAAGGCCGCAAAGCGTGCGTACGACACTTGATGGCGGTTTGATGCAGTTCACTCAAGCGCTTCTTGATCAGCGCATGGTGATGCTGAAGGGACGGCGTGTCAACAATGCGGCGGCGCTGATCGCCGACCAGCGGACGGGGGAGATACTGGCATGGGTTGTCGCCGGTGCCTCACCCAATACGAAGACACCGGGGCGCTATCTCGACGCCGTGCTCATTCCGCGTCAGCCAGGATCGGCGCTGAAACCCTTTCTCTATGCGGCGAGTTTCGATGCCGGATGGTCGCCCGGCACGCGTATTGCTGATGCGCCGCTAACAGAAGCTGTTGGCACCGGTATGCATCAGTTCAACAATTACAGTCATCAGTTTTACGGCGAAGTGTCGGTGCGCCAAGCACTCGGCAATTCGTTGAATATACCGGCGATCCATGCCGTGAACTTTGTCGGTCCGGATCATTATCTGGAAATTCTGCACCGGTTTGGCTTCGCGAGCCTCACGAGAACGGCAGGATTTTACGGCGACGGACTGGCGCTCGGAAATGGCGAAGTTTCACTTCTGGAAATGGTGCGGGGCTATATGGCGCTGGCCAATCAGGGGATGACGAAGCCTCTGGTGGCATTGAAAGAGAACAATCTGTATAAAGAGCAAACAAGAAGGGTTGTGAGTGCGCAGGCGGCGTCGATGGTGAGTAATATCCTGTCGGACCCCTGGGCACGGTCGCTGGAATTCGGACGCTATTCGCTGCTCGATCTGCCTGTCCAGACGGCTGTGAAAACCGGAACCTCGACGGATTACCGCGACGCCTGGGCGCTGGGATATGACAGCCGCTATGTGGTGGGGATATGGATGGGCAATCTCGACCAGTCGCCGACTGACGGGATCACGGGGTCGACGGGTCCGGCGCTTGTGCTACGGGGACTATTCGCCTATCTCAACAAGGACCAGAACAGCTCGAAAATGGCGCTCGATAACGAGCTTTTCTTGCAGGAAACCCACGTGTTCCCATGCGGAGATTGCAACCAGATCGTCGACTTGAAATCGGCGTCGTCGAAAATGCAATCCCCAGATGAGGGTAGTTCCGCGCCCTTCATCCAGCAGCCGTCGGAAAATCTGCGTCTTGCTTTCGATCCGCGTCTGCCCGCCGACAAGCAATCGTTCCGCTTTATCCTCGGCTCGGTGACGCCTGAGGACAAAGTGACATGGGTGGTGAACGATGAGGTCATCGGCACGACGGAGGGCGGGGATTTTTCATGGGCCGTGAAGCGGGGGCAATATGTGCTCGACGCGGAGGTGACGCGTGCGGACGGCGCACAAGTTATGCTCGGTCCGGTGAGTTTCTCGGTACGGTGAACGAGCTAAATATTTAGGCCGTGGGCACACATGGCACCAGCGAATGACGTTCGCGCATATTAGCTGCCGCTGTACCAGTTGTAGCCCTGATCTTCCCAGTAGCCGCCGGGGTAGTCGTTGGTGACGAAAATTTCGGCGATATGTTTGGGGTTTTTGAATCCGAGCTTCGTCGGGATACGGAGTTTCATCGGGTAGCCGTATTTGGTTGGCAACTCACCCTGGCGCCAGTCCAGAGCGATGATGGTTTGCGGGTGGAGTGCTGTCGGCATGTCGATGCTGGTATAGTATTTGTCTGCGCATTTGAAGCCGACATATTTGGCGGTGGTGTCTGCGCCGATCTGCTTGAGGAAATGGTGGAAGGGGACGCCGCTCCATTGGCCGATGGCGCTCCAGCCTTCGACGCAGATGTGACGCGTGATCTGGCTTTCCTGCGGCAGCTTGCGCAGGTCCGACACGGACCATGGTTTTTTGTTTTCGATTTTGCCGGAAAGCTGGAGACGGTAGGTCGCGCCGTCAATAACCGGCGCTTCGTCCTCGCTATAAAACGCATTGAACGGGAAAGGATCGGTGATGTCAGCTTCGCTATAGGTCTTGGCAAGTCGCGCCTTGCTGAAGAGCAGGCCCTGCGCTCCGTCATTCCAACGCGACATGGTGTCGAGCACGGTTTGCACGGCATTATTGTCGCTGATGTCGCAGCCGGACAGCATGGTGAGTGCACCGAGCGAAAGGCTCTGACGCAGGAACAGGCGGCGCTCGATGCGTTTCAGTTCCGGTTTGAGATCGGCGAGTCTCGCGTCGATGAGATTGCGGTCGCGTTTCATCTGGCGGTCTCCGTTGCCTTGGGGGCGCGGCCTGTGATCATCGGCAGGAGGACCGAGGGGACAAGGAGAACGAGCGCGAGGTGCACTACGATGAAGGCAACGATGCCGGACATGCAGATGAAATGGACAAGACGCGCCCCTTCATAGCCGCCGAACAAAGCGGCGAGATACCAGAACTGCACAGGTTTCCAGATGGCAAGGCCGGATAAAACGATGAGGGCACCCAGTGCGAGCACGCCGAAATAGAGAAGTTTCTGGACGGCATTGTAGCGGCCCGTTGTGTGATCGAGCCTGAAGGTGAGCGCGGCACGAAAATCGTTCCAGATGCTGCGCGGTGCGAGCGGCAGCAGGACGCGCTTCAGATGACCGCTGACAAGACCGTAGATGAGATAGGCAAGACCGTTGATAAACAAAAGCCACATGGCGGCGAAGTGCCATTGCAACGCGCCGCCGAGCCAGCCGCCCAGCGTGATCTCACGGGGAAAGGTGAAATCAAACAGCGGCGATGCGTTATAGATACGCCAGCCGCTGGTGATCATCAGGAGCATCACCAGCGCATTGATCCAATGGGTGATGCGGACAAAAAGCGGATGCGCGATCTCGGGCGGTACAGGATTGGCATCAGACATGCTTGGGATCCTCCTCGTACACATGCTAACATATTTACGGTATGAGCGGGTGGAAGGTTACAAGGGTCACAACGATATTTTATATCGAGGGCAGCTATATTTGCCGGGCGCATGAAGCGACCAACAGGATGGCAGGATGAGCGAACTGACGGTAGCGGCGACTCAATGGGCGTGCAGCACGGACGGCGAGGAGAACATCGCCAAGGCGGAAGTGATGGTGACGCGGGCGGCTGAAAAAGGCGCAAGGTTCATTCTGTTGCAGGAACTTTTCGAAACTCATTATTTTTGCAAGGATACGGCACCGGATCTGCTGCATCTGGCAGTGCCGATCGAGGACAATCCCGCCGTCAAAAAGATGCGGGAGGTGGCAAAGCGCCTCGGCGTTGTGCTGCCTGTCTCGGTCTATGAGCGTGCGAACTCGGCGCTCTACAATACGCTCGTGATGATCGACACGGACGGCGAGGTGCTGGGGCTTTACCGCAAGTCGCATATTCCCGACGGGCCGGGCTATGGCGAGAAATACTATTTTTCGCCGGGCGATACCGGCTTGCAGGTCTGGAACACAAAGGTCGGACGCATCGGCGCGGCGGTCTGCTGGGACCAGTGGTTTCCGGAAGCCGCTCGGCTGCTGGCGCTCAAAGGCGCGGATATTATCTGCTATCCGACTGCCATCGGCTCGGAGCCGCATAACGCCAAAATCCATTCGCGTGACCATTGGCAGCGCACCATGCAAGGCCATGCGGCGGCGAACCTGACGCCGGTGGTGGCGTCGAACCGCATCGGGCGCGAAGTGGGCCGGACCTGTGAGATCACGTTTTACGGCTCGTCCTTCATTGCCGACAACACAGGCGGCAAAGTGGCGGAAGCGGGCGAGACGGAGGAAGCGGTGCTGACCCATACATTCGATCTGGAGGCGAACCGGCGTACACGGATCGAATGGGGCGTCTTCCGCGACCGCCGCCCCGATCTATACGGTGATCTTCTGACGCTTGACGGTACACATCGGCAGCCGAAAGCCTGACCCGTTTGTGAAGGGATGATTTTCTCCATGCTGAACACCGCATCAGCAGGGGGGATGGTCATGGCTTGGTCGGGACGATTGCGGTTGGCCGCGCTGCGGTCTAACGTCGCGATATGGCTGTTTTGGTGCCGAAATGCGCCGGATCGAGGCGTTTTCGGCCAGTTGCGTCAACTTACTGCGTGACTGAGAGACGGGCTCGCGCTATTGCCCGCATCTCCCGACTGGCGTGTGATTGATCCGCCCCTTGGTGTGCGGGACCCTCTTGGCAAATAAGGCTGGAACCCCGTGGCATTTCCTCCGACCGTAGCGCCGCTTGCGCGTGCTCTCGTTGAAAAAGAATATAATGATCCGACCCCCGTGCAGCTTGCTGTACTGGAGGCGGAAGCCGACGGGCGCGATCTGCTCGTCTCGGCCCAGACAGGCTCCGGCAAGACGGTCGCCTTCGGCCTTGCCATCGGCAAGACACTGCTGGGCGAGGAAGAATATCTCGGTCGCGCCGACGAGCCGCTGGCGCTTGTGGTCGCGCCGACGCGCGAACTGGCACTTCAGGTTCACCGCGAACTGACATGGCTCTATGCTCAGGCCGGCGCGAAGGTCGTCTCCTGCGTTGGCGGCATGGACCCCAAGGGCGAGGCGCGTCGTCTGAACGAAGGCGCTCATATCGTTGTCGGCACGCCAGGCCGTTTGCGTGACCATCTGGAGCGCGGCCGTCTGCGCATCGGCTCGCTTCGCGCCGTTGTGCTCGACGAAGCCGACGAAATGCTCGATCTCGGTTTCCGCGAAGACCTCGAATTTATTTTGCAGGCAACGCCGTCCGAGCGCCGCACGCTGATGTTCTCGGCGACCTTACCCAAAGAAATCGTGCATCTGGCCAAAACCTATCAGCGCGATGCGCACCGCATTCAAGCCGGTGGCGGCGAACGCGGCCATGCCGATATCGAATATCGCGCCATTGCTGTCGCCCCGCGCGATCTTGAGCATGTTGTTGTCAATGTGTTGCGCTATATCGAGTCTCCCTCGGCCATTGTCTTCTGCAACACGCGTGAATCTGTGCGCCATCTCCATGCGGTTTTGCAGGAGCGCGGCTTCTCTGCCGTGTCGCTGTCGGGCGAGTTGAGCCAGAGCGAGCGCAACCATGCCCTGCAAGCTCTGCGCGACGGACGCGCCCGCGTTTGCGTGGCAACCGACGTTGCCGCGCGTGGCATCGACCTGCCGAATCTGGGGCTGGTCATTCATGCCGATCTGCCGCATGACCCGGAAGTGTTGCAGCATCGTTCAGGCCGTACAGGTCGCGCGGGCCGCAAGGGCGTCAGCGTTTTGCTGGTGCCGCATTCGCGCCGTCGCAAGGCGGAAATCCTGCTGCGCAATGCGCGCGTTAGCCCGAGCTGGCCACTGGCGCCATCCGCTGACGACATTCGCAAGCTCGACCATGAGCGTCTGATGGAAAGCGCGATCTTTACCGGCGAGCATTCGGAAGAAGATCAGGCAATGGCCACAGCGCTGCTTGCCGTGCGCTCGGCCGAAGACATTGCGATGGCTCTGGCGCGCATGTATCGCGCGCAACTACCCGCTGCCGAAGATGTAAACGATTCAGGGCCTGCCCCGCGCGATATGCGGGATGATGGGCCGCGCGGCGAACGCAAAGGCCGTCGCGAACGTGATGCGGATCGTGGTCCGCAGGACGAACGCGCGCCTCGCGAAGAGCGTGGCACCCGTCCCCCGCGCCCCAAGGCGGGAACGCCGATGGACGGTGGCAGCGTTTGGTTCAAGCTCAATGTGGGCAGTGACAAGAACGCCGATGCGCGTTGGTTGTTGCCGATGATCTGCCGTCAGGGCGGCGTCACGAAACGCGAGATCGGCGCTATCCGTATTTTCGAACACGAGACACGGGTGGAAGTGGCAGGCGTGGCCGCTGAAGGCTTCCTCAATGCTGTGCGCGAAGTGCCCAAGGGTGAAGTGCGCATCGAACCGATGGCACCCGGCGCAGAACTGAGCGAACCGAAAGCGGCTCCGGCGCGTGAAGAACGTGCGCTCCGCGCGGAGCGACCTTCGAAAGAGGAATGGGCCAAGCGGGACTCTACCGAGAAACATGGGAGCGGCGAGAAGCGCGACTATGCCGCCAAGCGTCCCTTCGGCGAGAAGAAAAATTACGAGAAGCGCGAAGAGGGCCCGAAGAAGAAATGGGAGCCGCGCGATCAGCGTCCTGCCTTCACGCCGGAACCGGACTTTCACCCGTCGGCTGAACGCTCTGAAAAGCCCAAAAGCAAATATGAAGGCAAACCGAAATATGAGGGCAAGCCGAAACATGAGAGTAAGCCGAAATACGAGGGCAAGCCAAAATATGAAGGTAAGCCGAAGCCGGAAGGCGCAGCGCGCCCTGACTCTTCACGGCCAGATCGCGGCGATGTACGCAATCCCGGTCAGCGCCTGAGCTTTTCGGATCGCCCGAAAAGTGGGCCGAGCAAGCCTGCTTACAAAGGTAAACCGAAAGGCATGGGCGGCGGCAAGCCCGCCCACAAGATCGGCGGCAAACCGAACTACAGCAAATCGAAATAGGATTCAGGGCATCCCGGCGGTGCCCTTTTTCTTATGGTTCGAACCCTTCGATGAAATCAATGATGCGGTCGAGCGTGGCGCTGTCCTGTGCGATGAGCCGGTGACCCAGCTCATCGGTGAGAACAAGTTTTGCCTGCGGCCAGAGACGCTTGAGGCTTTGCGAATTTTCAGGCGGACAGGCATCGTCATCGAGCGAATGCATAAAGAGCGCCCGCACCGTCATCTTTTCCGCTTCGGCTTCCATGTCATAAGGCGGCGGCGTGCTCTCCTCACGTTCGATGATTTCCTTCACGCGCTCGATCACGTCGTCGGGCACGCCTTTGTCAGCGAGTCGTTCCCAGCGTCGCGAGGTGCGCATCAAAGGTGTGGCGATCATCGCGATCCGTTTGACATCGAGGCCTTTGTCGATGGCTATCATCGAGACAAGACAGCCGAAGGAATGCGCGACGATGGTGTCAATGGGGCCTTGCGCGGCAGCGACCGCGACAAGCGCTTCGGCGATCTGATGCGGGCGGGCCATGGCGGCTTTCGTGAAACCGTGGCCCGGCAGATCGACCGCGACGACGGCGCGGCCAAGCTGGGCGCATTTGTCAGCGATGGGACCCCAGAGGCAGTTGTCGTCTTCCCAGCCATGCACGAGGAGCGTTGCTGGACCTTTGCCGAGCCGCCAACTCATCACAGGCCCGCAAGGCGTTTCGACTTCGAGGTCGGTTGCATCGTGGAAGGCTTCGGCGATACGGGGCCGCACGCGGCGCTTGGGCGTTGTCATAGCCTCAATGACGCGCTGGGCCAGTGTTTCGGTATTGGTTGCGGGGTCGCTCATCTTGTCCCTGATCTCTTCTTGGTTTTCTGTTGCCGACAGAGTGCCGCAAGCTATTGACCTTGTAAAATGATCCTGTTTAGCTCGCGCTCAATAGAGCCATTCGAGACGGGGCAAGATGCCGGGACTGTTGCGACTTTACAAAAAGCTCAGGCGCGTCCCCAACGATCTGCAATTTTATGATTTGGTGCAGCAGGGTCGCGTGTCGCCAACGCTTGCGATCACCTGTCGTGGCAAGCGGGATGGCGGCGGGGCGCAGGCCAATGCCTGTATTTCCGCGATGGCATTCGCGCGGGCTAGCGGTATCGCCTATCTTCACACACCGTTTCAGTTTGTCGAACATGCCGAGGGTGATCAGGCCGCGTGGACCACAAAGTGGGAAGAGTTTTTTGGACTCGCAGCGGGCGAGCGCGTCATTACGCCGATGCAAGGTGCGGTGGGCGTCAAAGAGTTTCTTGATCGGGCGGCGCTCTGGAAACGCGACGGGATTGTCGTCGAGGCACAGCATTATCAGGGTATCTGCAATGCGCATCCGGAAATGTATGCCGCTATCCTTCCCTCATTGCGGGAGAAGTATCGCAGCCATGACAAATCCGGCATTGCCCTGCACAGGGGCGATGAGGATATGACCGTCGCCGTGCACATCCGTCGCGGCGATGTGTCATTGAGGGATGCCGCCACGGCGGATCGTTTCACGAGCGATGAGCGGATTTTGAAAATCCTTCACAGAGTGCTCGCGGTACTCGCCGCCAAGGGTAGGACCGTGCGGGTGAATATCTATTCGGAAGGACGCGCGGAAGATTTCAAGCTCTTTGCTGATTTAGGATGTCACCTTCATGTCGGGCTTGATGTTTTTGAGACCGTGCATAATCTTGCGATGAGCGACGTTCTGGTGACGGCCAAAAGCGCTTTCAGCTTTGTTGCCGGATTGATTTCGACGGGCGTGAAACTCTATGAACCCTATCAGAGCATTGCGCCGGACGACTGGCTGAAGCTCGACGCGGACGGAAACTTCAACCACGAGGCGCTGTCGGCGCGGCTTTCAGAAAAGCTGCGCGCGTGATAGACATTTTTAAAATCGACATTTGTAAATCCGGGGAACGTCTATGACTGATCTGTTCGAGCCGCTGGCTTTCACGCGCGGCAAGCCGATGAAAAACCGTTTCATGCTGGCCCCGCTGACAAACAGCCAAAGCCATGCCGACGGCATCATGTCGGAAGACGAATTCAATTGTCTCACCTACAGAGCGACAGGCGGCTTCGGCCTCGTGATGACCTGCGCCGCGCATGTGCAGCGCGTCGGGCAGGGTTTTCTGGGTCAGATGGGCGTGTTCGGCGATCAACATTTGTCGGGCCTCACGCGCCTCGCCGCCGAGATCAGAGCGCGCGGCGCGCTCTCGTCGCTGCAACTTCATCACGCGGGTTTTCGCAGTTCCGAAGCACTGATCGGCGAGCGGCCGGTGAGTCCGTCGGATTTTGCCGAGTCAAACGCACGGGCCCTGACGACGGCGGAAGTCGAGCAGTTGATCGAGGATTTCATCGTCGCTGCCGTGCGTTGCGAGAAGGCGGGCTTTGACGGCGTCGAAATTCACGGTGCGCATGGCTATATCATCTGCGCCTTTATCAGTGCGGAAACCAATCAGCGTACAGATCGTTACGGCGGTTCGTTCGAAAACCGCTCGCGCATTGTTTTCGAGATCATCAAAGGTATCCGCGCCCGCACAGGCAAGAATTTTCAGCTCGGTCTGCGCCTTTCGCCGGAACGCTTCGGCATGAAGATGGACGAGCAGCTTTTGCTCGCCGAGCAGGTAATGACATCGGGCGATATTGACTATCTCGACATGTCGCTCTGGGACGTCTTCAAAGCGCCGGTGGAGGCGGACTATGCGCACAAACCGCTGATCGACTGGTTCGCCGGCTTGCCGCGCGGAACCGCGAAGCTCGGTGTGGCGGGCAAGATTATGAGCGCGGAAGCCTGCCGCAAGGTGTTGGAGCACGGCGCGGATTTCTCGCTCATCGGACGCGGCGCCATCCTGCATCACGATTTCCCGCAGCGCGTCGCGGCGGATGCTGATTTCAAAACCATTGCACTGCCGGTGACGCGCGCCTACTTGCGCAACGAACGGCTGGGGCCCGCTTTTGTTGAATACATGAACACCTGGAAAGGTTTTGTGGTGCAGGACGAGGCGGCGCAGGCAGCGGCCGACTAGTGGATGCGGCTCAGGGTCTGAAACGCAACAGGTTCCGTCATCAGGCGTTTTTTCTTGCAGACGGAATGAAACGGCCCCGTCACTCTCTCAAGAGGACGGGGCCGCTTATTTTATATCAAACGCTTAAAGTTTAGCGTTTGATCTCGCTGATCTTGGTGCCTTCGATGCTGACACCAGCCATCAGGCCCTGCTGATCGAAGACGAAGGCATAGGCATCGTCTTTGAGCGACGTGGTCGAAAAGTTTTTCGCGACGCCGGCGTCAACCACGACAACTGTGGGGCCGACACCGATTTCAAGACCTTTAGTATCTGAAAGATACTTCACGGCCTTCTTGTTCATCAGGAACACGACATAGCCATAGGACTGCGCACCGGCTTGCAGGCCCCATGAGCCAGTTATGGAGTTGTAATATTTATTCATGGTCGCGCCGTCTTTCAGTACGCCTTCACCATAAGCGCCGCCGAAAATGAGACCCGCCTTCACGATATTCGGGAAGACCAGCACGGCCACGGCCTTGTCGGAAATGGCTTTGGCAGTCGGATTGGACTTATACAATTTTTCGAGCGCCTGATTGGCGTCGGTATTGAGATCCTGTGCGGTCGCGGCTTGAGCCGTTGAGGTAAGGGCGGTGACCGAAACGCCTGTCACTGTGGTTGCGAGGGCGAGCGATGTTGCGAGAAAGAGACCTCGGATGTTCGTCATAGCAGCTCTCCAGTTCTAAATGGTGGAGGAGAATTTCCTCCGCTGACTGAACGCTAGAAATCATATGAGGCGAGAATGTGGTTCATGGATGGTGAAAAAAAGTCTCACGAGGGCGTTAGGATTAAGGGCGCATTTTTGAATTTCTTTTATACGGATCGTGGCGGCAGGCAACGTACTGTAATTGCTCCTCCTTCTAAAAATGACGGGGGTGTCATCTCGTCACCGTTCATGCTTTGTGTTTCACTCACCCCATCATCATTTATTTTCCATTCGCGGTCGGTTTGCGGAGAACGCCTGTCAGCGCCGGAACGATGTTTTCTTCTCTGACAATGACGACGCAAAAATCCGGAGCAGCGGGACGTTCGATGTTCCCGTAATGCAGGGAGACGGGGCGTTTGAATGCTCCGGGGGTGCCTTGCCCCGTCCCGAGCTGTTTGTGGCCTTGCGGCCAATTCCGGACGAATTATCAATTTTTTCGAACGGGGAGGTTATGCAATTCCGTATCGAGCCCTCATTCTTTCCTTAAGAACCGTGACCGGCACGAACCGGCAAGGCGGGCAGGAGGAGGAAGCGATGGACTTGGAGCGCAAGCCGGGGGAAACCCCGAGCAAATCGGAAATCTGTTCCTATTTTGATCCGTCTGATGGCACATTGGACAGACGCGTCTTCTCAGATCAGGCGCTATACGATCTGGAATTGAAGAACATCTACGCCCGTGCGTGGAACTTCATGTGTCACGAGAGCCAGATTCCGAATATCGGCGATTATTTCATCACGTATATCGGAGAAGATCAGGTCATCGTTGTCCGCGATAAGCAGGGTGAAGTGCAGGTGCTTCTCAATACCTGCCGTCATCGCGGTAACGCACTCTGTCGCGCCGAGCAAGGCAATGCCAAGTCCTTTGTCTGCTCCTATCACGGCTGGAACTATGACCTGAATGGCGACCTAATCGGCGTTCCCGGTCTTTCATCCTATTACCGCAAGGACTTCGACAAATCGCAATGGGGCCTCGCCAAGGCTGCGCAAGTGGATCACCTCCACGGCTTCTATTTTGCGACCCTCGATCCTGACACGCCGCCGCTTTATGACTATCTGGGCGAAGTCGGTCGCATTGGTCTCGGTATGCTTGTGGCGAATGGCCCGGTTGAAGTAGTGAACGGCGTCCAGAAAAACGTCATCGACTGCAATTGGAAGATCGCCGTCGACAATCTGTTCGACTGGTACCACGTGCAATACAGTCATGCCTCGGCCGGCATTTCAGGAATCTTGGACATTGCCTCAATCCTGCATCCGAACAACCAGATGGTCATGTTTGGAGAATATGGGCACGCAATCAGCGGCCCGGTCATTCCTCAGGAGCGGCAGGCGGAAATCGACGCTTTGAGCGATGAGGAAAAGTTCGCTGTTACCGTCGCAAAAATGACCGAGGATCCGAACAGGCTCCCGCAGCCGCTTCGGATGAGTTTTGCGAAAGACATGCTCGGACCTACGGGAGTCCGCTGTATGGGGCATCCCAACATCTTCCCAAACCTCTGGGTCTCGACCGGTGGCACACAGCTTTCGTTGCGCCTGCCACGGGGGCCCTTTGAAACGGAAATCTGGTGGTTCACGGTCCTTCCCAAGGCGATGCCGGAAGAGATGAAGAAGAAACAGGTCGCCTTCACCACGCATCTGTTTGGTCCGGCCGGTCTGCTTGAACAGGATGACGGAGAGAACTGGAGTCAGAGTACGCGGACATCTCGCGGCGTCGTATCCCGTGGCTACCGGCATAATCTTGCGATGGGTCTGGGGCAAGACGAGGTGCTTTACGACGAGCGCGGTGCGGCCCGCGTCGAAACCGCGATCAGCGAACATGCGCAACGCTGGCTTTACACCAACTGGATGAACTGGCTGACGGCTGACAGTTGGGACGAAATCAAGGCGAACAATCCCGCCTTGCCGAAAGGGAGGGTCTGATGTCGCAAGCAATGGCCGCACAGGCCGAAACGCCGGGTCTCGACAGGCTTTCGCTTTCACAGCGAATGGAGCTGCAATTCGAGATCGAGCAGTTTCTCTATGCCGAGGCGGCAATGATAGACGGGCGGGAATATCGTACCTGGCTTGATCTCTGGACAGAGGATTGCAGCTATTGGATGCCGATCCGTCGCACGGTGACACTCTCCGATATTGAGCAGGAGTTCACGAAGCCTGGCGATATGTCTTTCTACGACGACGACAAGAATTCGCTTACGATGCGTATCGCCAAGATGGAGTCTGGTTCTGCGTGGTCGGAAGATCCGCCATCTCGGACACGGCACATCGTCGCCAATGTACGCATTCTCCGGATAACCGGCAACGAGACGGCTGTTGAAGTAGCGTTCATACTGTATCGCAGCCGTCTCAATACCGAGGAGAATATGTGGGTTGGTCGCCGCGTCGACAAGATTCGTCGTGTTGGAGATGACTTGAAGTTGTGTGGGCGGGAAATCTATCTTGACCAAACGCTCATTCGCGCAACCAATTTGAGCACGCTTTTCTAGAGCAGATTCGATAACCTCACAGAGCGGGGAGGCTCATGGGACTTCTAACCGGAGAAGTTGCGCTGGTGACCGGAGGCGCTTCAGGTCTCGGCCGAGCCATTGTCGAAAGGTTCGTCAATGAAGGCGCGCGCATCGTCGTGTTTGACAGATCCGAGGACCGGCTGCACGAAATCGAGCGCCAGTTCGGCGATGCGGTCGCTACAGTTGTAGGCGATGTCCGCTCGCTTGCCGACAACAAAGCGGCGGTTGCGCTCGCCGTGGAACGCTTCGGCAAGCTCGACTGTGCCATCGGCAATGCCGGTATCTGGGACTACAGTGTGACGCTGGACGAAACTCCGGATGAGCAGATTGAATCCGCCTTCGACGAGCTGATCGGCATCAATGTGAAGGGATATGTCTTGCTCGCCAAGGCATCCCTTCCGGCGCTGGTGCGCTCCGGAGGATCGCTCGTTTACACTGTCTCCAATGCCGGCTTCGATCCGGCGGGCGGCGGCGTGCTTTATACCGCGTCGAAACATGCGGTCGTGGGACTCATTCGCCAGCTTGCTTTCGAGTTTGCGCCGACCGTGCGTGTCAACGGCGTGGCGCCCGGTCCGATCGACACGGATTTGCGTGGCCCCGCCGCGCTTGGCCTGTCGGAGATGGCGATCAGCAGCTTGAATCTGCCCAAAGTCGTCGCCTCGGTCGTGCCGCTCGGGCGTGTTCCGGCGACGGCGGAATATACAGGTTCCTATGTCTATTTCGCCTCGCGCCGCGACAGTGCGCCGGCGACAGGCGGTGTGCTAATCTGCGAAGCGGGCATCGGCATCAGGGGCATTGGTACGGTATCGGCAGGCGGCGGGCTCGCGGCAAAATACGGCAAAGGGAAAGCAGCATTATGAGCGTGGCATCACTCGGATATATCGGCATCGAGGCAAGCGACCTCAAAGCCTGGGACGATTGTATGACGGGTTTTCTCGGCCTGATGCGCAGCCGGAGCAACGGGACTTCCGCGCGCTACCGGATGGACGACCGCGCCTTCCGTTTCCAGATCGACGAAGGCAAGGCCGACGACATTTCCTTCATCGGCCTCGAAGTCGAGACTTTGGAAGGTATGCAGGCCATGCGCGAAAAGCTTGACAGGGAAGGCGTCAAATATGCACCGGCCTCCGATAACCTGAAGGCCGAACGCGGCGTGCGCGACCTGATCGTGCTGACCGATCCGGAAGGGCTTCAGGTGGAAATCTATGTCGGTGCCACCACGCTCTCCAATGTTCCCTTCGTTTCGCCCGCAGGCGTTTCCCGTTTCGATACGGGTGAGCAAGGTGCCGGTCACATCGTGCTCTCGGCCGGAAAAATCAACGAGGTGCGTGACTTTTATACGCGCCTTTTAGGCTTTAAGCTCTCCGACACGATCGGTATGGCGATCTCGCCGGAGTTTACATTGTTGCTAGAGTTCTATCACTGCAACCCGAGGCACCACACGCTCGCGCTGGCCCCGCTGCCCTCGCCAAAGCGTCTGCATCATTTCATGGTTGAAATGGCTACGATGGACGATGTCGGTTTCGCGATGGACCGGATCGAGCCGCTTGGTATCCGGCAGACCATGACGCTTGGTAAGCATACCAATGATCAGATGGTTTCCTTCTACGCCGCGACGCCCTCGGGCTTCGAAGTCGAGGTTGGAACAGCGGGCATTGCCGTCAACGACGAGGTATGGCGCGTGACGCATCACGAGGCGATCAGCATGTGGGGACACAAACGCTGCAACTGAACGGCCATAACAAATAGAAAACAGAAACAGACGAAAAATTCGTCGACAGGGGATGATATGAGCATCACGGAAGAAAGCACGAGCCGGTTTGTCACCGCCGGTGGCGTCAAGATTCACTATAACGAAGCCGGGTCTGGTCCGGTGCTGGTTCTCATTCATGGCGGTGGTCCGGGTGCCAGCGGCTGGTCGAACTACAACCGCAACATAGAGGAACTGTCAAAGCACTTTCGTGTGCTCGTGCCAGACCTGCCCGGCTTCGGCAAATCGGATGTCAAGCCGAAAGGGAGTCCGATGCCCGGCTGGTATGCGACCAAGATGGGTGAATTCCTCGATGCGCTCGGTATCGACAAGGCGCATTTCGTGGGCAACTCGCTCGGCGGCATGGTGACGCTGCGGCTTGCCATGGATCGGCCTGAAAAAATCAACCGCATGGTGCTGATGGGGCCCGGCGGCAGCATTCCGATGTTCAGCCAGTTCCCCACCGAAGCGATCAAGACATTGTTCTTCTTCTATGAGGGCGCGGGCCCGACGCTCGAACGGCTCAAGGGATTCGTAAAGGACTTTGTCTATGACCCCTCGCAGATCACCGACGAGCTTCTCGAAGGCCGCATGAAAGCAGCGCTTCAGCCGCATATCGTTGAAACGCCGCCGATGCGGCCCGATCCCAAGGCATTGATGGAACCTTTGTGGAGCGATCCCCGCCTCGCTTTCGTGCCACACGAGACAATGATCATCTGGGGCCGCGAAGACAAGGTCATGCCGCTCGACATGTCTTTTGCGTTGCTCAAGCAGATCCCGCGGGCGCGCCTTTTCGTCCTGCCGCAATGCGGCCACTGGGCGCAATGGGAACATGCCGATGAGTTCAATCGCGTCACCGGCGATTTCTTTGGAGCGGCCAATGCCTGACATTCAGGCTATTGCGGCCGCTTTGGCCGAGGCGCGACGTAACCGGATTTCCATCCCGCCGGTTACGGAAACCTCCCCCGGTTTCGACGCTGTCTCGGCCTATGCGGTTCAGGAGATCAATACGCGGCGGCGTCTTTCGGCGGGCGAGCGTATCGTAGGCCGTAAGATCGGGCTCACATCGCCCGCCGTGCAAACGCAACTCGGTGTGAACGAACCCGACTATGGTATGCTGTTCGACATCGACGATGTAAGCGATGCGGCATCCGTGGCCACTGCGGAATTGATGCAGCCGAAGATCGAGGCGGAGATCGCTTTTGTTCTTGCGAAACCGATTTCGAGCGCCGATCCGGGGCTGGATGAAATCGCTGCGGCCATCGACTATGCGGTGGCGGCCGCGGAGATCGTCGATAGCGCCATTGCCAATTGGCGGATCACGCTTGCCGATACGGTGGCGGACAATGCGTCGGGCGCAAAATTCGTGATCGGCAAGGACCGGAAGAAACTTTCCGAAATCGACCTTCACCTTGGCGGCATGGAAATGTTGCTCAATGGCAAACAGGTGTCAGTAGGCGTCGGCGCGGCCTGCCTTGGCAATCCGCTCATTGCCGTGCAATGGCTTGCGCGTAAGATGGTCGAAGTCGGCCGCCCGCTGGAAGCAGGAGACCTTGTCCTATCCGGCGCGCTCGGCCCCATGTCCAACGCAGCCGCAGGCGACAGGTTCACCATCCATGTGCAAGGTTTTGAGCCGCTATATGTTTCGTTCGACTAGGAGACGCGGAGGGTGAAAAGTGTGAGTAAGATTCGAGTTGCCATTATCGGGTCCGGCAATATCGGCACCGACCTTATGATCAAGATCATGCGGTTGTCGAAGCATCTCGAAATGGCGGCAATGGTCGGTATTGATCCGTCTTCGGACGGCATTGCGCGTGCCAAGCGGCTCGGCGTGGCGACGACATCTGATGGTGTCGACGGGCTCGTTGCTATGCTTGAGTTTCAAGATATCGGTATTGTCTTCGACGCAACTTCGGCGGGTGCCCATGTGCGCCACAATGAGGTGCTGCAAGCCCATGGCAAACAAGTAATCGACCTCACGCCCGCCGCCATCGGCCCTTATGTTGTGCCTAGCGTCAATCTCGACCGGCTTTCGGCGGAACGCAATCTCAACATGGTGACATGCGGCGGTCAGGCAACGATCCCGATTGTTGCGGCCGTGAATGCCGTCGCACCTGTGCTTTATGGCGAGATTGTTGCTTCCATCGCCTCGAAATCCGCCGGGCCCGGCACACGCGCAAATATCGACGAGTTCACGCAGACCACAGCGCGCGCCATTGTAGGCGTCGGCGGCGCCACGCGCGGCAAGGCCATCATCATTCTCAACCCCGCCGAGCCGCCTCTCATCATGCGCGACACAGTACACTGCCTCTGCGAGGACGCGGACCCCGCTGCAATCTCTGCTGCCATTGAACGCAAGATTGCCGAGGTGCAGGCCTATGTGCCCGGCTATCGCCTCAAACAGGCTGTGCAGATCGAGAAGATTGGTAATAACGCACCACTGTATCTGCCGGAAATGGATCGATCTTTCACCGGACTCAAAGTCAGCACCTTTCTCGAAGTTGAAGGTGCCGGCCACTACCTGCCGCCCTATGCCGGCAATCTCGACATTATGACATCGGCGGCGCTTCGCACGGCAGAGGCGCTTGTCCTGAAATGGCGGGTAGCGGCATGAACGTTCCTAGCCCCCTCTATATTCAGGATGTAACGCTGCGCGACGGTATGCATGCGATCCGTCATCGCTATACGCTGGAGAATGTCCGCACCATTGCCCGTGCCCTCGACCGGGCAGGCGTCGACGCCATCGAGATTGCTCATGGTGATGGTCTCTCCGGCTCAAGCCTCAACTATGGCTTCGGTGCCTGCACCGACTGGTCATGGATCGAAGCCGTTTGCGAGGTTGTTGAGAAGGCGGTTGTCACGACCCTGCTGCTGCCCGGCATCGGCACTATTGAGGATTTGCATCGCGCACACGAAACGGGCGTACGTTCGGTTCGCGTTGCGACCCATTGCACCGAGGCGGATGTCGCAAAACAGCATATAGAGTTCGCCCGAAAGCTGGGCATGGATGTCGCCGGCTTCCTGATGATGAGCCACATGGCCCCCCCCGAAGCGCTTGCAAAGCAGGCAAAGCTGATGGAAAGCTATGGTGCCCATTGCGTCTATGTGACCGACAGCGGCGGTGCGATGACGATGGACGACGTGGCAGCCCGTCTCTGCGCCTATGACGAGGTGTTGAAGCCGGAGACCCAGCGCGGCATCCACGCCCATCACAATCTGAGCCTTGGCGTCGCAAACTCTATCGCCGCCGTTCAGAATGGCGCTGTCCGCGTCGATGCCTCGCTGACAGGCATGGGCGCAGGCGCAGGAAATGCACCTCTCGAAGTTTTCATCGCTGTTGCCGACCGTTATGGCTGGAACCATGGTTGCGATCTCCTGGCGCTCATGGATGCGGCTGAAGATCTCGTCCGCCCGCTGCAAGACCGTCCGGTTCGTGTCGATCGGGAGACCTTGAGCCTCGGTTATGCCGGGGTCTATTCGAGCTTTCTGCGGCACGCCGAAGCGGCATCGGAACGCTATGGCGTGGACACGCGCAGAATTCTCCTTGAAGCCGGAAAACGCGCGATGGTTGGCGGTCAGGAAGATATGATCGTGGACATTGCTCTTGATCTGTCGAGGGAAACAGAAACATGATCGGGCTGTGCTCTTAGGAGGGAGCAAGCAGCCATGATAGAGAGGAGAAAGAGCAGGACGTCAGGCCCGTCGCCTGCGGATATTGCAACAACCGGCGATGCACGTGCGGACGTGCGGATGGACGGTGTTTATTTTTTCCGGTCATTTGCGTCCCACCCTGTTAGCAAGCGTCTCGATCCGGGCGATTTTTCATACTGCTTCATGGTGCGCCGTGGAAATTTACGTCTGATGATCGATTTTCCTGAACCGATAAGCATTGATCTCGTTCCCGGCTCAATCGTCGCCATCAGCGGACTTGCCTCGCATCGTTTCTATTCACTCCCCGAGCACGACAAACACCCTTCTTCGGACAGCTTTACCCGCGTACCGATTTCCGAGCAGATTGATGCCAGCAAAGACGTCGAGCTTCTGCTTGGCGTTGTTCCCTCCGAGAGTTTTGCGCTCGGTAATCTGTTCATCGGTCCGATCCATTTGAGCCGCACGCGCTTCCCCGACTGCGCAAGCCGGATATGGAAGGCCGCCGAACTGCTCGATGAAGAATTTGTCGGCAGCGTCGAGGAGTACGGACAGGCCATTATTGTGCGGCGTATTGCGGAGATTATCGTCATAAACATGACGCGATCACTCCTGGCGGATAGTCCGGGTCGCCCGTCCGTCATCGTCAAGAACAGGGGGGTGATCTCCGCTATTCGCGCATTCCTTGATGCACCTCTCGAAAACTGGAATATCGAGAGGCTTGCTAGACAGGCGGGGATGTCGCGAACGAAGTTTGCTGAAGAGTTTCGCCGCGTTGTCGGACGTACACCGATGCAAACGCTTGCGCGGCTACGTCTCACGCATGTAACCCGCAAAATGCTCGCCGAGGAACTGTCGGTGGAGGAGGCCTCCGACATGGCAGGCTACAGTTCATCGGCTGCCTTCATCAGGGCGTTCAGTCGGGAATTCGGCACAACCCCGCTTCAGTGGCGCAAGAGCTACCAGGCGCGCGCCGTAGCAGGGTGAACCCAGAAATTCGATATTAGTTAGCAAACACACTCGATCCGGAAGTGGCCCGAAAGACCCGGTCGGTCTGTGAGTAGGTGTATTTGCTACCCAATACCGGCAATATCGGACGACTTGCGTGTACAACTTCTTGAGGCAGAGAGCGCGGGAAAAATTATTCAGGTCAACAAAGACGGAGTGCCGGAAGCGGTTGAGCCGCCACCGCCCACCGAAGAACAGTTGTGGGCAGCGGTGCGCACAACCCGCGACAGTCTCATTGAGGGCATAGCGTGGAGATACGAACGCCATGCCCGCGAAGTGCGTTTGAATTTGCTGCCTACGGACAGTCTTGAAGCGCTTGATCTCTATACGCAATCGCTCGCAGAAATCACTAACCAGCCTTCTCCGGCTAATATCGTCTGGCCAATTCTCTTGCCTAAAGCCTAATCCGCAGTTTAACTTCAGCGGGCACGGGGGGCTATCATGTCAATATTCAAAACCAATATTCAGGCACGCATTTCTGCCCGCCTGCGCGGCAAGCCTGATCCGGTATTGCCTGCAATTCTTGCGGTGCCGCGCGATCTCATTGATACGATTCCTATCAACGTTGTGTAGACAGTTCCGCGCCGAAAGCTATCTCCGGTCTTCTGACGCGGCTTGGAGTGAAAAGAACTGCACCCATTGCGGACGTGGGTTCAGGTCGTGGTCACTTCCCCAATGCTATGTCGTTGCTTGGCCATTCTGACATCACTGTCATGGAACCAAACTCGAATTTCTACACTGGAACGGGCTATCTGAAATCTCTCGCCAACCCCGGTATTAAGATCATCAACGATATTCCAGAGTGGCGCGGCGTGTTCGATCGCTTCGACGCTGTTACGAGCTACGCAACGGTCCATCACTGGCAACATATTCCACAAGTGATGATTGATCTTCGCCGGACATTGAAGGCGGATGGCTACTGGTTGATGTGCTCAGAATTTATCGCCAATGACGCCAAGTCGTTTGTGAAGTCTATGTATTCACATCCAACAGCGTTTAAATACAACAGCTATGAGTGGGCCTATCCGGCGTCGGTCTATGTCGATATGGCAGAAAGTGTTGGTCTTAAGCTCGCCGGTATAATCCCCATGCATTATCAAGGTAATGCATTTCAGGGCCAATCGGGAGGCGAGAAGGATCACGGAATGCTTGATGCGTGGGTCGATACAAATCTGTTGCGGGAAGGCGGCACGGTTGAAGCCTTCTGGGACGAAGTTGACTACTTCCGGCGGCACCGGAAGGGCAAACGATACTACACGCAGCCTCAAGTGATGATTTTTAAGCGTCACTCGCCGGATTAGCTGGCCCAGCACTCAAAAAATCTACCGTTCTACAACCTCGAAGCACCAAAATTCAGTGCCAAATCGCGTGCAAAAAGGTGCCAAATCATCCGCCGCGCTACAAGACCCCCGAAGGGAAGCAAGGTAAGATCAGGTGTGTTTGCTACCTAATACCGTGGAGCTTGGCTGGGGGACTAGGATTCGAACCTAGATAGGCAGAGTCAGAGTCTGCAGTCCTACCGTTAGACGATCCCCCAAGCGCGGTTCTCTGGTTCATGGGGCGGCGCGAGCCCGCCGGGAACCGACACGAGGCGCGCGGAACCTT
>JAZJXO010000008.1:55967-166387 GCA_040390855.1 Pseudomonadota bacterium
TTCGTCCTCCAAAATTCACAGTCGGGTTCGTATTCGGGGCCGAAGCGGCTTGGTCGCGCGGAACCTAGTCAGGCCGGGGCCGCTCGTCAACTCTCCCATGGTCGGTCGGGTGCCAAAAACGGGGTCTTTGATGAGTTACGGGCAGGCGGGCCGGTTCGGGAGTCAAAACCGAAACAGGTTCCGTGGCTTTACCCTAGAGCACAACCTGTTAAGCTCCTCTCAACTGAAAAGATAAGGAGCCCGGTCGGAGGCGCGCCGTTATGGCAATTCGCTGCTTCCCGGGTCTTGGTCAATCGTGCGCCCAGAAGGTGACAAGGGCGCGGGAGGGCCGTCGGAGCCCCCCGTGTCCGATGCAGACAGAGCGCCCGCGAGCGCCTCTGTCGCCGACCCCGGCACGTCAACGCCGATGCCCCGCAAAGGGCGTCGCCGTAAGCGCGCGCGTCGCAAAAACCGCGACAAGGGTGCCAATCCGCAAATCCAGACCACGAGCCAGCCGCCACAGGCCGAGGCCGAGCCTGCCGCCGTCCAGACCGGCCAGCAACCCAATCAGCAGCGCAAGGCAATTGCGCAGCCCTCGCGTGGTGGCGAGGGTCAGGCGCATGAGGGGCCCGTCTACGGCGCGCTTGATCTCGGCACCAATAATTGCCGTCTGCTCATTGCACGACGCACGCGCGAAGGCTTCCGCGTGGTGGACGCTTATTCGCGCATCGTCCGTCTCGGAGAGGGGCTCAGTGCGCGCGGGGCTTTGAGCGATGAGGCGATGGGTCGCGCCATCGAAGCCCTGAAAATCTGCGCCGACAAGATGGAGCGGCGCGGCGTCACGCGCTCGCGGCTCATCGCGACGGAGGCCTGCCGTGCGGCTTCGAACGGCGCGGAATTCATCGCCCGCGTTAAAGTCGAAGCCGGTTTGGCGCTGGAAGTCGTGTCCAACGAGGACGAGGCGCGGCTCGCCGTGGCGGGTTGCTCGCCGCTGCTCGATCATGGCTGCCGTTCGGCATTGGTGTTCGACATCGGCGGCGGCTCGACGGAGCTGATCTGGGTCAGCATGGGCGGCGAGGGCGGTGATGTGCCTGTGAAACAGAGCGCTGCCAAACCGAAGATCGAGGATTGGATCTCGCTCCCTTGCGGCGTCGTCACACTGGCCGAGAGCCACGGCGGGGTCGATGTGTCACATGACCTTTACGAGCGCATGGTGGCAGAAGTGGCCGCTCGCGTGGACCCTTTCGTCACGCGGCTACGCTCGGCGCGCATCAGCATGGGCGGTGACTTTCACCTGCTCGGCACATCGGGCACGGTAACGACCATTGCAGGCGTGCATCTCGGCTTGCCGCGTTACGATCGCACGCGGGTCGACGGCATCTGGATCACGCCCGACAATGTACAGGGCGTCACGCGTTCGCTTCTCGCCATGACCTATGCCGATCGGGCGGCGCATCCTTGCGTGGGGCGCGAGCGGGCCGATCTGGTGCTGGCGGGTTGCGCGATATTCGAGGCGATTTCGCGGGCCTGGCCCGCCGAGCGCTTGCGCGTGGCGGACAGAGGATTGCGCGAAGGCATATTGCTGTCGCTGATGGAAGCAGACAGCGGACGCACCAGACGCCGACGTCGCCGCAGGGGCGGCAGAACGGCAGTACGGGTGCAAGGAACGAAGCTATGAGCGACCAGAAGAAAACATCAGGACCGGGCGCAGGGGAGCGCAAGCTCCACATCCGGGTGAAAACGGCGAAGAAGAAAACCGTGTCGCAAGTGCGCTGGCTCGAACGTCAGTTGAACGACCCCTATGTGGCCGCAGCCAAACGTGACGGCTACCGCGCCCGAGCGGCCTACAAACTTCTGGAGATCGACGACAAGCATCATTTCCTCAAACCCGGTATGCGCGTGGTCGATCTCGGCGCGGCACCGGGAAGCTGGTGCCAGATCGCGGTGACGCGCACCCATGCGCAGGACGGTCGCGGCGCCAAGCAGGGCCGCGTCATCGGTGTCGATATGGGCAATATGGACGATCTGCCCGGCTGCACGATTATGAAGCTAGATTTTCTCGACGAGGGTGCGGACGAGCAGATCAAGAAGGTGCTCGGCGGCGAGGCCGACGTCGTTCTGTCCGACATGGCAGCCCACGCCACGGGCCATCGCCAGACGGACCATCTGAAAATCATGGCGCTGTGCGAGGCGGCGGTGGATTTTTCTATCGACGTACTGAGCGAGGGCGGCACCTTTTGCGCCAAGGTCTTGCGCGGCGGCACGGAGAACGAGCTTCTGGCGAGGCTGAAGCAACACTTCAGAACCGTCCGCCATGTGAAGCCCAAGGCCAGCCGCGCTGATTCCGCCGAAATGTATGTGCTGGCTCAAGGCTTTCGCCGGAACAACGAAGACTCTAAATGAAGCAGGGCCCCAACCGCAGGATTTGGTGTTTTTGGCGTTGAAAAGGGACCTAACCGCTCAGATATAGTGCCTGCGGCCAAACACCCTTTGCATTATGCGGCAAGAGTGTTAGAAACCGCCGCCAACACATTATTGATGCGCCGCATTCTCAGGCGCCTGGAGGTTGGCCCCATGTTCCGCGAAGCACTGACGTTTGATGACGTACTCCTGCTGCCCGCCGCTTCCTCGATCCTGCCCAGCCAAGCCGACACACGAACCCGCCTCACGCGCTCTGTGAGCCTCGGTATTCCGCTGATTTCAGCGGCTATGGACACAGTGACCGAAGGTCGCCTCGCCATCGCCATGGCACAGGCCGGCGGCATCGGCGTTCTCCACCGCAACATGACACCCGACCAGCAAGCCGCCGAAGTGCGCATGGTCAAAAAGTTCGAATCGGGCATGGTCGTAAACCCCGTCACCATCGGTCCGGACGCGACGCTCGCTGACGCCTTCGCCCTGATGGAACGCCACGGCATTACCGGCATTCCGGTGGTTGAAGGCAATGGCAAACTCGCAGGCATCCTGACCAACCGCGACGTGCGCTTTGCCACCAATCTGGCAGAGCCTGTGCGCAACCTGATGACGAAGGACAATCTCGTCACGGTAACAGATGGCGTCAGTCAGGACGAAGCCAAGCGCCTGCTGCACAGCCGTCGCATCGAAAAGCTGCTCGTCGTGGACGACGCCTATCGCTGCATCGGCCTCATCACAGTCAAAGACATAACCAAGGCGCAGTTGCATCCCAATGCCTGCAAGGATGATCAGGGCCGCCTGCGCGTCGCCGCTGCAACGACAGTGGGCGACGACGGCTTCGCCCGTTCCGAAGCGCTGCTCGATGCCGGTTGCGATGTGATTATCGTCGATACCGCGCATGGCCACTCCTCGCGCGTTGCCGAAGCCGTCGAGCGCATCAAGAAGCTCTCGAACTCGACGCAGGTCATCGCCGGTAATGTCGCCACGGGTGACGGTGCCAAAGCCCTGATCGACGCAGGCGCCGATGCCGTCAAAGTCGGCATCGGCCCGGGCTCCATCTGCACCACGCGCATCGTGGCCGGCATCGGCGTGCCGCAGCTCACAGCGATCCTCGACGCGGTCGAAGTCGCGCGCAAAGCCGATGTGCCCGTTATCGCCGACGGCGGCATCAAGTATTCGGGTGACCTCGCCAAGGCGATTGCCGCCGGTGCCGAATGCGCCATGATCGGCTCGCTGCTCGCAGGTACCGAAGAAAGCCCCGGCGAAGTGTTCCTGTTTCAGGGCCGCTCTTACAAATCCTATCGCGGCATGGGCTCGGTCGGCGCCATGGCGCTCGGTTCCGCTGATCGTTATTTCCAGCAGGACGTCAAAGACCAGATGAAGCTCGTGCCCGAAGGTATCGAAGGTCAGGTCCCGTTCAAGGGTCCGGTCGGCGCGGTCGTGCATCAGCTTGTCGGGGGCCTCCGCGCCGCGATGGGCTACACGGGATCGGCGACGGTCAAAGAATTTCAGGAGCGCGCAAAGTTCGTGCGCATCTCATCGGCCTCCTTGCGCGAAAGCCACGTCCATGACGTGACCATCACGCGCGAAGCGCCGAATTACCCCGGCATCAGCAACTAACATATCAGTCAGGCGACACCATGACCCCCGGCGCTCGTCTCCAAGCGGCCATCGACATTCTTTCCGACATCGCGGCAACGCGCCATCCGGCCGACCGCGTGTTCGACGGCTGGGCGCGCGGCAGCCGCTTTGCCGGCTCGAAAGACCGCGCCGCCGTGGGCGAGCTTGTGTTCAAAGTGCTGCGCCACCGCTCCGAACTCGCCACTGCCATGGGCAGCGAAGAGCCGCGTCTCCTCGCGCTTGGTGCTGTGGCGCTGATCGACGAGGCCGGTCCCGCCGTCGCCATGGCTTTGGCCGATGGGGCGCGTCATGCGCCCGCGCCGCTGGAGCCCGAAGAAGCAACGGCGCTGCGCAACGCTGTCATGCCCGATGACGACGCGCCCGCCCATGTGCGTCTCAACTATCCTGATTGGCTGCAGTCCGAACTCGAAGCGACCTACGGCCCCAAGCTCGAAGAAGAAATGGCCGCCTTGATGATGCGCGCGCCGACCGATCTGCGCGTCAACGCATTGAAGGGCGAGCGCGAAACAGCGCTGGCTGTGCTTGCCGAAGCCGGTGTGGATGTCGAGCCGACGCCGCTTGCGCCGCTCGGCCTGCGTCTGCGTGCGCGTGCCAATGTGCAGGGGCTTGAAGCCTTCCGCGAAGGTCTCATCGAATTGCAGGACGAAGGCTCGCAGCTTGCTTGTCTTCTCACCGGTGTCACACCCGGCGAGCAGGTCGTTGACCTCTGCGCCGGTGGTGGCGGCAAGGCCTTGTCGCTCGCAGCCATGATGGCCAATCGCGGCCAGATCCATGCCTGCGACACAGATCGCCGCCGTCTCGGCAAGCTCATGCCGCGCGCGCAACGCGCCGGTGCCCGCAATATCCAGACGCGCTTTCTGAAGCCCGACGCTCTTGTCGGCGGCGTCGATGCCGACCTCGACGATCTCACCGGCAAGATGGATTGTGTACTGGTTGATGCCCCATGCAGCGGCACAGGCGCATGGCGGCGCAATCCCGATGCCCGCTGGCGTCTGACGCCTGAGCTTCTGACAAGCTACATCGAAGCACAAAACGAAGTGCTCGCCCGAGGCGCCCTCGCCGTGAAGCCCGGCGGCCGCCTCGTCTATGTGACATGCTCCGTCCTACCGGTTGAAAACGAAACGCGCGTCGCTGCTTTCCTCGGCGCGAATCCCGATTTCACCTTGCGCAACTGGCAGGAGTTCTGGCCTGCTGGTGTTGACCTTCCGAATGCCGCAAAGGGTGGCGCGTTGCGCCTCAGCCCCGCGAGCAACGGCACGGACGGCTTCTACGTGGCGATCTTAAAGCGGAAGGCACCGGCGGCAACGGCATGAATAACAAGTTCGCGCGTCTTCTTCTCGCTCTCACCTTCGCGTCCGGCGTTGCGTTTTCATCTCATGCCGCCACCAATGCCGAAATGCAGAGGGCCTCGCAGCGTCTCGTTGAGCGCGCCGCAAAAACAGGCGGCGAAGACAAGACGCGCCGGTTGCTGGAAGAGGCGCTTGTCGCCAATCCTGCCAATGCCGATGCCCTGAGCGGTCTCGGCCATTATTACGTCACCGCCAACAAACCCGCCGTCGCCCGCAAATATTTCAAGTTCACCTTGTTCGTCGACCCCGCCAATGTCGCAGCCCTTGGCGGCCTCGGCCTGCTCGACCTTGCCGACGGCAAACGCGATGCGGCGCAAGAGCATTACATCATTCTCAAAACAATATGCGCCACCTGCCGCGAGACGCTTGCGCTTGGTGCGAAGCTTTCAAACACTCCCAATGCCAGCCCGACGGATAAGCCATGACCGACAATATTCTGATCATTGATTTCGGCAGCCAGGTCACACAGCTCATCGCACGCCGTGTGCGCGAAAGCGGCATCTATTGCGAGATCGTCCCCTTCAACAAAGCCGAAGGAATACTCGAAACTTTCAAACCCAAAGGCGTCATCCTGTCGGGCAGTCCGGCGAGCGTCATCGGACCTGATGCGCCACGCGCACCCGATTGGGTTTTCACAGCAGGCTTGCCGGTGCTGGGCATCTGTTACGGCGAACAGACCATGTGTGCCCAGCTCGGCGGTCGCGTCGAAGGCTCAGATGATGAGCGCGAGTTCGGTCGCGCCGCGATCAATGTCGTGGCGGATTCACTCCTGTTTGATGGTGTCATTAAAACCGGCGACAGCGAACCCGTATGGATGAGCCACGGCGACCGCGTCGTCGCAATCCCCGAAGGCTTCAAAGTCATCGGCGTGAGCGGCAATGCACCCTTCGCCGCGATTGCCGACGAGACGCGCAAATTCTACGGCGTGCAATTCCATCCCGAAGTTGCCCACACGCCGCGTGGCCGCGACATTCTGCGCAACTTCACGCACAAGATCGTCGGATGCAAAGGCGATTGGACGATGGCGGCCTTCAAAGACATTGAAATCGCCCGCATCCGCAAACAGGTCGGCAAAAGCAAAGTCATTTGCGGCCTGTCCGGCGGCGTGGATAGCTCCGTCGTCGCCGTACTGTTGCACGAAGCCATCGGGGACCAGCTTCAATGCGTGTTTGTTGACACAGGCATGATGCGCGCAGGCGAGGCTGAACAGGTCGTCAATCTCTTTCGCCATCACTACAACATCCCGCTTGTTCACAGTGATGCGAGCGATCTCTTTCTCGGCAAACTCGCGGGCGTCACCGACCCAGAACAGAAGCGCAAGATCATCGGCTCGACCTTTATTGATGTGTTCGATGCCGAAGCCAAAAAAATCGGCGGCGCGGATTTCCTCGCCCAAGGCACGCTCTATCCCGACGTCATCGAAAGTGTCTCCTTCACAGGCGGTCCTTCGGTCACGATCAAAAGCCATCACAATGTCGGCGGCCTTCCTGAGCGCATGAACATGAAGCTTGTCGAACCCTTGCGCGAACTCTTCAAGGACGAAGTGCGCGTACTGGGCCGCGAGCTTGGCCTGCCGGAAGATTTTGTGGGCCGCCATCCGTTTCCCGGACCGGGCCTCGCTATCCGCATCCCCGGCGAGATCACGCGCGAAAAACTCGACATCCTGCGCAAAGCCGACACGGTCTATCTCGACGAGATCCGCAAAGACGGCCTTTATGATGTGATCTGGCAGGCCTTCGCCGTGCTGCTCCCCGTCCGCAGTGTGGGTGTGATGGGGGACGGACGGACTTACGATTACGTCTGCGCCCTGCGCGCTGTTACGTCCACCGACGGCATGACCGCCGACTATTATCCGTTCACGCATGACTTCTTGGGCCGCGTCTCGACGCGCATCATCAACGAAGTCAAAGGCATCAACCGTATCGTCTATGACGTGACGTCGAAGCCGCCGGGAACGATCGAGTGGGAATGAGGTTGAAGTTAGCCCAGCGTTGGAAGCCTATTTTAACGCCACGCGTTTGCCCGCGAGTGCTGCGCAATACATCTGGCTGGCATGGGGTGTCTCTCCGGTCTGAACGATTGCACCCGCTCTGCCTCTCCAAAATCAAAAGAGAAGGCAGAGCGGGCGGCAGTCGCATCTATGAGTTGTTCAGGGATACCTGATCAGTCATTCAGCTATGCGATGTGTGGGGCATCGGCTTGCCCTTCTCGTTGTCGCGCGGATTTTTGTTTTCGGCTTTGGGCTTCGGCGCATCCTTCAATCCGCTCTTGCCTGCTTCGCCGCGCTTGTCGTCGACATTCTGCTGTGCGATCTGCTGAGCATTCTTCTGCACATCCGCACCATATTGCGAGTTGCGATTCTGCTCCGCATTCGCGTTCTGCTGAGTATTCGGATTGTTCTGCTGAGCATTCGGATTGTGCTGCGTATTGGGTTTGTCAGTCATGGTTCTACTCCACTGTTGTGCCCCCGCTCCAAACACATTGGGCCATGCCTCACTAAAATCAACATTCAATGTAAACATTCGTGGCCTCGACGCAGGTTATCGGATAATCGGCAGGCATATTTTCCGATTGTCCATGCGATTTGCATCATTCATCAGAAAAGAAGTTCGTTATGGTCAGGCATTATGATGAAACCGGTCATCAGGTTATCTCCACTCAGGATGTGAGACAGGGTGTGATCATTCTCCGTACACTGAAAATGAAGATATTTTTCGCCATCGCCATGCTGAGCCTGCTGATCATTCCCCCTGTGATGGTCTGGATCATGGCCTGATCGCGCCGAACGGCTGGGTCAGTCGTTCTGTGAGCCATATGCCGCGGCGGGAGACCCATTCCATCCGGCGGTAAAGACAGCTAGTCTGGGCCTCCTGATAGTTTAGGCCTCCTTACAGTTGAGGAATGACCCGATGAAGCGTCCCGCCTTGCTTGCCCTGATTGTTCTTGGCTGCTCATTCGCCTCCGTTCGGGCTGATGAAGGCCCGACGCTGCAAAGTCAGGGCGGAGCAGGCGAGGGAGTTGAGGCGAGCCTGGGCTGCTATGATCAGTTCCGCAGCGGCGACATGAAGGCCGCCGTTTCGCTTTGCACGCGGGCCATCATGTCGGGCGAGCTGACGGGAGATGATCTGATTGGCGCCTACATCAATCGCGGCGTTGCTTTCCGCAATCTGGGTGAGTATCAGCGCGCGGTGAATGACTACACGGCGGCGCTCAAATATGCCCCGAATGACGCGATGATCTATGCCAACCGCGCCAATGCGCGCCGCGAGCTTGGCGAACTCAAAAAGGCGCTGGCTGACGCCGATCATGCCATAGCCATTGACGCCACCCGTCCTGCCTCTTTTTATACGCGCGGCGCCGTGCTGGAGGCCGCAGGACAGTATGACAAGGCGCGCAAGGACTATATTATGGCCGTGACGCTTGCGCCCAAGAACATGGACTACCAAAACGCCATGTTGCTGCTTGATGACAAAATCGCGCGAGAACCTAAAACGAAGCGGTACTAAACTGTCTGACACGAAGCGGCATTAAGCCGTAGCAATGAAAAGATCGAGGAAGCGACCCATTGAGGAGCGACCATGACCGACCAACCGCGCGGGCCCATCACCGATATGCATAACGAGTTCACCCAGAAAAAGCTCGACGTCCTCGCGGCGCTGACCGAGGCATATAAAGGCGCATGGACGCATCTTGGCGAAATGGTCCGTCTCATCTGGTTGCCGGTTGTTTTGAGCATTCTGGTCAGCACCATCGCCTTCATGCTGCCGACAGAAAACAACAAATTGCTGCTGCTGGCCTTGCAGGCTGTGTCCTTTTTTCTGTCCGCGATTATTTCGGTGGCCTGGTATCGCTTCATCCTGCTCAATGAAAAGCCGACCGGCTCTTATCAGATTCATTTCGGTGCGCGAGAAGGTCGCTATCTGATTGTCTTTCTGGCGCTTCTTCTGCTCGTTCTGCCGCTCTTTCTGACAGCGCCGCAGTTCCCGCCGGGTGCCGCCTTGCAGGATTACATGAAGACCGCCGGTCCGGCCGCGTCCCTCGTCGGTTTCTTCGGTTTGCTGATTGTCTTTGTCGGACTTTACTTTTTCGCCCGTCTCTATCTGCTTCTGCCTGCCATGGCGATTGACGAGCCGATCAATGTGCGCCTCGTTCTTGAGCGGACGCGCGGTAATTTCTGGCGGATCGTGTTGCTCAGCCTTTTGTCGAACCTGCCTGTGATCATCGCCTATGGTTTCATTATCCTGGTGTCTGGGATCGTCAACCTGCCCGATGTGATCGCCTACATTCTTCAGGCGCTTGTGACGGTCTTTTTCAACATCGTCAGCATTGCGGTCTTTGCCATTGCCTATCGCGAATTGATCGGCCCCAAAGGGGCTATGGCAGCAGACCTCGATCGTCCGGACACGATCTAGTTTCAACGCTTGTATTCGGCGTTGCTTCCCCGCTAACGTCGCAGCATCTGATCTGCTCTGGGGTGTTCATGTCTGATTCACGCAAGCTACCCGTTTTCACATCGGTGGGCGAAGTCCTCAGCGGTGTCACGCGCCACTATTTCCAGTTGTTGATGGTGGCTTGGCCTGCTTTGCTGATCATCACGTTCGGCGTTTTCGTGATCGGTTGGCAGTATTACAATGTCGGCCTGTTCAGCGCCTATACAGCCGACAATGGCGGTCCGGACGTGGAAGCCATTATGGCCGCCGAGGCAAAACTGCAAACATCAACGAACATGGTGTTCGGTTCGGTCATGCAGCTTGCTCTAGCCGTGGCCAGTGCTGTTGCTGCCGTGCGCTGGCATCGGTTTGTCCTGCTTGGCGAGGGCACAGGCGGCGTTGGTGGTGTCCAACCCCTGCGCAGAGAAGACGGTTCCTATGTTTGGGCGACGATCAAGATATTCGTCGTTTTGGTCCTTCTCATTTTGGCTTTCGCATCTGTTCTTGTCGGGATTGCTTCTCTCCGTTTGCCCGATGCCGCTATGTCGATCCTTGGTCTGGTCTCTGTCATCGCCTTCTTTTGGCTCTATCTCGCATTTTTCCGCATGATGCTGGCTTTGCCGGATGCCGCGCTCGGTCAAGGCGGAAGGCTGGGGGACATGTATAAAGCGAGTACCGGCAATGGCTGGCGTCTGCTCGGCTTCGGGTTCTTGCTGTGCCTTGCTGTCATCACGATTGTGGCATTGGTCGCCGCCCTGTTCGCTGCGATATTCACCACTCTGGGTGTCAAGGTTTCAACTTCGCCCATCGCGTTGAGCCTCATCGCCGTGGCCTACATTGCTGTCTATCTCTTTTTTCTGATGACCCAGATCACCATGCTCTCCGTCGCCTATCGCGAGATCATCGGCCTGCCGCCTGTTCCTTCCCGACCGATATGAAAAATAGGGAATAGTCGGCGGGGCAGTGACAAATGAATGGCCATAGGAATGCTCCGTTTGCACTCCGTCCCCCCATAGGCTAAAGTCCTCCCATAAGGATCAGGGAAGATGCCGGGAGGCATTTAAGGTCTTGATATGCAAGACCTTTTGTCGTGGTGCTAGGACGTTTCGTCAGACGTTTCGTCAGACGTTTCGTCATGGGTAAGGCCACAGTCGCAAATCCCCGCGTGTGATCCTATATATGGGACCGCGTCGCATTGAGTAAGGATGGTCCTATGTCCGTTCAGCCGAAAATCAAACGCATCACCGTGCCCGAAATCCGCGCCCGCAAAGGCGGCGATCCGGTTGTCTGCCTCACCTCGTATCATGCGCATACCGCCCGTTTCATCGACCCCTATGTCGATGTGATCCTCGTCGGCGACAGCCTCGGCATGGTCATGTACGGCATGGAAACAACGCTCGGCGTCACCATCGACATGATGATCGCCCATGGTTCTGCCGTCATGCGCGGCACGGACCGCGCGCTGGTCGTGGTCGATATGCCCTTCGGCTCCTATGAAGAAAGCCCTGAAGTCGCCTTCCGCAATGCGGTCCGCATCATCAAGGAGACAGGCTGCACAGCGGTCAAACTCGAAGGCGGCAAACGCCTTGCCGAGACTATCCGTTATTTGAACGAACGCGGCATCCCCGTGATGGCGCATGTCGGTCTCACGCCGCAGTCGATCCAGACGATGGGCGGCTTCAAGACGCAAGGCCGCGTCGAAGAAGAATGGACTGCGATTGAAGAAGACGCGGCAGCGGTCGCCGAGGCCGGTGCTTTCGCTGTCGTACTGGAAGGCATGGCCGAGCCTCTGGCCGCCCGCATCACCCGTCAGATCGCCATTCCGACTATCGGCATCGGCGCCTCTGCCGAGTGCGACGGCCAGATTCTGGTGCTTGAGGACATGCTGGGCCTTTCGCCCAAAGCGCCCAAATTCGTCAAGGAATTTGCGACGTTGGGGGCGCAGATCGCAGGAGCCGCCGAAGCCTATGCCCGTGAAGTCCGCGCCCGCACCTTTCCGGCGGTCGAAAACACCTACGGCATGAAAAAAGTTAAATAATTTTCAGGCTTTAGCGGCATTTCTTGAGCGCCCGCCCCGTTGCCATTACCCCTCCCACGGGCTATTTTACGCCGCCTGCCAGAGCAGGTGTCACGGGGGAGCTTTCGCGCGAGCGGGCGCATTCTCTCGGTTTTGCCAATCAGCCTGCCCGGAGTTCCCACTTGACCGATATTTTCAGCGAAATCGAACAGGATCTTCGCCGCGAACAAGCCAACAAACTCTGGGCAAAATATGGCATCTATCTCGTCGGTTTCGCCGTCGCGATTATAGTCATTGCCGCTGCCGTCATCGGCTGGCGCGCCTGGCAGAATTCAAAGGCTGAAGCAGCCTCCGACGCTTATGCCACCGTGATTGCCGCGACCGCTAAACAGAAGCCGGAAGAAGCCGCCGCTGCGCTCGCCGCCTTCGCCGAAACAACCACCAATGGTTACGCCGCTCTCGCCCGTTTTCAGCAAGCCGGATTTTTGCTGAAAGCTGGTGACAAGCAGGGTGCCGTCGCCGCCCTCGACAAGATCGTCGCTGACACCTCTGTGTCCGCCGTCTTTCAGGGCATGGCGCGTGTGAAGGTCGGCCTCCTCGTCGTGGACACAGCAAGTTATGACGACATGCGCGGTCGCCTCGCTATGCTTGATGATGACAGCAATGGCTGGCGCAACAACGCGCGCGAGCTGCTCGGCCTCTCCGCCTACAAGGCCGGAAAATATGCCGAAGCCCAGACGGCCTTTGCCGCCATCATTTCCGATCCCAGTTCATCCGTCGGCCTGCGCGACCGCGCCCATGTGATGCAGGCGCTGATCGCGCCGCATGTGCCGCTGCCGGTTGTGACGCCCGCGGTCCCCGCTGCAAACACAGAAACGCCCACTACATCGGCAACGGATAAGAAGGCGGAGTGATCCTGATGACTGCTGAGTTTGATATGTCCGGTGTGAGCTTGTCGCGCCGCCTTTCCGGAATGCGTTCCGGCATCATTGCCCTTGTCGCTGTGACAGCAATGGGTCTCGGCGGCTGCTCGACAGTCGGTGCGATGTTTGACTCGCAGACAAAACCGAAATTGCCGGGCGAGCGCCTTTCCGTCATGGAACTCGAAAGCAAACTCGCCGTCGATCCGGATGCCGCGAGCGAAGAGATCACGCTGCCCGACGCGACGGCCAACGGCGAATGGACCCAGCCCGGCGGTAATGCCTCCAATGCCAACGGCAATCTCGAAGGCTCTTCCAAGTTTGAAAAACTCTGGACGAAAGATGCAGGCTCCGGCTCCGGCAGCGCCTCGCGGCTTGTCGCTTCGCCGATCATCGCGGGGGGCAAGATTTTCGTGCTGGATGCGGAAGCCCATGTCCGCGCCTTTGACGCCAAGTCCGGCGACAACCTCTGGACCGCCGATCTCACACCGGAAGATCAGGACAGCGATAAGGCCCGTGGTGGCGGCCTCGCCTTTGACAATGGCAAGCTCTTCGCCGCGACAGGCTTCGGCCTCGTCCACGCGCTCGATCCCGCCAGCGGCAAGGTGCTCTGGACCGCCAATGCCGTCGTCCCGTTCCGCGCCTCGCCGACAGCCGCTAACGGCAATGTCTATGCGATCACCTCCGACAACCAGATGATCTGCGTCGATCAGAAGACCGGTGCGATCACATGGCGTCACCGTGGCATCACGGAAGCGGCAGGCATCCTCGCCGCGACAAGCCCCGCCGTCACCGGCAGCATTGTCATCGCGCCCTATTCATCCGGCGAGCTTTTCGCATTGCGTGCCGAAAACGGCACCGTCCTCTGGTCGGACTCGCTCACGCGTACCGGCAATCTCACATCGCTCAGTGAGCTGAACGATATTGCCGGTCGCCCTGTCGTGGCCGATGACCGCGTCTACGCGATCAGCCATTCGGGTCGCCTTGTCTCGATTGATCTGCGTACAGGCGAGCGCGTCTGGACGCGCGACATTGCCGGTGTGCAGACGCCCGTCATCGCAGGCGACTATGCTTTTCTCGTGACGCTGGATCAGGAAGTCGTCGGCATGTCGAGCCGCGACGGCCGCATCCACTGGATCACCAAGCTCCCGCGCTGGGATGATCCTGAAGAAAAGTCCGGTCCGATTGAATGGTCAGGTCCCTTGCTCGTCGGTGGCAAGCTGCTGCTCGTGTCGAGTGCGGGCGAAGGCGTGGCGATCAATCCGGTCACCGGCAAGGCCGGTGAGCGGTTTGACATTTCCGGCAACACGCTCATCGCCCCCGTTACTGCGGGCGGCATTGTTTATATTCTGACCGACGACGGCACGCTCGAAGCGTTGCGGTAGAGTTCGTAAAGAGGTTACTGCGGCGGATCACCGCCCGGAGAGGCTTACAAGGTGCCATTCAAGGTCGCCATTGTGGGACGGCCGAATGTCGGCAAGTCCACTTTGTTCAATCGTCTCGTCGGCAAAAAGCTGGCGTTGGTAGACGACACACCCGGCGTCACGCGCGACCGCCGCGAGGGCGAAGCGCATCTCGGCGACCTTACTTTCACGGTCATCGACACAGCAGGTCTCGAAGAAGCAACCGGCGACAGTCTTGAAGCGCGGATGCGCCGCCAGACTGATGCCGCCATTCTGAATGCCGATGTGTGCCTCCTCCTCATGGATGCCCGCGCAGGCGTGACGCCGCTCGACAAACGCTTCGCGCAAATCCTGCGCAAGCTGCCGACGCCCGTGATCCTCGCCGCCAATAAATGCGAAGGCGGAGCAGGTGAGGCGGGCCGCATGGAAGCCTACGAGCTTGGCCTCGGTGCGCCGATCCCTCTGTCTGCTGAACACGGCGAGGGCCTGTCGGCGCTCTACCAGGAATTGCAGCCCTATGCAGATGCGATCGACGCCGAAGACGCGCGCCTCGCCCTTGCGGAAGCCGAAGCGGACCACGACGACGCTGACGGCCCTTTCGATCCCGACGCGCCCTGGGAGCCTGATCTCACGGCACCTTTGCGTATCGCTGTCGTTGGGCGCCCCAATGTCGGCAAGTCCACACTCGTCAATCTGCTGCTCGGCGAAGACCGTATGATGACGGGTCCGGAAGCAGGCATCACGCGCGATGCCATAGGCGTTGAATGGTTGTGGAACGGCCGCCGCGTCAAACTTTTCGACACCGCAGGTATGCGTCGCCGCGCCCGCGTGATCCACAAACTCGAAAAACTTTCTGTGGCTGACACATTGCGCGCCATCCGCTTCGCCGAAGTCGTGGCGATCACACTCGACGCCAGCATCCCCTTCGAGCGTCAGGATTTGCACATCGCCGATCTCGTCGAGCGCGAAGGGCGCGGCATGATTATCGTCGTCAACAAATGGGACACGGTGGAAAACCCGCAGGAAAAGCTCCGCGAGTTGAAAGAAGAGCTTGAGCGCCTGCTCCCGCAGGTGCGCGGCCTCCCCATTGTCACTCTGTCAGCGTTGACAGGTCGCGGCACCGACAAACTGATGCCCGCCATCGACCGCGTGCATCGCCTGTGGAATGCCCGCGTCTCCACGTCGAAACTTAACCGGTGGCTCGAAGACGCCATCACGCGCCACCCGCCGCCGGCCTCCAAAGGCCGCGCGATCAATCTGAAATATATGGCGCAGGTCAAATCCCGCCCGCCGACTTTCGCCGTCTTTTCAAGCCGCGCCGAAGAGGTACCCACAGCCTATAAACGCTACCTCGTCAACGGCCTCCGCGAAGCCTTCGACCTTCCTGCCGTTCCCATCCGCCTCTTTCTCCGTGCACGGAAAAACCCGTTTGCCGACAAGAAGAAACGGAATAATTAAAAAACTGGCCTGTTTCATACCTTCACGCGCTCGAAGCGGATGGTCTCGCCATTCTTCGTGAAATCCGCCATGGCCATTTCGATGAACAGCGAAACAAGCTCGGCAGGTTTCGTCAGTGTCGACTGGTCCTCGCCCGGCATGGCGGTTTTGCGCATACCGGTCCGCGTCGGTCCGGGACTCAGAAGGTTTGCGCGCACATTCGTGTTGGCGCATTCAGCAGCCCATGTTTTCACGAGCGCTTCCATCGCCGCTTTGCTCATCGCATAGCCGCCCCAATAGGGCGTGTTCTTTTGCGCGGCACCGGACGTCACAAAAATCGCGCGGCCTGCATCAGAGCGTTTGAGCAGAGGATCAAACGAACGGATGAGACGCCAGTTTGCTGTCATATTGGTATTGACGATCTTGTCCCATGCCTTCACTTCGAGATGGCTCACAGGTGTCAGCACACCGAGCGTTCCGGCATTGGCAACCAGAATGTCGAGCTTGCCCCAGCGTTCGAAAATATTTGCACCCAGACGATCAATCGCGTCGAAGTCCGTGAGGTCGAGCGGCACAAGCGTTGCCTTACCACCGATTTTGCGGATTTCATCATCGACTTCTTCAAGTCCGCCAACTGTACGCGCGACGAGAATGACGTGTGCGCCTTCGGCAGCAAAGCCCAGCGCCACAGCGCGACCGATGCCGCGCGATGCGCCTGTGATGACCGCGATGCGGTCCTGAAGCCGTTTACTCATGGAACTCTACTCTTATGCGATCTCGGCAAGCAGCGAGAGCTGATATGCGCGTTGTTCGCCGTTTCTGTCGGTGAGGGGCGTCGGATAGTCGCCCGTGAAGCAATGGTCGGAGAATTGTGGGTTCTCATCATCGCGCTTCTCGTAGCCCATCGCGCGATAGAGCCCGTCCACTGAAATGAAAGCGAGACTGTCCACACCGATATAGGCGCGCATACCTTCAAGATCATATTGCGCGGCCAGCAGCGCCTCGCGCTCCGGCGTGTCGATGCCGTAATAGTCCGAATAGGTGATCGGCGGGCTCGCAATGCGCATATGCACTTCTTTGGCGCCTGCTTCATACATCATCTTCACGATCTTGACTGATGTCGTACCGCGCACGATCGAGTCATCAATGAGGATGATGCGCTTGCCTTCGACAACAGCGCGATTGGCGTTGTGTTTGAGCTTCACGCCAAGCTGACGAATGTGCTGCGTCGGTTCGATGAATGTGCGGCCCACATAATGATTGCGAATGATGCCAAGCTCAAACGGAATGCCGCTCTCCGTCGCATAACCGATGGCAGCGGGCACGCCGGAGTCCGGCACGGGGATCACAACATCGGCCTCTATGCCGCTTTCGCGTGCGAGTTCCCGACCGAGTGACTTGCGCACATTGTAAACCGAGCGGCCACCGGCAATGCTGTCTGGCCGCGCGAAGTAGATATATTCGAACACGCAAGGACGCGGATGTTGCGGCGGGAAGGGGCGGAGAGACTCGATGCCCTCGCGTGTGCAGATAACGATTTCGCCGGGCTCGATCTCGCGCACAAATTCCGCGCCGATAATATCGAGCGCGACCGTCTCGGAGCAGAGGATCGGGGCACCGTTGAGCTTGCCGAGAATGAGCGGGCGGATGCCGAGCGGATCGCGCGCGCCGATGAGCTTTTTCGGTGTCAGCGCGACGAGAGCGTAAGCGCCTTCGATCTGGCGCAGCGCCTCCACGAAGCGGTCCATGATGCGCGGCGTGCGCGAGCGGGCAATGAGCTGGAGGATTGTTTCGGTGTCGGAGGTCGACTGGAAGATCGAGCCGCGCTGAACGAGATCGCTGCGGATCGTCATTGCATTGGTGAGATTGCCATTGTGAGCGATGGCTATGCCGCCTCCCCAGAGTTCGGCAAACAGCGGCTGCACATTGCGCAGGATCGTTTCGCCCGTGGTCGAGTAGCGCACATGGCCGACGCAGATGTCGCCCTTCATGCGCTCCATCACTTTGCCGCTGGAGAAGTGATCGCCGACATGGCCCATGCGGCGTTCCGAATGGAACGTATCGCCGTCGAAGCTGACGATGCCCGCCGCTTCCTGTCCGCGATGCTGAAGGGCGTGGAGGCCGAGCGCGGTCAGCGCGGCGGCGTCGGGATGACCGAACACGCCGAACACGCCGCATTCTTCGCGCAACGTATCGCCGTATGGGTCGTCATCGTCGCTGGCGGGCGGGGTGTGGGGCGCAGGCTTCAGGCTGTAGGAGGCGGAGCTTCCGGCGTCCCTGTCAGACGCCTCATCGAGAAGGGGCAAAGACAACTGATTCTGCATATTGCGTGCTCCGATCAGGGCCGTGTTCCGATAGGGAAATCACCCTCCGACGAATGGACTCATTCGGTGCTTTCGAACAGCCGGTCGAGCCCCTTGCGTTCGGAGGAGTTATAGCTTGGCGCTTTGCCTGTGTCAGCGCCGGAATCGCCAGGCGAATTGGTTAGGGGTGTGACGGGCGGTTTAGCCGCAGGTTCCTGCGATGTGGGACGCTGATCTTGGTAAATCAAGGGTTCCCGCTCGGAGCGCGGCTTGGTGCCGCTATCGCTCGGCACGAGCGAAAAGATGGTGGCAGCAGACTGCTCGACCAGCGGGCGCAGCTTGGCATTGCGAATCCAGTCGGGCTGTTCCGACGGCAGGGGTACGAGCCAGGCGAAGAAGAGATAGGCGACCGTGACGATGAGCAGCCCGCGCAACAGGCCGAAGACGAGGCCGAGGGTACGGTCCATCATTTCGGCCTGCTCGAAAATATCGAGCAGCTTGCTGGCCCAGCGCGAGGCGAAAATAGAGGCCACAAAATAGGCAAGCAGGAAGACGGCAACGGCGGCGGTGACAGTCGCAAGCCATTCCGTTCCGATGAATTCGCGGAACATGGGCGTGGCGTAATGGGACAGCGCAAGAGCCGCGACCGCACCGATGACCCAGGCAAGAATCGACAAGACTTCGTTGATAAAGCCACGCAGAAACGCGAGCCCGCCAGAGATTATCAGTACCGCAATGACGATGCCGTCAAAAAGCGTCAAATCTATTCTCCCGGATCAAAGCCACGCACCTTAACAAGGACATTACACATCATCCTCATTGACGGTTCGTATGCGCGGTTTGCCCCCCGTCGCCAATTTTGCCACGAGACCGGCAAGATCAGAAATCTCGATCAGTTCAAGCCCCGTCGAAGGGCGCTGACGGGCGGCAAAGGCGGGCAGGATGGCGCGCTTGAAGCCGAGCTTTTCCGCCTCTTTCAGCCGCGCCTCGGTCTGGCTCACCGGCCTGATTGCCCCCGAAAGGCTGATTTCGCCGAAAATCACGCAATCGGCAGGGAGAGGAACACCCGTGATGGACGAGACCAGCGCGCCTGCCACAGCAAGATCGGCGGCAGGTTCATTGATTCGCAATCCGCCCGCTACATTGAGATAGGTGTCCTGACCCCCGAGCGACAGGCCGCAGCGCGCGTCGAGCACAGCAAGCACCATCGACAAGCGGCCTGAGTCCCAGCCCACCACTGCGCGGCGCGGCGTGCCGAGTGTGCTCTGCGCGACGAGCGCCTGTATTTCGACAAGCACAGGTCGCGTGCCCTCGATGCCCGCGAACACCGCCGAACCATTGCTGTCGCCGTCGCGCTCGCCGAGAAACAGCGCCGACGGGTTCGGCACTTCCTGCAATCCGAGTTCGCCCATCTCGAAAACACCGATTTCATTGGCCGGACCGAAACGGTTTTTCACTGCACGTAAAATCCGGAACTGGTGTCCTCGCTCGCCTTCAAAATAAATCACCGCATCGACCATATGCTCGACCACGCGCGGCCCCGCGATCTGTCCGTCTTTGGTGACATGCCCGACAAGGATCACCGCCGTTCCGCGCCGTTTGGCAAAGCGCACGAGATCCTGCGCCGTCGCGCGCACCTGCGTGACCGTGCCTGGCGCACTTTCCAGCGCCTCGGTCCACATGGTCTGGATGGAGTCGATCACCACAGCCGCAGGCGGCGTGCCGCTTTCCAGCGTCGCGATAATGTCTTTGAGGTTCGTCTCCGCGCCAAGCTGTACCGGCGCGTCCGAAAGCCCCAGCCGCTTTGCGCGCATCCGCACCTGCGCAATCGCCTCTTCGCCAGAGATGTAAACGACGTGATGCCCACGACGCGACAGGGCAGCGGTGGCCTGCAATAGCAGTGTCGATTTGCCGATACCCGGATCGCCACCGATGAGCAGAGCCGACCCCGGCACAAGCCCGCCGCCGCAGACGCGATCGAACTCCGCAACGCCCGTGATGAGGCGCGGCGGCTCCGCCGTCTCGCCCGCCATTGCGACAAGCTGAATGTGGCGGCCCTTGGTCTTGCCGACGAGTTTCAGCGGCCCGCCCGCAACGCCGGAACTTTCAGCCGCTTCTTCCGTGATCGTGTTCCACTCGCCGCAACTTTCGCAGCGCCCCGCCCAGCGCGACGTGACCGCGCCGCAGGACTGACAGGTGAAAGATTTACTCTGCCGTGCCATCAGGGTTTCAGCACTTCCATTTTGATCGGACCATCGGCGCGGCCGTGAATGAACTGATCCACATAATCGTTGCCGCTGTTGTCAATTTTCTCGCGCGGCCCTTTCCAGATGATCTGACCCTTGTAGATCATGGCGAGTTCATCCGCGATCTTGCGTGCGCTCGACATATCATGCGTGATCGAAAGCGCTGTGGCGCCAAGGTCTTTCACGCTGGCGATGATCAGATCATTGATGACGTCGGCCATGATAGGATCAAGACCCGTCGTCGGCTCGTCGAAAAAGATGATCTCGGGATCAGCCGCAATGGCGCGCGCAAGACCCACACGTTTTTGCATACCACCCGAAAGCTCGGCGGGATAAAGCACACCGACTTCCGCACCGAGACCTACCTTGGCAAGTTTTTCAAAGGCAATGTCTTTGGCTTTTGCGCGCTTCATCTTGCGACCCTGAATGAGACCGAAGGCGACATTTTCCCAGACGCTCAGACTGTCGAACAAGGCCCCGCCCTGAAACAACATGCCGAATTTGCGCAATGTTTCCTCGCGCTCACTTGCGCCCATTTTCAGCACGTTCTTGCCATCGACAAAAATCTCGCCTTTGTCGGGGCGTATGATGCCGAGCACGCATTTCAGCATGACGGATTTGCCGGAGCCGGAGCCGCCGATCACGATCAGCGATTTTCCGCTCTGCACAGTGAGCGAAAGATTGTCGAGCACCACTTTGGAACCGAAGCGTTTGCTGACATTGCGAAGTTCAATTTTGGGCGTGTCTGTCATTTGTTTTGCCCTCACTTCGCAAACAGGAGTGACGTCATCACATAGTTTGACGCCAGTATGAGAACAGAGGCGCTCACAACGGCATTGGTCGTCGCGCGACCAACGCCCTGTGCGCCGCCTTTGGAATTGAATCCGTGGAAGCAACCCATCAGCGCGATGATGAAACCGAAAACGCCCGCCTTGATGAGACCGGAGGTCACGTCAGTCGCTTTCAGAAAACTTACCGTTGTATTGATGTAGACGCCGGGATTGAAATGCAGGCTCGCCGTGCCTGCAACGAAGCCGCCCATGACGCCGATAATATCGGCAATCAGCACGAGCAGCGGCAGCGTGATGACGGCGGCTACAAGACGCGGCACCACGAGATATTTAACGGGGTTGGTTGACAGCGTGGTCAGCGCGTCGATCTGTTCGGTGACGCGCATCGTGCCGAGTTCAGCCGCAATGGCAGCGGCGACGCGACCGGCCACCATCAACCCGCCAAGCACAGGTCCCAACTCGCGTGTGATGCCGAGCGCCACAATCGTTGAGACGATGGCCTCCGAATTGATGTTATTGCCGCCGTAGTAGATTTGCAGCGCCAGTGCCCCGCCGGTGAAAAAAGCGGTGAGCGCGACAACCGGCAGCGAGAAATAGCCGATCCGCATCATCTGCTGAAACAGCAGACGCCAGAAAAAAGGCGGTCGGAAGATATGGCTGATCGCCCCCCATGTGAAGAGTGAGAGCCGTCCGATTTCGGCAAAGAGCGCGAGGACCACTCGTCCGATGATTGCAAAGAAATTCAAGACCGCTCCTTATGATTCTGCGCTTGCTGTTTTGCCAGTGTAATGCCGCTTGTAGCGTTCTCCCAGTCGCGTGAGAACCTCATATCCGTTGGTTTTGGCCCGTGTGGCCAGTTCGTCAAGGGTGACATGTGGCCCGATAAGTTCCGCCATGTCACCGCACCGGACAAGACCGTCCGGAATATGGCTCACATCGACGATGAGAAGGTCCATCGACACGCGCCCCGCGACGGCCGCGAAATACCCGTTGATCCAGACGCGGCCCTGACCCATGTCGGAACTCAACATGCGCGGATACCCGTCCGCATAGCCGATGGCGATAGTGGCGAGGCGTGCTGGGGCCGTCGCCGTCCATCTGGCGTTATAGCCCGCCGTGTCGCCCGCGCTCACATCGCGGATTTGCATGATGCGCGCTTCCGCTTTGACCGCAGGCATCACGGGACTGGCGTGTCCCTCGACAGGCGTGCCGCCGTAAAGCGCATAGCCCGGTCGAACGAGATCGAAATGATAGTCGGGCGACAGCATCACGCCCGCGGAATTTGCAAGGCTCGCAGGCACATCGGCAAAGCCCGCGTGGATCGCTTTGAAGCGCGCAAGCTGAAGCGCGTTTTGCGCTTCGTCCGGCTCGTCTGCCCGCGCCAGATGGCTCATCACCAGCGTGGGACGGATCGCATCCAGCACGGATCTGTCGGCAACGAGCTTCGCTGCGCTTGCTGCATCAAAACCAAGTCGACTCATGCCCGTGTCAAAATGCAAAGCCGCAGGCAGCGCCCGTCCGAGCGTCTTTGCGACCCTCGTATAGATCTCGATGTCCCTGAAAGAACCCAGGCAAGGCTGCAAACCCATCGCTGCACAAATGCTCGCGGATTCTTGCGTGAGCCCGTTCAGCGTGAAAATCCGTGCATCGGGCAGGAGATTCCGCAGGCTCTTGCCCTCCTGCACATTGGCCACGAAATAGCTCGTGCATCCCGCTGCCGCTAGCGCCCGTGCCACAGGCGCAAGCCCCAGCCCATAGGCATCGGCCTTCACCACACCGGCCACGTCCGCGCCCTTGGCGAATGCACGATAGCGGGCATAATTGCCTGCCACTGCATCGAGGTCGATGGTCAGCAGCGCATCATGGGCAGCATGAAGGGAAGCGGCCAGAGGCAGGAAATCGGTCATAGTCAAACGGGGTAATTCCATCAGGTCACGAGAGCCGCAATAATGCGGCAAGATGATGAAAATTGCCCTGTAAATCGTACCCGTAGACCCGTTATTTCAGTATCTGTCCTCAACATGAACGTCGCCTTGCGCATGGTCGCTGAAGCGCGTGACATCGGCTTGGAATTGCAGCCGCACTGTCCCCGTGGGGCCATGGCGCTGCTTGCCTATAATGACTTCGGCAAGCCCGTAAAGCTGCTCCATTTCGGCCTGCCAGGTCAGGTGTTCCGGCGTGCCTTCGCGCGGTTCCTTGCGCTGGAGATAGTACTCCTCGCGGAACACAAACATGACGACGTCGGCGTCCTGTTCGATCGAGCCTGATTCTCGCAAATCAGAAAGCTGCGGCCGCTTATCGTCGCGGCTTTCGACCTGACGTGACAACTGCGACAGCGCGATCACCGGCACGTCGAGTTCCTTGGCGAGCGCTTTCAGCCCTGTCGTGATCTGTGTGATTTCCTGCACGCGGTTCTCGCCCGACTTGCCCGTGCCCGACAGCAGTTGCAGATAGTCGATGATGAGAAGCCCCAGCCCGCGTTGACGCTTCAGTCGACGTGCGCGTGCTGCAAGCGTTGCGATGTTGAGGCCGCCCGTATCGTCAATGTAAAGCGGAATGGATTGCAAATCGCGCGAGGCATCGACGAGACGGTGAAACTCGTCTTCATGGATATTGCCGCGCCTTATGCGCTCCGAAGGCACGCCCGATTGTTCGGCGAGCAAACGCGTTGCAAGCTGCTCGGCTGACATTTCAAGCGAGAAGAAACCGACAATCGCGCCGTCGGTCACCTTCACCGTGCCGTCCGGATTGTGCTCGGCCTTGTATGCCTTCGCGGCGTTGAACGCGATGTTCGTCACCAGCGCTGTTTTGCCCATCGAAGGACGACCGGCAAGGATGATCAGGTCGGAAGGTTGCAAGCCCCCCATCTTGTGATCGAGGTCGCGCAAGCCCGACGAGATGCCGGAAAGGCCGCCGTCACGTTCATAGGCCGCCGCCGCCATGTCGATGGCGCCTTTGAGCGACTCGTAAAAGTTCTGAAACCCGCCTTCATATTTGCCGCTTTCGGCAAGCTGGTAGAGAGCCTGTTCCGCGTCGAGAATCTGCGCGGCAGGCGTGTCGTCAACCGGCGCATCATAGGCGCGCGTATGCATATCCGTGCCGACCTGAATCAACTCGCGGCGGATCGCGAGATCGTAAATCGTGCGGCCATAGGCCTCGACATTGATGATCGTGGTCGCCGCACCAGCTAGTCGCGCGAGATATTGAGGGCCACCGATTTCAGCGAGCGCCTCGTCGCGCTCGAAGAAATTCTTGAGCGTTACCGGCGAGGCGAGGTGCCCTGCCGTGATCAGCTTTGCCGCCGCCTCATAGATGCGGCCATGCAGCGGATCAAAGAAATGGCGCGGCTCCAGAAAGCTCGACAGCCGGTCATAGGCCTCGTTATTGATCAGCACAGCACCGATCAGCGCCTGTTCCGCCTCGATGTTGTGAGGGGGCACACGATAATTTGTCTGTGTCTCGTCGTCAGGCAGGCTGGCGAAGGCCGAAGAAATGTTTTCCATGATGTGTTTTTACGCGAAGACGCAACGAGGGACAGCTTTAACTGGTCTGATTCTGCGGTGCTCACATCTAATTCATTCACACCATCTGGATAACTCTCTAAGTTGCTATCGCTGCTGGGAAATTTGATGCGAATCTCATGTGGACAAAGAAGATGTTAATCCGATTCGCGAACGTGAGGCGGGCATCGGAGACGCAGAAACATAATCGTGCGAATGACGTGACGATCCGCGTACTGCTACTGATTGTTTCAGGAATAGGACAATCTGGTGCAGAACTTCCCATAGTCAAGGCGGCAAGGACTCACCTAGAGTTTGCCACAACAACAGCCGGACTCTTCCGGCCATATTGGGGGATCAGGAAAATGGACAAGCTCTCTACCTATTCGGTGCCGCTCGGCCGCGTGCTTCTGGCGCTTCTCTTTTTGCTCGCAGGCTTCGGCAAGGCGGCCGATCCGGCAGGCACGATCGAACATATTGCCGCTGCCAATTTACCGTTGCCGCAGCTTGGCTACGCCATCGCGCTTGCCGCGGAACTCGGCGGCGGCCTGCTCATTCTCGTGGGCTACCAGACGCGCATCATTGCACCGCTCATGGCCCTTTTCACCCTCGCAACAGCGGTGTTCTTCCACAATAATTTTGCCGATCAGATACAGCAGATCATGTTCCTCAAGAATCTCGCCATCGCAGGCGGCTTCCTTATTCTCGGTGGCCATGGTGCAGGCGCATTGAGCATCGACAACCGCAAGGCATAACCGGATAAAGGTACTGGACGAGGGGGCGGCAGGCGATCAATTCGTCTGCCGCTTTACGCACAGGATTGCGAGTGGATCGCTGAAGATTTTTGTGTTTCAGTCGCCCGCCAGTAAATGTCTTTCGGGTGCGGCGCGGCCTAATGCATGTTCATTTTCCTGCATATAATCGCGCGTCAGCGGCAGGGCGTCGATCTTGCGGGCAAGCTGCACCTGAAAGTTGACCATACCTTCATAGCGGAACGATGTTTCCGAACCGGCCAGATAAAATTCCCACATCCGGCAGAAACGCTCGTCGTAAATCTTGAGCGCTTCCTCCCGCCGCGCCATGAAGCGTCGCCGCCATTCGCGCAGGGTCTTGGCGTAGTGGAGCCGCAATATCTCTACATCCGTCATCAGCAAACCGCTGCGCTCGACCGACGCCGACATTTCGCTGAGTGAGGGAATATAGCCGCCGGGAAAAATATATTTTGCAATCCACGGGTTCGTTGCAGCAGGCGGATCGAGCCTGCCGATCGTGTGGATGAGCGCCACGCCGTCAGGGTTGAGCAAGCGCTGCACATGGCTGAAATACTCCGTATAGTGACCAACACCGACATGCTCGAACATGCCGACCGAGACAATGCGGTCGAATTCCGGCTCCAGCAGGCGGTAATCCTGTAGACGAAACTCCACGTGGTCTGCAAGTCCGCAGGCCAGCGCACGTTCCGTCGCCACCTTGTGCTGTTCTTTGCTCAGGGTCACGCCGACCACTTTTGCCCCCGTGATCTCGGCAATCGTCAGCGCCATGCCGCCCCAGCCGCAGCCGATGTCAAGCACACGCATACCGGGCTCGATGCCGAGCTTGGCGATGATGTGGCGCTTCTTCGCCCTCTGCGCGTCCTCCAAACTCATATCGTCGTCTTCGTAATACGCGCAGGAATATTGCTTGTCGATGTCGAGGAACAGATCATAGATGCCGCCGTCGAGATCATAGTGATGGGCGACATTGGACTGTGCCTTGCCGACGGGATTGTGCTGATCAAACCGGCGCTTCCAGCGGCGGATAGCCGCGTAAAGCTCCATCGGGCGGCTCGCATAGGCCGTACCGAGATTGCTGAGGATCAGTTCCAGCAAGTCATAGATCGTATGCGGCGGATCAATCGTGAGATTGCCGTCCATATAGGCTTCGCCGAGCTTGAGGTAAGGATTGAGCGCCAGCGCCAGATGCGGACCCTTGTCATGCAGACGCAGCGTGATTTGCACGCCCTGTCCATCGCCATAGATTTTTTCGCTGCCGTCATGGGCAATGGCGCGCACCGCGCCATTCTTGACGACTTGATTGAGCAGGACACCGAACAGCATACAACCTCCTGATGAAACAGAGCTGACGCATGTGCGGGTCCGGACAGACCATTGGGCCGGACCCGATAGAATTCCTATCCCCACCCCTCATAGAAAAGTTTGCAGGAAAAAGCATCTGAGATCAATGCGGGTAAATACGTTCATATTATGAGTAATCGGCATTTTATGAGTGGTCCGGACAAAGAAAAACGCCGCCCCTTGAAGGAGCGGCGTTGATCATTCGTCGAGAGACGGAGAGTCCGGAAATCAGGCTTCCGTTTCCGCAGTCTCTTCATCTTCGGCCACAACTTCGGCGGCGTCTTCTTCATTCTCGAAAAAGTCGGTCGCGTCGATGTCGTCGTCGAGATCGCGGCGCGTCAGATCTTCACCGGCGGCCTGACGGACAGCTTCTTCATCCGTGCGGGCGACGTTGACGGTGACGATGGTTGTCACTTCGGGATGAAGCGCAATGCGCACCTTGTGGAGACCGATGTTCTTGATCGGGTGTTCAAGGGCAACCTGATTGCGGTTGACCGAGAAACCGGCGGCAGTGGTGCCGTCGGCGACGTCGCGTGTGGTGACCGAGCCGTAGAGCTGGCCGGTGTCACCGGCCTGACGAAGAACGGTGATCGTCAGACCTTCGATCTTCGCCTGGACCTTTTCGGCTTCCGAGCGAAGTTCGAGATTGCGGGCTTCGAGCTGAGCGCGCTGCTCTTCGAAGCGAACCATGTTTTCCTTCGTGGCGCGCAAAGCCTTTTTGCGGGGCAGAAGGAAGTTGCGGGCGTAACCGTCTTTCACTTTGACGATCTCGCCCATTTGACCGAGCTTTTCAACCCGTTCCAGAAGTACGACTTGCATGAGTCTCTTTCCTTTTTCCGGGTTTAGCCGATGACGTAGGGCAGGAGGGCGAGGAAACGCGCGCGCTTGATAGCACGGGCGAGTTCACGCTGCTTCTTTGCGGATACCGCCGTGATGCGGCTCGGGACGATCTTGCCGCGCTCGGAGATATAGCGCTGCAGGAGCTTTGTGTCCTTGTGGTCGATCTTCGGGGCGTTGGCGCCGGAGAAGGGGCATGTCTTGCGACGGCGGAAGAAGGGCCGACGCGCGGGCGATGTTGTTGTGTTCATGTTCAGAAGTCTCCTGCAGGCGCGTCGTCACGCGAGAAACGGGGACGGTCGCCACGCGGGCGGTCGCCACGGTCGCCACGATCAGGGCGGTCGCCACGATCGAAGCGGCCACCGCCGCCTGTGCGCTCTTCGCGTCCGCCGCCACGGTTGGACAGCATGGCCGACTGGCCTTCTTCATGCTCTTCAACGCGTGTGGTGAGGAAACGAAGCACGTCTTCGTTGAGGCCTTCCTGACGTTCCATTTCGGCGACCGCAGCGTGCGGCGCGTCAATGTTCATCAGCGCATAGTGGCCTTTGCGGTTCTTCTTCACTTTGAACGCGAGGTTGCGAAGACCCCAGTATTCGTTCTTCGTGACCGAACCGCCGTTTTCTTTGAGAATGGTTGTGAGCTGTTCGACCAGCGTTTCAACCTGTTGCTGCGACACGTCCTGTCGCGCAATGAGAATATGCTCGTAAAGAGCCATTGCCTTTTCCTTTTTAATCCGGCCCCGGCGCAAAGCCCCCTTTGAGCCCAAAAGGCTCGAAAGGACCACCAAAGAAGCGGAGACACCGGAGCAAGGGCATCATGCCCAACCGCGTTTTTGGCGCGGCACTCAGTTCAGCCTCCAACCAAAGCCTTCCAGAAGGGGCGGAATATACGGAAAACCGCCGCCAAGGCAAGCCTTCTCCGGCGCGTCACGACGTCATGCCTTCTGAGCGTGGCACCCTCAGTATTTGAGGTGGCATTTCAAGTAAAGAAACGGTTTTTGCACTATGGAAAAATATAGATAATCGAAAATTCAGTAAAACAACCAATTCTTCGTATAAAAATCACCTGAAATTACACAAATGTGAGCGGTCTCTCAAAATGTCGTGCCCTATATTCGCCATATAGACCAAGTAAAGACATAAAATCCTAGGTTGAGCACAGGTTGCAACTCTTTGCACAAGTACGGATGAGAGCTATGAACAGTATGCCGGTCCAAATTTCCGGAGAGGCCCTACAGTCCGATGGAATGTCGTCTGAGATAGCCAACAATTATACGAAGCTTCAGGACGATGACATCTATGTGCCTGCCCGTCCTTCACACAATGCATTGTTTTATACAGTTGCGCTGCTCGACGTGGCGTCGATCACCGTCGGGCTCTGGTATTTTTACTTTCGCTGAGTCCTCGTTGGGTGCCGACCCTAGGCTTTCCAGATGTCTTACTTCGCCTTAGCAATCGACCTTTTCAACGTGTTGTTGATGCGGGTTTGCCAGCCGGGTCCGCTCTCCTTGAAAAAGGCGAGCACATCATTGTCGAGCCGCAGCGTCATTTGCTCTTTGGTCGGCGTTTTTTGAGGTCCGCGTTCGCCACACTTGCGCTTGGGCAGGATGGCAAGAAGTTTAGGTGGCAGGACTTCGGAGGCCGAACGCATTTTCCTGATGTCTTCACGAGTCAGTTCCCTGACTTGGCCCGCTTTATCGGTGAGGGGTTTATCGGTTGGATGTTTTTTGTTCATAGCGACGTAACTCCCGACTATTGGCCTTGTGAAAACTGATGACCCGAATGCCGCCAGAGATCGGCGTGAAACACACGACATGAAGTCGAAGTGTCACAAGCCTAATGCAACGAAACGGCGTTTAGGATAGGTCTGGCGCAAGTCCTCATCGACAATGGCGCTCTCCCAATCAAAGTCGCTCACCATCTCGAATGATAGCTGGCGCTCAGCGATATTTCGCTCGTTCTTTGCGGGATCGAAATCGATTTTCATCTTTAAATGTAACTACAATAAAAAAGAGTTTCAATTTATTTGTACCTACAAATTACAATATGCACCGTAATGCAGCCCTCGTCTTGACTCGACTCTGCCTCCCGTTATCTCTTGCGGTTTCAAATCGGTTGCCTGCAAAAGGCATGAGACACAGGAAACGGCAATGAGCAGGGCTTTTATTTTTCCCGGACAGGGTTCGCAGGCGGTCGGCATGGGCAAAGAGCTTGCCGATAATTTCGCGACCGCACGCGAAGTCTTTCAGGAGGTTGACGACGCGCTCGGCCAGAAACTGACCAAGCTTATGTGGGAAGGCCCCGCCGAAGACCTGCAACTCACCGAAAACGCGCAGCCCGCGATTATGGCCGTCAGCCTCGCTGTCTCGCGCACGCTCGAAAAGCAGGGCGGTTTCAAACTCGCAGACAAGGCGTCTTTCGTCGCCGGTCATTCGCTCGGCGAATATTCGGCGCTCGCTGCTGCCGGTGCCTTCACGCTGGCCGACGCAGCGCGCATCCTGAAACTGCGCGGTCAGGCCATGCAGCGTGCCGTGCCTGTGGGGCAGGGGGCCATGGCCGTGCTCCTCGGTCTTGATTTCGACGCCGCTGCCGAAGTCGCCAAGGAAGCCGCCCAGGGCGAAGTCTGTCAGGCCGCGAATGACAATGGTGGCGGACAGGTCGTCGTCTCCGGCGTCAAAGCCGCCGTCGAACGCGCCATCGAAATCGCCAAAACCAAAGGGGCCAAACGCTCGATGCTGCTGCCCGTCAGCGCACCTTTTCATTGCGCTCTGATGCAGCCCGCGGCCGACGAAATGGCAAAGGCATTGGAAGGCCTCGCCATCACAGCGCCCTCGCTGGCGCTCGTCGCCAATGTCACCGCCTCGCGCGTCGCCGATCCCGCAACCATCCGTACACTGCTTGTTGAGCAGGTCACGGGCATGGTCCGCTGGCGCGAAAGCGTGCTCTATATGGAAGCGCAGGGCGTCACCGATTACATCGAACTCGGCGCGGGCAAAGCGCTCGCCGGCATGGTGAAGCGCATCGCACAGGAGCCCAAGCTCGCCTCTGTCGGAACACCAGCCGATGTCGAAACTTTCCTTACGTCTCTTTAATTTCGGGCTTTGAAGGACCACACCATGTTTGACCTCACCGGCAAAACAGCCCTCGTCACAGGTGCCTCAGGCGGCATTGGCTCCGACATTGCCCGCGCACTTCACATGCAGGGCGCAACTGTCGCGCTCTCCGGCACCCGCAAGGAAGCGCTTGACGAGCTTGCCGCCTATCTCGGCGAGCGCACTCATGTCATGCCCTGCAATCTCTCCGATAGCGCAGCGGTGGACGCGCTCCCCAAGCAAGCCGAAGAGGCGATGGGTTCGCTCGACATTCTCGTGAACAATGCGGGTCTCACGCGCGACAATCTTTTCATGCGCATGAAGGACGAAGAATGGGACGAGGTCATCCGCGTGAACCTCACCGCCGCCTTCCGCCTTTCGCGCGCCAGTCTGCGTGGCATGATGAAGCGCCGCCACGGCCGCATCATCGGCATCGCCTCGGTAGTCGGCGTCATGGGCAATCCGGGGCAGGGCAATTATGCCGCCTCCAAGGCCGGCATGATCGGCATGATGAAGTCGCTCGCACAGGAAGTCGCCAGCCGCAACATCACCTGCAACTGTATCGCGCCGGGCTTCATCCGCTCGGCCATGACCGACGCTCTGACCGACGACCAGAAGGCCCGTATCATGGGCACGATTCCCGCCGGACGACTGGGCGAAGCCAGCGAAATTGCCGCAGCAACCGTCTTCCTTTCGAGCAATGAAGCAGCCTATGTAACAGGTCAGACCATCCACGTGAACGGTGGCATGGTGATGATCTAATGTGTAAACATCTGTTTTTATTCGGAAAAACTGTGTGAAAACAGGAGCATGACAACGAAATAGACTAGCCTTCATCTTCTGGTACGTTAGACAAATCTGTGTTAACTAGGCGCTCGATTTGGCTTGCGGTCTTAGGCTCAAATAGGCCAGAAGAAGGGCAGTCTTTCCGCCGAATTTAATCGTGTTGTTTCGAAAGTGCTGGAGCACAAGGGAGCAGCGCGGATCGGTCTTAAAACCAAGGATCTGAGGACTTAAAATGAGTGATATCGGAGAACGCCTGAAGAAGATCGTCGTCGAGCATCTCGGTGTTGACGCTGAGAAAGTGAGCGAGAACGCGAGCTTCATCGACGATCTCGGCGCAGACAGTCTCGACAACGTCGAACTGGTCATGGCGTTTGAGGAAGAATTTGGCGTCGAAATCCCGGACGATGCTGCGGAAAAAATCCTGACGGTCAAAGACGCGATCGAATTCGTCAAGGCGAACGCGAAGGGCTAAGGCTCTGATCCGGTTTGTGGAAAACGGGGCACACGCTGAACAGCGTGGGCCTCGTTTGTCCGCGACGGGTTTGCTCTTCAGGTACATGGGTGAGGATACGAGCGAATGAGACGGGTAGTCGTCACAGGTATTGGCATGGTGTCGCCTCTCGGCGGCGATGTCGAAACAACGTGGTCGCGGATTCTCAAAGGAGAATCGGGCGCACGCAGAATTGAGAAATTCCAGGTTGATGATCTGCCCTGCAAGATCGCTATGCCGGTCCCGCGCGAAGGGATCGGTGCGTTCATTCAGGACGACTGGATGGACCCCAAGGAATCCAAACGCGTTGATGATTTCATCGTCTTTGCGATGTCAGCCGCCACTCAGGCGCTGAACGATGCCAACTGGCATCCCTCGACCGAAGAAGAAAAATGCCGCTCCGGCACCATGATCGGCTCGGGCATCGGCGGCCTCGAAGGCATCGCCGAGACGGCCCTGATCCTTCAGGAAAAAGGTCCGCGCCGCGTCAGCCCCTTTTTCATCACAGGTCGCCTCATCAATCTGGCGTCCGGCTATGTCTCGATCAAACACGGCCTCAAAGGACCGAACCATTCCGTCGTCACGGCCTGCTCGACCGGCGCACACGCCATCGGCGATGCCGCGCGTCTGATCGCGCTTGATGACGCCGATGTGATGGTCGCCGGTGGTGCCGAAAGCGCCATTTGCCGCATCGGCATTGCGGGCTTTGCCGCCTGCCGTGCTCTGTCCACGGAATATAACGACACGCCGGAACGCGCCTCGCGACCCTATGACAAAGACCGCGACGGCTTCGTCATGGGCGAGGGTGCCGGTGTCGTCGTGCTCGAAGAATACGAACACGCCAAAGCGCGCGGTGCCAAGATTTACGGCGAGATCGTCGGCTATGGCTTGTCAGGCGATGCCTATCACATCACGGCCCCCGCCGAAGACGGCGACGGTGGTTTCCGTTCCATGCAGGCCGCTCTGAAACGTGCGGGCATCTCGCCTTCCGACCTCGACTATGTGAACGCGCATGGCACGTCCACCATGGCCGACACAATCGAGCTTGGCGCGGTCACGCGGATGCTCGGCAATTCGGTCAGCAAAGTCTCGATGTCATCGACCAAATCCTCTATCGGCCATTTGCTCGGTGCTGCCGGTGCGGTCGAGGCGATCTTCTGCCTGCTCGCCATGCGCGACAGCATTCTTCCGCCGACGATCAATCTCGACAACCCCGACGTCGTCACCGAGATCGATCTTGTGCCCAACAAGGCGCGCGCGAAAGAAGTCAACTATGCGCTTTCCAATTCCTTCGGTTTTGGCGGCACCAATGCGTCGCTGGTGATGAAGAAGGTCGTTTGATTGTCGCAGGACACGGATCAGCCGGAGGAAGCGCCAAAGCCCAAACCGCGGCGCTTCCTCCGCGCTTTGCTCGTCCTCTCGCTCATCCTGCCGATGCTCGCCGTTGCCCTTGCAGGCGGCGCTTACCTCATCGGCAAATCCGTCTTCAACGCTGAAGGCCCGCTGCCCGCGCCGCAAGTGGTCTGGCTCGAAAAAGGCTTGGGCCTCAACGCCATCACATCGCGCCTTGCCGATGCAGGCGTCATCTCCAGTCCGCTGATTTTCCGCCTCGGCACGCGCTTGTCCGGCAGCTCTTCGTCGCTCAAAGCCGGAGAATACGAGTTTCCTGCCCGTGTCAGCATGTCCGGTGTCGTCCGTATGCTGATAGACGGAAAATCCATTCTCCACAAAATCACGATCCCCGAAGGTCTGACCTCGCAGCAGATCATGGCCATTGTGAAAGCCGACCCCGTGCTTGTCGGCGACAATCCCATGTTACCGTCCGAAGGCGTATTGCTGCCCGAGACCTATAACTTCACGCGCGGCACCACGCGCGCCGAAATCGTAACGCGGATGCAGCGGGCGCAAACCGAACTGATGGCGAGTCTCTGGCCGAAACGTGGCGCGGACCTGCCTGTGAAAACACCTGAAGAAGCCCTGATCCTCGCCTCCATCGTCGAGAAGGAAACCGGCCTTAAAACCGAGCGTCCGCAGGTCGCCGCCGTCTTTTCGAACCGCTTGAAAATCCCGATGCGCCTGCAATCCGATCCGACGATTGTCTATGGCATCACGCTTGGCAAAGGCCCTCTGGGTCGTCCTATCCGCCGCAGCGAGATCGACAAACAAACGCCCTACAACACCTATCAGATCGACGGCCTGCCCCCGACGCCCATCTGCAATCCGGGCCGCGCCTCGATCGAGGCGGTGCTCAATCCGCCCTCCACCAAAGACCTCTATTTCGTGGCCGACGGCAGCGGCGGGCACGCCTTTTCACCGACGCTGTCAGGCCACGAGCGCAACGTCAAAGAATGGCGCAAGATAGAGCAGGCAAAAGACAAAGCGTCCAAATAGTATCTCTTGTGTATTCCGGTTTTCAGAAAGTGCCCCGATGGCGTTGATCAGCATGACAGGTTTCGGCCGCGCCGACGGTGAGAGTGGCGTCAACCGCTGGCATTGGGAATTGCGCAGCGTCAATGGCAAGGGCCTCGATGTGCGCTTCCGTCTACCGCAAGGCTTCGAAGGCATGGAACTGCGTCTGCGCGAGGAGATGGCGCGTCACATGAAACGCGGCAATGTGCAGGCAGCCCTGACGCTCGACCGCGCCCGCGCAGCCTCCAACCTCCGCGTCAACGAAGACGCGCTCGATGTCGTCATCGCCGCGATGAAGTCATTGGGCGAACGTATCGAACTGATGCCCCCCCGCCCCGAAGGCGTGCTGGCTCTGAAAGGTGTTCTCGAAACCGCCGACATTGAAGAGGAAGCCGAAGACCAGGAAGGCTTTGAGAAACTCCTCATCGCCTCGTTTGGCGAAGCCGCTGCCGCGCTTGCGCGCGCCCGCACCGACGAAGGCGCGAAACTCGAAACTGTACTTGTCGCGCAGGTCGATACCATCGAACGCCTCACCGGCGAAGCGGCATCCTCGCCCGCTGCCGGCGTCGATGCGCTTCGTGCCCGCCTCAAAGCACAGGTTGCCGAACTTCTCGGCGCGTCGCCCGCCTTGTCGGAAGAACGTTTGGCGCAGGAAGCAGCACTCCTCGCGACCAAGGCAGACGTGCGCGAAGAAATCGACCGCCTCACCGCCCATGTGGCGCAGGCCCGCGAATTGCTCGCCGGTTCCGAGCCCGCAGGCCGTCGGCTCGATTTTCTGACACAGGAGTTCAACCGCGAGGCAAACACGCTCTGCTCCAAAGCCGCAGATGTTGCCTTGACGCGCATCGGTTTGGAGTTGAAAGCTGTGATAGATCAGTTGCGCGAGCAAATCCAGAATGTCGAGTGACACCATGAACGACGACCTCAACATTCACCGTCGGGGATTGATGCTGGCATTGTCCTCGCCGTCTGGTGCAGGCAAATCCACCTTGTCGCGCCGCTTGCTCCATAGCGACGCAAATCTCACAATGTCGGTCTCCGCCACCACGCGCCGCCCGCGTCCGGGCGAGATTGAGGGCAAAGACTATTATTTTCTGTCTACGGAAGATTTTGGCATTATGCGCAACAAGGACGAGTTCCTCGAAAGCGCCAAAGTCTTCGACAATTATTACGGCACACCGCGCGCGCCCGTCGAGGCGGCGCTGAAAGCGGGCCGCGACGTTCTCTTTGATATAGACTGGCAGGGCACGCAGCAACTGACCGAAAGTGCCAAGGGCGATCTTGTCAAAGTCTTCATCCTGCCGCCTTCGGCCCACGAGCTTGAGCGGCGATTGCATACGCGTGCGCAGGACAGCGCCGAAGTGGTGGCAAAACGCATGGCCAAAGCCTCCGACGAAATCAGCCATTATTCGGAATATGATTACGTCATCATCAATGATGATATTGATAAGGCCTTCAGCGAATTGCAGGCGATCCTGCATGTCGAGCGTCTGCGCTTCAGCCGTCAGACCGGCCTGTCAAATTTCGTCAAACGACTGCGGGACGCGTTGTAACGTAAGTGTAAGAGGGTCCGGATGGTCAAACTGACAAACGAAGAGCGTGATCTGCTGAACGAGTTGCGTAAAAAGCGACCGGCGCTCACCTATAAAAAGACCGTCGATAAACGAAAAGGCGAGGGGCGTACCACCGGTCAGGTCGTCAGCGATGCGGTTGCCACGACCGTCGGCTCATGGAAATTCATCATCATCCAGTCGGTCATTCTGGTCATCTGGATGGCCGCGAATGTGACGGGCTTCATTTTTCACTGGGACCCCTATCCCTTCATCCTGCTCAATCTCGTCCTGTCATTTCAGGCGGCTTTTACTGCCCCGATCATTATGATGAGCCAGAACAGACAGGCCGAGCGCGACAGGGCCGAGCAGCAACACGACTTTGACATCAACATCAAAGCCGAGCTTGAAATCGAGGCGCTGCACCAGAAGCTCGACGTGCTGCGCGAAGTCGAAATGATCAAATTGACGGAATTGCTTGAGAATCTATGCAACCGTCTCGACGCGAATGACAACAAAAAGCCCGCTTAGATTTAAGCGGGCTTTTGCATTTTGTGTTTGTCGATCTTATGGCTTCAGAACAACGCGGCCTATGACCGTGCCCTTGCGCAGATCGTCGAGCGATTTCGAGGCGGCGTCGAGCGGGCGTTCTTCGACAGGGATCGGATCAATCTTGCCGGCCTTGACGAGTTCCATCATTTCGTGTGTCTCGCCAAGTGAGCCCACATAAGAGCCGCCGATTGAAATGGCGCGCATCGGGAAAAGCGGAATGGGCATCGAGAAGCCACCGCCGAAAAGACCGACAACGACAACCTGACCGCCCTTGCGCACAGAACCGAGTGCGAATTTGAGCGAGGCTTCCGAGCCGACAAAGTCAACCGCCGCAGGTACGCCGCCATTGGTATCGGCCAGCAGGTTCTTCAGCGCGTCGGCATCTTTCGGATTGTAGATTTCATGCGCGCCTGCGCCTTTGGCTGCTTGCAATTTCTGTGCGTCGACGTCAGCGCCGAGCGGGGCCTGCTTGAACATCGCCTTGGCAAATTGCAAACCCATCATACCGACGCCGCCGAGGCCGACAACGAGCACACGTTCCTCGTCCGACACATCGAGCTTTTTCATCGCGCCATAGGCTGTGAGGCCGGAGCACATATAGGTGGCGGCAAGCCCGTCTTTGATGCCCGTATAGTCGAGCAGATAGCGCTGGTGCGGCACCATTGCATGTGTGGCGTAGCCGCCGGCGACCTGGATGCCCAGATTGCGCGGTTTGTTGCAGAGGTGTTCGTCGCCGCGATTGCAGGTCGGGCATTCGCCGCAACCGATCCACGGATAGGCAACGCGATGATCGCCGACTTTCACGTCCGTCACATCGGGACCGATGGCGACGACTTCGCCTTCGATTTCATGGCCGAGCGTGAAGGGCAGCTTGCGGCCCGCGCGCACGTCGAGCTTGTTGTCGCCGCCCATGTCGAAATGACCGTCATGGATATGCACGTCCGAATGGCAGACGCCGCAATGTGTCACCTTGAGAAGGATTTCCGAACCCTGCGGTTTCGGTGTTTCGCTTTCGACCAGCGACAGCGGCTGACCATATTCGGTAATGGCTTGAGATTTCATCGGTTGCGTCTCCTCAAATTTTTGGGTCGGTTTGGACGACAATGTCGCACAAGCGACGAAGGGGGCCAATGCACAATTCCGGCGGGTCAGCTTTTGTTTTTGAACGCTCTTGCAAGCGCGCAAAACTGTTCGATGCTCAATTCTTCAGCACGCTTCGTGCCGTCAATCCCCGCCGCGTCCAATAGCGCCGTTGCATCTCCCGCCAGCGATTTGAGGCTCGCCCGCAGCATCTTGCGGCGCTGGCCAAAGGCCGCAGCGGTCACAAGCTCCAGTGCGCGTGCGTCCGCAGGGGCCAGCGGCGCGTCGCGCGGGACAAGTTCAACAACAGTCGATGTGATCGACGGCGGCGGTGTGAAGGCGCTGCGGTTGATGTCGAACAGCATTCGGGCCTTCATGCGCCATTGCGCGGCAATGCCGAGCCGTCCATAGGCCTTGTCGCCGGGCGCGGCGACGATGCGCTCGGCCACTTCCTTCTGGAACATCAGCGTCAGACTGTCATACCAGGGTCGCTCCGGCTCCGTCTGCAACCAGCCGATGAGCAGTGGCGTCGCAATGTTATAAGGCAGGTTCGCGCAGATGCGGGCGGGGCCCGAAACGAGGGCTTTCAGGTCCGTCTCCAGCGCATCGCCTTCAATGATCGTGAGACGGCCGGGATAGGCGGCGGCGATTTCTTCTTGGGCAGGGATGCAGCGCCTATCGCGCTCAACGACTGTGACGTGCATCGCGCCTTCCATCAGCAATGCGCGTGTGAGCCCGCCGGGTCCGGGTCCCACTTCGACAATGTGATGGTCGTCGAGCCGCCCGGCCGAGCGTGCAATGCGCCGTGTGAGATTGAGATCGAGCAGAAAGTTTTGCCCCAGCGATTTCTGCGCTGCGAGCCCGTGTCTGGCAATCACATCGCGCAAGGGCGGCAATCCGTCGGCGCTGACTTCCTCGCTCATACCCGTGCCCTGTTCACAGCGATAACGCGTGCGAGCTTGATCGCTTCAATAAGGCTCAACGCATTGGCAATCCCGCGACCGGCAATGTCGAGTGCCGTGCCATGATCAGGCGACGTGCGCACAATACCGAGACCCAGCGTCGTGTTGACGCCGCGCTCGAAGTCGATGGTCTTGATCGGGATCAGCGCCTGATCGTGATACATGCAGAGTGCCGCGTCATATTGGGCGCGTGCCGCCGCATGGAACATCGTGTCGGGCGGCAACGGCCCCGACAGCGCCACGCCCTCCCGTGCGATAATGTCCATTGCAGGGCGGATCACGTCGACCTCTTCGCGCCCGATATGTCCCTCTTCACCCGCATGAGGATTGAGCCCCGCCACAGCAATGCGCGGGGCCGCGATACCAAGATCATGCTTTAGCGCCCGCACCAGAATAAGGCCCTTCTCGACAATCATGTCGCGCGTCAGCTTCATCGCAACGCTGGCCAGCGCATCATGCACCGTGACGGGCACGACGCGTAGGCCGGGGCAGGAGAGCATCATCACAGGCGTCGCCCCGCCGCTCCGTTCGGCAAGATATTCCGTATGGCCGGGCACGTTGAGTCCCGCCTCGTAGAGCGCGCGTTTATGGATCGGATTGGTGACCACCCCCGACGCCGCGCCGCTCATCGCAAAATCACAAGCCATGTCGATTGCGCGCATGACGGCGGCAGCGTTTGCCGGTGCCAGCGTGCCGGACTGAACAGGCGCACGGAGTTCGACCGGCAGAACGGGCAGGGCCTCGCCGAAGACGGCCTGCGCCTCTTCGGGCCTTGAGATTTTTTTGACGGGTACGCCGGAATAAAGCTCGGGCGCACCGATGACAAAGAAAGGCGGCAGTCTTTCCTCGCGCCGCGCCGCCCAGGCTTTCACGGTGATCTCGGGGCCGATGCCCGCAGGCTCCCCCATCGTTAATACAAGGGGAGCCAGGGCAGATGATGCATCAGATTGATCAGAACCGGTCATGGCGCTCCCCGTCGTTTGGGACGTTCATGCGGACGCCCTATCAACGGATCTCCACAACAGCGTCGCGCAACAGATCGCGCAGATAGCGCCGCGACATCATCGAGAGCTGCTGGTTTTCAAGATTGGCCTGAATGTCTTCGCGCGTCGGCATCGTGGCGGCGTTGACCTTGTGGTCGCAGATTGCCACCAACTCGATATGATCTTCCGCGCGGCGCGGCGGCAGCATGTCGCCGGGCTTGCTCTTGGAGAACAGTTCTTTCATCGGCGGCGGCAGGCTGCCGAATGTGATGGTCTGCGCGGGATCCGAATAGGCGCCTTCAAACGGCTTGATGATGGCGTCAATGCCGTCACAGGTTTTGAACTGCGCCTGGAACTGTTTGGCTTGAGCCACGCGTTTTTCAACAGCGGCTCGCGGCGCGTCCTTGGTGAGCGGCAGCGACACTTTCACCAGCACCCACTGGTCTTTCATCGGATCATTGCCGATGCTTGTCTGCTTGTTGCGCACCTCGAAGAGATAAACACTATTGAGCGTTTTGATCGGGTCGGAGACCGCCCCGATGGGCAGGTCTTTGACAGCATCGGCAATGTCAGGCGGCAACTGGCTGAGATAGATCCAGCCCATATCGCCACCGTTGCGCGCGGTGGCGGCGCGGCTGAATTGTCGGGCGACATTGGCGAAGGGTGCGCCCTGACGGATCTGTTCGGCGAGACGACCCGCACCGTCCATCATTTCGCGCTGCTGCTCGTCATTGTCATAACTCAGCATGAGTTCAGACAGGAGATAGCGCGGCTGGTCCGCTTCGGTCTTGAGGCGTTCAAGGGTGTTGTTGATTTCTTCGTCGCTCACCGTGATGAGCGGGCCGAATTGCTGGCTTACCACGCGGTTCCAGACGATGTCGGCTTTGATCTGATTGACGAGCGAGTCTTTGGACACGCCGTTCTTGTCGAGGAATTCGTCGATCTGCGTCGTGGTCATATTGGCGCGTCTGGCGATGCCTTCGAGCTGATCGTCAATGTCCTTTTTCTCGGCCTTCACGCTGAGGCGTTGGGCTTCCTGCATTTCGAGGGCTTCGTCTATCAGCGCGCGCAGGATTTGCGGCTCAATGCGCTGGCGGTTTTCCGGCGTGTCCTGAATGCCCGATGTGGCCATGATGAGGCGCAGGCGCTGTTCAAGATCGAAGCGCGAGATGAGCTGGTCATTGACGACGGCAGCGATGCCTTGCTGGTCGTCATCCGCGCGGACGGGCGTGGGGGTTGCAACGCCCGTTGCCAGCGCAAGCAGCAGCGCAAGCGGAAGACACGCCGCCAACAGGCGCTCGCCTGTCTTTGCCGTAAAACGATGAAACAAACTGACACGTGCAGGCGTGAACGAACACGCGAGCTTTTCTGACTTCATGATACTACGCCGGACGCTCCCGTAAGGCCCGGACGCCCCCGGCCTGAGGCGGACAGAATACTGCAAACACAGGGCTAATCAACTGATGAGGGCATGAAAAGAGGGGGCAAAATAGCCTTTCGCTCACTCTTTTGGAGGCGGCGTATAGGTGGTGTTTGTCGGATGCTGCGGGCGGGACTCTTTCTCGCTCGCCCAGCCTGCCGGATCGCCGAAAATCGTATTGCTTTTGGGTCCGAACAGTGCCGGTCCGGGGTTGATCACACCCGCTGCCGTGTCGGAATTCGTCGAGCTTGTGCCCGTTGACCCGAGGTTTTTGAAGGTTATCTCGACCAGTACCGTATCGGACCTCTCGATGTCCTGATAACTGATGTTCGAGCGGTAATAACCGACAGCGAGGCCGAAGCACTCGTCCTGATAGCCGATGCCAAAGCGGTTCGAGATCGTTTCCTTATTGGAAATATCATGTGTTGTGCTGCCGAACAGGCGCCAGTATTCGCTGAGCTTCAGAATGCCGCCCATGTTCACTTCTTCACGTGCTCCGGTCGCGGCTGTGACGAACGGGTCTTGCGCAAAATATGCATAACCAAGCTGCATGGCGAGCGGGCCTGCGCGGCCGAGCAGGTTGATTTCATTGCGCCTGAATTTGAAGCTTGCCTGATCAAGACGGTAGCGGTGAACGATCAGGAAGTCGTCACTGGGTGCGATCTGGGTAGAGCCCACATAGTCGGACTGCTGGTCGCGCAAACCGCTGAACGCCGAGAAGCTGTCATCTTCCTGCGTGCGGAAACTCTGGCCGAAGAGGAAGCTCGCCTGTGCTCCGTCTTTGCCATAGAGCGAATAGCGGACACCGGCGCTGGCGCGTGAGCCGGACTCCCAGCGGTCATAGCCGGGGAAGCGGTTTTCCGAGAAGAGGTTGGTGTCGTCAAACTCGACGTTGAGCGAATCCTCGTTCGGAATTTTGTCGGTATTGTTCACGTTCGGCGAAACAATGAGTTCCGCGATGGGTTCCAGCACCTGACGGATCGACGTCGCGCTGTTGACGAAAGGATAGCTCACCTCGACGCCCGCCAGCGGAAGCCCTCTCACAATCGTTTCGCTATCATAGGTCACGCCCGCTGGTGCACCGTTGATTGGTGCCTGATCGGTCTGATAGACGTCGCCGCGCATATTGGCGAAAAGGCGATAGACCTGACCGGCCTTCGATGTCAGGGATTTTTCCCAGTTAAATGACGTGGACAGACGATTGCTGTTCAGCCCGTTCGGCGTGCCGAGGATCATCATGTTGGCGTTGAACATCAGGCGACCGTCGCCAAGGATGTCGCCGAAATCCTGATCGACATTGACGAGCGGCGCGACCCATGGTGTGTCCCCGCGCACCACCCTGGGCAGCAACCCCCGGAAATAATAACCGTCCGCCGTAATGCTGCTGCGACCGTTGAAATGTTCGACATAAAGCCGGTTCGTCAGGTCCGTCGCGTCTGACAGGCCGTATTTGCGTAAGTATGTCGCGTCCGTTACGAGTTCGGCCTTGTAGCCCCAGTCCCATTGCGGCGCGATGTTGAAGCGTCCGTCGCCGAACAGGCTGCCACGGAAATCGGCGTCGCCCGGCGTGCCGGCAGTTTGTGTTTTCGGCCAGGTGCCCGTGCCGAAAAAGTTGTACGAACCGGACTCAATGCGATGACGGAATTCACCTTGGTAGACAATACCTTCCTCGGTCGTAAAGCGTGGTGCGAGGGTCACGTCCATGTTGGGTGCGATCGCCCAAAAGTAGGGCGTCGTGATTTCCTGACCGAGATCGGACGAGCTGGCAAAGCTTGGCATCAGGAAGCCGGACTGCCGCTTCACGGTCGGATCGGGATGCGAAAAAAACGGCAGATAGGCCACCGGTACGCCGAAGATTTCCATGAAGGCATCTTCGTAAATGATGCGCTTGGTATCGGCATTGTGAATGACGCGGAACGCTTTGATCTGCCAGAGCGGTGTTGTCTTGCCTTCTTCTTTGCAAACCTTGCAGGGGCTGTAAACGCCGCGATGCAGCGTCGTCACAGTGCCGTTGGTCCGCACGGCATCATTGCCCGCCAGCCGTGATTTGTCGGTAAGCAGAACCGACAGCGTTTGCACCACGCCGTCTTTCATCTTGTTGCGCAACACGAGATGATCGGCAAACGCCACTTCGCCCGTCGGCTCCAGCAGCGAGACATTGCCGTCCGCGGTCACAATATCGCCGCGCTGATCGTAAGTCACCTTGTCGGCTATCAGCACACGGCCGTCATAGGCGATCTCGACATGGCCGAGTGCGGTCACAACCTCGGTGTCGCGATTGTAAGTAAGATTGTCGGCCTGCATCAGAACGTCACCTGCGGGCTTGGCAGGTTTTTCGGATGCGGAGGTGCCCGTAGCAGCCGCCACCACAAGGGTCGCAGCGAGCAGGAAGGCGCAGCCTGTCCTCATTCCGAAAAGCATGTTCTGGTGTCCCCCGACAAGGTTCTCAATCTCAAGCCGTTCAAATGGCCTTAGGCCAATCTACAGAAGTGCTAACCATCCTCAAGGTGGAAAAGCACCGAAAGCCCCAAAAGCATCACCACAATCGCCGGTGCCCAGGCCGCGAGGAAGGGTGGCAACACACCGGACTGGCCGAGTGCCAGCGCCAGATCGCTCAAAAAGTAGAGAATGAACCCCGCAATCACGCCGCCCATGATGAGTTGCGTCAGCCCGCCAAGCCGCGACGTGCGCAGCGAGAACACGCCGCCGACAAGAACCATCGTGCAGAGCAGGATCGGTGTCGCTAGCACCGAATAAAAATGCAGCCGGTAGCGAATGGCCGAGAAGCCCGCAGCCTCCGACATCTCGATGAAATGCGGCAGATCCCAGAAGGAAATGGTGTTCTCATTGGCAAAGCTCTCCTGCACCTTGGTCAGCGTCAGAGTGGTCGGCTGCTTGTATGTGTCGAAATGACGGGGCTGATCGTTTGACCGGCTGATCCAGGCATCGCGCAAATCCCAGTAGCCGTCTTCGAGATTGGCTTCCTTGGCATCAATGCGTCCCGTGAAGCGCTCGTTCAAATCATAGAGAAAAATCGTCACATCGCTGAGTCGCAGTCCGAGTTCGCTCACGCGCAGCGCATGAACCACCGACTGCCCGTCATTATCCGCTTGCCTGAGCCACAGCCCGTTCGACGACACAGCGACGAGGCTCGTCTGTCCGCGCAGATATTTCGCTTCAAGCTCGTCGTTGCGCGCCGACATGGCAGACGCCACCGGATTGTAAATCGTGACAATGAACGAGCCGATGAAGAACGCGACCGCGAGCGCCGGCATCATAAACTGCCAGACCGATACGCCTGCCGCCCGCGCGATCACCAGTTCATTATTGCGTGTGACCCGCAGGAATGAGGCCATACCGCCGAACAACACTGCAAAGGGCAGAAAGTCGCTCCCTGTCGAGGGGAGCTTGAGCAGCGCCATCGACGCGATAATTCCAAACGAAATGTCCTTCTGTCCGCCCGCGCGCCGCGCCAGTTCCACAATGTCGATCATATAAATGAGTGAAAGAAAAACACCGAAGGTGATCGCCACCGTAATAAAAAATTGCCGCCCGAGATAGCGCGACAGCGTCCATGAGATATTGACAGACGTCATCTGCGCTGCTCCCCGCTCATCGCCTGCCCGGGCAGCCATCCGAGCACGCGTCGTTTCACGCTGTCATAGGTCATGCCCGAAATTATCGCGCAGCAAAGGAGGCAGATAATGATCGGAAAGGCATAGACCAACGGTATCAGGGAACTGTCGACCGTCGTGACATTGTAAATGCTGAAGCCCGTGACGCGGGCCAGCAGCGCCGCCATAGCGGCTGCCGCAATACGCCATGTATAGCCGCGCCGGTTGAACGGTGCAGGCAACAGACAGGCCATCGCGATCAATGCGAACATGGCCGGATATAGCGCCGCTGCGAGACGGTCATGCCCTTCCGCGCGGAGCTTCGTCTTGTAATTCTGGGCGTAAAAATCATTGCTTGCGGGATTGAACAGATCAGGCAAAAAGCGCTCCCGCGCTTCATACTCGGTCACCGGGCTTTCTGAATTATATTGCGACAGATCGTAAGTGTATTTGTCGAAAAACAGGATCGACACAGGGCTTTGCTTGGGCCCCTGCGTCTCTGTCACACGTTCGATATTGCCGTTATACATGACAAGGCGCGGACCATCTGCCGTGCGCACCATCTCGCCGCTCTCGGCCATATAGGTGATCGGCTCGCCGGGCACGCGTTCATCATGCACGAGAATGCCGCGTATACCGCCGTTGGGTGTGCGCGAACGCACATAAACGGTCAGCCCCGGTGCCGGATTGGCGAACGTGCCTTCGCGGATCATCGAGGTCGCAACGTCACCTCGGATTTGAAACAGCCGATTGCGCAACTCGCGCATTCCCGCAGGCATCAGATAGACATTGAGAAACAGCACGATGATCATAGCCAGGCTGACGAGCAGCATGACCGGAAAGGTCACCGACCAGCGGCTGATGCCGGCGGAAAAAATGACCACAAGTTCACTGTCGCTGATGAGTTTGTTGAGCGTGTACATAAGTGCGCAGAAAAGCGCGATGGGAAGAACAGTGTTCACCGCGCTCGGTAGCGCCAATATGCTGAGTTCAAAGAACGTGCCGAGAGTCTGTCCCTGCGTGATCAGCAGATCGAGCATCCGCAAAGCCTGGGTCAGCCAGATGATACCGGTCAGCACAAAAGTGGACAGGACGAAAGGCACTGCCGCCTGCATGAAGATGTAACGCGTCAGGACGGGGAACATATGAGTTCTGGCCTTCAGGCTTTGGGTCAAAATAAACCGATCCCATGTCAGGGACATGCACAAGACCGGCGACTTGGAAGGCCAGACGGCTTTTCCTTTCAAGCGATTGCGTTAGGATACTTGGTCTGAACAGAATTTAGGAGCGCTTTTCTGTGTTTAGAGGCCGGATAAGGCCGGAAAAATCATCGGAATGTCCCTCCAGACGATATGCCTACCGATTCGCCAAAGGCCCCAAGCCAAAGGCCTCAAGAAAGAAACATCTATGAAAATCTCCTTCGCCGACGCAACGCTTGGCAAAACCGGCGCTCTGGCGCTCATTGTGTCTGAAGCAGCGAACCCTTCAGGCATCACAGCCGATCTCGACAAGAAAACCGGCGGTGCCGTCAAACGCGCGATGAAAGCGGCCACATTCACCGGCAAGTCCGGCACTGTCCTTGATATTGTCGCCCCGCATGGTGTTGGCTTCAACCGCGTCCTGCTGCTGGGTACCGGCAAACTGGCAGACGTCTCGGCAACGGGTATGGAAAATATCGGCGGCGAACTCATCGGCAAATTGGAAAAGATCAAGGAAGTCTCGGCCACCGTCATTCTCGATGATATTGCCAACAGCAAAATCACTGCCGGTGAAGCCGCCGCCCGCGTCGCTTTCGGCGCGAAGTTGCGTTCTTATCGTTTCGACAAATACAAATCGAAAAAGAAAGACGAGACCGGCGAGGTGAAAACTCTCACAGTCGGAACGAAGGCCGCCGCTCCCGCCCGCAAAAATTACGCGACACTCGAAAAAATCGCCGACGGCATGTTCCTGACGCGTGACCTTGTGAATGAACCGCCAAACGTCCTCTATCCTGTCGAGTTCGCCCGTCGCGCCAGAGCGTTGACGAAACTCGGCGTCAAAGTCGAAGTGCTTGGCGAAACGCAAATGCTGAAACTCGGAATGGGGTCCTTGCTCGGTGTAGGGCAGGGCAGCGTGCGCGAAAGCCAGCTCGTCGTCATGCGCTGGAACGGTGGCAAGACAGGCGACAAGCCCGTCGCCTTTGTTGGCAAAGGCGTCTGTTTCGACACCGGCGGCATCTCGCTGAAGCCACCGGCAGGCATGGAAGACATGAAGGGTGACATGGGCGGTGCTGCCTGCGTCACCGGCCTCATGCATGCGCTTGCCGCCCGCAAGGCCAAGGTCAATGCCGTCGGCGTCATCGGCGTGGTTGAAAACATGCCCGACGGCAATGCCCAGCGTCCGGGCGACATCGTCACCTCCATGTCCGGCCAGACCATCGAAATCATCAACACCGACGCCGAAGGCCGTCTCGTTCTGGCCGACGCGCTCCACTACACCGAAAAGCGTTTCGAACCGAAATTCATGATTGATTTGGCCACGCTCACCGGCGCGATCATGGTCGCGCTCGGCAAGGAATATGCGGGCCTCTTTTCGAATGACGATAAGCTCTCGCAGCAACTCTCCGCTGCCGGTGAGTCCGAAAACGAAAAAGTCTGGCGTATGCCGATGGGGCCGGCTTACGACAAACTGGTGAACTCCCAGTTCGCCGATATGAAAAACACCGGCGGCCCCCATGGCGGTTCGATCACCGCCGCGCAATTCCTCCTGCGCTTCGTGAAAAACACCAAATGGGCGCACTTGGACATTGCCGGTACGGCGATGAACTCTCCCAAATCCGCCATCAACCCCTCTTGGGGCTCAGGCTGGGGCGTCCGCCTCCTCAACCGCCTTGTCGCCGATCATTATGAAGGCTAGTGAGGCCACCATTCATTCGCTTCGTCATGTGCGGGCTCGCCCCGCGTATGACGAAGCGGGAAACAGAACACGTACTTGACCGAAATCCTCTTCTACCACATGCAAAACGCGTCCCTTGAGCAAGTCCTCCCGCAACTGCTGGAAGCCTCGCTCAAACGCGACTGGCGTGCCGTGGTCAAAGTCGGAGAACCCGCCCGTCTTGACGAACTCAGTACTCAACTCTGGACATACAAGCCCGCCTCCTTCCTCCCCCACGGCACGCAAGACGACGGCCCCGCCGACGCGCAGCCCGTCTACCTCACCACTCTGGACGAAAACCCCAACACCGCGCAGGTTTTGTTTCTCGTCCACGGCGCCGCGCCCGCCGCGCTTGATGGTTACATCCGTTGTGTGCTGATGTTTGATGGTCGCGACGACGCCGCGCTCAATGCCGCCCGTGCCCAATGGAAATCGCTCAAAGCCCAGGGCCATGACGCGACCTACTGGCAGCAGAGCGACGAAGGCCGCTGGGAAAAGAAGGCCTAAAGCCGTTCAGTCGCATTTCGTTCTTGAACAGACGTTATTCGTATTTGTGTGTTGAATTGATCATCCGTGTGACCCACATCAAATCTGATTGGGCTGAGAAAAACACGTAAATAAGGGGGAATCACTATGTCGGGTTGGAAACGAAAACTTTTGATCGTTCTTGGCGCACTCGTCGTCATCGCTGGCGCTGCTTATTACTGGCTCTTCATGGAAAGCCATTTTCCGTCCGACGCCAAATTCGAACTCGACATTTCTGAGGTCCGCAAACTCGCCGATGAGCTTCCGGGCGACAAACCGGCAACCATCAGTGTTGAACATATCGGCTCTTTTTCGTTCCCCTCGACCGCAGTCGTGGCAGGTGACGGCTGGTCGATGACGCCCATGCCGGTTTTCTCCTACCGCGTCAATTATGTCGACGGCGCAAGTGGCATCATCGACACCGCCATGCCCGATGTGAAAGACAGCGGCTTGGAAGGTTTCGACAAAGATGCCTTCGCGCGAATGGAAGCAGCGCTCGGCAAAGCCCGCTTCATCGTGGTGACGCATGAGCATGGCGACCATCTCGGCGGCATCTCGGCCTATCCAGATTTCAAATCAATCGCCCCGCAGGTTGGTCTGACCAAAGAACAAATCGACAATTTTGCATACTCGCAGGCCGCCGCTCTCGGTGATGAAAAATACAAACTGCTGACGCCGGTCGTCTATGACAAATACAAAGCCATCGCACCGGGCGTCGTCCTCATCAAAGCCGCCGGTCACTCGCCGGGCAGCCAGATGGTCTATGTCCGCAAAGCCGACGGCTCGGAAGTCCTCTTCCTCGGCGACGTCGCATGGCACGTCCGCAACATCGAAACGCTGCGCGAGCGCGCCCGCCTCGTCACCCTGTTCTTCCTCAAAGAAGATCGCCACGCCGTCTTCGGCCAGTTGAAGGCTCTGTCCGACCTCCGCACCGTCGAACCGAAAATATCAATCGTCCCCGGTCACGACGGCGAGGTGATGGACGCCCTGTTGAAAGACGGCGTGCTGTCAAAAGGTTTCGAGTAAATTCTTCCCGGCCCTTTCCCGACAGGAGAGGGCCGGGAAGAGGAATCATTTTTGTCACGGGGATAATAAAAACCCCGATAGGCCCGTGTGATGCAGATCCGCCATGGGCACAACTTTATTTTGCGCCGCGGCCCGCGAAATCCTCGTCCGGGGATTTCCCCTCACGCCGACACATCGGACCATCGACGAACCAACCAACGATCTCGACATGGAAACGGTCAATCTCTTGCAAGAAATGTCGGATGTTTCGAGCTAGTTCGCCATAGCCTCGTCATAGGCAGCGACCGCCTCCAGCCACTTATCCTCGGCTGCCGCCAGCGCCCTCAAGGCGTCCGCGCGGGCCTTGGCGACCTTCGCCGCCTCGTCGGGCTTGCCTTCCATCGCTGCCCCATCGGCCAGTTTGGCGTCGAGTTTGGCGATGTCGCCTTGCAGTTTCTCCACCTCTTTTTCGAGCGCCTGAGCTTGCTTTTTCAGCGGCGCATTCTGCTCGCGCTTCTGCGCGGCAATGCGGCGGGCTTCCTTCTTGTCATGCGACGGACGCACGGCAGCAGGCTCCGCATCTTCGTCGCCTTCCTCATCCGGTGCCATAGGACGGATACGACGCGCGGGATCAAGCAACCACTTTCGGTAATCGTCAAGGTCGCCGTCATAGGGCGACACAGTACCGTCCGCGACCAGCCATAAACGATCCGCACACGTCTCAACCAGATGTCTGTCATGGCTGATCAGAATAAACGCGCCGTCATATTCATTGATCGCCATGACGAGGGCTTCGCGGCTGTCAACGTCCAGATGGTTTGTCGGTTCGTCGAGAATGATCATGTGCGGTTTGTGATAGGTCGCAATGGCAAACAGCAATCGCGCCTTCTCGCCGCCCGACAGTTTCTCGACCGCCGTGTCGGCCTTGTCCGCACCGAAACCATATGAGCCTGCAATGGCGCGTGTCTGCGCTTGCGTGGCAGTCGGCACCAGTGTGCGGAAATGCTCATAGGGCGTTTCCGCGATGCCGAGTTCGTCGAGCTGATGCTGCGCGAAATAGGCGATGCGCAGTTTCTTTGAATCGTATTTGTTGCCCGCGGTCACCTGTAGGCGATCACAGAGCAATTTCGCAAATGTCGATTTGCCGTTGCCGTTCGCGCCGAGCAGGGCGATGCGGTCGTCCTGGTCGATGCGAAGGTCGAGCTTCGTCAGCACAGGCTTGTCGGGATCATAGCCGACGCTCGCATGTTCCAACCGGATGATCGGCGAGGCGAGCGGCTTGTCAGGGGCGGGAAAGCGGAAGGGCATCACGCGTTCGTTCAGAATGTCCGCGATGGGTTCCATCTTGGCCAGCGCCTTCATGCGGCTCTGCGCCTGACGGGCCTTCGATGCCTTCGCCTTGAAGCGTTCCACGAACTCTTCCATATGGCGTCGCGCATCTTCCTGCTTCTTCTTCATCGACATCTGTAACAGCAGCTTCTCGCGCCGCGTGCGGTCGAAGCGGTCATAGTTGCCGCTGTAGAAGGTGAGCTTCTTGTGTTCGAGATGCAGAATGCCTTCCGCGACATTGTTCAGGAGGTCGCGGTCATGGCTCACGATGAGGACGGTGTAGGGATAGTTCTTCAGATAATCTTCGAGCCAGATCGTGCCTTCCAGATCGAGATAGTTGGTCGGTTCGTCGAGCAGCAGCAGATCCGGTTCCGAGAACAGAACCGCCGCGAGCGCCACGCGCATACGCCAGCCGCCCGAAAAATCCGAGCAGGGTTTGGCTTGCGCCACTTCGTCAAAGCCCAGACCGGCCAGAATTTCAGCCGCCCGCGCGGGTGCGGCATGTGCGCCCATGTCCGACAATCGGGTGTGAATCTCGGCAATCCGGTTCGGGTCGGTCGCCGTTTCCGCTTCGGTCAGCAGCGCCGCGCGCTCAAGGTCGGCGGCCAGAACCGTGTCGAGCAGCGTCGTCGGACCGGCCAGCACCTCTTGGCGCACCATGCCGACGCGCCAGTTCTTGGGGTAGCTGATCCCGCCGGTTTCCGTGATGTATTCGCCGGTTATGATCTTTAAAAGCGTTGATTTGCCTGTGCCGTTGCGACCGACAAAGCCGATTTTCTGCCCCGGCGGCAAAGCGGCGGTGACATGGTCGAGGAGCAGGCGGCCCTCCATACGGAAGGTAAGATCGTTTATGTGCAACATGATGGCGGCTCTTTAACACAGCCCGTTGCCGCCGTCATTAAGCGCGGTTATAACCCTGCCAACTTGACCCCAGAAACTTAGGAAGACCGACATGGCCATCCAGCGCACATTCTCGATCATTAAGCCGGACGCAACGCGCCGCAACCTCACCGGCAAGATCATCGCCAAGTTTGAAGAGGCCGGTCTGCGCATCGTCGCATCCAAGCGTATTCACATGACCAAGGCCCAGGCCGAAGGTTTCTACGCTGTCCATAAAGAGCGCCCCTTCTTCAACGACCTCGTGTCCTTCATGATCTCCGGCCCCGTGGTCGTGCAGGTTCTGGAAGGCGAAAACGCCATTGCGAAGAACCGCGAAGTCATGGGCGCGACAAACCCCGCCAATGCCGACGCCGGCACGATCCGCAAAGAGTTTGCAGAATCGATCGAAGCCAATTCCGTGCACGGCTCGGATGCGCCCGAAACTGCCGCCGAAGAAATCAAATACTTCTTCACAGACGCCGAAATCGTCGGCTGATCCTTCGCTCGAAGCGAGCAGGACTACAAAAACCCCGCATTCCAAATGCGGGGTTTTTTAATGTGCCGTTTTCCTTTAGCGTTTGCATTGGGGCTATTTGGAGGACCAATGCAACGCGTTCTGTCTTATCTTCTCTGGCCGACGCTCTTCGGCGCCGCCGTTGCCGCAACCGTGGCGGGGATGGAGACGGGGCATGGCGTCCTCGCGTTCAATCTCACCTATCTCATGCTGGCGGTCACTATCGCTGTTCTCGAACGTCTCATGCCGCATGAGCGCACGTGGCTCGACAATGATGGCCAGATGCTGCCGGACCTCGCTCATACAATCCTGAGCAAGGGCTTCGCACAGGTCCTCATCACCTTCATGGTGTTTATGGGGCTGGCCGAATGGCTGGAGCCGCGCGACGGCGGGCTCTGGCCGCTTTCATGGCCGCTTGCCGTGCAGGTTGCGCTGGGTCTCGTCGTTGCCGAGTTCGGCCTATATTGGAAGCATCGTCTTGCTCATGAATGGAAATGGCTTTGGCGGTTCCATGCGGTTCATCATAGCGTCACGCGCCTGTGGTTTTTCAACACGGGCCGTTTTCATTTTGTCGATACGGTGACAGGTCTTGCCGTCGGTATGCCTGTGCTCCTTGCGATGGGGGCCCCGCGTGATGTGCTGCTGCTGGTCAGCGCCATTACGGCGATCATCGGTATGCTCACGCATTGCAACATCGAAATGCGCTGCGGCTATCTGAATTACATTTTCAACACGCCGGAGCTTCACCGCTGGCACCATTCCAAAGTGCTCACCGAAGGCAATCGCAATTACGGCGAAAATATCGTCCTCTTCGATCAGGTGTTCAGCACCTATTTCAACGCCGCCGACCGCCGTCCGCCTGCCGACATCGGCATCAGCCACCCGATGCCGGAAACATTCTGGGGACAGGTCAGAGTGCCGTTCACTCATGCACCACTCTAGAGTCCTCTCCCTCTACGAGAGGCTGGGCCAGGGGCTTGCACTCTAAGAAATAATCGCGCGTTCATTAACAATGCGCACGCGGCCTTCCGCCACAAGTCGCAACGCCAGCGGGTAGAGCTTGTGCTCGGCTTGCAGAATCCGTGCGCTCAGCGTCTCCGGCGTGTCATCTTCCAGCACCGGCACGGCGGCCTGCGCCACGATCGGGCCTTCATCCATCGCGGCGCGGACAAAATGCACGGTGCAGCCCGAAACTTTGCAGCCCGCTTCCAGTGCACGTGCATAGACATTGAGGCCCTTGAACGAGGGCAACAATGAAGGATGGATGTTGAGCTGCCGGTTGTACCACTCGTTCACGAACTCGTCGGACAGGATACGCATGAAGCCCGCGCTGCAAATGAAATCGACACCTGCATCTTTCAGCGCGGACGTCATTTCGCGGTCAAACTCTTCGCGCGTCGCAAAGTCTTTGTGGTTGACCACGCGCGTCTCAATGCCTGCCGCCCGCGCAATCTCAAGCCCGCCCGCATCCGCCTTGTTCGAGACAACAAGCACGATCTTGGCGGGAAAATCTGGCGCTGCACATGCGTCGATCAGCGATTTGAGATTAGTGCCGCGACCTGAAATAAGGACGCCGACTTTCATTTGGCGCTTCCGATGGCGCCTTTGATCTCGACATGCGGCTCGTCGTCCTTGCGCGTACGCAGGTGTCCGATCTGCCAGACCGTCTCGCCCGCATCGGCCAGCACCTTGGCAACCTCTGCCGCTTTGTCTGCCGCGACGACAACGATCATGCCGATACCGCAGTTGAACGTGCGGCCCATTTCATGTTCGTCAATGCCGCCGAGTTTCATCACCCAGCGGAACACCGGCGGCATCACCCATGCATTGCCTTCGATCTCCGCGACAATGCCATCGGGCAACACGCGCGGTATGTTTTCGACGAAACCGCCGCCTGTGATATGGGCGAGCGCCTTCACAGCGCCCGTCTCGCGGATCGCCTGCAACACGCTGCGTACATAAATCTTTGTCGGCGCAATCAGCACTTGCCCGATCGTCTTGCTCTCGTCGAGCGGGAAGGGGGCTTCATAGGAAAATCCATGATCGGCGACAACGCGGCGCACGAGCGAATAGCCGTTGGAGTGGAATCCGGTGGAAGCCAATCCCAGCACCACATCGCCTGCGCCGACATCCGCGCGCGGCAAGACCTGACCGCGTTCGACCGCGCCGACGGCAAAGCCCGCAAGGTCGTAGTCGCCGCTTGCATACATGCCGGGCATCTCGGCCGTCTCGCCGCCGATCAGCGCGCAGTTTGCCTGACGGCAGCCTTCGGCAATGCCGGAGACAACAGCGGTTGCCTGTGCCACGTCGAGCTTGCCCGTCGCGAAATAATCGAGAAAGAAGAGAGGTTCCGCGCCCTGCACGACGAGGTCGTTCACCGACATGGCCACAAGGTCGATCCCTACCGTGTCATGGATGTTGGCGTCGATAGCGACCTTGAGTTTGGTGCCGACGCCATCGTTCGCCGCGACCAGAACGGGGTCTTTATAGCCCGTGGCTTTCAAGTCGAAGAGCCCGCCGAAGCCGCCGAGTTCTGCGTCCGCGCCCGTGCGCTTGGTCGAGCGGGCGAGCGGCGCGATGGCCTTCACGAGTGCATTGCCCGCATCAATATCGACACCGGCTTGAGCATAGGTGTAGCCGTTCGGGCGGTCTTTGGAGGCGGCCATGCGGAAGGTCCAAATTTCGGGAATCGCGGGACTATTCGGGCACAAAACACATGAAAATGCGCCCATAAGCAAGCGGCCATAAAGAAGCAGCACCTTTGGCCGTTAAAAACCCCGTTCCGGCGCTTCTGTGGGACGAGCCCATGCTATAGTCTGCCTCCTAATTCGGACCGCGTGTCCGGTAAAACATATGACGGATCAAGGGTCTGGCGAATGATGCGTGCGGTGCGGCTGGCAGTCCTGACAGGGCTGGTTTTGGGAATCTCCGGTGGTCTGGCGGCAGAAAAAGCCGCCGCCGCCGACCTTTACACGGTCAAAGGCGTCCATGTGGATGAAACAGCGGCCAGCGCCACAGTGGCCCGCACCACCGCACAGGCCAAAGGCCAGAAGATCGCGCTGACCGAACTCATGCAGCGCCTGACGCTCGCCGCCGACTGGCCGCGTCTCCCGCGGGTCGATGACAACACCGCGCAGGACGCCGTGCGCGGCTTTCAGGTCGCCTCTGAAAAAGCCAGTTCCACGCGCTACATCGCCGATCTCAACGTGAGCTTCCAGCCGGAAGCTGTGCGCGGCCTGCTGAAGCGCAGCGGCATTCTCTATGGCGACACGCAGGCCAAGCCCGCGCTTGTGCTCGCGATCTACGACAAGGACGGTGCGGCAGTTTTCTGGGAAGACGCAAACCCGTGGCGCGAGGCGATCGCCAAACAGGATTTGGACAATGCGATCACACCGCTGCTGACGCCTATCGGCGATGCGCAGGAATTTGCCGTTCTTTCCGCTACGCAGGCCGTCTCCGGTGACAAGGCAGCCATCAACGCGCTGGGTGACCGTTACGGCGTCGACGATGTCGTCGTGGCGATTGCCAGCGCGTCCGGCAGCAAGGTGAGCCTCACGATCAACCGATACGGCCTCGGTGATCTGACACCGATAAAGCGCACCTATACCGATCTCGACGCCGCCGCATCGGGCCTCATCGACGTGCTGGGCGACCTCTGGAAACGTGATACCGTCGTTGCGCCGGGCGAACAATCGCATCTTGTCGCCGCCGCTTCGTTCGCAAGTCTCGGCCAGTGGGAAGCGATCCGTCGCGGCCTCGGTGCCACGCCGCTCGTCAACGGCCTTCAGGTCGAAGGTATTTCCTCGACCGGTGCCGAGGTGCAGATCAGTTATCGCGGCTCACCGGAGAAGCTGGCGCTGGCGCTCGCCCAGTCCAATGTGGCGCTGACGCAAGACCCGATCTCGCAAGACTGGACGATCCGGTCCAATTAATTCGGCCCAATAAAGAGGACGAGTACGTATGCTCTCACAGCGCCAAGCTATGATCTGGATTGGTATTCTGGTTCTCGTCGTTGCGTTCCTCTGGCTCTTGTCCGGCATTCTTCTGCCTTTTGTCGCGGGGCTGGCGCTCGCCTATTTTCTCGACCCGCTGGCTGACCGGCTTGAAGCGCTCGGTCTCTCGCGGCTCAGCGCCGTCATCATCATTACGGTGGTTTCGCTCATCGGCTTCGTCGCCATTGCGATTGTCATTTTCCCGTTGCTCTATGAGCAAACTGTCGCCTTCATTCAGGTCGCGCCGGAAATGTTGCGGGGTGCGCGCGCCTTTCTGGTCGAGATGAGCAAGGGCAAGCTCGCGCATCTGTTGGGTGAAAGCGCGACAATCAAAAAAGCCGTTAGCGGCGTCACTGGCGGGGGCATCTCATGGTTCCTGAGCTTCATCCCAGCCATCGGCACGCAGGGCCTCGCGCTGATTGGTCTGTTGTCGCTTATCTTCATCACGCCGGTTGTCGCCTTCTATATGTTGCTTGACTGGGACAACATGGTCGCCCGCATTGACAAGCTGCTGCCACAAGATCATGCCGAAGTGATCCGCAAACTGGCCAGCGAGATCAATGATGTGCTGGCGGGCTTTCTGCGCGGGCAGGGGCTTCTCTGTCTGTTTCTCGGCGTGTTTTATGCGACGGGCCTCACGCTTGTGGGTCTGCGCTTCGGTCTCGTCATCGGCATTGTCACGGGCATTCTGAGTTTCGTGCCCTATCTCGGCTCCATCGTAGGCTTCGTCGGCTCTGTCGCCATCGCCTGCTTTCAGTTCTGGCCGGAATACAGAATGATCGCCGTTGTCATCGCCGTTTTCGTGCTCGGCCAGTTCATCGAAGGCAACATTCTTCAGCCGAAACTCATCGGCCAAAAAGTGCGGCTCCATCCTGTCTGGGTCATGTTTGCTGTACTGGCCTTCGGTACTCTCTTTGGTTTTGTCGGCGCGCTGCTCGCTTTGCCGCTCGCCGCCGCCATCGGCGTCATCGCGCGTTTTGCCATCCGCCACTATGAGGCGAGCAAACTGCATCTCGGCAAAAATGCCGGAGCGCCAACACCGGTCATCGGCCCGCACGACGGACCGGACGTGTAAATGTCCCGCCAGCTTGTTTTTGAACTCGGCCACCGTTCCGCGCACGGGCGCGATGATTTCCTCGTCGCCCCGTCAAACAAACTCGCCGTTGCCCTCATCGACGCGTGGCCCGCTTGGCCCGCGCCCGTCGTCGCTCTGTCGGGGCCGCAAGGCAGCGGCAAAACCCACCTCGCTGAAGTCTGGCACGCGATGAGCGGTGCCGTCTGCTTTGAGGCGTCCGTGCTCGACAACGCCGACGTGCCCGCGCTGGTCGCACGTGGCCGTCTCATCATCGAAGACATTGAAACTCTCTCCGACACTGCCGAACGCAATCTCTTTCATCTTTTGAATCTGGTGAAAGAGGAGGGGGCATCAATGCTGCTGACCTCACGCAAGGCCCCCGCGCATCTCGGCATAAAACTGCCCGACCTTTCCTCGCGCCTTAAAGCGCTGCCCCATGCCGCGCTGGGCCTTCCCGACGACGCACTCCTCACAGGCGTCCTCGTCAAACTCTTCGACGACCGCCAACTCCGCGTTGCCGAACCCCTGATCACTTACCTCGCCTCCCGCATCGAACGCAGCATCGCCATCGCCCGCGATACGGTCGAGGCACTGGACCGTGCTTCCCTCTCCGGCAAACGCCCGATCACGGTTCCGCTGGCGGCTCAAATTCTTGACGAAATGGACGCAAAATAGCCCTCACAGCATCCCCTCAATGACTCGGTCATATGTTTGACATAGAGTCGGGCGACAACGAGGCGGAGCAAACCGCCTTCCGCCGAAGAGCCAAACCGATGAACACGACTCCGCGCACAACCCCTCTGGCGCCCCTGACGCCTGTTGAAAAGGCATCTGTCGAAAAGGCGCCTATTGACAAGTCGCCCGCTGAAAAACGGACAGAGCCTGTTCCTGCGCCCGCCGCCGCGCTGACGGATGTGCTTATGAGTGAGCACGCCTTGTCGCCGGATCGTTTCATCAACCGTGAATTGTCGTGGCTCGCCTTTAACACCCGCGTACTCGAAGAATCAACAAACCCCAATCACCCGCTTCTGGAGCGTCTGCGCTTTCTCTCGATCTCGGCCTCGAACCTCGACGAGTTTTATATGGTCCGTGTCGCCGGTCTGCGCGGTCAGGTCCGTGCCGGTGTCGAGACACTGTCTCAGGACGGCCTCACGCCCAGCCAGCAACTCGACCGTGTGAACGCCAGCGCCAATGCGCTCATTCAGGAGCAGCAGAACATCTGGCTCTCCATTTCTCGGGAATTGCGCGGAGCAGGCATCTCCGTGCTCTCAGCTGCCGAAGTGACGCCCGAAGAGTTTTCATGGCTCGAAACGCGTTTTCTCGAACAGGTCTTTCCGGTTCTGACGCCGCTTGCCATTGACCCGGCCCATCCGTTCCCGTTCATTCCCAATCTCGGTTTCGCGTTGGCATTGCAACTGCGCCGCCAGATCGACAGCAAGCCGATGAATGCGCTCCTGCCCATCCCGACGCAGGTTGAGCGCTTTGTCCGTCTGCCTGACCGCGACAACAGCAAGGTCATCCATTTCATCGCACTGGAAGATATGATCGGCCTTTTCCTCGGGCGTCTCTTTCCCGGCTATGACGTCATAGGGCAGGGCGCATTCCGCCTGCTGCGTGACAGCGATATTGAAATCGAGGAAGAAGCCGAAGACCTCGTGCGCTATTTCGAAAGTGCATTGAAGCGTCGCCGTCGTGGCAGCGTCATCCGTCTGAAGATGCAGGCAAAGACGCCGCAGTCACTCCGCGATTTTGTCATCAGCGAGCTTGACGTTGGCGAAAAGGAGTTCGCCCTTGTCGATGGCCTGCTCGGTCTGGCGCAAACCGCGCAGCTCATTGTCGATGAACGCCCCGAACTCAAATTTCTGCCTTATAACGCGCGCTTCCCCGAACGCATCCGCGATCATGGCGGCGACTGCCTTGCCGCCATCCGTTCCAAAGACATCGTCGTCCATCATCCTTACGAGAGCTTCGACGTCGTCGTGCAGTTCATCCGTCAGGCCGCCGCCGATCCGGACGTCGTGGCCATCAAGCAGACGCTCTACCGCACGTCGAAAGACAGTCCCATCGTGCAGGCGCTCATCGAGGCCGCCGAAGCGGGTAAGTCCGTCACCGCGCTGGTGGAGTTGAAAGCCCGTTTCGACGAGGCCGCCAACATCGTCTGGGCGCGCAACCTGGAACGTGCCGGTGTTCAGGTCGTTTTCGGCTTCATCGAATTGAAGACCCATGCCAAACTCTCGCTCGTTGTCCGCCGCGAAGGCGGCACGTTGCGCTCCTATGTCCATTTCGGCACCGGCAACTACCATCCCGTAACGGCCAAGATTTACACCGACTTGTCGATGTTCACCTGCGATCCGCTGCTCGCCGCCGATGTGTCGCAAATCTTCAATTTCATCACCGGCTATGCCGAGCCCAAGCATCTCAATCTCATTTCGATCTCGCCGGTGAGCCTGCGCAGCACGCTTCTGAGGCATATCGAGGAAGAAATCGGACATGCCAGAGCGGGCCGTCCGGGGGCCATTTGGGCAAAGCTCAATTCCTTGGTCGATCTCGACATCATCGACGCGCTCTATGGCGCGAGCCAGGCAGGCGTCAAAATCGAACTTGTCATTCGCGGCATCTGTTGCTTGCGTCCGGAAGTGCCAGGGCTGTCGGATAATATCCGCGTAAAGAGCATCGTCGGCCGCTTCCTGGAACATTCCCGCATCATCTGCTTTGGCAATGGTCATGGCCTCCCGTCCGACAAGGCCAAAGTCTATATCTCGTCGGCCGACTGGATGCCGCGCAATCTCGATCGTCGCGTCGAAGTGCTGGTGCCTATACTCAACCCCACCGTGCATGATCAGGTGATGGATCAGATCATGGTGGCGAACCTGCGCGACAATCAGCAGAGCTGGTGCCTCAGGGCCGATGGCAGTTATGTGCGCCAGGCCGTGCCCGAAGGCGGCACAGCTTTCAATGCCCACACCTATTTTATGAACAATGCCAGCCTGTCGGGTCGCGGCAAATCGCTCAAAGCGTCCGTCCGTCCCGATTTCAAGGACAAGTCCCATAAAAGCTAGATACGTATCAGCACTTTTTCTGCTCGGAGCCCGCTCATTTTCTGCTAAGAGAAGGACCGGAACAGTCCGAGCGGCGGAGAGTGTGAGATCAGTACGCAAGCAGAGGTGACGTCGTGAGCGTCGGCAAAGGTGGCCGGTTTGGCATTGTCGATCTGGGGTCGAATTCCGTCCGCCTCGTCGTCTATGCAGCCGCCGCGCGCAGCCCCGTCCTCGTCTTCAACGAGAAAATTCTCTGCGGTCTCGGTCGCAGTCTGGCGAGCACAGGCCGCCTTGATCCCAAAGCCATTGAGCGCGCGCTCGCGGCACTCACGCGCTTTATCGCCCTGCGTGAACAGATCGGTATCGACCATCTCGTCATTGCCGCCACCGCCGCCGTGCGCGATGCAGAGGACGGTCCGGAGTTTCTGCTTCGCGCCGAAGAAATTTGCGGTTTCAAGATCACACTCGTGTCAGGTGCCGAAGAGGCCCGCCTGTCTGCGCAGGGCGTGCTGTCCGGCATCCCCGATGCAGACGGCGTGGTCGGCGATCTCGGCGGTGCGAGCCTCGAACTTGTCGGGGTCAGCGGTGGCCGCCGCCTCGGCGAAGGCGTCACGCTGCCAGTGGGGCCGCTGCGCATCATGGACATGGCCAATGGCTCGCTCACTGAGGCCTCCGCCATTGTGGACAGGGCATTCAGGGGCCTCGACATCTTCAAGGAGTTTCAGGGCAAGCGCCTCTACGTTGTCGGCGGCGTCTGGCGCAATCTTGCGCGCATCCACATGTCCCAGCGCCAGTATCCGATCCATGTGCTGCACGAATATGTGATCCCTGCCAAGGATGCGATCGACCTGACCAAAGTGATCGAACGTCTCGGGCCGAAATCACTTTCGCAAATTCCCGAAATATCCGAGCGACGCATCGAAGCCTTGCCCATCGGCGCACTCATTCTCGACAAGCTGATTGACGCGATGAAGGCCAAGGACATCGTGATCTCGGCCTATGGTCTGCGCGAAGGCATTCTTTTCGACCATCTCGACAAACGCGAACAGGCCAAAGACCCGCTGATTGAAGGCGCGCGCGATCTTGCCGAACGCCTCGCGCGTTTCCCGCAGCATGGTGCCGAGCTTCTGCCTTGGACCGCGCCGCTCTTCGCGCCCGAACTCCTCGGCGAAACAGCGGCGCAGGCGCGTTTGCGTCATGCCGCCTGCATCCTCGCCGACATCGGCTGGTACGTGCATCCCGACTACCGCGCTCACCAGTCCATGACACAAATCCTGCTCGCGCCTTTTGCTGGCATCGACCATCCGAGCCGCATGTTGCTTGCCCGCACGCTCTATCACCGCCACGAGGGCAGGGGCGAACCCGACCTCATCGGCAATCTCTCGAACATTCTGAGCGATGAAGAAAACTTCCGAGCCTTGATCCTCGGTTTGGCGCTCCGCCTGGCCTTCACTCTCTGCGCCGCAACGCCCGGCATGTTGCCGAAAACCAAACTTGAGATCGACAAGGATACCGTGACCCTGACAGTCCCCCGCCGCTATGAACCCCTGCTCGGTGAAGTCGTCCAGAAACGAGTGACAGCGCTTGGCCGCGCTCTGAACCGCAAAGGCGAAACGCGGGTCGGGAAGTAGGGTTTCTAAGGCTCGATGACAAATCAGGTGGAAGAGCTTTGCTTTCCAGCGTTCTCGATCAGAATAATTTTTCGCCCCTTCGCGCCCAGCGCCAGCTCGCCGCGCTTTAGCCGCAGCGCGTCATTGCCGAACACCTCGCGCCGCCAGCCGGTCAGTGCGGGCACGTCCGCTTCGTCGTAAGCGGCAATCTGCTCAAGGTCGGACACTTTGGCGATTAGCTTCTGCGCCACTTCATGCTGTTCGCAACGCATCGACAGCAGCACCTTCAGCAATTCCACCAGAGGTCCGATGCCGGGCGGTAGCGGATCTGCCTGCTCGGTCTCGGGAATTTGCTCGTCGGGCATGTTGAGCCCGCGTTCAATCGCTTCCATCAGCCCCGCTGCCATGCGGCTGTTCGACATGCCTTTGGGAACAGCGCGCAACTGGTCGAGGTCGGCCGCGTTACGCGGAATCTGTGTGGCGATTTCCGCCAGCGCATCATCTTTCAGAATGCGTGAACGTGGCTGATTGCGCTCCTGCGCCTGCCGCTCGCGCCATGCCGCGACTTCAACCAGAACGGCAAGGCCCTTGCGGCTTTTGAACCGCGTCTTGAGCCGTTTCCATGAATCTTCCGGACGGCTCTCGTAAGTCTCGGGGTCCTGTAGGATCGCCATTTCCTCGGCAACCCAGCGCGCGCGCCCCGTCTGTGTCAGCCGCTTGGCGAGCACTTCATAGATTTTGCGCAAATGCGTCACATCGCCGACCGCATATTGCATTTGTTTTTCCGACAGCGGACGCCGCGCCCAGTCGGTGAAGCGCGATGACTTGTCGACCGTGCCGTTGGTCAGCCGGTTGACCAGCGTTTCATAACCCACGCTGTCGCCGAAGCCGCAAACCATGGCCGCGACCTGCGTGTCAAATAGCGGATCGGGGATCGCCTGCGCGTCATGCCAGAAGATTTCAATGTCCTGCCGCGCGGCGTGAAAAACCTTCACGACTTTCTTGTTGCGCATCAGATCATAGAAGGAGGTCAGGTCGATGTCGGGTGCCAGCGGGTCGATAACGACCTCGTCATTGGGGCCCGCCATCTGGATCAGGCAGAGCTTCGACCAGAAGGTCGAGTCGCGCATGAACTCGGTATCAACCGTGACAAAGCCCGCGCCGGACAGGCGCGCACAGACAGTTTCGAGTTCGGCGGTGGTCGTAACGATAATCATGCTGCGGCTTCTATAACCGATCCTCGCGAGTCTGTCTTCGACAAGATGCCTCGTGCCCTCACCCTTCTTTCCAGCCTTCCCATTGAGGGGAAGGCTGAAGGCGGGGGTAAGCCACGCCTTCCGAATCCTCCGCTTTACCTCCTTCGCGCACCCCCGCAACCACCCTTTGACAAGTCCCGTTCTTCCATGCACCTTCCCAGCGGTTTCGCGTGCGCGCCCCAACTGCGTCGCGAAGATTCTCCCTTGCTTCTCAAGGCCTTACAGTATGAACCTCTATCGCAGTCACACCTGTGGCGCTCTGACAAAAGCCAACATCGGTGAAACCGTCCGCCTCTCCGGCTGGGTCCATCGCAAACGTGATCACGGCGGTCTGCTGTTTATCGACCTGCGCGACAATGCGGGCCTGACGCAACTGGTGTTCGACCCAGACCGCGCGGTCGCCTTCGGCCATGCCGAAAAGGTGCGTTCCGAATATGTGATCAAGGTTGAAGGCAAGGTCGTCGCCCGCGCCGAGGGCACGACGAATGCGAACCTAGCCACCGGCGAAATCGAAGTCGCGGTCGAGAGCCTTGAAGTCCTGTCCGAAGCGCAGGACCTGCCGCTGCCGATCTTTGGCGAACCGGACTATCCGGAAGAAACCCGCCTGACCTATCGCTTCCTCGATCTGCGTCGCGAGACGCTGCACAAGAACATCCTGCTCCGCTCCAAGATTATCGCAGCCGCCCGCCGTCGCATGACGGATGCAGGCTTCAATGAATTCCAGACGCCGATCCTCACCGCTTCGTCGCCCGAAGGTGCTCGCGACTTCCTCGTGCCCTCGCGCGTTCATCCCGGCAAGTTCTACGCCCTGCCGCAGGCCCCGCAGCAGTTCAAGCAGCTCATCATGGTTGCGGGCTTCGACAAGTATTTTCAGGTCGCCCCCTGCTTCCGCGATGAAGACGCGCGCGCCGACCGCAGTCCCGGCGAGTTCTACCAGCTCGACGTCGAGATGAGCTTTGTCGATCAGGACGACGTGTTTGCCGCCATCGAGCCCGTGCTGCACGGCCTCTTTGAAGAATTCGCCAACGGCCGCAAAGTCTCGTCCTATCCGTTCCCGCGCATCGCCTATGCGGATTCGATGCGCAAATACGGCAACGACAAGCCGGATCTGCGCAATCCGATCGAAATGTCGAACGCCACGCATATTTTCGCAGGCTCCGGCTTCAAGGTTTTCGCGGGCATGATCGAAAAAGACCCCAAGGTCGAAGTCTGGGCTATCCCCGCACCGGGCGGCGGCAGCCGCACCTTCTGCGACCGCATGAACTCTTGGGCGCAGGGCGAAGGCCAGCCGGGCCTCGGCTATATTTTCTGGCGCACGGAAAACGGCGTGCTGGAAGGTGCAGGCCCGCTTGCCAAAAATATCGGTCCCGAACGTACCGAACAGGTCCGCACCGAGCTTGGCCTCAAAGACGGCGACGCGGTCTTCTTCGTCGCGGGTCTTCCCAAAACCTTCGCCGCCTTCGCCGGTCTCGCGCGCACGCGCATCGGCAAAGACCTGAACCTCATCGAAGAGGGCATTTTCAAGTTCTGCTGGATCGTCGATTTTCCGATGTACGAGTATAACGAAGACGAGAAGCGCGTTGATTTCTCGCATAATCCCTTCTCCATGCCGCAGGGCGGCTTGGATGCACTGAACAATCAGGACCCGCTGACGATCAACGCCTATCAGTACGATATCGTTTGCAACGGCATCGAACTGTCGTCGGGCGCGATCCGTAACCACAAGCCCGAGATCATGTACAAGGCCTTCGAGATTGCTGGCTATTCGGCCTCCGTCGTCGAGGACAAGTTCGGCGGTATGCTCAACGCGTTCAAGTTCGGCGCCCCGCCGCATGGTGGTCTCGCGCCGGGCATCGACCGCATGGTCATGTTGCTCGCCGGTGTCGAGAACTTGCGTGAAGTGACCATGTTCCCGATGAACCAGCAGGCACAGGACCTGCTCATGCAGGCCCCGTCCAGGGTGGAAGACAAGCAACTCAAAGAGTTGCACATCCGAGTTACACAGCCGCTTGAGAAGAAGGCGTGAGTGACCTCACGTAACGAATTAAAAGAGCGGAGCAGGGGAGAGCGGCTTTTGCAGGCCGTGCTCTACGAGGTCATTGCGCTGGTGTTTCTGACGCCGGTTTATTCATACGTGCTCAACCTGCCGCTCGACAATTCCTTCGCCACCATGCTGATGATCTCTCTGGCGGTCATTGTCTGGGTCTATATCTACAACATGATTTTCGACCGCGCGATGTATGCCCGTTGGGGTCTTCTCGCGCATGAGAAGACGCAATCCCTGCGCCTTCTCCATACGGTTCTCTATGAGCTGAGCGTGACCTTTATCGCGGTGCCGGTCATCCTCGTGATGAGCGGCAAGCCCTTCTTGGTCGCGCTGCTGGCCGACATAGGGTTCAGCTTTATTTTCGCTGTCTATACCTATGTCTTTTATCTGGTCTATGACCGGCTTCGACCCGTCGTTTAGTTCAGCGGCGTCCGCGTTGTCACCGGTGCAGGCACAGGCACCCCGTCATCGCCCTGCTCGAACACCGGCACAGGGAAAGCATCAATCGGAATGATCACGCCGTTCGACGCGCTGATCGCCGCGCCTGCCTGTGTCGCGCCATATTTGTCATCGCCGTAATGCAGCGCGCCGTCAGCGCCCGAGATCGTGACCTTCGCCTTCTGCAAAGTGCCGAGTGTCGTCGTCTTGCCTGCAAGGCTTGCCGGCGTGTGCTTGCCCGGTACAATCTGATAGAGCAGCAGCGCCTGTGTATTCGTGCGGTCCGTCGTACCGAGCATATCCTGATAGCCGCCCTTCAGCGCCTCGAAGGCCGCGTTGGTCGGTGCGAAGACAGTGCGCTCGCCGCCCGTATAATTGTGTTTCGTGCCCGTCGCATCAATCACCGACACCAGAGTCGAAAACTGCGGGTCGCCCTTCAGCGTGTTGTAGATATTACCAGCCGCGAAAACGGGGCCCGCAACGGCCATCATGCCCGCGAAGGCGAGAGCTGAAAGCATGTGTTTGATTTTCATTTTGTCACCTGTGTTCGATCTCTGAATGTACCGGACGCTATCTTCATAATTCGACCGAATTGCGACGGCAACAAGGCATCCCCGTCGCAATAGTTCACACCGAAACGGATGCACTTCCTACTGGGCAAATCCCTGACTTGACCGAACAATGGACCGACATTTTTGTGAGTCTGCGGGAGGCAAGCCATGCCCAAAACCCATTCGCTTGTGCTCGTTAATCACCCCTTGGGGCAGGAGCGTCGCGATTTTGAAGAGATCGCCGCCAAGGTCGAAGCGCTCGCGCCTGAAATCTCCATTCATATCGTGCCCCATGATGTGAAGGTCGAGGATAGCGACCTCCCCGCCGATGTCTGGGCGCGCCCTGCTTTCAACGTCGCCTTCCAGTGGCCGCAAAAATTCCGGCCTCGGCGCGGCGTGACTTACGCGGGTCGTCCGATCAATAAATCCGTGCAGGCCCGCAAATACGACACCGCCGGTGTCGCTGTCCCGCCCACCGTGACTTACGACTTCGGCCGCGCCCTCAACCGCGATTTCTGGGGCGACTTTGTCATTATGAAACCGACCCGTATCGACATGACGTCCCACGGCAACAATGTCTTCCTCATGCGCACCGAGCGCGTTGCGGCGCTGGCGCAACGCATCTATCCGCCGCAGCATCCCGCCCGCGCGGCCCCCGTCCTCATCCAGAAATTCATCAACACTGGCGGCGTGCCGGAGAGCTACCGTGTTCTGACGCTGTTCGGCAAACCGCTCTATTGTATGCTCTTCCGTCAGCACCAGCCGCGTGCGCCGCTCTACGCCTCCGATGAGGAATTGCTCCGTACACCAATCGCCTCCAACGCGGGCGACGACTACGTGCATACAATGGTCGATGACCCCGAGGTCATCGCCTTCGCCGCCCGCGCCGCCGCGGCCATGCCCGCAATCCCCTTGCAGGGCATCGACGTTATTCGCGATATGGAAACAGGGCGGCTTTATGTTCTCGAAAGCAATCCCGGCGGCAATACCTGGCATTTCTCGTCAAAATTCTCCATCGGCAGCCGCAAGATTCTCTCACGCGAACAGCGCATCGCACAATTTGGCGCATGGGACATCGCCGCAAAAGTCTTGGCCGAGCGCACCCTTAAGGAAGCGCGCTGAAGTAACCACACTGTGCCTCAACTACACCCGCTCGTACTCCCGCATGTATCACACTTCAGGCAGGTCCCGTTCCGCACCATCGTGAAGTTGCCGCATTCGCCGCAGGCTTCGCCCTCATAGCCCTTCATGCGCGCTTCGGCCAAACGGTTGAAGCCGCCATGCGTGCCCCCACTACCATTTCCAATGCCGCCGCCTGTCACGCCTTCGTCGCGCCCAAGGCCTTCCTGGCGCAACGTCTGCGCATTGACGATCATTTCTTCGGCATGTTCCGACGCATCCAGTATTGCCTTCGTCGCCGACGTGCTCGCCACCGCTGCGCGCATTGCGCCGCCGCGCACGATATAGAGGTTCCCCATCTGCGCGTTGCGTGTGAAGCCGGGGCTCACAACGCTGGAGGCGGGGAGTTTCCCTTCGTCCGCGCCCGATCCCATCGCATCGAAAGCAATATCCTTCGGGTCCACATGGCCGAGGTCCGCGCGGCCGAGATAGGACACAGCGAGTTCGCGGAACACATAGTCGAGGATCGACGTCGCATTCTTGATCCGGTCATTGCCCTGCACCATGCCCGCAGGTTCAAAGCGCGTGAAGGTGAAGGCCTCCACATATTCTTCCAGCGGTACGCCATATTGCAGACCCAGCGAAATGGCGATAGCAAAATTATTCATCAGTGAACGGAAGGCCGCGCCCTCCTTATGCATATCGATGAAGATTTCACCGATGGTGCCGTCTTCATATTCGCCTGTGCGCAGATAGACCTTATGCCCGCCGACCAGCGCCTTCTGCGTATAGCCCTTGCGGCGGTCCGGCAGTTTCTGGCGGTCCTTGGCGCGCTCGACAATGCGCTCGACGAATTTTTCCGCGACAAGCTTCGCGCGTTCCGGCTGGGGCAGGGCGGTGACGCGCTCGGCCAGCGTTTCTTTCAGTGTTTCTTCGAGCGATGCCATGTCATCGTCCGACATCTCGTCAAACACTTCGTCTTCAAGTATCTGCGAGTTGAGCGGCTGCGACAGTTTCGAGCCATCGCGGTAAAGCGCATTGGCCTTCAGCGCCAGTTTCCACGACAGCATATAGCTCTCTTTGCAATCCTCGACGCTTGCCGCATTGGGCATGTTGATTGTCTTGGAAATAGCACCCGAGATGAAAGGCTGCGCCGCTGCCATCATGCGGATATGGCTCTCCACCGAGAGGAAGCGTTTGCCCGTCCGACCGCAAGGATTGGCGCAATCAAACACCGGCAGATGCACGTCTTTGAGATGCGGCGCACCTTCAACAGTCATCGCACCGCAGACATATATATTGGCTGCATCAATATCGCGCTTGCTGAAACCGATCGCGCCGAGCAGATCGAAATCAAGATCATCCATTGCGTCGGCGTCGAGGCCGAGAACATTGACGCAGAACTCTTCGCCCAGCGTCCATTTGTTGAACACGAAGCGAATGTCAAAGGCCGAGCCCAGCGCCGCTTCCACCGCGTCGATTTTCGCCTTGGTGAAGCCCTTGGCAATCAGCGCCGCGTGGTTGACGCCCGGTGCGTGGTCGAGCGAGCCGAGACCGACGGCATAATCAATAATGTCTTCGACCTCGCGCGTCGAATAGCCGAGCGCGTGCAGCGCCTGCGGCACAGCGCGGTTGATGATCTTGAAATAACCCCCGCCTGCGAGCTTCTTGAATTTGACGAGTGCGAAATCGGGCTCGATGCCCGTCGTGTCGCAATCCATCACAAGGCCGATCGTACCGGTCGGTGCGATGACGCTCGCCTGTGCATTGCGATAGTCGTATTTCTCGCCCATGGCGACGGCCACGTCCCAGGCCGCACGGGCATGGTCGATGAGATCGCGCTGCGGGCAGTTCGCGGCATCGAGCGGCACCGGCGCAAGGCTCAGCGTTTCATAGCCTGTCGTGTCGCCATGTGCGGCGCGGGCGTGATTGCGCATGACGCGCAGCATGTGCTCGCGGTTTTCGGCAAAGCCTTCGAATGCGCCAAGCTCCTTCGCCATTTGCGCCGAAGTAGCGTAAGACACGCCGGTCATAATAGCGCTGATCGCGCCGCACAGGCTGCGCGCCTGCGGGCTGTCATAGGCAATGCCGGACGCCATCAAAAGCCCGCCGATATTGGCAAAACCGATCCCCAGCGTGCGGTAGCGGAACGAGCGTTCGGCAATTTCACGGCTGGGAAATTGCGCCATCAAGACCGAGATTTCGAGTGTGACGGTCCACAGCTTCACCGCCTGTTCGAAGGCTTCGACGTCAAAGCGTCCGCCCTTGCTTGTGGCGCTCGCGGCCTCGCGGAACGTCATCAGATTGAGCGAGGCGAGGTTGCAGGCCGTGTCGTCAAGGAACATATATTCCGAGCACGGATTACTGGCGCGGATGTCCCCTGAGGCGGGGCAGGTGTGCCAGTCGTTGATCGTGGTGTGAAACTGCAATCCCGGATCGGCCGACGCCCAGGCTGCCTGCCCGATCTGGTCCCACAGTTCGCGGGCCTTCAGCACCTTGGACACCTTACCGTCCGTACGGCGGATCAGCTCCCAGTCATCGTCGTCTTCGACCGCCTTGAGAAAATCGTCGGTGAGCCGCACCGTGTTGTTAGAGTTCTGGCCCGAGACGGTGTGGTAAGCCTCGCCGTCCCAGTCTGTGTCATAAGTATCGAACTTGATATCGCTATAGCCCTGACGCGCAAACTGGATCACGCGCTGCACATAGTTTTCCGGCACATGCATTTTGCGCGCGGCAATGATTTCGCGTTTCAGCGCCGTGTTCTTTTTCGGATCGAAACAATCATCGTTCGAGCCTTCGCAGTTGATGCAGGCCCGCATAATGGCGCTGAGGTGTTTCTGATTGATCTTCGAGCCGGTGACCAGCGCTGCCACTTTCTGCTCTTCGATCACTTTCCAGTTGATAAAGGCTTCGATGTCGGGATGGTCCGCATCGACAATCACCATTTTGGCGGCTCGCCGTGTTGTTCCGCCTGATTTGATCGCGCCTGCCGCGCGGTCACCGATCTTGAGAAAGCTCATCAGGCCCGAGGATTGCCCGCCGCCGGACAGTCCCTCGTCAGCACCGCGCAACGCCGAGAAATTGGACCCCGTGCCGGACCCGTATTTGAAGAGCCTCGCCTCGCGCACCCAGAGGTCCATGATGCCGTTTTCATTCACAAGGTCGTCGTTGACGCTCTGAATGAAACAGGCGTGTGGCTGGGGATGTTCGTAAGCACTGGTCGAGGCGACCGTCTCGCCGCTCTTGGGGTCCACATAGAAGTGACCTTGAGCGGGGCCGTCGATGCCATAGGCCCAGTGGAGGCCGGTGTTGAACCATTGTGGGGAGTTTGGCGCCGCCATCTGCGCGGCCAGCATATAGGCCGTCTCGTCGCGATAGGTCCGCGCGTCCGCTTCCGTATCGAAATAGCCGCCCTTCCAGCCCCAATAGGTCCAAGTGCCGGCAAGGCGATCAAAAACCTGCCGCGCATCGGTCTCGCCGCCGAAGCGGTCTTCGGGACGCAGCGCGTTCAGCGCCTCATGGTCGGGTTCGTGCGCCCACAGAAATTCGGGAACATCAACAGCGCGCACTTTCTTGAGGACGGCGGCAACACCGGCCCGACGGAAGTATTTCTGGGCGAGAATATCCCCCGCCACACCGCTCCAGCCCGCCGGAACAACCATCTCGACAGCGCGTCCCACGGTTGAGCCGTCCGGATTGCGTATTTCGCTCGTTGTGGTCTTGAACGGGATACCCTCATACGGGGATTGGCCCTCAATCGTGAAACAACGCTGGATACGCATCAGACCCCCGGCTCGCATTTACAGTCTCGTGCCTGCCCTCGATCTCGACACGAAAACGCTCGATCTCTTGCAGGAAACGCTCATTAGAGCATTGCGTCGTTCGGGCCCTGCCTTGTCAAGCCATGGTGTTTTAGTTCAATAAAGACGCCATATCTGGGCCGTAATTCCGGCTTGTGTCAGGGCCGAATCAACATCGGTTCCCTTAAAAAATGTCGGGGGATTAGTCAAAAAAAACTACTCCACATGCAAAATGGCAGTTCTACATCGAGGTGGAGACGTCCGAACCATGCCTGTCCAGACCAGCACAGCCCTTGGCAAGTCATTGAAAGATCTTGATATTCTGATCGTCGATGACAATGCGAACATGCGCTTGCTGGTCCGCACGATTCTGCGCAGCTTCGGCTTGCCGGACGCCCGTCAGGCCCGCGACGGCACCACGGCGCTCGCCGAGCTTGAACGCAAGGTCCCGAGCCTCATCATCACCGATTGGGAAATGGCACCCATGAACGGGCTCGATTTCATCCGCGCCGTCCGCCGCGTGGGCCGCGAACCCCTTTGTTTTGTGCCGATTATTGTGCTGACGGCCCATGCTTCGCGCCCGCTGCTGGAGACCGCCTTCTCGTCGGGCGCGACACAGCTTCTAGTGAAACCGGTCACGCCGACAAACCTGCTTCAGCGCATTTTGTGGGTTCTGGAAGACGACCGCCCGTTCCACAAGGCAGGCGACATCTACCGTCAGGAAATGCATCTGCCCAAAGCGACCAAACTCGCGCCCGAAACACCGGTCAGAATTTCCGATACTTGGTCATTAGACTAGTCTTTCCGCCATTTTCGCCAGACCGCCACTGGACCATCTCCTCCCGCAATGTCATATTCGCCACGTCTCCGTCAGGTGACAGAATCGCATTTGTGGCCTCGTTTCGAGGTCTGGTAACGGTGGTCCAATGAGCCTTTTTTCTGAAATTTTCATCTGGTGGCACGGCCAGACTATGGGCACGCGCTTCTATACGTGGAAATACGGCAAATTCGTCGGCGCCGATGATCAGGGAAACCGTTATTTCGAAAGCGCCAAGGGCGAAAAGCTCGCGGGCTATCCGCGCCGCTGGGTGCTTTACAATGGCTATGCCGACGCCTCGCGTGTGCCGCCCGAATGGCACGGCTGGCTCCACAACACGGTCAGCGTTCCGCCTACAGAAGAAAACTATACGGCCCGTTCGTGGCAGAAGCCGCACACGATGAACGGCACCGGCACGTCCAAAGCCTATCGCCCCAAAGGCAGCATCGTCGGCCACGGCGCGCGCCCCAAAGCGACCGGCGACTACGAAGCATGGAAGCCTTGATCGCCGAATTTTCCTATACGTTTTTAACGCCGTCGAACCGGAGACCTCCATGCAAAGCAACCTCGTCGAAACGCTGATCGGCGCCATTGTCGTCATCATCGCCGGTGTATTTCTGTTTTACGGCTATTCCAATTCCGGTATGCGCAGCGCCAGCGGCTATAAAGTCACTGCCGAGTTCGACCGCGTGGACGGACTGGCCAATGGCAGCGACGTGCGCCTCTCCGGCATCAAGGTCGGCACCATTGTCGGCCAGACCATCGACCAGAAAAATTACAAGGCCATCGTCAAACTGAACCTAGCCTCCGACGTCAAAATTCCGGACGACAGCAGCGCCAAGATCACAAGCGAAGGTCTCCTAGGCTCCAACTATATTGCGCTGACGCCGGGCGGCAGCGAAACATATCTGGCCGAGGGCGGCGAAATCAGCTTCACGCAAGGCTCTATTGATCTGATGAGCCTGATCGGGCAGGCGGTCTTCTCCGCCACCGACAGCAAGAAAGAGCAGGGCGACAAGGCCCCCTGATCATGTTCAGTGCAAAGACCGTCTTCAAAAGTCTGATGAGCATTGTCGTGTTGAGCGCAGTCTTGAGCGCCTCCGCAATCGCCGCGCCTTACGCGCAGGCCACTTTCGGCGGGCTTGATAAGATCACGGCGAAAGTCTCCCAGTTCGTCGCGGTTAAAGACCAGCCGACGCGCTATGGCTCGCTGGAAATCACGGTCCGCTCCTGCGACATGCGCCCGCCGGAAGAAACGCCGCAGACAGCCGCCTATGTCGAAATCCGTCAGGTCAACGAAGAAGACAACAGCGTCGATCCCGCGCCGGTTTTCAAAGGCTGGATGTTTGCCGAAAGCCCTGGCCTCAACGGTCTGGAGCATCCCGTCTATGACGTGTGGCTCAAGACCTGCAATACGCCGCTCGCGCCGTAATTTTCCGGCATTGCGCGAAATTCCGCTTTCTCGATCGCCGCTTCATGCAATTTCACGCGATAGTCGTCGCGCGGAATTTCCACCGTGCCGAACTGGCTGAGATGCGCCGTCACGAATTGCGTGTCGAGCAGCTTGAACCCGCCATAGATGAGCCGCGCCACAAGATGCACCAGCGCCACTTTGCTCGCGTCCGTTTCGCGACTGAACATGCTCTCGCCGAAAAACGCCGCGCCGAGTGACACGCCATAAAGCCCTCCGACGAGCCGTTCGCCCTGCCAGCACTCGACGGAATGTGCGTGCCCGCGTGCGAAGAGTTCGCCATAAAGCTCCATGATCTGGTCATTGATCCATGTGCCCTCGCGGTCCGCGCCGCTTTCCGCGCAGCCCATCATCACCTGCCGGAAACTCGTATTGATGCGCACGTCAAAAGGTTCCGCTTTGACTGTGCGTTTCAACCGTTTCGGTAAATGGAAATGATCAAGCGGCAAAATCCCGCGCCGTTCAGGGTCGATCCAGTAAAGTTGAGGGTCGTCGCGCGCTTCGGCCATCGGAAACACGCCGAACGCATAGGCGCGCAAGAGCACATCACTGTCGATGTTGCTCAATGTCCGGTTGCTCATTCTGCCCCCAAATGAAGCCCATGCTCCGAAGCCCACTCTTTAATCTAACGGAGTTTGCTAATCTAGCCGACTGACGGTTTCAGCGATAGCGCTCAAACAAAAAGCCCGGCGCAGTTTCCTGCACCGGGCTCTTGTTTCGTCGAAAGCCTTAGAGGCGTTCGATAATGATGGCAGGAGCCATGCCGCCGGCGGCGCACATGGTGATAAGGCCGCGCTTCTTGCCTGTGCGTTCCAGTTCGTCGAGCACCGTGCCGATAAGGATCGAACCCGTCGCGCCGATCGGGTGGCCGAGCGCCATCGCGCCGCCATTGACGTTGACCTTCGAGCGGTCGAGCTTCAGATCGCGGATGAATTTTTCAGCGACGACGGCGAAGGCTTCGTTGATTTCCCAGAGGTCGATGTCATCAACCGTAAGACCGGCTTTTTCGAGAACCTTCTTGGCAGCAGGCACCGGCGCATTGAGCATCAGCGTGGGGCAGTCACCCATATTCGCTGTGGCAATGACGCGCGCGCGCGGCGTGAGGTTGTTCTTTTTGGCATAGGATTCAGACGCCAGCAGAATGGCGGCAGCACCGTCCACAACGCCCGACGAGTTACCGGCGTGATGGATGTGGTTGAATTCCTTCAACTGGGGATATTTGCGCTGAATGAGGTTGCCATAGGTGTTACCCTGATCGTCGACAGGGATATTCATGAACACGGGGAACACGGGCTTCAGCGCACCGAGACCTTCGAGCGTTGTCTGCGGGCGCGGGAATTCTTCGTGGTCGAGTGCGACCGTGCCGTCGAGGTTCTTCACGGTGACGAGCGACTTGGCAAAGCGGTTTTCCTTGATGGCCTGAGCGGCGCGCTGCTGCGAGGTGAGCGCGAGCTGGTCAACGGCTTCACGGTCGATGCCTTCGAGCGTCGCGACGGCGTCGGCGCAAACGCCCTGCTGCGACTGCGGATGGATCGAGCGCAGATGCAGGTTGCCCGCGTCCATCATCGGCGGCGATTTCGGATCGGCGGTCGATGATGTGTAGCTCATCATTTCGCAGCCACCCGCGATGACGAGGTCTTCCATGCCGGACATGATCTGGGCCGTGGCAAGGTTGACCGTGGTGATGCCCGAACCGCAGAAGCGGTCGAGTGTCACGCCCGAAGCTTTGATGTCGAAGCCGGCGTCGAGTGCCGCCATGCGACCCATGTCTCCGCCCTGTGCGCCGCGCTGCGAGGACGTGCCCCAGATAACGTCGTCGACGTCGGCTGTGTTGAGCTTGTTGCGTTCGGCAAGCGCTTTCAGAACGGTCGAGCCGAGATGCTGCGGGTGAAGATGGGCCAGCGAGCCCTTGCCGACTTTGCCGATGCCGCGCGGGGTACGGACGGCGTCAATGATGAATGCTTCTGCCATGGTCTTGGACCTTTCCTACGAGATGACTGTCGCTTTTTGACGGCGATCTTTGGCTTGGTTGTTTGGAGCGCATACTAAACGATCTGGCCTAACTTGCATGTGCAATCGTTTTGCGCCCCGTCGGGGTGACGCAACGGAAAGGCTCATTTCGTGACGTGGTATACTGACGCGTCACATCTTTTGTCGGGCTTGGCGGCTCAACTCTTGTCTTTGAGGTAATTCTCAAGCCAATGAATGTTGTACTCGCCATTGATGAAATCGGGCTCGTTGACGAGATCCTGAAACAGCGGAATCGTCGTTTTGATGCCGTCGATGACGAACTCGTGGAGCGAGCGCCGCAGACGCATCAGGCACTCATTGCGGTTGCGCCCATGTACGACCAGCTTGCCGATCAGGCTGTCGTAATAGGGCGGGATTTTGTAGCCCGAATAGGCTGCGCTATCGACGCGCACGCCGAGACCGCCCGGTGTGTGGAAGTCTTTGATCGTGCCGGGCGAGGGCGTGAAGGTGCGCGGGTCTTCCGCATTGATGCGGCATTCGATGGCATGACCTGAAAAGGTGACGTCTTCCTGGCGGAAGCTCATTTCAAGCCCCGCCGCGATCCGAATCTGTTCACGCACAATATCGATGCCGGTGACAGCTTCCGTGATCGGATGTTCGACCTGCAGGCGCGTGTTCATTTCGATGAAATAGAATTCGCCGTTCTCATAGAGAAACTCGATCGTGCCGACGCCGAGATAGCCGAGCTTGGCGATGGCGTTGCGCACGATGCCGCCGATCTTGGCGCGCTGTTCCTCATTGAGGGCGGGCGAGGGGCACTCTTCCAGCACCTTCTGGTGGCGGCGCTGCAGCGAGCAATCGCGTTCGCCGAGATGAGCCACGTTGCCATGCGCGTCGGCGATGATCTGCATTTCAATGTGACGCGGCTGACCGAGATATTTTTCCATGTAGAGCGCATCGTCACCGAAAGCGGCTTTCGCCTCGGCGCGCGCGGTCGCCAGCGCGTTCGACATTTCTTCGCGTGAATGCGCAACCTTCATGCCGCGCCCGCCGCCGCCTGCTGCTGCTTTGACGAGCACGGGATAGCCCGTCTCTTCGGCAACTTTATAGGCTTCTTCGTCGGTCGTGACCGCGCCGTCAGAACCCGGAACGCAGGGAATACCGAGCGAACGCGCGGTGACTTTCGCCTGGATCTTGTCGCCCATCAGCCGGATATGGTCGCCCGAAGGTCCGATGAACGTGATGCCATGCGCGGCAAGAATATCGGCAAAGCGCGCATTCTCCGACAGGAACCCGTATCCCGGATGTACCGCATCCGCGCCCGTGATCTCGCAGGCCGAAATGATCGCAGGGATATTGAGATAGCTTTCGCTCGCGGGCGCAGGCCCGATGCAAACGCTTTCATTGGCAAGGCGCACATGCATCGCGTTGCTGTCAGCGGTCGAATGAACGGCAACCGTCTTGATGCCCATCTCGCGACAGGCGCGATGGATGCGCAGCGCGATTTCGCCACGGTTTGCAATGAGAACTTTTTCGAACATGGCCGTGCGGCCTTATTCGACGATGATGAGTGGCTCGCCGAATTCGACCGGCTGGCCGTCTTCAACGAGGATCTTCACCACCGTGCCGGCCTTGGTCGCCGGAATATGGTTCATCGTCTTCATCGCTTCGATGATGAGAACTGTCTGGCCGACGCTGACTTTCGCACCGACAGTGACGAAGGGCGCAGCGCCGGGTTCAGCGGCAAGATAAGTCGTGCCGACCATCGGCGATGTCAGTGCGCCGGGATGGGCCGCATCGCTCACCACAGCAACAGGCGCAGCGGCAGGTGCGGCAGGCGCATGGGCCGGCGCGGCCACAGAGACGAAGCTGCCGCCCACCTGACGCGCCACGCGCAGACGCACCTGTTCGGTTTCCACTTCGATTTCGCTCAGATCGGTCTCTTTGAGGAGAGCCGCGAGTTGCCGGATCAAGTCCTGGTCCACGCCTGATTTGCTCGTCACGCTTTTATCATTCCCTGCTTTTGGGTTACCTGATTTATTCGGTGCAGTTGGCTTTGAGGACAATCTCTCAATTCCTGTTCTATTTCGTGAGATCGGCGATGATGGCATCAAGCGCCAGCGTATAGCCTTTGACACCAAGGCCAAGGATCACGCCGGAGACAACCGACGACACATATGAGTAATGACGAAATTCCTCGCGCTTGTGCACATTGGAGATATGCACTTCGACGGCAGGAATATCGAGCATCGCCAGTGCGTCATGGATGGCGATGGAGGTGTGTGAGTAAGCAGCGGCGTTGATGATGATGCCGGAGGCCATCGTTCGCGCCTCCTGAATCCATGTCACCAGATCGCCTTCGTGATTGCTCTGCAAGCACAGAACGCTGACGCCCTTGGCCTTGGCGTGAGCGGCCACCAGCTTCTCGATGTCGGAGAGCGACGTGCTGCCATAGATTTCCGGCTCGCGCAGTCCCAGCAGATTGAGGTTCGGCCCGTTCAGGACATAGACCGGCTTCACGATAGCGGGCTTCGCGGCTTTGGTTGCCGGACCCGCCTTCGTCACCTTCGCTTTTGCTACTGCTTTTCTGGCCATCTGGTCGCCAAAATCCTGAACTTATGGAACAAGCCCCGATTCGAGGCGGTCCAGTTATACGCAAGTCCACAGGGCCGCGAAAGCCTTTAACCTGCTTGCATTTTGCCTTGTTTTGGGGGCCATGCCTGCCGCTGCGACAGGCTTGCGAGCTAAGGCTTGAAACGCGAGCCCCGCTCACCCATTATCCGCCCGAACGAGCCTAGGTTTAGAGCATTTCCATGCAACTCACAGTTAACGGCGAGAGCCATTCCATTGCGGGGCCGATCAGTCTTCTCGGCCTGATCGAGCATTTCGGTCTGGAACCGCGCAAAGTGGCGATCGAGCGCAATCTCGAAATCGTCCCGCGCTCGGTCTATGCGCAGACGCAACTGGGCGAGGGCGACCGGCTGGAAATCGTGCATTTCGTGGGCGGCGGCTAGGAGTTTTAAGAGTGGTTGAGATGGCGAAAATTCAGGCTCCGGCAACAGGTGCGGACGATCGGTTTATGATCGCCGGCAAGACCTATCGCTCGCGTCTGATCGTGGGCACGGGCAAATATAAAGACCTCGCGGAAAACGCCGCAGCGGTTGAGGCCGCCGGTGCCGAGATCGTGACCGTCGCCGTCCGCCGTGTGAACGTGACAAACCCGAAAGAGCCGATGCTCGTCGATTACATCGACCCGAAGAAAGTCATGTATCTGCCGAACACAGCCGGGTGCTACACCGCCGACGAGGCGCTGCGCACGTTGCGTCTCGCGCGTGAGGCAGGCGGCTGGAAACTCGTGAAGCTCGAAGTGCTGGGCGACCAGAAGACGCTCTATCCCGACATGGTTGAAACACTCAAAGCCGCCGAAGTCCTGCTCAAGGAAGGTTTCGACGTTATGGTCTATTGCTCGGACGATCCGATCATGGCCAAGCGCCTTGAGGACATGGGCTGCTGTGCGATCATGCCGCTCGCCGCGCCCATCGGTTCGGGTCTCGGCATCCAGAACCCGATCAACATCCGTCTGATCATCGAACAGTCAAAAGTACCGGTCCTTGTTGATGCGGGCGTCGGCACCGCCTCAGACGCCGCCATTGCGATGGAGCTTGGCTGCGACGGCGTGCTGATGAACACAGCCATTGCAGAGGCCAAACATCCGCTCGTCATGGCGCGTGCGATGAAACTGGCGGTGGAATCAGGGCGTCTTGCCTATCTCGCAGGCCGTATGCAAAAGCGTCTCTACGCTGACCCCTCGTCGCCGCTCGCCGGACTCATCTAGGACTTGTTCGCACGGGCGAGTTTGATCGCGGCGGCCAGATCATCCGCATCCTGCGCACCAGCATACAATTGATCACCGATAATGAAAGCCGGTGTGCCGCTGATACGCAGCGCATCGGACAGGTCTTCGTTGCGCTTGATGATCGTGGCAATGGCGGGATCCATCATGTCTTTGGACAGTTTCTTGATATCAAGGCCGGTATCCGCCGCGATATTGAACACGGCCTCGTCGTCCAGCGGTCCTTTATGGGCATAGAACGCTTTATAAAGCGCCATATATTTTCCCTGTTTCACAGCAGCCAGTGCCGCATGGCTCGCCGTCACAGATGACGGTCCGAGGATCGGCAATTCTTTCAGTATCAGACGCACATTGCCGTCTTTTGCCACTGTGTCGAGCAGCGGTCCGACCGCGCGTTTGCAATAGCCGCAATTATAATCGAAGAACTCGACGATGGTGACGTCGCCCTTCGGATTACCGGCAACAAAGGATGTCGGATCATTGTAGATCGCAGCCCTGTTCTTTGCGATAGCCGAGTCCTGTGCCTTCTTCTTGGCCGCAGACTCTTTGGCATCAAGCGCCGCCATCGCTTCGATCAGCACTTCAGGATGCGCGACGATATAGTCGTGCACGATCTTTTCGACCGCCTTCGTCTGATCCTTGCTGAGATCTGCCGCTTGTCCCGCCGTGGTGTTAAAGCTCAGGCTGACCGCCAATACGGACGCTGCAAAATATCGCGATAATTTACGCACCACTAATCTCTCGTTTCTTTGTTGGCGACGGCAATGTCTTGTGCCTTGAGCCATTCCGGTGTGCCCTCTTTCAGAAGGGACATGGCTTTCAGCGCATGACCAAGCGCATCGCGCCGTGCACCGACCGTTTCGTAATATTTTGCCGTGGACAATTCCGCCATGCCGATCTGGTTGAGACGGGCATAGGCGATGGAAAGCTGATAATAGGCAAAAGGCGTTTCCGGATCGCGCTCGATCACGTCTTTCAACAGCGTCAACGCCTCCGGCACATAGTCCTGCTTTTCGGCCGCAAGCATCGACTGTCCGAGCGCCAGCTCGATCTGCGGTTCATGCGGATCAAGATTATAGGCATTGCGATAGCTCGGGATCGAGGCTTCGACATTGCCGGCTTCAAAGTCGATCTGCCCCTTCATCTCCCAGAAATACTGGTTCTTGGGAGATTTCTTGATCAGCGCGTCGAGTTCGCCATGCGCCTTCTCGTTCTCGCCGACCTTGTGATAGGCAACTGCGCGGGCATAGCGCGCATAGTCGCTCGTGTCCGATTCCGGATAGAGGCGCATCGTGCTCTGCGAACTGTCGAGATAGCCATGCAGCTTGGCCTGCACCATCTTGAAGCGGTGAATGCTCTCCGGCGTGTCGGGCGTGTTGTAATAGGGTGAGGCTTTTACGGATTCTTCCAGTGCCGCCAGACGTTCTTCAGAAATCGGATGGCTCCGCACAAACGGGTCTTGCGACGTCGAGCTTAAAGCCTCCTGATCGCGGAACTGTTCAAACAGAAGCAGCATCCCTTTGCCGGATTGTTTGGCCGCCCGGAGATATTTTGCACCGGCCTGGTCGGCGCTACCTTCTTCCATGCGCGTATAGGTAAGGAACGAGCGCTGCGTTAGTTGCGTGCCGCCGGTGAGAATGGCCATGCCCGCATCGCTTGCACCTGCCGCAATCGCGCCGATGCCTGCAATGATGGAGGCATATTGCGCCAGCGTCGCTTTCTCGACCATGTCATTGCTGCGGGTCAGATGCCCGCCCGCCATATGGCCGGTTTCATGCGCGATCACGCCGATCAGCACCATCGGTTCATCGGATTCCAGAATGAGACCCGTGTTGAGGAATAGCCGCTGACCGGCAGCGACAAAGGCGTTGATACTGGGATCATTGACCAGATGGATATTCACCGCTTTGGGGTTGATGCCCGCTGCCCGCCAGATCGGTGTCGAATAGTCGCGGATCAGTGCTTCCGTTTCCGCATCGCGGATCAATGAAATGCTCTCCGCCTGCGCGGTTGACAGGGGAGCAAAGCCAATAAGCGCCGCCAGACCCATTATTCCGGCGTGGCGGGCCATGCGAAACGCCTTTGGCATTAGAAACAAAATCCTCAACTCCCCGACAACATGAAAGGCGGTCCATTATGCCTGAATCTTGGTATTTTCTTGTATCCTGACCGCCTCACTTATATCCCGACCGTATGTGCGCCCGCATGGCCCGTCAATCTGACCTAAGTGGGCTAAAGCCGGTCAAAGCACAAATATGCAGCGCAAAATCTCTGATCCAACGATCAAACCGGCCAATTCCGGCGTCCTGTCCAAATCCGGCAGATATTAATTTGCCGCTCAAACGAGGCCGAATTGTGAAAATGGTCAGGACGTGGCATTTAGGTGTCCTGTTGCCTCGGGGTTGGTCACCAAGGGCTTGGACAAAAGTGAGAAACATGAAATTGCGGAATGCTTCTTTGAAGGCGGTCGGTTCTGTTATTGCTCTGGCCCTTATCGCGCAACTCGGCGCGTGCTCCGGTGATGAAAAAAAATCATCCCTCGGCACAACGGTCACCAGCAGCCTCGAAACCAAAGCCGAACGCGAAGCTATCGCCAAGAAGAAACTCGATGCCATGGCGTCGGGCTCATCGCTTGGCGGCATCGTCATCGCTGACGAACCGGCAGCGGCACTTCTCGGTCGTGATATGCTGGAAAAAGGCGGCACGGCAGCCGATGCCGCAGTCGCAACGTATTTCGCTTTGTCCGTGACCTATCCAGCCGCCGCCGGCCTCGGCGGCGGCGGCATCTGCCTTGCGCGCGACGGCGAGAAGGGTGAAGTCCGCTCCATCAGTTTTCCCGCCCTGGCGCCGAGCTCCGGCGGCTCCATCGCGGTGCCGGGCAATGTGCGCGGCATGGCTTATCTACAGGCTTCATTCGGATCGCTCAAATGGTCGCAGGTCGTGTCGCCGGCTGAACGTCTCGCCGCCACCGGCTTTCAGGCCTCACGCGCCACCGTCAATCAGCTTGCCAAAAACGCAACCGTCATCGGCAGTTCAGATGCGCTCAAAGCGCTCTATCTCAATGCTGACGGCATGGCCTATGAAAAGGCCGATACGATCCGCTTGCCCGGCCTCGCAGGCACATTGAGCCGCATCCGCGCCTCGGGTGTCGGCGGCTTCTATCAGGGCGATACGGCAGACTTGCTCGTCGCGCAATCCAGGCTCAATGGCGGTTCAATCACGCAGGAAGACCTGACCGCCTATCGACCCGTCGATGCGCCCGCGCAAGGCATCGAAGCCGGTGATTTGAGGCTCATGCTTCCGGCAGCAAACACCGAAGCCGGTGCTTTCACCGCTGCTCTCTGGCCCAAAATCCAGAATATCAGCGGTGCGAGCGCCCTTGCTGACGCCGCCAATCAGACAGCGGGTGTCACAGGTGCGGCAGCAGACGCCGACTATGGCTCCACGACCTTCGTCGCGGTAGACGGTCTTGGCGGTGCTGTCGCCTGCGCGGTCTCGATGAACGGTGCCTTCGGCCTCGGTCGTGTCGCTTCGGGCAGCGGCATCATCTTTGCGGCAACGCCTGCCTCCGCCGTGAAAGGTGCCGCCGCCAAATATCTCGCGCCCGTCATGCTCGTGCGTGAAAAATCCAAAAACAGCCTTTACCTTGCCGCCGTCGGTGCAGGTGCGCCCAAAGCTGTTGCCGCCGTCGAAAGCGCTGTCGTCGCCACATTGACGAACGAGGAGGGCGCGCCCCTCATGTCCCTCGTCAATGGTCCGGCTGACGAGCTTTCCACCGCTAACGCCATCGTCTGTTCCAAGGGATTGCCGCGCGGCAGTTGCTCTATCAACGTGAACCCCAAAGGCTCCGGCGTCGGCTTCACCGCCGTTGATGCAGGGTCCTAGAGTCCTGATTGATGACCAAGCCTGAAATATCCAAACGCAGCGGCGTCTCGCCTTTCATTGCGATGGACGTCATGCGTGAAGCGACCGCTATGGAGAGCGACCGGACGAATACGCGCCGCATTATCCATCTGGAAGTCGGTCAACCCTCCACGCCCGCACCGCGCCTTGTGCGCGATGCCGCGGCCCATGCTCTTGTCCATGAACGTCTGGGCTATACCGATGCGTTGGGCCTGCCCAAACTGCGCGCCCGCATCGCCCGACATTACCGTGAGCGATACAACGCGGACATCAGCAACGAACGCGTCGTCATCACCTCAGGCTCGTCCGGCGGTTTTATCTTGGCATTCCTCGCCTGCTTCGATGTCGGCGCGCGTGTGGCCATATCCGAGCCGGGCTATCCCGCCTATCGCAATATCCTGACAGCGCTCGGCCTCGTTCCCGTCGGCATTCGCGTTGGTCCCGAAACCCGCTGGTCCATGACGCCGGACCTGATCGACGCCGCAGAGCGCGCGCATGGTCGCATCGCCGGTGTACTCGTCGCCAGTCCGGCAAACCCCACCGGCACCATGCTGACCCCTCAGGCGCTTGCCGCGCTCACAACATCCTGCGCTGCAAAAGGCCGATGGTTCATCTCCGATGAAATCTATCACGGTATTTCTTATGGCATGAGCGAGGCAACGGCGCTTGCCTCCTCATCCGATGCCGTCGTCGCCAACAGTTTCTCGAAATATTACAGCATGACCGGCTGGCGTCTCGGCTGGCTCGTCGTGCCGGACCGTCTCGTGCGCCCGCTGGAACGCCTGGCGCAAAACCTCTTTATCTCGCCGCCCGCCATCGCGCAGGAAGCAGCCGTCGCCGCCTTCGATGCCGGTGATGAACTGGACACCAATGTCGCCCTCTACGCCGCCAACCGCGACCTGTTGCTCGACGCGCTTCCGCAAGCGGGTCTCGATAATTTTGCGCCTGCCGACGGCGCGTTCTACCTGTATGCGGATGTGAGCGATCTGCTTGCAAAGCGCGGCAACACGGACAGCGTCGAGTTCTGCCGTCTCATGCTGCACGAGACAGGCATCGCCGCCACACCGGGTTTCGATTTCGATCCGGCGCGGGGAGGGCAGACCGTGCGCTTCTCCTTTGCCGGTGCGACCGCCGACATGGCAGAGGCAGCGGCGCGTCTCAAACTCTGGTTGATGTGAGCGATGGCCGTCAGCGCTGAATATAAGGAGTTTATCCTTGAGCAACTGGAACGTCTCGGCCCCGTGCGCATGCGTGGCATGTTCGGCGGCTCCGGTGTCTATCTCGACGATATGATGTTCGGCGTCATCTTCGACGAAACCCTCTACTTCAAAGTCGATGACCGTAACCGCGCCGACTACGAAGCCGAAGACATGGGTCCCTTCACCTTCGAGATGAAGAACGGCGACGTGGGCTCACTCAAATATTACGAAGTCCCCGAACGCCTCTATGATGATCCCGACGAACTCGTACAATGGGCCCGCAAATCAATAGAGGTTATGATGGACGTACAAGCCGAAAAACGAGCAAAAGCCGCAAAAGTCCTCGAACGCAAAGCCAAAGCCGGCCCGAAAAAGAAAATTGCCAAGAAGCTCGCGAAGAAACCGGCCGCTAAAAAATAGCGTCACTTCCCCCTGAACATCTCCGGCACTCTTATAATCACCTAATGAACGCTGAAACTCTGCGTCAGAAATATGTGTTTTTGAGAGTGATCAGCTCGCCTTGGCGACGATGGCAACTTTGCTGTCTTCCGTGATCACACAGTTGCGGCCCGAGCGTTTAGCCGTATAGAGGCAACTGTCGGCGCGCTCGATGAGCGATCCGGCATTGTCGCCCGCACGGAAATAAGAGATGCCGAGCGACATGGTCACGCGGCCCAGCGTTTCGCCGGTCGAGCGTTTGACGAGTTCGCGCGCCTGCACCGCTTCGCGAATGGCGTTGCCGAGCTTCTCGGCGCGTTCGGTCGAGATGCCGGGCATGATCACGGCAAATTCTTCGCCGCCATATCGTGCGACATGGTCAGCCTCGCGCGCGCCGGATTTCAGGCAGCTTGCAACAAGACGCAACACCTGGTCGCCTGTGCGGTGGCCCCATGTGTCGTTGAACGCTTTGAAATGGTCGATGTCGCCCATCATCAGGCAGAGCTGCGAGCCGTCAGCCGAAGCACGCGCAATCTCCTGCGCGATCAGTTCGTCAAAGGCTTTGCGGTTGTTGACACCCGTGAGCCCATCAGTCCGCGCTTCGTTGCGGGCTTTGCTCAGGTTCGTCTGCAAGGCGCTGAGTTCGGATTTCGTTTCCGTCAGACGCAGTTCAAGTTCTTTCGAGCGGCTTTCCATTTCGACAGACGCGCTCATAATTGCTTCGACAACGCGGCGTACATCGGTCGGGCTCGATTTATTGGTCAGCCCTTCGCTGGCGGCGCGGACCGATGAACCAAGTGCGGAATTATCGCCCGCCGCCGATTGCACCAGTTTCAAAATCTTGTCGATCTCGCTGCCCAGCTTGTCGCCGGTTTCGATCGCGGCATCGGCAAGGGCGTTCTGACTTACATAGCGCTGGTGGAGGTCGGACGTGACCTCCGCGTCCACCGGTTTACCATCGCGGATACGGCTGTCAATTTCTTCGGCGAGTTCGGTGGCCTGACCGGAGGCATAGCGGAACCAGACTTCGTAATTGTCGGGCACCGGCACGATCTTGTTGTGGGTCATCAAGGCCAGTGCCTTCATGCTCCATTCGTTTGCCACGGTCAGATCGTCCGTATAGGTGCTCACGTTATGTCCTCGGCTGGAGAGTTATCGTGCAAAGGGTTTTATTCACCCGTTCGCCCAATCTAGAGCAACTTCGTTACACTGCGGTAAACTTGGCAGAAATCCGCCATTTTTAGATAATTTTAGTCAAAGCCCCGCCTTTGGCGGCAACACTCTATTTCTGTGAGGAATTCAGTGCTTTTTTGTGTTGGAAGCTGACGTATCTGTTTTTTGTCATGTATATTTTCCACAACTACCTGTCGGGACCCCCTCCTCGGTCCGGGGTGAAAGGGAGAAATAAAATGAGCCTGGCTGAATCAAATCTGCGCGAGGCAGACGGAGACGCGGTTTCGAAATCAATCCGCAGCATCGTGGATCGTCAGAAAGCGGCCCATATCAAAGAGGGTGCGCCGAGCGCCGAGCGTCGCATCGACTGGATCGACCGCGCTATTGCGCTGGTCGTCGACAATCAGAAAGATATTGCCGAGGCGCTCGCCTCCGACTTCGGCCATCGCAGCCACGAGCAGACCTTGCTCACCGATGTCATGGGCTCTATCGGGCCTTTGAAACACGCGAAAAAACATCTCCGCGAGTGGATGAAGCCGGAAAAGCGCAAAGTGCAGTTTCCGCTCAATCTGCTCGGTGCCAAAGCCCGCGTTGAGTTCCAGCCGCTTGGCGTCGTCGGCATCATCAGCCCGTGGAACTTCCCGATCAATCTCACATGGACGCCGCTCGCCGGTGTCTTCTCTGCGGGCAACCGCGCCATCATCAAACCGTCGGAGTTCACGCCCGCCACATCCGAATTAATGGCCCGTATGATCCGCTCGGTTTATGATGAAACCGAAGTCGCCGTCGTCACAGGTGGCCCCGCTGTCGGCGAAGCCTTTGCGCGCCAGCCCTTCGATCATCTCCTGTTCACAGGCGCCACGTCGATTGCCTATCACGTCATGCGCGCTGCGGCCGAAAACCTCGTGCCGCTGACGCTGGAACTCGGTGGCAAATCGCCCGTCATCATTTCCAAATCCGCCAAAATGGATGATGCGGCGGCGAAGGTGATGACCGGCAAGACATTGAATGCCGGTCAGATTTGTCTCGCACCCGATTACGTCTTCGTGCCGGAAAGCCGCGTGGACGAGTTCGTCACCGAAGCCACGAAGTCGGTGAAAAAAATGTTCCCGACACTGAAAGACAATCCGGACTACACCTCGATCATCAACCAGCGCCATTATGATCGTATCAACGGTTACGTTGAAGACGCACGCGCCAAGGGTGCGAAGATCGTCGAGATCAATCCGGCCAATGAAGACATGTCGCAGCAGCAGGCCCACAAGATCGCGCCGACGCTGATCGTCAATCCGACGGACGACATGAAAGTCATGCAGGACGAAATTTTCGGCCCCGTCCTGCCGATCAAAACCTACAAGGACATTTCCGAAGTCTTGGGCTATGTGAACGGACATGCCCGTCCGCTCGGCCTCTATTACTTCGGTGAAGATGCCGGTGAGGAGCGCGTCGTGCTCGACCGCACAACCTCAGGCGGCGTCACAGTCAACGACGTCATCATGCATGTCTCGATGGAAGACCTCCCCTTCGGCGGTGTCGGCCCGAGCGGCATGGGTGCCTATCACGGCAAAGACGGCTTCCGTACCTTCAGCCACGCCAAAGCTGTTTACGTGCAGACGAAAGTGAAAATGGTCTCCGAAATGTTCCGTGCCCCCTACGGCGCAAAAACCCGCAAGACACTGGCGTCGATGATCAAGAAGTAAACTGTCACAAAGCCGACAAACAAAGTCCCGATGGTCCGCCATCGGGACTTTTTCTTTTCTGGAACCTTCTGCCCGAATCTTGTCTGAGAACCCCGAATCTTGTTTGAGAACATTGACCTTCATCTCCCCGTAACCCACATTCACTCCACCATCATCACCCACCGGAGATATCCCATGCGCTCACCATTCTTTCCGCTCGTCAGTACGCTGGTGTTTGTCGCGCTTGTTGGTTGCGGCAATCAATCGACGCAGCCCATCGAGAAGGGCATGGGACCGGACCCCGTACTGCCCGAACCGCAATCCTCCACGCTTCCCTCCGTCAATATCGCCAAGGCGGAACCATGGGTCGGTGACGCTAAACCGACCCCCGTCCAGGGCCTCGCCGTCAACGCCTTCGCCGCCGACCTCGATCATCCGCGCTGGCTCTATATCCTGCCCAATGGCGACGTGCTCGTTGCTGAAACAAACAGCCCGCCCAAAGAAGGTGGCACCGGTCTTCGCGGTTGGGCCGAAAATTTCATTATGAGCAGAGCAGGGGCAGGAGCCAAAACCGCCAATCGCATCACGCTGCTGCGTGACGCCGATCACGACGGTGTCGCCGAGTTGAAAACGCCGTTCCTCGAAAATCTCTTTTCGCCCTTCGGCATGGCCCTTGTCGGTGACACGCTGTATGTCGCCAATGGCGACGCCGTTGTTGCTTTCCCCTATAAAGAGGGTGAAACAAAAATTACGGCTGATGGCAAAAAGATTATGGATCTTCCCGCAGGCCGCAATCATCACTGGACGAAGAACATCATCGCCAGCCGCGACGGCACGAAGCTGTATGTCACCGTCGGTTCCAACAGCAATGTCGGTGAGAATGGCATGGACGTGGAAGTTGGCCGCGCCGCGATCCACGAACTCGATCTGGCAACCGGCAAGTCGCGCATCTTCGCCTCCGGTCTGCGCAACCCCAATGGTCTCGCTTGGGCACCCGTCACCGGCGCGCTCTGGACCACCGTCAACGAGCGTGATGAAATCGGACCGGATCTCGTGCCCGACTATATGACATCGGTGAAGGACGGCGCATTCTATGGCTGGCCCTATAGCTATTACGGCCAGCATGTTGACGTCCGCATCCAGCCGCAAGATTCCGCTCTCGTCGCCAAAGCGATCAAACCCGACTACGCGCTCGGCTCGCACACAGCCTCGCTCGGTCTCGCCTTTTACGAAGCGTCATTGCTTCCGTCGAAATATAACGGCGGCGCTTTCATCGGCCAGCATGGTTCATGGAACCGAAATCCCGTCAGCGGCTATAAAGTCATATTTGTTCCGTTCAAAGACGGTATACCCGACGGTGTTGCTGAAGATGTTCTCACCGGCTTCCTCGACAAAGACGGCAACGCTCAGGGTCGCCCCGTCGGCGTCGTCGTGGACAGCGCGGGCGCTCTTCTCGTGGCAGATGATGTCGGCAACAAAATCTGGCGCGTCTCACCCGCCAAGTAACCCCGTCATTGCGGGGGGGGGCGAAGCAATGCGGCATCCGATCGTCTTTTTTAAAAAAGCGAGGATAAGTTTTTCGTAAAAATTTTCCGTAAACCCCGCGCATAAGTTTATTTTCTCTCGAAACCACCCCTGTCCCCCTGAGGACAGGCTCCTGCACCACCCGCTCCGGACCATCGACGAACCAACCAACGATCTCTGCATGGAAACCTCGAATCTCTTGCAAGAAATGTTGCGATTTTCGTTGAGCAACCGAGCGCGAAAAAACTAATCCTCCCCCTTCGCACAACAAAAAAGGCGGCTCTGACGAGCCGCCTTTTTCGGTTTATTCCGGAAGCTTACGCCTCCTCGGCCTCGACCTCTTCGATGTCCGCATCTTCCACATCATCGGGACGACGCTTCGGCAGCTTCACAGCGCGCAGCATGAAGGCCGGAACGTGATCGCCGAGACCGATAACGCGCGGACCGTCGTCATCATCGCGATTGCGGCCACGCGGACGTTCGCCGTTGTTGCGGTCGTTACGATCATTGCGTTCGCGGCGCGGCTGATTACTGTTGCGGTTGTTGTCGCGGCCATGTTCGCGCGGTACATGCTGCGTCGCCTGTTCGACAACAGCGGCCACAAACTCCGGCGCATCGACCGGCGTTTCCGGCTGCGGCGCTTCTTCAGCGGCAGCACTCTCAACCGTCGCATCACTTATAGGCTTCTTGCGACCGCGACCACCACGGGCCCGACGTTCGCGCGGTTTACGCTCCGACGTTTCATCGGTCGCAACTTCGTTTGTCATATCTTCAACGACAACAGCTTCCGTCATTGTTTCCGTAGGTTCAGCCACGTCCACCACCGGCTTTGCCGAAACATGGATTGCGCGTTCGGGGATCGTTGTGCCGATCAGCTTCTCGATACCGGCGAGATATTTTCCGTCTTCGCGCGTCATCAGCGTGTAGGCGAAACCGAGACGTCCCGCGCGGCCCGTACGACCGATGCGGTGGACATAGTCTTCCGCGTGGGTCGGCACGTCGAAATTGATGACATGGCTCACGTCGGGAATATCAAGCCCGCGCGCCGCCACGTCGCTCGCCACCAACAGGCGAATAGTGCCGTTGCGGAAGCCTTCCAGCGTCTTCGTACGTGTCGACTGGTCAAGATCGCCATGCAGCGAGCCGACCGGCAGTCCGTGCTTTTCGAGCGTCTTGTGAACGGCGCCGATGTCGCGTTTGCGGTTGCAGAAGATGATCGCGTTCTTCACGTCTTCGCCTTCGAGCACTTCAAGCAGCGTGTCGCGCTTCTTCTCGCGCGTCGTCTTGATCAGGCCTTGCGTGATCGTCGCACTGGCCGATGCCGGACGCGAAACCTCGACGCGTTCGGGATTTTGCAGGAAGGTTTCCGTGAGACGCTGGATTTCCGGCGGCATCGTAGCCGAGAAAAAAAGTGTCTGGCGCGTGAAGGGGATCTTCTTGCAGATTTCTTCGATGTCGGGAATGAAACCCATATCGAGCATCCGGTCCGCTTCGTCGATGACGAGGATCTGCACGCCGGTGAGAAGGACCTTGCCGCGTGAGCAATGGTCGAGCAGACGACCGGGTGTGGCGATCAGCACGTCGACGCCGCGATCCAGTTTCTTTTCCTGGTCACCAAAGCTCACGCCGCCGATGAGCAGAGCCATCGAGAGCTTGTTGTACTTGCCGTAGGTTTCGAAATTTTCAGCGACCTGTGCCGCCAGTTCGCGCGTCGGCTCCAGAATGAGCGAGCGCGGCATACGCGCCTTGGCGCGACCGCGTGACAGAAGGTCGATCATCGGCAGTGTAAAGGAGGCAGTCTTGCCTGTGCCCGTCTGCGCGATCCCCAGAACGTCACGCTTCTTCAGCACATGGGGAATGGCCTGCGCCTGAATGGGAGTAGGTTCGGTATAGCCTGTTTCCGCAACCGCTTTCAGCACCTCGGCTCCGAGGCCGAGTTCGTCAAATGTCATAAATAAGAGCCCTTGTTGCACCATGTAACGCTGCCGTGGTGGCCCACTTCGGGGGCCCGTGGACGGAAATTTTTGGCAGCTTTTTGCGCGTTGGTTCTGCGGCCGCGCATATCCGCAATCCGCCGGAAACATAGGGATTGTAGGGATATTGTCAACGCGACACGGTCCCGCAGTCGCTTTGCCGCACCGAAAAAGTTGACGATTCAAGGCGAATTCGACCCTTTGTGGCTCAAACAGCGCGTTTTCTCCTAACCTCGAAGCCCGTCTTTTTTCCGGCTAAAACTTTTCAGGACCATGCTGCACCTTCTAAAGAGGAGCAGGACTCAATACCATCAGCGGGCGCGCAGATGGCTTCCCCTGATGCGGCATCGGTTTGACTATCCCCAACCTTCAGATGTCCAGATCGACGGCAAAGGCCGCGCGTTCCTGAATGAACTGGAAACGAAGCTCGGGCTTGTTGCCCATCAACCGGTCGATGGAGCCGCGCGTTTCTTTCGCGTCGTCATCCGGCACCATCACGCGCAGCAATGTGCGCTTGTTGCGCACCATCGTCGTTTCTTTCAACTGCGCTGGCAGCATTTCGCCAAGGCCTTTGAAGCGGCTGATCTCGACTTTGCCATTGCCTTTGAAGTCTTTTTTCATCAGTTCGTCTTTATGCGCATCGTCACGCGCATAGGCTGTCTTGCCGCCCTGCGTCAGTTTATATAGCGGCGGCACGGCGAGATAGAGATGCCCCTTGTCAATCAGCTCAGGCATTTCCTGATAGAAAAACGTGATGAGCAGAGAGGCAATATGTGCGCCGTCCACGTCGGCGTCGGTCATAATAATGACTTTCTCATAGCGCAATTCGCTGTCGCGATAATGCGAGCCGGTGCGCACACCGAGCGCCTGAATGAGATCGGAGATTTGCTGGTTCGCTTGCAGCTTGGCGCCACTCGCCGAGGCGACGTTGAGTATCTTGCCGCGCAGCGGAAGGATCGCCTGCGTTGCGCGGTCACGCGCCTGCTTTGCCGAACCACCGGCGCTGTCACCTTCGACGATGAAGAGTTCCGATCCCGCTGCGCCCGCCTGTGCGCAGTCGGCGAGTTTGCCAGGCAGACGCAGGCGCCGCGTGGCGCTCTTGCGCGCAACGTCTTTGTCCTGACGACGCTTGAGGCGCTCTTCCGAACGGTCTATCACCCAGTCGAGAAGTTTCGTCGCCTGTTGCGGGCTTGCGGTGAGCCAATGATCGAAATGGTCGCCGATGGCTTTTTCAACGAGTTTCTGCGCCGCCGGTGTTGCGAGCTTCTCTTTCGTCTGGCCCTGAAATTCCGGCTCGCGAATAAAGACCGAGATCAGCGCACCCGCTGTGCCGAGTACGTCCTCGGCCTGTATCTGTCCGGCCTTTTTGTTGCCGGTCATGTCGGCATAGTTCTTGAGGCCCTTGGTTAGCGCCGCGCGTAAACCCGCTTCATGCGTGCCGCCTTCGGTCGTCGGCACAGTATTGCAATAGGAATGCACGAAGCCGTCATCATTATACCAGCCGATCGCCCATTCGACGGAGCCGTGGCTGCCTGCTTTTGAAACCTTGCCGTGGAAAGGTTCGTTGGTGATGGTCGGTGTCGCACCGATTTCAGCACGCAGAAAATCAACAAGCCCGCCTGGAAAATGCAACACGTCCTCAGCCGGCGTCGTCTTGTCGGTGATGAGCGAGGGCGCACAATGCCAACGGATTTGAACGCCGCCGAAGAGATATGCTTTAGAGCGCGCCATGCGATGCAAGCGGGCGGGAAGGAAGACATTGTCCTTACCGAAAATCTGTTCGTCGGGATGGAACGTGATGCGTGTGCCGCGCCGGTTCTGCACACGACCCTTGTTGACGAGCTTCGTCAAAGGCGCGCCGCGCGAATAGCTCTGGGTGTAAAGCTCCTGATCGCGCGCGACCTCGACGACAAGCCGGTCGGACAATGCGTTGACGACCGAGATGCCGACACCATGCAAGCCGCCCGATGTCTCGTAAGCCTTGCCGTCGAACTTGCCGCCCGAATGCAGCGTCGTGAAAATAACTTCGAGCGCCGATTTCGGTTTGTATTTCGGATGCACGTCAATCGGAATGCCGCGCCCGTTATCATCAACAGTGAGGCTTCCGTCCTCATGCAGTCGCACATCAATCCATGTGGCGTGACCGGCGACCGCTTCGTCCATCGAATTGTCGAGCGCTTCGGCAAAGAGATGATGCAGCGCCTTTTCGTCCGTGCCGCCGATATACATGCCGGGGCGACGCCGCACAGGTTCAAGCCCTTCAAGCACTTCAATGTCTTTGGCCGAATAGGCTTCCGTCTCTTTGGATTTTGGCGCGGCCTTCGCGCTTACGTGCTTGCCCGCTACGGCAAATAGATCATCTTCGGCAGATTTACTGGGGCGTTTCGCGGCCATGAATACTCTGGGTCGGCTGAAGGGGAACGAATCGAGCCCGATTGTAGGTCGACGAAGGAGGAGGGGCAAACGGCCTCCGTGCTTTCATTTGGCGCAGACAATATGCCACCATGTCCCATTGAAAAATTGGGGATCACATGACCGACAAAATCACCATTGTCACGCCGCTGACGCTGCCTTGCGGCGTGACGGTCAAGAACCGCATCATCAAAGGCGCGATGACCGAAGGTCTCGGTGATCCGCAGAACCGCGCGACGGAGGGCCATCAGCGTCTTTACAAGCGTTGGGCCGAGGGCGGGGCGGGCGTGTTGCTCACCGGCAATGTGCAGATCGATCGGCGCTATATGGAGCGGCCCGGCAATGTCGCTGTCGACGGCTCGCAATCGAACGAAGCCCTTGCGGCATTGCGCGAATATGCGCGGGCCGGCACCGTCAACAACACGCATCTGTGGATGCAGATCAGCCATGCAGGTCGACAGACGCCGATCTCGATCGCGAAGGAACCACTCGCGCCGTCAGACATTCCCCTCGATATGCCGGGTGCGCAATTCGGCAAGCCGCGTGCGGCGACGGGTGCGGAAATCGAGGATGTCATCCGCCGCTTCGCGCATACGGCGAGCATCGCGCGCGATGTCGGTTTTACCGGCGTGCAAATTCACGGCGCACATGGCTATCTCATTTCGGAGTTCCTTTCGCCTGACGTCAACAACCGTACGGATGAGTGGGGCGGGTCGCTTGAAAACCGTGCAAGACTGTTGCTCGAAACGGTGCGCGCTGTGCGCAAAGCTGTGGGCGCGGACTTTCCGATTTCCGTAAAGCTCAATTCTGCCGACTTCCAGCGTGGTGGTTTCTCGCATATGGACGCGATCCGCGTGGCAAGCTGGCTCAATGTGGAAGGCCTTGATCTTCTCGAAATTTCCGGTGGCACATATGAGCAGCCGCGTCTCGTCGGTCTTGACGATCTCGCCATGCATCCTGAAAAATCCGAGACGCGCAAAGAAAGCACCATCGCGCGAGAAGCCTATTTTCTTGAATATGCCAAAGACATTCGCGCCGCGACCACAATGCCGCTGATGGTGACGGGCGGCTTCCGCACAGTGGATGGTATGAACGCGGCGTTAGCAAGCGGCACGATGGATGCCGTCGGCATCGCGCGTCCCATGTGCGTCGATCCGTCCGCACCGGCGCGATTGTTGAGCGGCGTAACGCGCGAGATTCCGGTCTTTGAAAAGACGCTGCAAATCGGTCCCGGCATTCTGGGGCCGCATAGCCCCTTCAATCTTATGAAGGTGCTGAACGGTTGGGGCCAACAGGGTTGGTTCTGTCTGCAACTGTTGCGCATGGGCGCGGGGCAAGACCCCGACACGAAGCTCGGCGTCTTCAAAGCGTTCCGTGGCTATGCCAAAAACGAGGCAAAAGCGGCGGCAGCATTGGTGCGATAGACCTATTGCAATGACAGGGTAATGATCATTTGTTTTGCGCGGCGATCACAACGCCACGCAACCCCACTCAAGCGGAAGCCCCGGATGATCCTGTCGGGCGTTCCCTCGTGGGGTTGCTTATGGATGTGCATCTCGCACTCGCCCTGACTATTAAGCCGGGCTATTTCCATCGTCATCCGCCTTCGCACTCAATGTGAGTAACGCGGACGTCAGGGTTATGTTGCGCGCTCATTGGCCTAAACGGTTCACTGACCGGTCGCCCATAAAGAACGCGACAGCTTGGCTATGGAATGCAAGGGGCCTGATATTTCAGGGCCTTGCCTGCGTCGGTGGAGTCATCTTCAGAACCTCCCCGTTGTTGAGACAAGAAAATGCTAGGCCTATGAGAATCGGAGTGCAACCAAAATATAAAAATATATGTGGATTGAAAGCGTCAACGGGGCTGACGTAATTTTTAGTTAGTGTACAGAATAGTTTGTGATTTTCGTCATTGTAAATCTGTATACGGAATTTAGTTTCCGTAGACATCTTCAGATTTCCCCCAAGAGGAGAATTGAAGAAGAAAAGGCCGGAACTTTCGTTCCGGCCTTTTCCGTCATCAGTCGCGTAAAAAATTACACGCTGAAATACATGTCGTATTCGACCGGATGCGGCGTCATTTCGTAACGCAGGCATTCTTCCCACTTCAGTTCGACATAGGCGTCGATCTGTTCCTTGGAGAAGACGCCGCCTTTGAGCAGGAAGGCATGGTCGGCTTCGACCGAGAGCAGGGCTTCGCGGAGCGAGCCGCAGACTGTCGGGATCTGCTTCAGTTCTTCCGGCGGCAGGTGGTAGAGATCCTTGTCCATCGGCGCACCCGGGTCGATCTTGTTTTCGATACCGTCAAGACCGGCCATCGCCATCGCGGCGAAGGCGAGATAGGGGTTGGCCGTCGGATCAGGGAAGCGGATTTCGATACGCTTGCTCTTCGGCGACGTGCCGTGCGGAATACGGCAGGAGGCCGAACGGTTGCGCGCCGAATAGGCGAGCAACACGGGGGCTTCGTAGCCGGGGACCAGGCGCTTGTAGGAGTTGGTCGAGGGGTTCGTGAAAGCGTTCAGCGCCTTCGCGTGCTTCAGGATACCACCGATATACCAGAGGCATTCCTGGCTGAGGTCTGCATATTTGTTGCCGGCGAAGAGGGGCTTGCCCGCTTTCCAGATCGACTGGTGGCAATGCATACCCGAACCGTTGTCACCGAAGACGGGCTTGGGCATGAACGTGGCGGTCTTGCCGTAAGCGTTGGCGACGTTGTGGATCACATATTTGTAGATCTGCATGTGGTCGGCAGCCGTCGTCAGCGTCTGGAACTTCGTTCCGAGCTCGTGCTGGGCGGAGGCCACTTCGTGATGGTGCTTTTCGATCGAAAGGCCCATCTCTTCCATGACGGTCAGCATTTCGCCGCGCAGGTCCTGACAGCTATCAATCGGGTTCACGGGGAAATAGCCGCCCTTCGTGCGGACGCGATGGCCCATGTTGCCGGTCTCGTAATGCGTGTCCGAGTTGGTCGGCAATTCGATGCTGTCCACTTCAAAGCCCGTCTTGTAGGGCGTTGTCGAGAACTTCACGTCGTCGAAAATGAAGAACTCGGCTTCGGGACCGAAAACGATCGAGTCACCGAACCCGCCGGACTTCACATAGGCTTCGGCGCGCTTGGCGGTCGAGCGCGGGTCGCGGTCGTAGAGTTCGCCGGAAGGCTCGGTGATGTCGCAGATGATGGCGAGTGTGTTCTGGGCGTAGAACGGATCGACAACGGCTGTCGAAAGATCGGGGAGGAGCACCATGTCGGACTCGTTGATGGCCTTCCAGCCAGCGATCGACGAGCCGTCGAACATCGTGCCTTCGGAGAAGAAATCTTCGTCGCAGAAGCCGATGTCGAAGGTCACATGCTGCATCTTGCCGCGCGGATCGGAGAAGCGCAGGTCGATGTACTTGATGTCCTTGTCTTGAATCAGCTGCTGAATGGAGGCGTAATCAGCCATGTCGTCATTCCCTGTTATGTGGATAGTTCTGAGGTGGAAACTGCTTTTTGTAGTCGGTGGATCAGATTGCTTCGACGCCGGTTTCGCCGGTGCGGATGCGGATGGCTTCTTCGACGGTTGAGATAAAGATTTTGCCGTCGCCGATGCGGCCCGTGCGTGCGGCCGCCTGAATGGCATCGACGGCTTTCGCCACCATGCCGTCATCAAGCACGATTTCGATTTTCACTTTGGGGAGAAAATCAACGACATATTCAGCCCCCCGATAGAGTTCGGTATGACCCTTCTGTCGTCCAAAACCTTTCGCTTCGGTCACCGTGATGCCCTGCAGCCCGACTTCCTGAAGTGCCTCTTTAACTTCGTCGAGCTTGAACGGCTTGATGATCGCTTCGATCTTCTTCATTGCCTTGACGTCCTTTAACTTTTTGGCCTGATCGCGGCCGTTTGGTCTTAGGGGTTAGCATGGGTCGTGCCACTTGCCCTCGAACAAATTACCCATATTTATCAAGAGGTTGGTATCTGTGGAGAAGTTCTGCGCGGTTGCTGTGCAAGATAATTGCCTATAAAACGGGCATCGAGCACAGAAAACCAGCAAAACCAAAACAGACCGCCCAAGCCTTGCGCAGCCTGAGTGACCGGCGCCTTGCTTGACAGGAGACATGCCCTCCGGTCAAGAGGGAGATGACGTAGAGACAGAGGAAAAGTAATGCGGCCCGCCAATCAGGTTTTCGCCAATCTCGGCACCACTATTTTCACCGTTATGTCCGCGTTGGCGACAGAACACAGCGCGATCAATCTGGGGCAGGGGTTCCCCGATGACGAGGGGCCGGACGATGTCCGCGCCGTCGCGGCCAAAGCGATCATCGAAGGGCCGAACCAGTATCCACCCATGCCGGGTCTGCCGAGCTTGCGTCAGGCTGTGGCTGCGTCGAACAAACGTTTCTACGGGCTCGACATCGACTGGCAGAAACAGGTGCTCGTCACATCGGGTGCGACCGAGGCGTTGAACGATTGCTTGATGGGACTTCTCAATCCAGGCGACGAGGCAATTATCCTTGAGCCTGCCTATGACAGCTATAAGCCGATCATCGAAGCGATGGGCGCGAAGTGTGTTTCGGTGTCGCTGGAGCCGCCGCACTGGACGCTGCCCGCCGAGCGTCTCGCCGCCGCCTTCTCGGCGAAGACAAAGCTCATCCTGCTCAACACGCCGATGAACCCGACAGGCAAAGTCTTCACGCGCGACGAATTGCAACTCATTGCCGATCTCGTTATCAGACACGATGCCTATGCCGTCTGCGACGAAGTGTATGAACATCTCGTCTTTTCCGGTCACACGCATATCCCGCTGATGACGCTGCCGAATATGTATGAGCGCTGCGTCCGCATCGGCTCGGCGGGCAAGACCTTTTCGTTGACCGGCTGGAAGATCGGTTACATCACCGGCCCTGAACATTTGATGACGCCGATTATGAAAGCGCATCAGTTCGTGACCTTCACGACAGTGCCTGCAACGCAGACCGCGATTGCCTACGGGCTCGGCAAGGACGACCGTTATTTCGAAAGCCTCGCCTCGTCGCTCGAAGCCAAACGCGACATTCTCGCGCGGGGATTGAAAGAGGCGGGGTTTGATGTGCTGCCGACAGATGGCACCTATTTCATCTCGGCGGATTTCCGACCTCTGGGGTTCAATGGCACGGACGATGAGTTTTGCCGCGACATCACGGTGAAGGCAAAAGTGGCGGCGATTCCGCTCTCGACTTTCTTCGCCGACCCGACGACAGCGCCGCGTCATCTGGCAAGGTTCTGTTTTTGCAAGAAGAACGAGATCTTGATCGAGAGCAGCAAACGGTTGCTGGCTTACGCGAAAAAGTAAGCTCTGATCGTTCGAAAAACACGCAGCCTCCTCGTGTGGAGTTTCAACGGCGTTGCTTATATGCCGCTCCCGATTGCGGGGCTTGACCCATCCCTCCAGAACCGCAAACTCCGTGCATGACAAATCTTACCGCTCTCCGCCGCGATCCCGCGCAAGCCGCCGATTGGCTCGTTGTTTTTCTGCATGGTTACGGCTCGTCTGGTGCCGACCTCATGGCTTTTGCCGATTACTGGCAGGCCTCCATGCCCACCGTCGCTTTCGTCTCGCCCGATGGCCCGATACAGGCCCGCGATGGTGGCTATCAATGGGTGGGAAAACGCCCCGGTGCCGACCCGAAGCTCTATGACGATGCGGTCGCCGTTCAACCCGTGATCGATGCTTTTATCGAAGCGGAACTGGCACGGCTGGATCTCGATGCCTCGCGTCTGGCGCTGGTCGGTTTCAGTCAGGGTACGTTGACGGCGCTGCATGTCGGTCTGCGTCGCGCGGTGCCGCCTGCTGCCTTGCTCGGTTATGCCGGTGGTCTGATCGGGCGCGAACATCTCGCCGCTGACATCATATGCCGTCCGCCAGTCCTGCTCATCAATGGCGAGATGGACGAACTCGCCCCCGTTTACGGGATGCATGTGTCGGTGAAGGCATTGGCCGAGGCGGGCGTTGTCGCGGCAGGGCAGGCATTGCCAAATCTTGCTCATGCGGTTGACGCCGACGCGCTCATCATCGGCGCGCGCTTTCTGCTCTCGGCTTTCGCCTATCGTGCCAAACATGGAGTGCTGCAATAATGCTTTACCTTGTTGCCAAAGCGCTGTTCTCCGGCGTCATCATCATGGCCGTGTCCGAGATCGCAAAACGCAGTCCCGGCCTTGGCGCGCTGGTGGCCTCTCTGCCGCTCGTCTCGGTTCTGGCAATTATCTGGCTGTGGCGCGACACGGGCGACAGCGAGCGTATTGCGGCCCATGCCGAGGCGACATTCTGGTATGTGCTGCCGACGCTGCCCATGTTTCTCGTCTTGCCCATGTTGCTTCGTCACGGCACGGGCTTCTGGCTGGCGCTCATGGTCTCGTGCCTGCTCACCTTCGTGTTTTATCTGGGCGCGGTCTGGCTGGCTGCCCGTTTTGGTATAACGCTCTGAATCGTCGCAAATGTTTTTCCCGCATGTCTTGAAAGCGCCACATTGCTCCATCATATTCCCCACAACGCGAACAGCGGATGTGGTGATCTGAACAGGAACACCTGAAGTCCGCGAGGGATGCATAGGGCCGGATGTACGCCCATGCCCCTCATCGCGTACCGGTTTTCCCCATATTTTTGAAATTTACGACGGGTTTCTGTCCGCCAATCTGTATAGATTGTGCCTGACGGACCACCGCACTAGGCGGCGTGCCGCTGGAATGTGTCGATCGGTGGTGAGTGCATTGCTAGATGTAAAAGGCCCTCTGGCGGCCTCCGCTGCGCCTCACGCGCTTTCTGTTTTCGCCGTTGAGCACCTGATCTCGCCGCCTGCACCGGCCACCAGCAGCCGCTGGTCCCGTGCCTTTCCCTTTCTGCTGGCGCTGATCCTCAACCTTGCATTCCTCTTTGCGCTCTTTTATCGCGTGGCCTATACGCTCCCGCCAATGTCGAGGGAGAAGGAGTCTATCCCTGTCGAACTGGTGCAGCCGAAGAATGCACCACCTCCTCCGCGGCTTCAGCAGCAACCGCCGCAGCCAAAACCGCAGCCTGAACCGGAACAAAAGCCCGAACCCAAACCGGAGCCTGAACAGGCGAAGCCGTATGAGTTCAAAGGTTCGGGCGATGTGAAAAAGGACAAAGCCGGTCATGCGCCGGTTGTCAAAGCCGACGACACGAAAGCAAAACCTGAAAAGAAAGCGGTAAAGCCGAAAGACGAAGCGCCCAAGCAGGAGGAGGCCGATATTCCCGATTGGGCCAAGACGCAGACGAAGGGTTACGACATCCCCGAACCGAAAGCCTCCTCGCGCCGTGCCGATCACGGGCAGCAGACACAACGTTATCTCGACAACAGGAGCGGTAACGGGGGAGGGGACGAGTATAGTAATAAAATCTCTGCACAGATTAATAGTCACACGAATATATCGCCCGATCTCCTGCTGGAGATTGATCGCAGTGCGATTGTGTTATACGCGATTGACCGGCGTGGTGCCCTGCGCGGTGTGCGCCTTGTGCAAAGCTCCGGTAACAAGGAGTTCGATCTGCGGGTCTTGCAGGGCATTCTGACGGCAGCTCCGTTCCCCGCTTTTCCGAAAGGCGCACCGGCGGATATGGATATGGTGTCTTATAGCTGGGTTTATCCCGAGAAATTCTAGCCGGAGTGATCGCACTTGAATAGAGCGCCGCGTCTTGCAGCATTCCAATTTTATAAAGCCTCAATTTCATAAAACCATCGTGAACCAGATCGTCTGTGCGTTCTTGCCCATCGGTTGTTCTTTGAAGCCGTAATTGCGATAAAAATAGAGCGCCCGCTCATTTGTCGGAGCCACACCGAGATGCACACCGCGCGATCCGGCCATGTCCATCTGTTGTAACCAGCGGTCAATGAGTTGCACACCCACGCCCTTGCCCTGCAAACGCGGCAACAGGTTGATGTGCAAATGGGACGGATAAGTATCCACAATCCGTTGCGGCACTTTGAACGGATAGTGGATCAGAAAGGCGCGCAATTGATCGGCGTTCCATTCATTGAACGGAATGTCGGACGGGTCCGCATAGTTTTTGCGTAAGAGCGGCCACCATTCGTTTTCGAGCAGGTCGTCGAAGGCGAGTGTGTTGCAGGTGCCGACAATATAGCCTGCAACGCCTTCGTCATCTTCAACGACGAAACCGGATTCCGGCTCGAAGATTGCGTAAGGCGCGGCATAGATATGCCCGATCAGTTTCGGGTCTTTATGCAGATGCGTTGCATCTTGTCCGGCATCGCCTGTCTTCAGGGCAATATCGTAAAGGGCAGGGAGGTCGTCTTTCGTAACGTGGCGGATATTCATTGATGCGTGCTTATGCGTGCTGAGGAATCGTTGCCGATATTTCGCTCAATAGCACATTCCACGCTGCGTCCATCTCTACTGTCCATTCCGCGCCCAGCTCATTGCGGAATGAATCCCGAATCACGGCAAAGAAGGTCGCAAAGACTTGTGGCGGGACGCCAAGGTTTTCGTGATTCACGATTTCAGCGCGGATGAGATTGTCCGAATAGTTGCGTATACCGACAAAATCCATGATCCCGTCCAGCGCCTCCGACAGCATGTGGCCGCCCACCGAACCGTCCTTGTCATTGATGAACATGGCTTTCATCTCCGGTTGCTGCCGGAAGAGTTCGGCATAAACTAGGGGCGTTGGATCGCCGACCCGCTCGGCGACAAGTTCCAGTGTTTCGAGGATGAGGCTCGCCTGCGCATCTGACGTCATGGTGTCAATCCTGAATTAAGGGGCTTTCATTTTCTTTTCTTTTGTCCCGCGTCCAAGCCTGCCTCTATATTGGCTAAGAGGCAAGATTGCCCCCCGACCAAGGCTTACTGCATGGATGATCCCTACGAGACATTGGGCGTGAAGCGCGATGCGACGGCGGAAGAAATCCGCTCCGCATATCGCAAACTCGCAAAATTGCATCACCCCGATCTGAACCCCGGCAAGAAAGAGGCCGAGGACCGGTTCAAAGCCGTGTCCGCCGCCAATGATCTTTTGTCGGATCCGGAAAAGCGCGGGCGTTTTGATCGCGGCGAGATTGATGCCTCGGGTGCCGAGCGCCCGCCTGAGCGCTCCTACTATCGTGATTTCGGCGATGCGCCGGGCGGCGAGAAATACGGCGCGGGGATGCATTTTGATCAGGACGATTTCAGCAGCATTTTTGAACAGGTATTTCGTCAGCCCGGTGGTCCGAGAGCGGGACGCACATTCGATGCGCGCGGGGCCGACGCACACTATGCGCTGAGCGTCAGTTTCCTCGACGCGGCGGTGGGGGCCAAACGCCGCCTTACGCTGCCGGACGGTCAGTCGCTCGATGTCAACATTCCGGCCGGTCTGCAAAACGGTCAGGTCCTGCGCCTCGCTGGCAAGGGGATGCCGGGCTATGGCAAAGGCGGGGCGGGCGATGCGCTCATCGAAGTCTCCGTTGAACCCCATGCTTTCTTCCGCCGCGAGGGCAGGGACGTTTATGTTGAATTGCCGGTGACGCTGAAAGAAGCCGTACTTGGTGCGAAGGTCGAAGTACCGACGATCAGCGGGCCGGTGCATCTGACAGTTCCCGCCAACTCAACCTCGGGCACAAAACTCCGTCTCAAAGGGCGCGGCATTAAGGGCGGCAATCAGTTCGTCACTCTGAAAGTCATGTTGCCGACGGACAATGAAGCGGAGCTTGCAGAGTTCCTCAAAAACTGGACGCCGCATCATGATTTCGATCCGCGTAAACACATGGGAGGCAAATGATGAAACTCGAAACCGTCACCGCTTTGTTTCCTGACCTTGATGTGGTCGAGCTCACCACATGGATCGAGCACCGCTGGGTCCGCCCGCAGCCCGACGCCAACGCAAATGAAGAAGGCGACGTCTGGACCTTCCACGAGATCGACATTGCCCGCGTGCGGCTGATCTATGACCTGCGCCATAATCTCGACGTGCCGGAAGACACGCTGCCCATGATGCTGTCGCTGCTGGATCAGGTTTATGACCTCCGCCGTAAGATAAGCGCGGTGAGTTCGGCGATTGAGGATAACCCGCAGGAACTGCGCGACCGGATATTGGCGATTATCCGGACAAGTGAGCATTAAAGCCCTATATCCGGTCAAACGGTCTCCTTTACAGCCCAAAAACCCTTCTATATGTTGCCGCCCCATGAAGCAGATGTCGAAAAAACGCAAAACCACAACGACTCCTTATGGGGCGTCGAAGGCTTGCGTCTGAACTGACATCAGCACAGCGAACTTTGACAGGCCCCGCCAAACCGGACGGGGCCTTTCGCTATTCAAGCCCGGCCGCAGAGCAGGCCGAAAACGGGACAAAAGAGAAGACCATGACGAACGCAAATCAGAACCCAGTCGTCGCCATTGTCGGCGCAACCGGCGCCGTCGGCGTCGAGATGATCCATTGCCTTGAACAGCGCAACTTTCCGCTCTCGCGTCTGAAGCTGCTCGCTTCGCCGCGCTCGGCCGGTCGCAAGATGAAGTTCAAGAATGAAGAACTGACCGTTCAGCCGCTGTCGGACCAGAGCTTCAAAGATGTGGACATTGCGCTCTTCTCAGCGTCGGGTGCCGTGTCGCGCGAATATGCGCCCATCGTCGTGCGCGATGGCGGCATCGTGGTTGATAATTCATCGGCTTTCCGCATGGACCCGAACGTGCCGCTCGTCGTGCCGGAAATCAACGCGGGCGAAATCGCCCATCACAAGGGCATCATCGCCAATCCGAATTGCGCCGCCATCATCTCGATCACGCCGCTGTGGCCCGTGCATCAGAGGAACCGCATCAAGCGTCTTATTGTCTCGACCTATCAGGCGGCGTCGGGCGCAGGTGCCGCCGCGATGGAAGAATTGTCAGAATCCACACGCGCCTATCTCGATGGCCGCGACTATCAGAACACGGTGTTGCCGCACCCTTACGCCTTCAACCTCTTCAGCCACAACACAAAGATTGATCCGGTGACGGGCTATAATGATGAAGAGACCAAGGTGATCGCCGAAACGAAAAAGATTTTCGGTGACGACCGCATCGCCGTGTCGGCCACTTGCGTCCGGGTGCCGGTGCTGCGCGCCCATTCCGTGTCGCTCACATTTGAATGTGAAAATCCGATCAATGCCGCCGACGTGCGGGAAATGATGAAGACCGCGCCCGGCGTCCGCCTCGTCGATGATTGGGAGAACAACTATTTCCCGATGCCGAAGGACGCATCCGGTCAGGACGACATTCTCGTCGGTCGTATCCGTCAGGACATGTCTGATCCGTCAGGCCGCTCGGTGACGCTGTTCACGGCGGGTGACCAGCTTCTGAAGGGCGCGGCGCTCAATGCCGTTCAGATCGCAGAATGTCTGGTGAAGGTTCCGGCGCTGGCGTGATCGCCGCCCCGCTTCTTTTCCCCCTCCCACATTGCGCGCAGGCGCGAACAGCAGGGAGGGGGAAAGGAAAGTGCCTTCCCCGACGTCAACTAATCCCCGACTGGACATACCTCCGCCAAACCTTATTCTCCCGCCAACAAAAACCGGCAACTGGGAGAAACAACATGGCCGTCACACCGGAAGATCGCACACCCGTCCTCGTCGGTGTCGGCCAACTCGTGCAGAAAGAGAAAGATGTCGAGAAGGCGAAGTCGCCGCTCCATCTGCTTGAAGATGCGGCCCGTCTTGCCGCAAAGGACACGGGGCTGGGCGACAAGCTTTGGCCGCTCGTCGATAACATCACCCTTGTCCGTTTCATCAGTGACAGTCCGGGCTCGCGCGGCCTGCCTTTCGGTCACTATGACAATGCGCCGAAGTCGCTCGGCAATATGCTCGGTGCCAATGCGTCGAAAAATTGCTATGGCCCCACAGGCGGCAACACGCCGCAAATGCTGGTAAACCACACCGCCGAACTGATCGCCAATGGCGAGACGGACATTGCGCTCGTTGCCGGTGCCGAAGCCTTTGCCACGATGATGAAGGCCTTGGGGCAGGGCAAGGTGCTGCCCTGGCATGACGAGCCGGGCGGCGAGTGCATCAATATCGGCTATGAGCGCGAAGGCGTGACGCCGGTCGAAAAGGCCCACAAGCTACAGGCTCCGGTCAACATCTATCCGCTGTTTGAAAACGCCATTCGCGGTCAGAAGGGCCTCACCGTCGCCCAGCATCAGCTTGAAGTCGGCAAGCTGATGGCTCCCTTCACCGAGATCGCCGCAAAGCATCCGCAAAGCTGGTTTCCCACAGCCCGCACGCCGGAAGAAATCGCGACGCCAAGTGAGAACAACCGCTATGTCGGTTTTCCGTATACGAAGTATATGAATGCCGTCATGCAGGTCGATCAGGCCGCTGCCGTGATTATGATGTCGGTTGCCAGGGCCCGCGAGCTGGGTGTACCGGAAGATAAATGGGTCTTTCTCCACGGCTGCGCCGATTGTAACGACATCTGGTATCCGACCGAGCGCGTAAATTATTATTCCTCCCCTGCTATCAAAATGATGGGTGAAAAAGCCTTCGGCATGTCAGGCTGGTTGATCAAGGACATTGACTATTTCGATTTGTATTCCTGCTTTCCCTCTGCCGTGCAGATCGGTCGTGACGCATTGGGTATCCCCGCCGACGATCCGCGCGCGTTGACTGTCACCGGCGGTCTGCCTTATTTTGGCGGTGCAGGGAATGCTTATGTGATGCTTTCCATCGTCACCATGATCGAAAAACTGCGTGCTAAGCGCGGTTCCAAAGGTCTTGTCACATCGAACGGTTGGTACGTGACGAAGCATGGTCTCGGTCTTTATTCGACTGATCCCGTCGCAGGAAAATGGAAGCGTGAAGCGCCTGCGAGCTATCAGGCGATTGTCGATAATGAAAAGCGTCCGGTCGTCAATGAGCAGCCCAAAGGCCGCGCCAAGATTGAAACCTACGCTGTTGTGAACGGTCGCGAAGGTCCGGAACATTCCATTCTCTTCGGACGTCTCGAAGACGGCTCGCGCTTTGTCGCACATACGCCGTCCGACAAAGCGACACTCGACGAGATGATGACGCATGACCAGCTCGGTCGCATGGGCGAGGTCACCCCAGCCGCCGAACCGGGCAAGGGCATAAACATATTCACGCCACATTGAGGACAGATTTCTCCTTACACTAACGATTGTTGAGATACGTCGTTGGCGGAGCGTTGTTCTGCGACCTCGTCTTCGAACGCCTAGCGTTTGGAGAGCATCGAGCGCATGGGCGCGCCCATTTCAAAAAGTGGAAGAATTTTATGACGGTAAAATTTGTACGAAACCTCACGGGTTTCGCAGCCTGTGCTGCTGCCATTTCCATGCTTTCAACAAACGCCAATGCCACCGAGATTCGTATGGGTGGCTATTATCACGGCATCCGGGCATTCGTGCCGCATCAACGTGAAGACCATGACATCGATTTCAATGGCGAAGTCCTGTTCGACAGTCCCGATTGGCTCGGATGGATGGGCTCGCCGCGCCCGCGGCTCGGTACAACCATCGCGCATCACGGCACTAGCCTGACCTATGCAGGTCTTGATTGGACGGTGAACGTGACCGATGCCGTTTTTTTCGATTTCGGCCTTGGTGGTGCGATCCATGACGGGCGGCTTAATGGTGTTTCTCCCAATGACAATGAAAACCGCTACGGCTGCCGCGCTAACTTCCATGAAAGCATTTCGATCGGCTATCGCCTGACCGAAAGCACTTCCGTCATGGCCTCGATCGAGCACATGTCGAATGCAGGTCTTTGCGACTACAACGAGGGCCTGACCAATGCGGGCATCCGCCTAGGTTACAGTTTCTGAGCTTTTTTTGCAGCGTGGCCGGGGCTTGACCCGGCCACCTGCGTCTTACTAACTGTCTCATCGGAAAATTGAGTCAGTTGGATAATCAGTCCCATGCCCAAGCTCTATATGATCCGCCACGGCGAAGCTGCCTCCGGTTGGGACGCGGACACTGATCCGGGCCTCAGCGACAAAGGTCGTGCGCAATCGGAAGCGGTCGCCCGCGAGATCGAAAAGCGTGTGGGTTCCAAACTGCCGCTTATCTCATCGCCGCTGCGCCGCTGCCGCGAGACGGGCGACCCGCTTGCCGCGAAGTGGAACGCGATAGCGCGCATCGACCAGCGCGTCGGCGAAATCCCCTCGCCCATTGAAAACCTGAAAGCCCGTGGCGAATGGCTCCGCGCCTTTATGGCGGGCACATGGTCGGAAAGTTTGAAAAGTCAAGGTCATCTCGATCTCGCCGGATGGCGCGATGGTGTTGCAGAGGCGCTCACCGGACTAAAGGAAGACACGGTAATTTTCAGCCACTTTGTCGCGATCAATGTGGCGGTCAGCGCAGCGACGAGCGACGACCGCGTTCTTTCTTTCCGTCCCGACAACTGTTCGGTGACAGTTTTTGAAACAGACGGACGCAAGCTGTCTCTTATCGAGCGCGGAAGAGAGGCCGAGACGAAGGTGAATTGACGGCTGGGTCTTTGCACGTCGAGACATATCGCGATGGCGTAACGAATTAGACAATCAATAGAAAGCCACTTCCCCCGTTCACCCGCATCGTTATGATGCGGCCCCATGTCTATAGCCGCTCCACAGATCACCGCACCCAATGCGCTCCTCACACCGTCGCAAATGTCGCGTGCAGATGCGCTGACGATTGAGCGGGGGACGGCGGGTATTGTGTTGATGGAGGCAGCAGGTCTTGCGGTGGCGGAGGTTTGCGCCTCGCGCTATCCGGCGAGCCGTGTCTGTGTTCTTTGCGGGCCGGGCAATAATGGCGGTGACGGGTTTGTTGCCGCGCGGTTGTTGCGCGAGCGGGGCTGGACGGTCTCTCTGTATTTGATCGGTGATGTGAGCGCGCTGAAAGGTGACGCGGCGCTTGCTGCTGCGGCATGGGCTGGTCCCGTCTTGCCGCTCACCGAACATGCCGCCGATCACACCGATCTCGTTATAGACGCGTTGTTCGGTGCTGGCCTCTCGCGCGGCATCACGGGCGTTGCGGCCGATCTCATCATGCGTACCAATGCCATTCCGCATAGCGAGCGCCCGCCGGTTATCGCAGTGGATGTGCCGTCGGGAGTGTCAGGAGATACAGGAGCAGCGCAGGGGCCTGCGCTTGCTGCCGATATTACCGTGACCTTCTTTCGCAAGAAGCCTGGTCACCTTCTTTTGCCCGCGCGGTATCTCTGCGGCGAGGTGATCCTTGCCGACATCGGTATACCCGACGATGTGCTGCACGACATCGGGCCGGACACATTCGAGAACGATCCGGTGCTCTGGTCGCGGCTTCTGCCGCGCCCCAATGTCGAGAGACATAAATATGTGCGCGGCCATGCGCTCGTCGTCTCCGGTGGTCCCTCGTCCACAGGGGCAGCGCGTCTGGCGGCGCGTGGTGCGGCCCGTGCTGGCGCGGGGCTTGTCACTGTTGCCTCGCCACCCAATGCAGTGCTGGTCAATGCGGGCCACCTCACATCTATTATGCTGACGCCCTGCGCCAATGCGGATGTGCTGTCGAAGCTACTGGAGGACAAGCGCAAGAATGCCTGTCTCATAGGGCCGGGTAACGGTGTGGGGCAGGGGACGCGGGAAAATGTGCTGGCGGCGTTGCTCAGCGGGGCGGCCATCGTGCTCGATGCCGATGCGTTGACGTCGTTTGCGGAAAACCCGCGTGACCTCTTCGTAGCGATCACCGGCTACTTTGCGGGACCGACGGTGCTGACGCCGCACGAGGGCGAGTTCAAACGGCTTTTTCCCAATCTCGCCGGTTCCCGCCTTTCCCGCGCTCGCGCCGCCGCCCGCGAGGCAGGGGCCATCATCGTGCTCAAAGGGCCGGACACGATCATCGCCTCGCCCGAAGGCGAAGCCATCATCAATGCCAATGCGGGGCCGGAACTCGCCACCGCAGGCTCCGGCGACGTGCTGGCCGGCATTATACTGGGCCTGATCGCGCAGGGCGTGCCTGCCTTCGAGGCCGCCGCCATGGGTGTCTGGCTCCATGGCGCGGCGGGGGAGAGGGCAGGGCACGGGCTGATCGCCGAGGATTTACCGGAAGCTTTGCCCGCCGTTTGGGCGCAGCTTTTGGCCCGTCCGGCCTGAAACCGGCCCTTTGGCGTGTAGTCACGCTTCATTCGCGCATTTCGGCCCAAAAACGCCTTCTCTTTCGCTGGTATTCGGCGCACTCCCTTGCTATAGCTGCGCCAGTTTTGATGCGGTCGGGCAGGGTTCTGCCTTGCCGCGCCGGCCCCGCGGGCGTGGCGGAATTGGTAGACGCACCAGATTTAGGTTCTGGCGGGCAACCGTGGGGGTTCGAGTCCCTCCGCCCGCACCAAGCCGGCCACCCTTTAGTTGCGCCACCCTTTAATTGGTAATGGATTGGAATATGCAGGTCACTGTAACGAGCACGGATGGATTGAAACGCGAACTCAAAGTCGCGGTTCCCGCCAAGGATCTTGAAGCCCGCGTCGGCGCAAAGCTCGACGAGCTGAAGAACACCATTCGTCTTAAAGGGTTCCGCCCCGGCAAAGTGCCGCTGGCACATATCAAAAAGACCTATGGCAAGCAGGTCATGTCCGAAGTCATCAATGATGCGGTCGGTACGTCGAGCCAAAAGGCCCTTGAGCAGCAGTCGCTCCGCCCCGCGCTCCAGCCCACCATCGACATTGAAGGCGAGATCGAGCCCGTCCTCGAAGGCAAGGCCGACCTCACCTTTAAGATGACATTCGAAATCATCCCCTCAATCGAATTTGCCGATTTCGCCAAGCTCGAAATCGAACGTCTCGTGGCCGAGCCGACGGACGCTGACATCGACGAAGCGATGCGGCGTCTTGCCGACAACCAGAAGAACTTTGCGCCGAAAGCCGATGGCGAAGCCGCCGCGACCGGCGACATGCTCACCATCGACTTCCTCGGCAAGATCGACGACGTGGCTTTCGAAGGCGGCACTGCCGAAGACGCCAAGCTCGAAATCGGCTCGGGCCGTTTCATTCCGGGTTTCGAAGAGCAGCTCACAGGCGCCAAGGCCGGTGATGCGGTTGACGTCAAGGTGACATTCCCTGCCGATTACGGCGCAGCGCAACTTGCGGGCAAAGACGCTGTGTTCAATGTCACGGTGAAGTCGGTCGAAGCGCCTGCTCCCGTTGCCATCGACGATGAGTTTGCCAAGCGTTTCGGCTTTGACGAACTCGCCAAGCTGCGCGAAGCCCTGTCAACGCAGATCAAAAGCGACTACACGCGCATGTCGCGTATGCACATGAAACGCTCGATGCTCGACGCGCTCGACGCCGCCCACAGCTTTGATCTGCCGTCCTCGATGGTTGAACAGGAGTTCAATCAGATATGGGGCCAGTTCGAACAGGAAATGAAGAGCCAGAACAAGACCGCTGCCGATCTCGATGAGCCGGAAGACGACATCAAAGCGGAATACCGCAAGATCGCCGAACGCCGTGTCCGTCTCGGTCTGCTGCTGGCCGAAGTTGGCGAGCGCAACAAGATTCAGGTTGCCGAAAGCGAACTGGGACAGGCTCTTGCCGAACGCGCCCGCCAGGTCCCCGGTCAGGAACGCATGGTCTATGAGTTCTACCAGAAGAACCCGACCGCCATCGCCGAACTCCGCGCCCCGCTGTTT
>JAZJXO010000009.1:0-93326 GCA_040390855.1 Pseudomonadota bacterium
ACCATGGAGACCTATTGATTCAGAGTTCAGGACAATGTGCAACTGTAATGCTAGGGGCTGTCCGCATGGGGTGACACGCCGCCTCCCGATAGAGTAGGGTCCGCCGCACTCTGAACCGGAGAATAAAGTGAACACGACTGCGGCCCCCCGCTCAGGCAGTATTGATGACGAAGTCGGCACGCGCCGCACCTTCGCGATCATTTCCCATCCTGACGCCGGCAAAACCACGCTGACCGAAAACCTGCTCCTTATGGGCGGTGCGATCCATCTCGCCGGTCAGGTCAAGGCGCGCGGTGACAGTCGCCGTGCACGGTCCGACTTTATGAAGATCGAACAGCAGCGCGGCATCTCGGTGTCGTCCGCCGTGATGACGTTTGAATACGAAGGCATCACCTGCAATCTGCTCGACACGCCGGGCCATGAAGATTTTTCCGAAGACACCTATCGCACGCTGACGGCAGCCGACAGCGCCATCATGGTGATCGACGCCGCCAAAGGCATCGAAGCGCAGACGCTGAAGCTCTTTGAAGTCTGCCGTATGCGCGACGTGCCGATCATCACCTTCATCAACAAGATCGACCGCGAAGGCGTGAGCCCGTTCGAACTGATGGATGAAATCTCGTCCAAGCTCGCGCTGGATTGCGCCCCGATGATGTGGCCGGCCGGCATGGGCGGTTTGCTCAAGGGGATTTTCGATCCCGAGCACGACCGCTTCATCCCCTATGACCGCAACAGCGAAGGCATGGAAGCCGCGCGGCTGTCCGGTGACGAGATCAAAAACTATCTCACGGCCTCAGAGCTTGCCGAATTCCGCGAAGAGATGGAACTGGCGCGCGAAGGCTCTCCCGCGTTTGATCTCGACGCCTATCGCGCCGGTCACATGACGCCTGTCTATTTCGGCAGTGCCTTGCGCAAACTCGGTGTGCGCGAATTGCTCGACGCCGTGAAACGCCTAGCCCCTTCGCCGCGCCCGCAGCCCTCGTCGGCGCGTCTGGTGCAGCCGAGTGAACCGAAAGTCTCGGGCTTCGTCTTCAAGGTGCAGGCGAATATGGACGCCAATCACCGCGACCGCATCGCCTTCATGCGCATCTGCTCCGGCCGCTTCAAGCGCGGAATGCGCCTGCGTGTGTCGGGTTCGGGCAAGACTATCGGCATTCACAATCCGACGCTCTTTTTCGCGCAGGACCGCGAACTCGTTGATGAAGCCTTTGCAGGTGACATTATCGGCATTCCCAATCACGGCACGATCCGCGTCGGCGACACGCTGACCGAGGGCGAGGAAATGACCTTCACGGGTATTCCGAATTTCGCGCCGGAAATTCTGCAACGCGTGCGCCTTGACGATCCGATGAAGGCCAAACACATGCGCCGTGCGCTGGAAAGTCTCGCCGAAGAAGGTGTGACGCAGGTGTTCAAGCCACAACTCGGTGCGAACTGGATTGTCGGCGTAGTCGGTCGTTTGCAGCTTGAAGTGCTCGCTGCCCGCATCGAGAGCGAATATGAAATCAAAGTCGGCTTCGAGAATGCGCCGTTTGAGACAGCGCGTTGGGTGACGGCAGAAGATCCGGTCGAGATGAAACGCTTTGTCGATGCGCATCGCGGCAATATGGCGGATGACCGCGACGGTGCGCCGGTGTTTCTCGCCAAGAGCAACTGGGAACTCGGCTATACGGCGGAAAAATGGCCCAAGGTCAAATTCTCGGCAACGCGTGAACGCGCACCAGCGGCGGCTTAAGCACCCGCCGTATCAAACGCGCCGCCATTCGTCAGGTGCAATTTCTAAAGTTGCGCGAACGTATCGCAAGCCGCCGGATTGCCCTGATCATATCCGCGCTTCAGCCATTCAACGCGCTGGGCGCTGGTGCCATGCGTGAAACTGTCCGGCACGACGTGACCCTGTGTCCGCTTTTGCAGCGTGTCATCGCCGATGGCGCGGGCGGCGCGCAAACCGTCTTCAAGGTCTGAATAGTCGATGGTGATTTTGCCGCTGGACGCAGCCTGTGCGTGCGCCGCCCAGACACCGGCATAGCAATCGGCCTGCAATTCAAGCGCGACGGAATAGCGGTTGGCTTCGGCCTGATTGCCTGCGCGGCGCATGGCGGCTGTGACCTTGGCGGCAGTACCGACAACATTCTGCACATGATGGCCGACCTCATGGGCGATGACATAGGCCTTGGCAAAGTCGCCCGGCGCGCCGAAACGGGCGGAGAGTTCGTTGAAGAAATCGAGATCGAGATAGATGCGCTCGTCCGGCGGACAATAGAAGGGGCCCATCGCAGATTGGCCGGTGCCGCATTCTGTGCCGGTCGCCTGCGTATACAGAACGAGCGGTTGGGTCGCGCGATAGGGCGTCTTGGAGTCATTGAGCATTGCGGTCCAGACGCGCGTAGTGGAGGTGAGGATCACATCGACAAACTTGCCGGACTGATCATCCGGCGCGCCCCGCTCTCCGGTGTCTTGCGTATAGTTGCCGCTGTCTTGACCGGCGACGATCTGAAGCAAGGTGGCCGGATCGACACCGAAGACAAAATAGCCGATGAGGACAACCGCAATGCCACCTATGCCGATAGTGCCGCCGCCGCGACCGATACGCGGGCGCATCCCGCGACGGTCCTCGATATTGCCGTCCTGATCGCCGTCTTCCCAACGCATAATCATCCTCCCCCGCAAACACAGGCTCACAGTATGGCTGAATCGTCTGTACGCTTCCATGACGGAAGTCATCAAGCTAGAGTGATTTATTCCGGAGGTTCACCTTGAAAATCGTCGTCGTTGGCGCCGGTATTATCGGCGTCACAAGTGCTTATGAACTGGCAACACGCGGCCATGAGGTTACGTTGCTGGACGCGCGTGCGGGGGCGGGGCTTGAAACGAGCTTTGCCAATGGCGGGCAACTGGGGGCAAGCGAAGTGGTGCCTTGGGCGGGGCCTGAAGTACCCTGGCAGGTTTTGCGCTGGCTCGGCCGCGTCGACGCGCCGTTCCGTCTCGCGCTGAAGGCGGACCCCGAACAATGGCAATGGCTGTTTCGTTTCCTTCTGCGTTGCACCGCCGCGGCGCGGGCGGAGCGTATCGCGCCCAATCTGGCGCTGGCGCTGCTGTCGCAATCACGCATGGACGACATCGCCGCGAATCTCAACAATGACCCCATTCGGTTTGACGAGACGCGCGGCGGCATTCTGCAAATCTTCCATCGCACGAAGAGTCTGAAAGGCGCTACTTCAGATGTCGAAGCAATGGGAAGTGACGGCCTCACACAGCGCGTGCTCACCGCACGCGAATGTGTGGAACTTGAACCAGCGCTCGAACATGCATTCACATCCGGTGGCATTGTCGGCGGCATCCATTGCGCCAGCGACCGCAGCGGCGATGCGCATCAATATACAAAGCAGTTGGCAGAACGCGCACAAAAGCTCGGCGTGGCTTTTGTGACAGGGGCCGAAGTCACGGGCTTTGAAGGAACGGTTGATCGCATTACCGGCGTGAAAACACGCGCATGGATGTTCAGTGCCGATGCGGTTGTGCTGGCGGCGGGTGTGCATACCGCGCGGCTTGCGCGCGATTGCGGCATTGCGTTGCCGGTCTATCCGCTTAAAGGCTACTCGGTGACGTTGCCGGTCGACGGCATCGCCGCGCCCCATGTGAGCCTTACGGATGAAGCCCGCAAAGTGGTTGTGAGCCGTCTCGGCAATCGTCTGCGCACGGCAGGCACCGCCGAAGTCAGTGGCTATGACACGCAGATCGACATGCGCCGCGCCCGTTCGGTGCTCGATGCCACGACATCGCTCTTTCCGCAGATGGCACCCGCTACGGATCGCGCCGAATACTGGACAGGCCTGCGCCCGATGAGCCCGGACGGCAGCCCAATTCTTGGGCAGGCGGGGCGATTCAAGAATCTCTATCTCAATACAGGACATGGATCTTTGGGCTGGACACTGGCGCATGGCAGCGCCGTAGCAGTCGCTGACCAGATATGCGGCAGTCCTTCAGTCATTGATCTAAGTCCTTTTGGAATCAAGCGTTTTGCATTTACATAGCTATAGTTTTCACTCACTTAGCCATAAAATATGCATGGTTTTTGTGCATCGCACAAAAACCTCTTGACGTTAAGGCTATTGCCTCTTATTTCATTGTGCAGCGCACAAACAAAGCGACTTGATTTGTGCAATGCGCTGCACGCAGATGCAGCGCCTCGCAAAGCAGGAGATTTTGATATGACTGAAGCGACCACAGCCCCGAAAGCCAAAAAGACCGTCAAAGCCAAACCCGCCGCCGCCAAAAAGCCGGCTGCTGAAAAGGCCGCCGCGCCCGCCGAAAAAGTGAAGACCGCGATCGAGCAGGCTCAGGGCATCATTACCGAACTCACGCGCACAAATTTCGAAGAAACCGTTGAAACGGCCAAAGCCGTTATGAAGTCCGGTGACCTTCGCGCCGCTGTTGAACTCCAGGGTGAATTCGTGCGGACCGCGCTGAAGCGCAATATCGACGCCGCGCGTGAAATCAACGAAATCGCCGTGTCGGCCGTGAAGGAAGCAACCGCTCCCTACACCGCAAAATTCACGGAAGCCTTCGAAAAGCTCCGCGCTGCTTAAGAGCGGCCCAGACATCTGAGCAGTACTGTTGCGTAAAGGCCCGGCCTCTTTCCAGAGGTCGGGCTTTGTATTTTCTTAACGTGTCCGGAACCGGAAACCGCGCGGGCTTTACGTTGAACTAACGAAGGCAGGTTAGGTTGACGCCATGAACAGCATGGGCCGCGACATCTCCGCAGTGTCACGGGCGCTCGCATTTTGCGCAGCGCTCTACCTATCGGCCTGTGCGCAGAAAGCAGATTTTGGTCGCGACAGTCAGGATGGCTGGAGCAACCTTGTCATGCAACTCGCGGGCAGCGAGACGGAAAAGGGCACATTGGCGCAATCGTCGGCCGAGCAAGACCTGCGGGCACGGGCCACAACCATCAGCACCGAGCCGTCAGCCAGCGATCCTGATTTCGTCACGCGGCTGAGCCGGACTTTTGACAGCCAGGAGCCCGTTGCACCGAGTCTTGTCTATTACACGAAGCTGCGTGCCGCGCATCCGACGAGTCTTGTCTCGCTGGTCAACACCATCGGTGATGATGTGCAGATCGACACGGTGCGCCTGTCGCAGTTCACAAACATTTGCGACGAGGTCAACAGCGCTGATGCTACCCGCGCCGAAGGTCTGATCGGTGCGCCCTCCGCCAAGACCACCATCGCCAGCGAAGACCCCGTGGCCTTTCGCGGCGTGCGCACGCGCCTCCTCGAAAACGGTCAGATCATCGACGCGAGTTTCGCAACAATGGAAGCGCGTCTCGTGTCCTACCGCACGGCGCTGGCCCATGCGCGGCTTGATAGCGACGAGACCGTCGATATGGATGTGGTGGCCGCCGCTATTCGTCGTCTCGACGACGAGTTGACGCGCCTTGACCATGCCGCGCAACGCCATCAGGCGATCCGGCATTCGCTCATTTCGGGAATGAAGGCCTAGTCCGCTTTGGCGGCAAGGCGACGCTGACGCAGGGACAGAACCGCGGGCTTGCCATCGGCGCTCGGCTGATAGCCGTTCTGGAACGTATCGACGGACAGCTTGAAAATTTCCGGTGTGATGCCGTCGCGCACTTCGAATGTGTCAAAGCCCACACGCATCAGATAGTTGAACTGGTCGCGCAGGACAGCACCCACGGCCCGCAGTTCGCCATTGAAGCCATAGCGCTCGCGCAGCAGATAGGCATAGGAAAAAGCGCGACCGTTGCGATAGGCCGGAAACTCCAGCGCGACGAGCGAGAAACGGTCGAGGTAATCCGCGATCTGTGCAGGCTCCTCACCGCTTTTCAGGCGAATGCCGAGCCTGCCCTCGCGGGCGAGCAGCATGTTCTGCTCCGACTTGAAGCGGGCGAGGCTGACGATGACCGGACCGGCGGCGGGCAGCGGATCCTCATCGCTCAGTGTGGCCCATTCGTCCGCAACGACTGCGCCGTTCTTAATGAGCTGCATAGAGTTTATCCTTGAACGGCTGCACACCAACGCGGCGGTAGGTTTCGATGAAAATTTCATCGCCCTGGCGCAAGTCGAGATAGATTTTGACGATTGTGTCGATGGCATCGACGATTTCGCCTTCGGTGAAGGCGGGGCCGACAATATCGCCGACAGCGGCGGTCTCGTCCGCCGCGCCGCCGATTGTCACCTGATAGTATTCGACGCCTTTTTTATCGACACCGAGAATGCCGATATGGCCGACATGGTGATGACCGCAGGCGTTGATGCAGCCGGATGTGTTGAGATGCAGGCGTCCGATTTTCTGCTGCAACTCGATGTCCTGAAAGCGCTCGGACAGGCGCTGCGCAATGACGATGGAACGTGCATTGGCGAGGTTGCAATAGTCGAGACCGGGGCAGGCGATCTGGTCGGTGATGAGACCGATATTCGGCGTGCCGAGGCCCGCCGCCTTCAGAGCGCTGTAAACCTCGTAAAGATCTTTGCGGCGCACATGGGCAAGGCACAGGTTTTGTTCATGCGCCACACGGATTTCCGAGAAGGCATATTTGTCGGCAATATCGGCGACAGCATCCATCTGGTCGGCAGAGCAATCGCCGGGCGTCAGACCCACCGGCTTCAACGACACGTTGACGATTGTGTAGCCGGGTTGTTTATGCGCCGAGATATTGGACTTCAGCCAATCGGCAAAGCCCTTGTCTCTGGCGGCGGCAGCGTCGATTTCCGGCACGTCGTCAGACAGTGCTTCAAACGCGGGCGACGCAAAATACTTGCGGATACGGTCTACTTCTTCCTCGGGAAGCTGCAACGTGCCGCGTGCCTTCACTTCCTTGAATTCAGCCGCCACTTGACGGCGGATTTCATCGACGCCGACTTCATGCACGAGGATTTTGATGCGCGACTTGTAGAGATTGTCGCGGCGGCCGAACATGTTGTAGACGCGCAAGACGGACTCAAGAAAAGCGAGCAGGTCTTCGCGCGGCACAAAGTCGCCGACCTTCTTGCCGATGATCGGCGTGCGGCCGAGGCCACCACCGGCCCAGACTTCATAACCGATCTCACCGGCAGCGTTCTTTAGGATCTGGATGCCGATGTCGTGAACACGGATGGCGGCGCGGTCATGCTCGGTCGCGGACACAGCGATCTTGAATTTGCGCGGCAGAAACGAAAATTCCGGATGGAAGGTCGACCACTGGCGGATCACTTCGCAAATGACACGGGGGTCTTCAATCTCGCCGGGGCAGGCACCCGCATGATGGTCCGACGTCGTGTTGCGGATGCAGTTGCCCGAGGTCTGGATGCAATGCATTTCGACAGAAGCGAGTTCAGCCAGCAAATCCGGAATGTCCTTCAGCGCAGGCCAGTTCAACTGGAGGTTCTGGCGCGTTGTGAAATGGCCGTAGCCCTTGTCATATTTGCGCGAAATATCGGCGAGCTTGCGCATCTGACGTGACGACAGCGTGCCATAGGGAATGGCGATGCGCAGCATGTAGGAATGAAGCTGGAGATAGACGCCGTTCATCAGGCGTGACATTTTGAATTCGTCTTCCGACAATTCACCGGCCAGTCGGCGCGCGACCTGACCACGGAATTGTTCGACGCGCTCATTCACAAGCTGCTGGTCGAATTCGTCATACCGATACATGAAACGTCCTATCTACTTTGCCGGTCGCGCCAAACGTCAGGCGTGCACGCCGTCGAGTTCCGCCTGCTTGCCCAGATCCTTGCGGACTGTCGGGCCTGCCTGACGGATGATTTCGCGCACGCTTGACGCGCGGATGCCAGCATCTGTCTTTTCGACTTCGAAGAGATAGACATCAAGCACGAGATTTTCGGGTTCGAAAAAGAGCACACCGCGCGCGAGCAGGGCGTCGGCTTGCTCTTTGCCTTCGGCAACTTCCGCGTCCTGCAAGCTCTCCGACCAGTCATTGTTCTTGGTCAGGTAGACGACAATGCCGTCGAGTAGACGGTTCGCCGTGACTGCCTGAAACTGGGCGCCTTTGCGCGAATGTTGGGCCAAAATGCCCTCCCTGAAGCAAAAACTTGAACCAAAAAAGCGAGGGCGGGCCTTGTCGGAAGACCCCTCTCAGATTGCGCGTAACATGGGATTTTTTATATAGCGCGTCAACCGTAGTGTGAAAATATATTATTCACTGAATTTTATGTGAAATGTCGAAGGAGGTAAAATCATATATTCAGAACAAGGACTTAGTTTTCGCGCTTCAGCGCACTCTCATGCCAGCGGCGAAGTAACCTGTGCTCCGCCCATGTGAGTGCGAAGAAGGTGATGATACCGAGTGCGGAGAGCAGCAAAAGAGCGGCGAACATTTTGGGAATATCGAGCCGGTTGCCCGCCTCGATGATGCGCCATGCGAGGCCTGTCGAGGTGCCGGAGCCTGCAACGAATTCGGCGACGACGGCACCGATCAACGCAAGGCCGCCGGAAATTTTTATGCCGGCGAGCATATAGGGCGTGGCGGAAGGGAGCAGGAGTTCGGACAACACCTGCCAACGCGATGCACCATAGAGACGGAAAAGATCGCGCAGATTGTGGTCGGCGGAGCGCAAGCCCAGCGTCGTATTCGACAGGATCGGGAAGAAGGCGACGATCCAGGCGATGATGAGAAGCGCGATCTCGACGTGATCATAGCCGACCCAGATCAGAATAAGCGGCGCGATGGAGACGACGGGTGTGACCTGCAACACGACGGCATAGGGAAAGAGCGCAGCTTCGATGAGGCGGCTCTGCGAAAACAAAATAGCAAGGCCGACACCGCCGACAACGGCGAGCACGAAAGCCGACAGCGTGACGCGCAATGTGATCCAGAGCGAGAACATGAGCGAACCGAAATTCGCGATCAGGCTTTCCCAGATGCGGCTCGGCGCGGGAAGCACAAATTCCGGCACGCCTTTGACGCGCACGAGAACCTCCCAGACGACGAGAAATGCTATGCCGACAAGTGTGGGCACAACGACACGGAGGACGCGTGAGTGCTCCATCACATGGCTCCCGCATCGTGGCGCAGCGCGTCGGAAATCTCGGCGCAACGCTGACCGTAAGCCGCTGTCGCGCGAAAAGCGCGGGTACGCGGATGAGGTTCGTCGATCAAGACGTCATGCAGAATGCGGCCCGGCCGCGCACCCATGACCAGCACGCGCTCCGAGAGATAGACGCTCTCATAGACACTATGAGTCACGAAAATCACGGTCCAGTTTTCTGCCTGCCAGAGCGCCAGCAAATCATCGTCGAGCTTTTCGCGGGTGAATTCATCAAGCGCGGCAAAAGGCTCGTCCATCAGCAATACGGGTGGACGCGTGACGAGGGCCCGCGCGATGGAGACACGCATCTTCATGCCGCCGGACAGTTCGCGCGGAAAGGACTTGGCGAATTCGGCAAGGCCGACACGGGCAAGCGCATCCATGATCTGCGGGCTCGCGTCTCTGACCGACTGGCCGCGCAGCTTGAACGGCAGATAGACATTATCGAACACGCTCGCCCAAGGCATGAGCGTCGCGTCCTGAAAAACGAAACCGATGTCGGCGGGACGCGCTCCGTCCGTCGATGGCCATGACACAGTGCCCGCAGTCGGCTGAACGAGACCGGCGATAATGCGCAACAACGTGCTCTTGCCGCAACCCGACGGCCCGAGCAGCGAGACGAAAGAGCCCTGCGCTATCGACGTCGAAACACTGCGCAGCGCCTGCGTGCCGCTGTCATAGGTCTTCGATATGTCTTTGAGGTCGATGAGAGCGGAAGAGGGCATCACGGTATTTTCGTTTCAAATTACTTCTTCGTCAGTTCGGATTTCAAATCGTTGCCCACGCCCTGATTGACAAACTCAAGTGTGTAGGCGGCGTGGATGTCGAGGTCTTTCGGATAGAGGCCGGTCGCTTCCATTTCATTGTAGAAGGCCAGCCAGCGCGCTTCGGTCATGGCGCCTAGTCCGAGCTTCTCCGTATCGCCGCTGTCGATGATGCCGTGTTCCTTCAATGTGGCGAGCCCATGGGCGAGTAGCTCGTCGGTCATTTCCGGATTGTCGGCTTTGATGAGCTTGTTCGCTTCTGTGTTGTCGCCATAGAGATATTCGACCCAGCCTTTGATACTGGCATCGACGAACTTCTGCACGATGTCAGGATGCTCCGAGATCATGTCATTTGTCGCCATGATGAAAGCGGCATAGCCGGGATAGCCATTGTCGGACAGAAGAAAAACCTGCGGCTTGAACTTGCCTTCCTTCTCGATCGTATAAGGTTCGGACGAGAGATAGCCTTCCTGAATGGCTTTCGGATCGGTGAGAAAGGGCGCGAGGTTAAATGTGTATTTGCGGATCTGGTCGTCGGTGAAGCCATACTTCCCTTTGAGCCACGGCCAGAACGAAGTGGTCGTCGCATCGGCGATCAGGATCGGCTTTCCCTTCATGTCGGCGATAGATTTCACATCGTCACGCGGATGGGCGATCAATACCTGCGGGTCTTTCTGGAAGCTCGCCATCACGGCTTTGGAGCCGGCCTTGGCAGCGACGATATTCAGCGGAATGAAACTGTTGGACCCCATGCCGAATTGAATCGTGCGGGTCGCGAGAAGTTGCGGCACGTTTACGCCGGGGCCGCCCTGCTGGATCGTGACGTCGAGCCCTGCGTCTTTGTAATAGCCTTTAGCGAGCGCCTGATAAAAGCCGCCGTGCTCGGCTTGCGCTTTCCAGTCGGTCGCAAAAATAATTTGCGTGCCGCCATCACTCGCGGTTCTGGACGGACCTATTATATAGACGAGTGCAATCGCAATGATGATAACTGCACCAAGTCCGCCGAACACCAGATTGCGGTTCATGTCTCAAACTCCCGATCTATACAATCAATCGGGCGCAATGCTAGCAGCGCATTTCGCGCCGCGCCACACCAACTATTTCAGTTGCCGCCTGCAATGGAGGCGAGCATCAGGACAGTGCCGATATGGACGACACCGATGCCGCAAACCGTGCCGATGACCCAGAAGAGGGTGGACTTCATCAGACCCTCCCGCCGGGCAGGACATCGCGCAACGCGTAAGCCGCGCGTTCGTAAGGATTGGACGAGGCGGGATCGGAATGGCCGGATTTTGCGGTGCTGTAAAGCGTGACATAGGCCGAGCCTAGGCCGATGAAAACGGCAAGGAAAACAGACGCGGTTAATTTAAGAAAAATCATCATGGCTGCCCCCTTTCGTCTTCACCCAGCATCGTCTGCTTGTCGTAATAGGGACAGCATCGGACGGATCGCGGTAAAGCTCAAACAGAAAATGCGCGAATGGTTAAAATTGATCAGGAGCCGGAGAGTTTTTCGCGCTTCATTTCAAGTTCGAGCCATTGCTCTTCGGACTGCTCAAGTTCTGTGCGAAGCGCATCAAGCCGCGCCGTGATGCGGGCAAAACCCGTCGCATCCCGCGCATAGAGATCAGGGTCGGAAAGCTCGGCTTCGAGCCTTGCCATTTCGTTCCGGAGCTTCGGCATTTTCGCAGATAATTCTTCGAGCGCACGGGTTTCTTTATAAGAGAGTTTGGTGACGGTTTTGGCGAGACGCTCCGCCTTCGGAACATTTTCGGATGAGGTTTTTGACGCGCCAGACCCATCCGCGCGATTGCGCATGAAGGTCTGCCAATCGGAGTAACCGCCGGGATATTCCTCGGCACCACCGGCCCCGTCGAGGGCGATAACGGAGCTTACAACCCTGTCCAGAAAGTCGCGATCATGGCTCACGAGCAACACTGTACCCTCGTAATCTGTCAGCATTTCTTGCAAGAGATCGAGCGTTTCCATGTCGAGATCGTTGGTCGGTTCGTCGAGCACGAGAAGGTTCGAGGGTTTTGCCAATGCGCGGGCGAGGATAAGTCGCCCCTGCTCGCCGCCCGACAGCGCTCTGACTGGCTGACGCGCCTGCGCCTCGCGAAACAAAAAATCCTTCAAATAGGAAACGACGTGACGCGGTTGTCCCCGCACCATGACCTGATCGCCGCCACCCTCGCATAGCGTGTCCCAAAGGGTCGCATCAGGATCCAGGGTTGCACGCGACTGATCGAGGATGACCGGCGTGATATTTGTCCCCAGTCTGAAGCTGCCGGTGTCGGAGGCAAGCTGGCCCATGAGCATTTTGAGGAGGGTGGACTTGCCCGCACCGTTCGGGCCGATGAGGCCGACTTTATCCCCGCGCATGATGCGGGTGGAAAAGTCCGATATGATCGTCCTTGTACCGAAGGTCTTGGAAAGGTTCTTCGCCTCAATGACGAGTGTGCCGGACGCGGCACCTGTCTCGACGGCGAGCGCGGCGCGGCCCGTCTTGTCGATCTGGCTCGCACGCTCGGAGCGCAGATCATAAAGACGGCGGAGACGGCCTTGATTGCGCTTGCGCCTTGCGCTGATGCCTTCGCGCGACCATTGCGTCTCGGCAAGGATCAGGCGGTCGAGCTTGTGCTGGACGATTTCTTCTTCGGCCAAAATCTGTTCGGTCCATTCCTCGAACATGCCGAAGCCCTTGTCGAGACGGCGGACCGTGCCGCGATCAACCCAGAGGCAACCGGCGGTGAGGCGGCGCAGGAACGCGCGGTCATGGGAGATGAGAACGAAGGCGCCACGGAATTGCGACAGACGCTCTTCGAGCCATTCAATCGACGGGAGGTCCAGATGGTTCGTCGGTTCGTCGAGAAGCAGAATGTCGGGATCATCCGCGAGCACGCGGGCAATCGCCGCCTTGCGCGCTTCGCCGCCGGAGAGATTAGTGGTGGCGGCATTGGGATCAAGACCCAACTCGCCGAGCACGGATTCGCCTTCATGCGCGGCGGCACCGCCTACGGTGACGTAATCGAGAATGGTGGCGGCAGCACCAAAGTCGGGTGATTGCGAGAGATAGGACACGCGCGTGCCGGGCTGAAGAAAAACGTCGCCGCCATCTGCTTCGACAAGACCGCCTGCGATTTTCAGAAGGGTCGACTTGCCTGCGCCGTTGCGACCGACGAGGCAGAGCCGGTCGCCGGGCGCGAGCGCAAAGCCCGCGCCGTCGATCAGAACCTGATCGGCGAAAGCGACGCGAATATCGCGCAAAGCAAGGAGCGGAGGAGGCACGGGGAAACCAATTCTGACTGAAACCGCCGTCTGTATGGCGCATCGCAAGCCCTGTGGCAATGACGCTTTCGTCACCCGCTAGGTATAAATGCTTAAGTCACAGGAGGGCTGTATTTAATTCCAAGTTTACAGTTGCGGTCCAGGATTGCGCCATCGGGGGGCCGTGTATTTTTCCGACCGTCATTTCGGTCGGACTGTTTAGCAGGAAACAGAAATGGCCAAACACCTCATAAAACCGACCGGGCGCGAGAGCTACTTCAGCGACGACGAAATTATCGTCAGCAAGACAGACCTCAAGGGTCATCTGACCTATACCAATGACGTTTTTCTGCGCGTTTCGGGATATACGGCCAAGGAAATCATCGGGCAACCGCATAGCATCATCCGGCATCCGGACATGCCGCGTTGTATCTTCAAACTGCTTTGGGACACGATTTCGGCCAAGGGCGAAATTTTCGCCTATGTGGTCAACCTTGCCTCGAACGGTGATCATTACTGGGTGTTGGCCCATGTCACCCCCAGTTTCGATGCACAGGGCAATGTCGTCGGCTATCACTCCAACCGTCGCAAGCCGGATAGTGAGAAGGTGGAAAAAATCATACCTTTCTATGCCGGTTTGCTGAAAGAAGAGGGGCAGGTTGCCAATCGTAAGGACGGCATGAACAACGCCTATTCCTGCTTGTTGAACACTCTGAATGAAAAGGGCATCAGCTATGACGAATTCGTCCTCACTCTTTAAAGCATCCGCACTTGTCGTGGCGTGCGGCGTGGTTTCGCTGATGACCTCTGCGCTGACGCTATCGGGCATCGGGCAGGGAGTCCTGTTTACGCTGGTCGCTGCTGTTGCGAGCATCGCACTTCTGGTCGGTTCTCTCTTTTATCTCGCATGTTTGTCGCGGGCGCTGACGCGAGCAGCCAAAGTCTGTGCCGAAGCCAGCAAGGGCAATCTTGAAGCCCGTATTCTTGATGTGCCGGAACCGGGCGCTCTCGGTGTCCTGCAAAGAGGCATCAATAATATGCTGGATATTGCCGACGCTTTTGTCCGTGAAGCATCCGGCTCGGCGGACTACATTGCCAAAGGAAAATATTTCCGCAAAGTTCTGTTGAAGGGGTTGCCGGGCGCTTTTTACAACGCGGCGCAGAGGCTCAACGCCTCGTCTGAAATGACGGAAAAGAAGGTTCTGGAATTTGCGCAATTCGCGACAAGTTTCGAGGCGAGCGTCGGCACGGTGGTCGAACGTGTGTCTGTGTCCGCCGGTGAAATGCGTGGCGGCGCGGAGGCCATGTCGCGCAATGCCGTGAGCACCAGCGAACAGGTGGCGTCTGCTGCCACGGCAACCCAGCAGGCATCCGACAATGTTGAAACCGTGTCGGCGGCAGCGGAAGAGCTGTCGAGTTCGGTGGCCGAGATCACACGTCAGGCGATGCGCTCCAGCGAAATTGCCCGTGCGGCTGTCAGTCATGCTGATGAGACCAATGTGACGGTGCAGGGACTGGCGGAAGCCGCCCAGCGGGTCGGGGAAATAGTGACGCTGATTTCGGACATTGCGGCCCAGACAAATCTTCTGGCGCTGAATGCGACAATCGAAGCCGCCCGCGCAGGCGAAGCGGGGCGCGGCTTTGCAGTTGTTGCCGGTGAGGTGAAATCTCTAGCGGCGCAGACGGCGAGGGCGACAAAGGAAATTGCAGAGCAGGTCGGCTCCATTCAGGCCGTGACAGGCGATGCCGTTACCATGATCGGCGCGATCGGCACGACGATCCGCGAGATCGACCAAATCGCGACCATGATCGCCTCGGCCACGGAACAGCAATCCGCCGCGACACAGGAAATCGCGCGCAATGTAATGGAGGCGTCACAAGGAACGTCCGATGTGTCATCGCGGATTGAAACCGTGAGAGGCTCTGCGGTGGAAACCGGCAGCGCGGCGAAAGACGTGTTCGAGGCCGCAACGGAATTGTCTATGCAGGCAGAGCGTCTCAAGGAGGATGTTGCCACATTCATGGAACGTGCAAGGGCGGCTTGAATTTCCGAACCCTCCCTCTCAACGGGGGGGGGGAAGATCAATGCGGGCGTTCGCCGCCGGTGCGGAAGCCTCTGCGGTCGTCGGAGCGACCGGCGCTGAAGTTGTTGTCGTCTTGTGCATCGAGGCGGGGGGCAAGGCTGAAGAGGTCTGCGAGTTGGCCGAGGAACGAGCGGATGGGCGCGGCCTCGGCTTCGCGCGGTTCGGGCGCGACGGTCTCGGCACCCGCAAGCGCGACGGGCGGCACGCCTTGCTGGGCCGCGACCATATAATTGTGCCAGACGGGCGCGGCGAAACCGCCGCCAGTGGCGCGACCTGTCGGATGATTGTCATCATTGCCGAACCAGAAACCGGCAATCTCGTTACCGGTATAGCCGATGAACCAGGCGTCGCGGTAATCCTGACTGGTGCCAGTTTTGCCTGCTGTCGTGCGATCACCAAGCGCGGCTTTGACGCCTGTGCCTGTCGTCATCACCTGATGCAGCATATAGGTCATCTCCTCCGCGTGGCGCGGCTCGGTGACACGGTAGCTTGCCGGTTTATTCTGATAGAGCGTTTCGCCCTCCATCGAAATGATTTCGACAACGCCGTAGGGCACGGCACGCCGGCCGCCATTGTTGAAAATGGAATAGGCCGACGTCATTTCCATCAGCGTGACTTCGGAACTGCCGAGCGCGACGGAGAGGTTGGACTGGATGGGCGAGGTGATACCCATGCGCGCGGCCATATCTGATATGCTCTGTACACCAACTTTATCAGCGAGCTTGACCGCTACCGTGTTGATGGATTTGGCAAGGGCGGTCGTCAGCGTGACAAGACCGGAATAGCTGCCGCTTTCATAGTTCTGCGGTGTCCATTCGCCAAGCGTCACGGGGCTGTCGTCGATTTTGTCGGATGGCGAGAAGCCTTTTTCCAGAGCGGCGAGATAGATCACCGGCTTGAAGGCGGAGCCCGGCTGGCGCTCGGCCTGCGTTGCGCGGTTGAACTGACTTTCGAGATAGGACTTGCCGCCGACCATCGCGAGGATCGCGCCGTTGCGCGAGAGTGCGAGGGCCGACCCCTGAGTTACGTCGCGCGTTGTGCCGTCTTTGAGCGCGCGGGCGACAGCGGCCTCGGCGGCGCGTTGGCGTTTGCGGTCGAGCGTTGTTTTGATGGTGAGACGGCCCGTGGCATTGGGGAGCAACTGGCGCACTTCGGCAGCAACCCAGTCGACAAAATACTGCTGTCCGTCTCGCGCATCGCGCGGGGCAACGATGGCGGGATGTTCACGCGCGTCGGCCATTTCTTCCGGCGTGAGATCACCATTGTCTTTCATACGCGCCAGCACGACATTGGCGCGAGCACGGGCCAGCGCCAGATCATTCGTGGGGGCGTAACGCGACGGGGCTTTCGGCAGACCAGCGAGAATGGCGGCCTCCGACAGCGAGACGTCGCGCGCACTCTTACCGAAATAATAATGCGCGGCGGCATCGATGCCGTAATTGCCCGCGCCCATATAGATACGGTTGAGATAGGCCGTCAGGATTTCGTCTTTGGAATAATTGCCTTCGAGCCAGAGGGCGATCAGCGCCTCCTGCGCCTTGCGCCAGAAGGTTCGGTCGCTGTCGAGATAAATGTTTTTGGCAAGCTGCTGCGTGATCGTCGAGCCGCCTTCGACGACGCTGCCGGCACGCAGATTGTACCAGCTCGCCCGCGCGATGCCGCGCCAGTCGATGCCCCAATGGGAATAAAAGCGGCGGTCCTCCGTCGCGATGAAGGCTTTGACGAGATAAGGCGGAAGCTCGCCGATCGGCACGACGGGCGCCATCGTGCCGCCACGGCTGCCGATTTCCTTTCCGTCGCTGTCAAGAACGGTGAGCGCGAGCGAGTTTGCGGGGGCGGCGTCCATGTCTTTCTTGAGACGAGGCAGCGTGACGAAGACAAGAAGCATGGCGGCAAGGAGTACCGCCGTGAGGCCGAAGGTGACGACGCGCAACCAGAGGCGCGGATAGCGCCGGACTTTACGCGCGTGCGTTGCTTCGGCGTCGGTCTGATCGTCGTCAGGTTCGGTGTCGGACAAGGTTTAACAGTCCCCTTCGGGTGTTTCCGGCATTCGGTCATAAAGGCAAGGTCCGTGCCGTTAATGACCATAGTATTCAGGCCCATTGTGCCCGCAATGCGGCAGGATATGGCACAGGATTGTGAAAAATGTATCAGGGCGGGATGGACTTGACCCAGAGAGAGTTTGGAGGTCAATTCCGCAGATGAGCGACGTACCATTCTGGAAGCGGAAAACGCTGGAAGAAATGAACCGCAGGGAGTGGGAATCCCTCTGCGATGGCTGCGCGAAATGCTGTCTTGTCAAACTCGAAGACGAGGACACGCTGGCGATTGAATATACCAATGTCGCCTGCCGCCTGCTCGATTGCACGAGCTGCCAATGTTCCGACTACAAGAATCGCAAAAAACATGTGCCCGATTGCGTCAAGCTCTCGCCCAAGATCATCGAGGAGGTGATCTGGATGCCGCCGTCTTGCGCCTATCGTCTGATCTCGGAAGGCAAAGACCTGCCCGACTGGCATCCGCTGGTCTCCGGCGAAACGGAAAGCGTTGTCGAGGCAGGCATGTCGGTGCGGGGGCGCGTTGTGTCGGAGGTCGAAATCAATTTCGACGATATTTGCGACTACATCGTCGAGTGGCCGAAGTATGTGGCGGATTGAAGCGAAGATATCCCCGCTTGTCAGTGTGACGCTGGCGTCCTACTTCTGATCCATCTCCGGAAGTGTAAGCGCTCTTCTGAGAAGTGCAGACGGAAAAACCTCCGCTCACCGAGATGTCCCCGCTTCACAAGCGCAACACTCATATCCATGTATCATTCATATGAAAAACTCTGCCAACGATAAAGTTGAGCCGGACTGGGAGGCCATCCGTCCGCGCTATGAGGATACGTCGAACAATCTCATAGAACTCGCCGATGAATACGGAGTGGCATGGCAAACACTCTCAATGTATGGCGCGAAACACGGTTGGGCGATGCGCAAGACGCAGCGGACACCCGCGCAGAAGGCGGCAGACCTTGTCAGCTCGCAACTGATGCCGAGCAGGCTCGCCTCGAGGTTGAAACGTCTCATCGCGCGTGAAATCGACGCGATTGAAAGCGAGACGCTGGCGGATCGTCCGGCGGTGGAACGCGAACGCGATGCACGGCGGCTGTCGTCGCTGGTGCGCTCGCTGGAAAAGCTGAACGAGATCAAAGCACGCAAAGACAAGCAGGAAGGCAAGGCCGATGGTGACCGCGCGACAAGCGAAGACCTCGGTGCCGAGCTTGAGCGGCGCTTCGCTCGCTACCATGCCGACAGGGGCGCGGACAGCGTTTCTGGAGAGCCTGAGCCGCAAGGAGAAACAATGGCTGGTTGAGCACTGGCCCTATTGGGCGCGTGCTGACCAACTGCCGCCCGCTGGCCCGTGGACCACATGGGCGCTGCTCGGCGGGCGCGGCGCTGGCAAGACACGCGCGGGCGCGGAATGGATAAGATCACTTGTCGAACAAAATCTCGCAGGCCGCATCGCGCTGGTCGGCGGAACGCTCGGCGATGTACGCGAGGTGATGATCGAAGGCGCGTCGGGACTGACGGCGCTCGCGGCCACCAACCGGCCGCGCTATGAAACGTCGCGCAAAAGATTGCTCTGGCCGAACGGCGCTGTGGCGCAGGCTTTTTCCGCATCGGAACCCGAAAGCTTACGCGGACCGCAATTCGATGCGGCATGGGCAGACGAGGTTGCGAAATGGCGCTATGCCGAGGCCGCCTGGGACATGCTGCAATTCGGTTTGCGCCTCGGTGCGCGGCCGCGTCAGGTCGTGACGACAACGCCGCGGCCTGTGCCGATCGTCAAACGATTGCTGGCGGACGAGGCGACTGTCATCACGCGGGCTATGAAGCAGGCCGCAGCGTCCCCAATATGTATGCGATCATTTCATCACCGGAGGTTGTCGTCGCCGAGCGCTAAATCGGTCCGGGCGCCGAAACTTTCCAAAACCCCCGATACAAGTTTACGCCATATCACCGCGCATCCCGCCTCGTGCCGCATCGAAGGGTGACGTCGCCGCCTTCCGGCCCTATAACGGGTGGAATTCGTATTCCGCTTGAGTGCTTGAAGGAGGTGGCATGGCCCGTGGCCGTATTTTTTCGTCGCGACGTATGTTCTCGACGCGTCGTGACGCCTTTGCCGAGCCGAGCCGTAATGCCGGACCCATGGGTGTCGTGCTGGGTCTTCTCGCCGCCGGTATCATCATTTTCGCCATCGGCGTTTATATAGGCGCGACATTTCCCTCGACTTTCGGATTTGGTGCGTCCGCTCCTGCACCCGTCGCGGCAACGCCTCCCGAAGTGCAAGCGCCTGCTGTGAGCTTTGCGCCAGAAACGCCATCAGAGACGCCGCCTGAGGCCCCGGCCCAACCGGCACCGGACATGGAGGCACCCGATGCGGCACCAACCGCACCTGCTGAAGCTCCGTCTTCTGTCGCTCCGGCAGCACCCGCGCAAACCTCCCCCGCCACACCTGCTCCCGCAACACCCTGATAAGTTACCGCAAGGGAATTGCGGGCTTTCCCCCTGTGTTCGATTTTGCATGTCGTTTTTTGGGCGTGACGTCGCTTCGTGACTTGCCGCGTGATGCAAACACGCCCAATTATGAGCGGATAAGCGGCTGGAAACAGGCCGCGCTTCAGGGCGGTAAGTGATGGACCTTCAACTCAAAGGCAAAGTGGCGCTTGTGACCGGCTCCTATCGGGGCACGGGGCGCGTCATTGCGCAGACGATGGCGCGTGAAGGTGCTGTCGTGCTGGTGCATGGCTTTGTGCTTGCCGATGCCGAAATTGTGGCGGAGGAAATCCGAAGCGAAGGCGGCGCGGCCCATGCGGTCGCGGGCGACATTCTGACCGATGCGGGCGCACAGGTGCTTTACGATGCCTGCGTGAAGGCGGCGGACTCCGTCGACATTCTCATCAACAATTACGGCACGGCAGATGCGGGCACGTGGGTCGCGACCGAAACCGCTGACTGGATCGAAGCTTATGAAAAGAACGTGCTGTCAGCTGTGCGCCTGACGCGACTTTGCATGGGCGGGATGCGGCACCGCGGCTGGGGCCGCGTGATCATGCTCGGCACCATCGGCTCGACGGAACCTGCCGCGCGGATGCCACATTATTATGCCTCGAAAGGGGCGCTCGCTACGATGACCGTCTCGCTTGCCAAGGAACTGTCCGGCTCGGGCATCACGGTCAACATCGTGAGCCCCGGCTTGATCCGCACCAAAGAAGTCGAAGAGCGCTTCATCGCGCAGGGCAAGGCGAAGGGCTGGGGCGCAACATGGGACGAGGTCGAGCCGCATGTGCTCAAAAATTTCATGGGCAATCTCACAGGCCGCGTGACCGTGACGCAGGAGGTGGCCGACCTCGTGGTGTTTGTCGCCTCGCCGCGCGCCGGATCGCTGATGGCGCTCAACATGCGCATCGACGGCGGCACGACGGCACTGGTTGTTTGAGGCGTGGGGAGACAGGTGATGCAGACTTTCCGATTTGATCTTTGCGAGTTGCCCGAAGAGACGCGCGGGCTTCGCGAGGAAGTGCGTGCGTTTCTGGCCGACGAGTTGAAACATATTCCGGCTGTTACGCGGGCCCAGACATGGAGCGGGCATGATGCCGCCTTCAGCGCCAAGATGGGCGCGAAAGGCTGGATAGGTATGCGTTGGCCGAAAAAATATGGCGGCCATGAACGCTCCGCTTTCGACCGCTATGTCGTGCTTGAAGAAATGCTCGCCGCCGGTGCGCCTGTGGGCGCGCACTGGATCGGCGACCGTCAGTCGGGGCCTCTGCTTTTAAACTTCGGTACGGAAGAACAGCGGCAACTGATTTTACCGAAAGTGGCCAAGGGCGAATGCTTCCTCTGCATCGGCATGTCCGAACCCGATAGCGGCTCCGATCTCGCCGCAACGCGCACCAAAGCGGAGAAAGTCGAAGGCGGTTACCGCGTCAACGGTACGAAGCTCTGGACCTCGGGCGCGAACCGCGCACATTACATGATCGCGCTTTTCCGCACCGATCCGGAAAAGAAGCATGACGGGCTGACGCAATTCCTTGTTGATCTTAAATCCCCCGGCATCACCATCCGCCCGATCAGCGATCTCGCGGGCAATTCGCATTTCAATGAAGTTGTGTTTCAGGATGTGTTCGTGCCGGACGCCATGCTTGTCGGCAAAGAGGGCACGGGCTGGGCGCAGGTGGGCGCGGAACTGGCCTTTGAACGCTCTGGACCGGAGCGCTATCTCTCGGCTTATCTCCTGATGAAAGAACTGATCCGCGAATTGTCGAAGCGCGGCGGTAAGGAAGGCGCGAAAGAAGTGGGTTGTCTCATCGCCCATCTCGTGACGCTGCGCCAGATGTCGCTCTCGGTCGCGGGTATGCTCGACAAAGGCGAGAATCCGGCGCTGGAAGCAAGTGTTGTGAAAGATCTCGGCACAGGGTTCGAGCAGGAGATGCCGGTGAAGGCTCACGAGCTGATCGGGGCGGAGCCGACCGTCGGCAGCGGCGATGATTTCACCGAGGTGCTCGGCTACCTGACCCAAACCGTGCCTTCTTTCTCCCTGCGTGGCGGCACACGCGAAATCCTGCGCGGCATTATTGCCCGTGGCCTTGGACTACGGTGAGGAGAAGGCCATGAACGAACTTCAAACAATCCTGTCCGATAGCGTCAATCGTCTGCTGACGGATTATTCAACCAAACAGACCATAGTGGCCGCCGAACAGGGCGAATGGCCTAAAGCGCTGTGGGACGAACTGGCGGCGAACGGTCTGACGCGCGTGCTCGTACCTGAAGAGATGGGCGGTGCTGGCGCGACGTGGAGCGATGCCTATGTCGTGCTGAAAGCGGCGGGCGAACATGCCGCCCCCGTGCCGCTTGCTGAGGCCATTGTCGCGGGCTGGTTGCTGGCGCGCGCGGGCATCGCAATTCCCGACGGCATCATCACGCTGATGGAAGGCGACTTCCTTCTGAAAGAAGGTCGCCTTTCAGGCAAAGCAACGCGCGTGCCTTTCGCGCGTCATGCGACGCATGGCGTGGCGATTGTCAAAAGCGGCTGGGGCGTCGAGGCTGTACTTGCCCCGCTCGATTATGCGCAGATTGATCGCGATCAGAACGTGGCCCGTGAGCCGCGTGATACGCTTCATTTCGAGCGCGTGGTTGTCGAGACCGGCTGGGTTGAACTGCCCGAAGACGGTCTGCGTCTCTTCGGAGCACTTGCACGTTCTGTGCAGATGGCCGGTGCGCTGGATTATCTCACCAAACAATCGGTCGCTTATGCCAATGAGCGAACGCAATTCGGCAAGCCCATCGGCAAATTTCAGGCAATCCAGCAGCAACTCGCCGTGCTCGCCACGCAGTCGGCGGCGGCGGGCATTGCGGCGGCATATGCCTGCGCGGCGGCGGACAAGGGCGAGGCATCGTTTGAAATCGCGGTGGCCAAAGTGCGCGCTGACGATGCCTCAAGCATTGCGACATCCATCGCGCATCAGGTGCATGGCGCCATTGGTTTCACCTATGAGCACGGGCTGCATTTTGCGACGCGGCGTCTCTGGGCGTGGCGGGCGGAGTTTGGCTCCGGCGCTGAATGGGCCGAAGAATTGGGCCGCGCGGCGTTTGAGCGCGGCGCAGATGAGTTGTGGCCCTATGTGACGAGTCGTTGATTTTTTGAAGGACCCCACCATGAAAGTTTCCGAAGCCCTGAAGTCGCGCATCACCTGTCGCGCCTTCACCGACAAGCCTGTGAGCGAGGCTCAGGTGCGCGCGATACTCGACGGGGCGAAGTGGTCGCCGTCGGGCGGCAATTTGCAGCCCTGGCATGTCTATGTGATCGCGGGGAAGAAACGCGATGAGTTTCTGGCGCTCATTGCCGAAAAGCAAAAGACGACGCCCGCAGGCGAAGGCAGCGAATTTCAGATTTATCCCAAAGACCTCAAGGATCCCTACAAGGCCCGCCGCTTCAAATGCGGCGAGGACATGTACGCGACCCTCAATGTGCCGCGCGAGGACAAGATCGGGCGTCTCACGCAGTTCGCGCGCAATTTCCGCGCTTTCGATGCGCCGGTCATTATGTTTTTCGCGATCGACCGACAAATGGGCATAGATCAATGGGCTGACCTTGGCATGTTCACCCAATCGGTCATGCTGATGGCGCGCGAGGAGGGCCTGCATACAGCACCGCAGGAAGCCTGGGCGATCTGGCCCAAGACGATTGCAGAGTTTGTGAAAATGCCGGATGACCTTATGCTCTTCTGCGGAGTGGGCTTGGGGTACATGGACGAGACGGCACCGATCAACAGCTTGCGCACCGAGAGGGCGCCACTGGAGGAATGGGCCACATTTTCCGGTTTCTGAGCCTGTTCATCAAAGGTTCAGCCGCAGGGGTCTAAACCGGACCATATGAACAGGATGCGCACATATATTACCACTCTCACGCTCGGTTGCCTTATGGCTTTCGGCGCTGGAGAGGCGTATGCGGCTTCTTATGACATCAAACTCGGCCAGGGTCTCGGTACGGGGCTCGGCCGCGTTATAGAAAAAACCAGCATGAGCTCCGATCAGGATCAGGCGCGCAAGGCGGTGCGCGAAGGCCGCGTGCTGCCGCTCGGCAAAGTGCTGGCGAAAGTGCAGCGTCAGGTGCCCGGTCGCCTGCTCGATGCCAATCTGTTGGATGGCGGCGGAGGCCCCGCGATCTATCTCATCAAAATGATGACAAATGACGGCAATGTCGCCATCGTCACGGTGGATGCCGCCACGGGCAACATTCTCAATGTGCGGCAGGGAGGCCACTGAATGCGATTGCTTGTTGTCGAAGATGATGCCGACTTGAACCGCCAGCTTGTGACCGCGTTTCAGGAGGCGGGCTATGTGGTGGACTCGGCAACTGACGGCGAGGAAGGGCATTTTCTCGGCGACACAGAGCCCTATGACGCTGTCGTGCTCGATCTCGGCCTGCCGGAAATGGACGGCGTAACGGTTCTTGAAAAATGGCGTCGCGCGGGCCGCACCATGCCGGTGCTGATCCTCACCGCGCGTGACCGCTGGTCCGACAAAGTCGCAGGCTTCGACGCGGGCGCGGACGATTATGTCGCCAAACCTTTTTTCATGGAAGAAGTGCTTGCCCGCATCCGCGCGCTGCTGCGCCGCGCCAGCGGTCATGCGACGTCTGAACTCGAATGCGGCCCGCTACGCGTCGACATCCGCACCTCGCGCGTGACGGTCAACGGCACGGCGGTGAAACTGACATCGCTCGAATACCGCCTCATCGAATATCTGATCCATCATCAGGACCGCATCATCTCGCGGACTGAATTGGTCGAGCATCTCTATGATCAGGATTTTGATCGTGACTCCAACACGATTGAAGTTTTCGTCGGGCGTCTGCGCCGCAAGCTCGGCAAGGACATGATCGAGACGGTGCGCGGCCTCGGCTACCGATTGTCTGCGCCTGAAGATGCGGTTTAGTCTCGCATCGCTGGGGCTGAACGGCAGCACGGACAGTCTCGCCTTCCGCCTTGTGGCAGGCGCGGCGCTCTGGAGTTCGTTGGCGCTGCTCGTCGGTGTTTTTATTCTGTCCTCCATTTTCCGGCAATCGGTCGAGCGCTCGTTTGATGCACGCCTTGATGTGCTGCTGGGTAGCCTCATTGCCACAACCGATGTGGACCCCAAGGGCGAAATCACGCGGACGCGCGACCTCAACGAAACACGTTTTGATTTTGCCTATTCCGGTTGGTACTGGCAGATCGCGCCGATTGCCGAGCGCCTCGCCTTGCGTTCGCGTTCGCTGTTCGATCAGTCGATTGATTTGGAGCAGGGCAAGGACGCCACACGCGATATTTCCGGCGCGCGTTTTTTCGATGCTGGCGGACCCGATGGGCAGTCTCTGCGCGTGATCGAGCGCCGCATCATGCTGCCGGGCTACGATGTGCCTGTTTCCTTCACGGTGGCGGGCGACAAGGCCGAGATGGAAGCCGACATCCAGAGCTTCAACAGTACGGTCTTTGTGGCGCTTGCCGGATTGGGCTTCGGCATACTGGTGGCGCTGCTCATTCAGGTGCGATACGGCCTGCGGCCTCTGGATGGTGTGCGCCGTTCGCTGATGCAAATCCGCTCCGGCAAGGCGACAAAGCTCGACGGAAAATTCCCGACCGAGATTGCGCCGCTCGCCGATGAAATCAACTCGCTCCTCGAAGGCAACCGCGAAGTGCTCGAACGCGCCCGCACCCATGTCGGCAATCTTGCTCATGCGTTAAAGACGCCTTTGTCGGTGCTTACGAATGAGGCGCGTACGCATAAGGGCGAGTTCGGCGATCAGGTGGGCCGCGCGGCGGCGCATATGCGCGAGCAGATTGATCATCATTTGGCCCGCGCCCGCATGGCAGCCTCCGTCAATGTTTTCGGCGCACACACATTGATCGAGCCGGTGCTGGCGCGTCTCGGCCGTGCGCTTGAACGCATTTATGCAGAAGGCGGCATCAAGGTGTTGATCAACTGCCCCACCGATCTCGGCTTTCGCGGCGAGGCGCAGGATCTGGAAGAGATGGCGGGCAACCTTCTCGACAATGCCTGCAAGTGGGCGCGGTCAAAAGTCGTGCTCACAGCCACCGTGCTTGTCGAGCCGCGACGCGGACGGGCGGTGTTTTTAATCACCGTCGAAGATGACGGGCCCGGCGTACCGGAAGAAAACCGCAAAGCGGCGCTGAAGCGGGGCGGGCGACTGGACGAAACGAAGCCGGGTTCTGGTCTGGGCCTCTCCATCGTCACCGAGATTGCGGAGCTTTACGGCGGTGAGTTGAAACTCGTAGATTCAAATCTTGGCGGGCTGAAGGCGGAACTGACGCTGCCGCAATCCGCCGTCTGATCGTCTTGTGACGAGAGGAAAAATGAACGCCACATGAACGCCGCATTCAGGGCTCAATCAGAGCGCGTTGACTAATCTCATCCCGTCAGATCAACACTTTCGACGGGGTATGAAAATGAACTTCGGCAAAATTATCATTGCAGGCACCTTGGTGCTCGCCCTCGCAGGCTGCGCGCAGAACGGCTATGGCGGTTACGGCGGCGCAGGTCCCAAACAATCCATCGGCACAATCGGCGGCGCACTGGCCGGCGGTCTTGCCGGTTCGCAATTCGGCGGCGGTTCGGGTCGTCTCTGGGCGACGGGCGCAGGCGTGCTGCTCGGTGCGCTGGCGGGCAACAATATCGGCCGCAGTCTGGACCGCGCCGATCAGGCCTATTTGCAGCAGGCATCGGTCCGCTCGTTTGAAACAGGTGCGCCCGTGCAGTGGAACAATCCCGACAGCGGCAATTACGGCACGGTTGCGCCCGGACGTTCCTATCAGTCGCAGGGCGGCTATTGCCGTGAATATACCCAGACGGTGAATATCGGTGGCCGTGCAGAACATGCGTTTGGCACAGCCTGCCGCCAGCCGGACGGTTCATGGCAGATCCAAAACGGATAACAGGCGGACGCGCCCGATCCCCGCATCCCAACCCGATCTCCCTATCCCAAAAAAGGCGAGGCCGCCGCGCTCCTTTTCGAGCGTAGCGGCCTCTTGTTGGAACGGCTGCGACGCGACCTGCCGAAATCGGCTTGGCCGCTCCGTTTGTCGCTCTGTTTCATTCGCTCGCATCGCCGAAGGAGCATCGCTCCCACCGCGAAGAGGAAGCATCAATCAGACGGCAAGGCCTTTGGAAGTATCCGACCTAACCCGCCCTGCGCTACGACCCTCTGTCGAGATCAAAATGCTGGCGATAGCAAACGGCGTCATCAAACCGTTAGACATCGGATCACCTCCTTTCAGTTGTTAAAACCAGTTGGGAATTAGAGCGTGGGGTGCGTTGCCTTTGTCGTCAAGATATTGTGTGCGTCGCGGCGAAAAGCGCTTCGCGCACGGATCGAAAGCTCGGAAATGTGCGATTTTTTATCTGTCGCGCCGTTGTCATGGAGAGCTGGCCGGTTCCTGTCACGCGGGGGTGGCGACAACGGAGTGACGAATCAATCGCCCTGCGGTTCGCCCACGGATGATTGCTCCGGCTCGCACATCAGATCGGCAATGGTTGTGCCGGTGAGGAGCGCGGCTTCCGCCTCGTTGACGCGGTCATAGAAGCTCTGGACCTTGGGCAGATGGGCAAGCATCGTATCGCTGACGCCGCCGACTTCGCGGTTGGCGCGGATACAATCCATAATATCGGAGACATGCACCTTGTGGGCGGGTAGGGCAGGCACGAGACGCGAGGGCTGACCGTCAGACCGTGCGATGAAGCCGCCGTCGGAAAGCATCGCCTCGATCCTGATCATGGATTCGGCGGGCAGGCGCAACCGCTGCGCCAGTGCCTCCTCGGTCCAGGCCTGACCTCCGCGCTCGAAAGCCTCATGGATCAGCACAAGCGCCTGAACGGCCATGCGCGATTGCTGGCGCGGCGTGAGCTGGGTAAGGCCGATGCTGGGCGACAGGTGGCTGCGCTTCTGGAAGTAGAACGAGATGGAGCAGCCGATCAGCAGGATGAGCCATGAGGCATAGAGCCAGATCATAAAGACGACGAGGCTGGCAAAGGCCGAATAGACCGCCACATATTGCGCCGACTTCACAACGAATGTAGCAAAGGCCCAACCGGCAACGCCCCAGGCGAGGCCCGCAACCGTTGCGCCGACAAAGGCGGAAACGATCTGAACCCTTGTATTGGGGATCATCGTATAGATGAAGGTGAAGGTCGCGATCAGGACTGCATAGGGCACGATCCTGCTTGTCTGGTCGATGACAAAGCGGACCGGCGCATAATCGACAAACGTGCCGACATAGGCATTCGACAAAGCGCCCGCCATGATGCCGAGCACCGTGAACAGCACGAGCGGCCCCAGAACCCCCATGGAAATAAAATCAGTGAACTGCCGCGCCAGCGACCGGCTTGATTCAACGCGCCAGATGTCATTGAACGCGGCCTCGATTTTCTTCACCATCGAAATGACGGTGTAGAGCAGAAAGACAAAACCGACCGTGCCGAGCACATTGGTGTTCACGCGATCAACGAACTCCATGATGCGCGTTGTGATCTCGGCGCCTTCCGTACCCAGAGGTGCGAGAGCCTGCGTGAGACTTTCCTGCACATAGACGTCGTAGCCGAAGGTGCGGAACACAACGAAGGCAAGCGCTATGGTCGGCACGAGCGAGAGCAGTGTCGTGTAAACAAGGCTCATGGCACGCAGGCTCAACCGCCCGTCGAGAAGATCGCGGCCCACGACCCAGGCGATCTGCCCTGCGCGGATTGCCGCCACCTGCCAGACGGGCAGGGCCGCTCCCGCCTCATCGCGCCACGGGGTTTCCCAGATCAGGCCACGCAGCCGCGTGAAAAGTGCTTCCACTATCATGGCGCAATGCTAGAGCGCACCCGTGTCAGAGTTAAGGCAGCTTGGGCATTTTTAATCCGATTCAGCCCGTTCCGGCCTGTTTTCTCACCTCAAATTGAACTCCTGATCTCGCCATGAAGTAATTCTTAAGCATGTATTTGTAGGGTTGTTGGGAGGTAGCGCAAAAGGGGGAAGCGCCGCCGGATGACAGATGGCTTTGAAACGATGGATAAAAACCCGAACCCGGATATGGCTCAACGTTTGTCGGCGCTGCTTTCGCGGCTTGCGCCTTCGACGGCACGTAAGCTCGCCGCCGGTTTGGAGCGTCAGCGTCTTCAGGGAACGGACGGTCTTCCCTATGACCTCATTCTCCAGTCTCTGCGCCCCGTGCTCGAACGCGCCAAGGGCCCGCGCCCCGGACTGCCGGACCCGTTGCGCCAGTTCTGCCTGCCGTTTGAAGACCTGCTCGTCAACCGCCGCGATCCCGCCCGCCACATGCGCCAGATCGCGCGCTCGTCGATTGACCCTGTGTGGATATGGCTTTCAAGCGAGCTTCTGCCGGACGCGTTGCATGACATCACCGCCCGCGTTGTCGAACACACGCTTGACGGCGATGCCGCCCTGAACGGCTCGGTCGCCGTGCTTCATGCCACCTGCTCGGCGGCGCTGCTTGGTGCGATCGAAGAAACACGTCGCGACATCGGCCAACGCCGCAAGCTCGAACGCCAGCTTGGCGGCGATAGTATTCTGGATGATGCACGCACAATGGGCGAGGCCCTGGCCGTCGCGCCTTTCCTGCTGCGTGTGCGCGCCGATCTGCCCAAACATATCAGCGATTTCGACGACCAGCATGTCGCCCATGTCAGTGAACTTTATGAGGATGCCCGCGAAGCGCTGCCGGAGTTTGCGGTCTATATACCGCTGGCTGCAATGAACCGTCTGGCCTCGCCGTGGCAGGTCTTGCGTCTGGCCCGCAAGCTGTCGGGCTTCGGCAATGATGCGGCCGTCAGCCGCTCGGGCCTTGCCGAACTCGGCGAGATTTTTCTCGGTGAAATGGAAGACATTGCCGGTGGCTTTGAAACCATGCGTCCGGGCAAGGCGAATTTGAGCCAGATGGCGCAGAATATCCTGCGCTTTGCTGAAATCTCGCAAGGGTTTCTGAAAGAAATCGACATTCGCCGCGTCAGCGACTGGGGCCACCGCATTCTGGCCGCCCGTGCCAAACTCTCCGCCGCCATTACCGAAGAAATGTCGCGCTTCCAGCAGGATCTCGGCAAAGCCCTGCCGCTGCATCAGATCGGCACCTATGGCAAGAACGGTCCGCGCCGTCCCGACGTCACGCACGAACCCGATGATGGGCGCATCGACAAATCGCTCAAGGCCCTGCAATTTATAGCGGGCATCGCGCCCTGCGCGGAATCCATCGGCGTGCAGGCCCATTGCCGCACTGTCACGCAGCAGATCGAAACCTATATCGTCGCCTATGAAGACGGACTTATCGAAGAACTCCGCCGCGCGAAAGACAAAGAGCGCCAGAACGCGGTCGCCTTTCTCGAATGTGTCATCGACTTCCGCGAAACTATGGGCGAGCGCGCTGCCGCCGAAACGCTGCGCCGCCGTGGTCGCGTCGCCATGCAGGCCGCGTGATTATTTCGCCGCGCTATTCTTTCTGATAAGCAAAAACCATCGCTCGCTAGACAACACCTTCCGCGCGGAAACCTGCAATCTCTGCTGCCGAATACCCAAGCGATGTGAGAATGCTGTCTGTATGTTCACCGAGCAAAGGTGCGCGCGTTTTCAGCGTGCCGGGCGTTTCCGACAGACGCACCGGCGTTTCCATGATCGGCGCCGGTCCGGGCAGGCCCGGAAAATCCATCCGCGTGAGATAGCCCATCGCCGCAATATGCGGATCGTCCAGCGCCTCTTGCGGTGTGTTGACTGCACCGGCGGGAATACGAGCTTTCTCAAGTAGCGCCAGCGCTTCGTCTGTCGTGTACAGCGCCGCCCATTCCGATGTGCGCCTGGACAGCAATATGCCATTGTCGCCACGCGCGAGATCGTCTTTGAAGCGCGGATCGATCAGCCAGTGCTCCTCGCCCATCAGCCTTGCCCAGCGCTTGAACAAAGGTGCGCCGATGGCCTGCACCAGAATCCAGCCATCCTTCGTGCGCACAATGTCGGCAGGCCCCGCATATGGCGAGCGGTTGCCGATGGCCTGACGGTTCACCTTGCGGAGTTCCTGTTCAATCAGATGGAAATTGAAATAGCCAAGCGCGGTTGCCAGAAGCGAGCCTTCGACAATCTGTCCCTTGCCGGTTTTCGCCCGCTCCATCAGCGCCGCCATCGTGCCGAAAGCGGTGAGCGATGCCGTGCCGAAATCAACCCAGGGCGCATAGCTCTTGACCGGCTCGTCCGGCGTGCCGGTGAGGTAAGCCGCACCGACCAGCGACTGCGCCACGCCGTCAAAGCCCGTGCGCTCGCTATATGGTCCACCGTGACCGAAGGCGGACACCATCGTGAGGATGATGTCGGGCTTCACTGCCGTGAGGCTCTCGTAGTCGAGACCCATCGCGGTGAGTGTCGAAGGGGGCAGATTTGCGACGACGACATCGGCGGTGGCGACCAGCCGTTTCACGATGCCGCGCCCTGTCTGCGTCATCGGATCCAGCGTCAGCCCTCGTTTGTTGCGGTTCATCTGGAGGAACATCGCCCCTTCGCCGCCGTCGCCCGCGCCCCGTTCCGGCACCATAGGCTGCACAAACCGGTCTTCGCTGCCTTCGCGCCTTTCAATGCGGATAACGTCAGCGCCCATATCGCCGAGCAAGGCCGCGCAATAGGGACCGGCAATATAGCGGCCAAAATCCAGCACTCTGACGCCCGATAGAACGCCGCCCTTGCCCGCATCTTGTGTCATTCGTTTCTTTCCCGTTATCCAAACCGGCGGTTCTGGACCCGTCCGCCGTGTGGCGAGAGGATAGGTGCCCCGCCGCTCCAATGAAAGCCTGTGATGGGTAAAAAGGTCAGTTCGACTTTCCGTTTTCTTTAGAGTTTCACACTAGGGTTTACCCCTCGGCTGCAGTCCGTTTGGCCGAAGAGGAGGACTCGTGGCCGCTTTTGCCATTTCAGAGACAGACGAGCCACAGGCCGCTGCCGGGGAGATAATTCCGCGCGCTGAAACTTATCTGTGGAGCGGCGAGTTTGCCGACCGGCAACTGGAAGCGGTCTTTCGCAGTGCCACATGGGGCGAAACGCTGGAGCGTGCCCGTGCGCTTCGCATCGGCATCTATATCTTCGCCGCCTGTATTGTCGCCGACTATCTGGTTCTCGGCTTTTGCACCGTGTTCGTCCTGCTGGCGATTGCGCGTCCGTTGACAATAGCGGTCTTACAAATCCCTCTGACGTTCTTTTCCAGACCGTCTCAGCAGAACATGTTTTTTATCGCCCTGACATTCTGCCAGCTTTACGCTTTCGGCGTTTTCATTCTGGCGTCGTCGTCCGGCGGCATTTACACGTCCGAGAGCGCCCTGAGCGCCTTGATGATGCTTTTTGCATTCTACTTTGGCGTGCCAAATCGTCTGAGCCACAACGTCTTTGCTTCGGTGACTGCAACACTTGTTTTCACCGCACTCATTCTGGCCAACGATCTGACGACGGCACGGTCTGTCGGCCTCGTGTCGTTTCTCCTTGTCGTCGGCAATGTGGTCGGCATTCAATCCGTGCGCGTCACCAACCGCCTTCGCCGCGCCGAGTTCCTGAGGCTCCGGCAGCAGCACGATCTCAATGCGCAACTGACCAGCGAAATAGCCAGCCGTCAGGCTGCCGAACGCGCAGCCGCCATGACGGATGAAAATTTCCAGAGCATCTTCTTTGCCGCGCCAGAAGCGATGGCTATTGTAGATCCCTCGACCCACCGCATCATTCAGGCCAACCACAAAGCTGCCGAACTCTTCGGCGCCGGCCACGACCTTGAGGGCATGGACAGCCGCACGCTTTTCGTCGATCAGAATGTACGTCAACGTCTCGATGAAGCCGCTCTCGGCCAGCGTCCGCGCAGTGCCATCGAGGCCCGCCTCACCAACGCCAATGGCGAGATCATCTGGGCGCATATTTCAGCAGCGCTCGTCCGCTTTCATGGCCTGCCCGCCATGCTTGTCGCTTTGCAGGACGTGACGGCGCGTCGCCGCGAGGCGGAAGCCTTGCGCGAAGCCCGCGATCAGGCGACGGACTCAAGCAAATCCAAATCCGAGTTTCTCGCCAATATGAGCCATGAGCTGCGCACACCGCTCAATGCTATCATAGGTTTTTCGGAAGCTCTGGAGCGCGAACTTTTCGGGCCTGTCGGCAATCCGCGTTACCGCGAATATGCGGTCGATATTCACGACAGCGGTGTGCATCTCCTCAATCTCATTAATGACATTCTCGACCTGTCCAAGATCGAAGCCGGTCATTTCAAGCTGCATGAGGATGAGAGCGACCTCGACAGCATCATCGCCTCGGCCTGCCGCATCGTGCGTCATCGTGCACAGCAGGCCTCGATCAGCATCGAAACGCGTTTGCCGAAACCGGCGGTAAGCCTCGTCGTCGACGAACGCGCGATGAAACAGATCCTGATCAACCTCGTTTCCAACGCTGTGAAATTCAGCAATGATGGCAGCACCGTCTGCGTTGAAGCCAGCGTCAGCAACCAAGGGTTGCGTATCGCGGTGATCGACCAAGGTATCGGCATTGCCGAAGACGATATTCCCAAAGCCCTTTCGCCCTTCACGCAGATTGACGGAACCTTGTCGCGCACGCATGAAGGCACTGGGCTCGGCCTGCCGCTCGCCAAGCACATGACAGAGCTGCATGGTGGTTGCCTGACCATTGTGAGCACTGTCGGTAAAGGCACGACCGTCTATGTCGATCTGCCCGCCTCGCGCCTCACCAGCGCGAAAGTGAGTTGTTTCGGCCACTCCTGACAGCAAGTTGACAGGCGGATGCCGCTCGCATAAAAGCGCCGTCCCTTGTTGCCTGTTCCGTCTATATGCATTGCCGTGATCTCTTGCGCGCCTGCGCCGCTGTCAAACGGATGCAAAGGAAAGCTCTATGTTTATCGGCCTCGATTTCGGGACGACAAATAGCGCCATGGCGCTTGCGTCGGAAACAGGTGCGGCGAGCCTTGTTCCCGTGCACCACAAGGGTGAGGTGCTGAAAACCTTTCGTTCGATTCTCTACTTTGAAGACGGATACCGCAATGCCAACGGTCGGGCGGACGCCTTTGCCGGTCCTGCCGCCATCGACGCTTATCTCGACGGTGCCGATGGTAGCCTCATCCAGTCGATCAAATCCTATCTCGCAAATCCCGATTTCACATCGACGCAGATTTACTCTAGCCGCTTCACGCTTGAAAATCTGATCGGTCTCGTCGTCGCGCGTCTTGTCGATTCGACGCCCTATTCCGGAGAGTTGATCGAACGTCTGAAGCAATCCCCCGTCGTCGTCGGGCGGCCCGCGCGCTTCGTGCGCAATTCACTGGGACAGGCGAGCGACGAGGCGGACACATTCGCCGTGAAGCGTCTGGAACTCGCGCTCAAAGGCGCAGGCCTTCCCGATGTCCATTTCGAGTTCGAACCTGTCGCGGCGGCTTATGCCTATGAAGCAACGCTCGACAAGGACGAGCTTGTGCTCATCGGTGACTTCGGCGGCGGCACCAGCGACTTTTGCCTGCTGCATGTCGGGCCCGGTATGCGCGACGTGAAAAACCGTGCCGAGACGATCATCGCCGTCAACGGTGTCGGCCTCGCTGGTGACGCATTCGACGCCCGCATCGTCGAGCACTGCATTGCGCCGCGCCTCGGCAAGGGCTCATTCTATATGAGCGATGGCCGCAAACGTCTGCCGACACCGTCATGGATTTACGAAGGCCTGAAGCGCTGGCATCAGTTGAGTTTTCTCAACACGTTCAAGACGCGCAAAATGCTCGAAGACATCGGCCCGAGCTCGGATGCGCCGGATGACATTGCAGCGCTCCTCCACCTTATCGAAGAAAACCGCGGCTTCGATATGTACCGTGCTGTTGAAGCAGCCAAAGTGCAACTTTCTGACCACGCGCAGACGAAGTTCTCCTTCCGCTCCGGCCTCATCAACATCGAAAGCGATGTGACGCGTTCGGACTTCAATCAATGGATTGCGCCTGAGCTTGAAGAAATCGGGCAATGCGTCGATCAGTTGCTCGACAAGGCGGGAACATCGCTCACAAAAATTGATCGTGTCTTCCTCACTGGCGGCTCGTCTTTCATCCCCGCCGTGCGCGAGATCTTTGCCACGCGTTTCGGCGCGGCAAAGCTCGCAGGCGGCGACGAATTGACCTCCGTGGCCACAGGCCTCGCGCTCTCGGCCCGTCAGCGTTTTAAGGCGTGACGCGCGCTCCGATACGAACAGGGCCTCGATGCCATTGCCGGTAATCGACAGATTTTCCGTTGTAAGCTGGATGGCCCTGCGGCGAGCTTGCACTTTGCGGGCGACGCGGGAGGCCCTATACAGAGGCGTCCATTTTTGAAAGTGCGCCCGCTGTGTCTGATATCTCTTCCAATCTTACGCTTTGGCTCTGCTTTGCCGTGCTGACGGGCCTCGTCGTCTGGTCGCTCCTGTCACCGTTCAAAGCAAGGCGCCGCGCAGCCACAGGTGCGCCCGACGCGTCACAGGATGTCGCGCTCTATCGCGACCAGCTTGCCGAAGTCGAGCGCGATCTTGAGCGCGGCGTGATGGGAGAGGGCGAGGCGCAAGCCGCCCGCATCGAAGTCTCGCGCCGCCTTCTCGCTGCCGTCGATGCCGAAAAGCTGAAAGCAACAGGAAAGCCTGCTGCCTCTCCGCGTCGCGTCGCTTTCGCCATGATGCTCTTTGTGCCCGCGCTCACCGTCGGTTTCTATCTCGTGTTCGGCTCGCCTGATCAGCCCGACGCGCCTCTCGCCGCGCGTCTCGATCAAACCGCTGACAAACTTCCGCTGGATGGACTTATCGTCAAAGTCGAACAGCATCTGAAAGTCGAACCGGACGACCTGAAAGGCTGGGAGGTCATCGCGCCTGCCTATATGCGCCAGCGGAATTTCCCGATGGCGATTACGGCATGGAACCGCGTGATCTCTCTGGGCGGCGTAACAGCCGAACGCCTCGCCGCGCGCGGCGAAGCGCAGATTTATGCCGCCGACGGAAAGGTGACAGAGGGGGCCAAGCAGGATTTTCTCGCCGCCGAGAAAAGCGATCCGCTCGAACCCCGCGCTCAATACTATTTGGGTGTCGCCGACATCGTGGACGGTCACAAAGAAAAAGCCGCAACGCGCTGGCGGGCCATGCTCGACAAAGCGCCCCAAGATGCGCCATGGCGACCGAGCATAGAAGCCGAACTCAGCAATCTGACCGCGCCCGCACCATCGCAAGAACAGGTTGAGGCGGCAGGCGACATGAGTCGCGACGAGCAGACGCAAATGATCCGCGGCATGGTCGCGAGTCTTGCAGGCAAGCTCGAAGAAAACCCGAACAATCTCGACGGCTGGCTGCGCCTCATCCGTGCCTACACTGTGCTCGGCGATGCGGATGCGAAAACCGCCGCCATCGCCAAAGCCCGCCAGACGTTTGCCGCCGATCCCGCCGCTCTGGCAAAAATCGGGGCCACAACCAAATAAACTAATCCCCGCCGCCTGGCTCTTTCCGTTATGATATGTAAACGGAGCAATGGAGGGGCCCCCATGTTGTCAGACCTGCAAAAACAGGCCGCGCAGGCGATCGTCAATATATTCGAGACCGGCAAGACACTCGGCGATTATGCCCGCGTGACGCTTCTCACCAACGATTCCGGCCACCTCACCTATGGTCGCTCGCAGACAACGCTGGGCAGCGGCAATCTCTATCTCCTCGTCAAAGCCTATTGCGCCACGCCCAATGCGGCCTGCGCCGCAAGCCTCAAACCCTATTTGCAACGCCTCGCCGACATCGACCTCTCGCTTGACCGCGACGTGACGTTGCGCGCCGTTTTAAAAGAAGCAGGCGGTGATCCCGTCATGCAGGACACGCAGGATTTGTTTTTCAATAGGGTCTATTGGTCGCCTGCCGAGAAACTTGCCGCAGACATGGGTTTTACCACGCCGCTCTCCGTCGCCGTGATCTATGACAGCCTCATCCACGGCTCATGGAATGCGATGCGCGACCGGGCGACCGCAAAGGCAGGCGCAGCAAAAGTCGCCAACGAGAAAAAATGGATTGGCGCCTATGTAGACGAACGCCGCCAATGGCTCGCGACGCACACGAACACGCTTCTGCGCCGCACGGTCTATCGCATGGATGCTTTTGCGGCCCTCATCAAGAAGGGCAACTGGTCATTGGGCATTCCCATGAACGTCTGCGGTGTCACGGTGGACGAAGGCGCGCTCGCTTGCCGCGCGCCCGTGGTCGTGTCGGCGGATGATGCCTCCGTCCGTAATCTCCGTCTCACCCAACCGCCCATGACCGGCAATGACGTGAAGGCTCTCCAAAAGGCGATAGCGGCGGAAGGCTACGCGGTCAATGTGGACGGCATCTTCGGCGAAGGATTTGAAGGCGTCGTCAAGGCCTGGCAGGCAGAAAACGGCCTTGTCGCCGACGGCATCGTCGGCCCCGCCACGCGCATAATTCTCAAGCTCTGACGTCTGCGCGACCATTTGGCGGTTTCGGCTCCATAGTGCTTGCGGCTATAAGACTGCCAAGCAACAAGCGCCGGAGCCGAAAGCCACATGACGCGCAAACAACGCCGCGCCACATTTATCCTGACAAGTCTCGCCATTCTCGGCACAGGCCTCGGCCTCGTGCTTTATGCGATGCGCGACAATATCGTGTTCTTCTACAGCCCCAGCGACGTTATCGAAAAATCGGTCGCGCCCGATACGCGCATCCGTTTGGGCGGCATGGTCGAAAAAGGCTCGCTGAAAAACACTAGCCCCACCAGCATCACGTTCACCGTGACGGATTTCGTAAAAACCGTGCGTGTCTCCTATACAGGCATTTTGCCGGATCTCTTCCGCGAAGGGCAAGGCGTCGTCGCCGAGGGTACGCTTCAGCCTGACGGATCGTTCATCGCCGATACGGTACTCGCCAAGCATGACGAAAAATACATGCCGCCCGAAGTCGCCGAGAGCCTGAAAAAAGCAGGCCGCTGGCAGGAAGGCGAGGGTGCGCCGAAATGATTACAGAACTTGGACATTTCGCGCTGATCCTCGCGTTTGCGGTGGCGCTGGTGCAGATGGTCGTGCCGATGGTTGGCGCCCATCGCGGCGATGAAGCGCTGATGGGCGTTGCGAATAAAGCCGCTCTCATGCAATTCGTGTTGATCGGTTTCGCTTTCGTCGTGCTGGTTCATGCTTTCGTCACGTCCGACTTTTCACTGAAGCTCGTCAACGATAATTCCCATTCGGCAAAACCGCTGATCTATAAAATCTCCGGCGTCTGGGCAAACCATGAAGGCTCGATGGTTCTCTGGGTCCTGATCCTCGCGCTCTATGGTGCGCTCGTCGCGTTCTTCGGCAGCAATCTTCCCTCGGTGCTGCGTGCCCGTGTCCTGGCCGTGCAGGGCTCCATCGGCGTTGCGTTTCTCGGATTCATTCTCATCACCTCCAATCCGTTTCTACGGTTGTCTCCCGTTCCTTTCGAAGGCAAGGGCCTCAATCCGCTGTTGCAGGATCCCGGCCTCGCCTTTCATCCGCCGTTTCTTTATGCAGGCTATGTCGGCCTCTCTATGGCCTTTTCGTTCGCCATAGCTGCGCTCATCGAGGGTCGCGTCGATGCAAGCTGGGCGCGCTGGGTGCGGCCTTGGACACTCGCCGCGTGGACCGCGCTCACCGTCGGCATCGCGATGGGCTCGTGGTGGGCTTACTACACGCTCGGCTGGGGCGGTTATTGGTTCTGGGATCCAGTTGAAAACGCATCGCTCATGCCGTGGATCATTGCAACCGCGCTGCTCCATTCCGCCATTGTCGCGGAAAAACGCGGCGCATTGAAAAGCTGGACGATCCTGCTTGCGATCTTCGCCTTCTCGCTCTCCCTCGTCGGCACCTTTCTTGTGCGTTCCGGCGTGCTGAACTCCGTTCATGCTTTCGCCTCCGATCCTCTGCGCGGCGTTGTCATCCTCGGCATCGTTACATTCTTTGTTGGCGGCGCTTTGGTGCTCTATGGCTGGCGTGCCCCCGCGCTCAAAGCCGAGGGCATGTTCGCGCCGATGAGCCGCGAAGGTGCCCTCATCATCAACAATCTGCTGCTGTCTGCCGCCGGTGTCGCCGTCTTCATCGGCACGCTCTATCCGCTCTTCCTCGACGCTTTGGGCGGCCCCAAAATCACAGTCGGTGCGCCTTTCTTCAACATGACCTTCGTGCCGATCATGCTGCCATTGTTGATCCTCGTGCCGCTTGGTCCGCTCCTCGGCTGGAAGCGTGCGGAGCTTGTGGCCGCGCTCGAACGTCTGATGGGCGCAGGGGCGCTCGCTGTCCTCGTTTCGCTCTGTGTCCTAGCTTTCGTTTCTAAAGGCCCGTGGCTCGCCGCTCTCGGCATGGGGCTGGCCACATGGCTCGTCGTCGGTGCCTTTGCCGAATTTGCCGCCCGCATATCGCTGTTCAAAAGCCCGCTCGGTGTGAGCCTGCGCCGCGCGCGCCTTCTGCCCCGCGCCCAATGGGGCATGGCCTTCGCGCATGGAGGCCTCGGCATCCTCGTCGCCGGCCTTGTCGGCATGACGGCATGGCAGAGCGAATTGGTGACGGCACTCAAGGAAGGCGAGAGTGCGACCGTCGCCGACTACACACTCACACTTGAAAAAGTGGGACTCCGTCAGGGGCCGAACTATGAAGCGCTTGTCGGTATCATCCGTGTAAAGAATGATGGAAAAGACCTCGGTTTTATGATGCCGGAAAAACGCCGCTTCCCTGTTGAGCGTCAGGAAAAAACCGAAGCCGCTATCCGTACCAATGGTATGTCCGATCTTTATGTCGTCATCGGTGACGACAACGGCCATGGCGGCTACACAGTCCGTGCCTATGTCAATCCGTTCGCCCCGTGGATCTGGGGCGGCGCGATCATCATGGCTTTCGGCGGTCTCGTGTCATTGAGCGACCGACGCTACCGTGTCGGCGCCCCGACGCGTGCGCGGTCCCGCCCGCAAGCTCAACCGGCGGAGTGATCATGCGCCGCCTGGTTCTCGCACTCTCCTTGCTCGTCGCGCTCGCGGCACCGGCACTTGCGGTCAATCCCGGCGAGGCGCTTTCCGATCCTGCGCTCGAAGCTCGCGCCCGCGTGATCTCGAAAGAGCTGCGCTGCCTCGTTTGCCAGAACCAGTCGATCGACGATTCCGACGCCGACCTCGCCGCCGACCTCCGCCATCTCGTGCGCGAAAGGCTCACCGCCGGTGATTCCGACCAGCAGGTGCTCGACTATCTCGTCGCGCGCTATGGCGACTTCGTGCTGCTGCGCCCGCCTTTTATCTCCGCAACGGTGCTTCTCTGGCTCGCGCCCTTCGGCGTGGTGGTCTTTGGTGCCCTCGGCTTGTGGCTCGCCTACCGCCGCCGCAGCGCGGTGCGTGCCCCCCAAGCCCTTGATCGGGATGAACAATCCCGTCTCGCATCCTTGCTGGACGAAAACGCCCCGCGCGGCTGATGCTGCCTTTTTTCTGCCAAAACCATCTGTAATGTTCCGGACATGAATTGGTAAGGTCTGGTAGCCAAGGTTAGGGCCACCGACGATCTTTCGGCTACGGCAATCCAGTGACAGGAGTTCTCCTATGACGTTCAGCGCAAAGTCCCGCCGCGCTTCTTCCCGTTCTCTTTTAAGCAATGCTGCCGCTTTGGCGCTCATAGGATCAATCGGTTTTGCCGCGCCTGAGGCCTTCGCCGAAACCGCGCCGCTCAATGCGCCGACGGCTTTCAAATCCGAACTGTCAAATCTGCCGAGCTTTGCCGACCTCGTTGAAAAAGTCTCGCCCGCTGTCGTCAGCATCCGCGTTGTCGAAGAAGCCCCCGTTGAAGCGGAGGGCCAGCCCGATCTGCCTTTCCCGCCCGGCAGCCCCTTTGAAAAATTCTTCAAGCAGCTCCAGCCCAAAGACAAAGACGGCAAGCCGATGACACGCAAAGCCATGGCGCAGGGCTCCGGCTTCTTCATCTCCGCTGACGGCTATGTCGTGACGAACAATCACGTCGTACAGGGCGGCAAGGAAATCACGGTCGTTGAAACAGACGGCACTGAATTGAAAGCAACGCTTGTTGGTCGCGACCCCAAGACCGATCTTGCGCTCATCAAAGTCAAAGTCGCAAAGCCGATGCCTTATGTGACCTTCGGCGACAGCGATAAAATGCGCGTCGGCGACTGGGTTCTGGCGGTGGGCAATCCCTTCGGCCTCGGCGGCACCGTGACCAGCGGCATCGTCTCGGCGCGTGGCCGCGAAATCGGCGCAGGCCCCTATGACGATTTTCTCCAGATCGACGCCTCCATCAATCGCGGCAATTCCGGCGGCCCGACATTCGACATTCATGGCAATGTGATCGGCGTCAACACGGCGATCTATTCGCCCACAGGCGGCAGCGTCGGCATCGGCTTTGCGATCCCGTCGAAGATTGCCGAGAAGGTCATCAAGCAGTTGCGTGAAGACGGCAAGGTGACGCGCGGCTGGCTCGGCGTTGCCATTCAGCCCGTTGATGCCGATATGGTCACAAGCCTCGGTCTCGACAAACCCAAAGGCGCGCTCGTCGCCGAAGTCACGCCCGCCAGCCCCGCCGAAAAATACGGCATTCAGGCCGGCGACGTGATAATCAAAGTCAACGGGATCGAAATGGAAGACGTCCGCGCTGTGAGCCGCACTGTGGCGGACCTGAAACCCGGCACCTCGATCAATGTCACCGTCTGGCGCGCAAGCAAGGCAAAAGACCTGAAGGTTGCGATTGAAGCCTTCCCCGACAAGCTCGATGAAGTCGCCGCAGCGGACGGTGCGCCCGATGCGCAGAGCACAACCTCTGTTCTCGGCCTCGATCTCGCGAAAGCAGATGGTGGCGTGACGGTGCAGAATGTCGATCCGTCGAGCGAAGCCGCCGACAAAGGCATCCAGCCCGGCGACGTCATTATGAGCATTTCGAGTGTCGATGTGAAATCGCCCGCCGACGTGGTTGCAGGCGTGAAGGCGGCGGAGAAGGCAGGCAAGACATCCGTGATTCTGCGTCTCAGCACGCAGGAGCAAAAGCGCTTCGTCGCCCTGTCGATCAAGAAAGGCTGACGCAATCCATGCGCATCCTTGTTATTGAGGACGACCTCGAAGCGGCCGCCTATGTGGTGAGGGGGTTGCGCGAAAGCGGACACATTGTCGATCACGCGTCCGATGGCGACGAGGGCCTCACTCTCGCGCTGTCGGGCCCGTTCGATGTGCTGATCGTGGACCGTATGTTGCCCAAGCGCGACGGCCTGTCCGTCGTCTCGAAGCTCCGCGCCGAAAACATCCGCACGCCTGTGCTCTTTCTCTCGGCGCTTGGTGAAGTGGACGACCGCATCATGGGCCTCAAGGCCGGTGGCGATGACTACCTGACAAAGCCCTATGCCTTCGCCGAACTTCTCGCCCGCATCGAAGTGCTGGTGCGCCGCTCAAATCCCGAACAGGTACGAACGCGGCTCACCGTGGGGGATCTTGAAGTCGATCTTCTCGCCCGCAAGGTGACCCGTGGCGGTCAGGAAATCGACCTCCAGCCGCGCGAATTCCGCCTGCTCGAATATATGATGAAACATGCGGGGCAGGTCGTCACACGGACTATGTTGCTTGAGAACGTATGGGAGTATCATTTCGACCCACAGACAAATGTGATCGACGTGCATATCTCGCGGCTCCGGGCGAAGATCGACAAAAACTTCAAACAGCCGCTTCTGCACACGATCCGAGGGGCCGGATATTCATTACGTGCTGCCGATTAATCTCCTCAAGACATCGACCTTCAGGCTCGCCGTCCTGTATCTGGGGCTGTTCGCAGCCTCGGCGATCCTGTTGCTTGCCTATGTCTATTGGAACACGGCAGGCTTTCTCGTGCGCCAGACGGACGAAGCTGTGCAGGCCGAGATCACCGGCTTGGCCGAGCAATATGCGCAAGGTGGCTTACCGCTTCTCGTCCACACGGTCATCCAGCGTTCGCGCGATCCCGGCGAGAGCCTTTATCTCGTACTCGATCCTGCGGGTCAGGTGCTCGCAGGCAATCTCGACGTGCGGCCCAATGTGCAGCCCGGTTCGGACGGCTGGATGGATTTCATTTACAGTCGCCGCACACTCACAGGCGTCGAACTCAAAGCCGCCCGCGCCCGCGCCTTCGTGCTTGCCGAGGGTTTCTACCTTCTCGTCGGCCGCGATGTGCAGGAGCGGCGCGAGATCGAAAGCCTCATCACCAGCGCCCTCATCTGGGCCATCGCACTCACAGTGATGCTCGGCCTTGTCGGCGGTCTCTTTATGAGCCGCAACATGCTCGCCCGCGTCGATGCGATCAACAAATCGAGCAAAGACATCATGGGCGGCGACCTCTCGCGCCGTCTGCCCATTGCCGGCACAGGCGACGAGATCGACCAGCTCGGCCAGAACCTCAACGCCATGCTCGACCAGATCGAAGCCCTGATGATCGGTATGCGTCAGGTGACGGATAATGTCGCGCATGACCTGCGCAGTCCCCTGAACCGGATGCGCAACCGGCTCGAAGTGACGCTGCTTCAGGACATGTCACCCGACGAATACCGCAACGTGCTGGAATGCACGATCACCGAAGCCGATCACCTGCTCACCACATTCAACGCGCTCCTGATGATCGCCCGTGCCGAGGCCGGTTCTTTGCGTGAGAGCATGACCAACGTGGATGCCTCGGCCATTGCACGTGACGCGGCAGAACTTTACGAGCCCGTCGCCGAAGAAAGCGGCTTCAAAATCCACGTCGACGTTACCGACGGGCTCCATGTGCGCGGCAATCGTGAACTTCTCTCGCAGGTGCTGACAAACCTCATCGACAATGCGATCAAGCATGGCAGACCGGCAGATGAAGCCGGACCCGATAACGATCTGCCTGTCATCGAAATCTCTGTGTATCTCGACGTCGATGGCCGCGTCGCAATGAGCGTGGCCGATAATGGACCGGGTATTCCCGAACACCAGCACACCCGTGTGCTGGAACGCTTCGTGCGGCTGGAGGCAAGTCGCAACACACCGGGCAGCGGTCTGGGCCTCAGCCTCGCTGCCGCCGTCGCGCGCCTTCATGGCGGTCGTATCGACTTCTCAGACAATGCGCCGGGCCTGCGCGCCAGGCTCACATTGCCCCTCGTCTCCGCCTGATCAAATCTGCTAGTTTCACGCGCAGTCTGAACGGGGAGAGCGGATTTGAGCAGCACATTGCGTGAGCGGGCGACAGAAACGCCGAAGCCATATGACATCGAGCGTGCACATGTCGAATGGCAGGATCTCGCGCAATCGGTTGCAGGGGTCGACGACAGCACCTTGCGTAAGAAAATCGAAAAGCTTCTCGCCGACAAAAAAACCCGCGCCATCCTCGAAGCCGTTTTCGGCAATTCGTCTTTTCTCACGCGCATCATCCGCCGCCATCCCGACTGGCTGCCGCGTCTCGTCGATGCCGCGCCGGAAGTGACGCTTGCCGATTTGCTCGCCCGCACGCGCGCCGCTTCCGCCCTCGCCACACAAGCCGAACTGATGCAGGCACTGCGCATCGCCAAAGCAGAAGCGTCCCTTCTTATCGCGCTCTCCGACATCACCGGCGTGTGGCCGCTCGAAACCGTCACCAGAGCCCTGAGCGATTTCGCCGACGCCGCCGTCATCGCCGCCATCGAATGGCTGTTGCGTGACGCCGCCCGTCGCGGTCAGGTGCTCGCAGATGCCAAAGGATTGACTGCCGCCGACAGCGGCCTCGCCGTTCTCGGTATGGGAAAATACGGTGGCTTCGAACTCAACTATTCAAGCGACATCGACATTGTCGTTTTCTACGAACCTCAGCAACTGCCGCTGAAAGACGGGCTCGACCATGGCGAGTTCTTCGTCAGGCTCACCAAGGCGCTTGTTAAAATCATGCAGGAGCGTAATGACGAAGGCTATGTCTTCCGCACCGACCTGCGGCTGCGCCCCGATCCCGGCGGCACGCCCATCGCCGTGTCGCTGCCTGCTGCCGAAAACTATTATGAAAGCCGTGGCCAGAACTGGGAACGCGCTGCCTTCATCAAAGCCCGCGCCGTCGCCGGAGATTTTCAGGCGGGCGAGCGCTTTCTGAAAATGCTCACGCCTTATATCTGGCGCAAAAATCTGGACTACGCGGCCATCGACGACATCCACTCGATGAAGCGGCAGATCCACGCTGTCGGTGGCCACAGTGTCATCGCAGTGGCAGGCCACAATATCAAACTCGGACGCGGCGGCATCCGCGAGATCGAGTTCTTTGTCCAGACGCAGCAGCTCATCGCCGGTGGCCGCGACCGCGAATTGCGCGGACGTCAAACCGTGCTGATGCTGGACGAACTTGCGAAGAAACAATGGATCGCGCCTGAAGCGGCAGAGGAGATGAAAGCCGCCTATCGTTTCTTTCGCGGCCTCGAACACCGCTTGCAAATGATTGCCGACGAGCAAACCCACACATTGCCGCGCAGCGATCAGGGCCTCGATCATATCGCCTGCTTCTACGGCTTTCCGTCCCGCGACGCCTTTGCCGAAGTCCTCACCGGCCACATGCGCCGCGTGCAAGGCCACTACGCCAAACTTTTCGAAACCGCACCGCCCCTGGGCGAGGGCGGCAGCCTTGTTTTCACCGGCACGGAAGACGATCCCGAAACGCTCGAAACCCTGCGCGGCATGGGCTTCACGCATGTCTCCGACATGGCGGCGACCATTCGCGGCTGGCACACGGGCCGCTTTGCCGCCACCCGCAGCCCGCGCTCGCGCGAGCTTCTCACCTCGCTGATGCCCGCATTGCTCAAAGCCTTGTCGCGCACATCAAATCCTGACACTGCCTTCACCCGTTTCGATCAGTTCCTCACCAAACTCGGCGCTGGCGTCCAGCTTTTCTCGATGCTCTATTCCAATACCGGCCTGCTTGATCTGATCGCGGGCATTTGCGGCACAGCACCGCGTCTGGCGTCCTACCTCGCACAAAACCCCGCCGTGCTCGAAGCCGTTGTGGACCCCAATTTTTTCACGCTGATCCCGAATGCCAAATCGCTGCACGAGGCGCTGGAAAGTTCACTGAGCCACGCCCGCGACTATCAGGACGTGCTCGACTTCGCCCGCATCTTCGCCCGTGAACATCGCTTCCGCCTTGGTGTGCGCGTGCTATCGGGCAATTCCGACGCCGAGGAAGTCGGCCCCGCTTACGCAATGCTCGCATCTGAACTCGTCGTCGCGCTCGCCGTTGCCGCCGAACAAAATGTCGTCGAACGCTTTGGCCGCATGAAAACCGGCTCCGCCGCTGTCGTCGCGATGGGCAAACTCGGCAGCGAGGAAATGAGCGCGACCTCCGACATCGATCTGATCGTGATCTATGATGTCAAAGATCCCGACGAGCAATCGGACGGCGCGAAGCCTCTCTTCGCCTCGCAGTATTATGCCCGTGTCTCGCAGCAACTGATCGGCGCGCTCACCGCCCCGACAACGGAAGGAAAACTCTATGAAGTCGATCTGCGCCTGCGCCCGTCTGGGAATTCCGGCCCCATTGCCACGCATCTGAACAGCTTTGTTTCCTATCAGGCAAAGGAAGCCTGGACATGGGAACATATGGCGTTGACCCGCGCCCGCGTGCTCACCGGCCCCGATGCACTGAAGACCCGCATCCGAAAAGCCATTGACGACACGCTGCGCCGCCCGCGCGACATCGGTAAAACCGCTTTCGACATTGCCGACATGCGCGAACGTGTCGAGCGCGAGTTTCCGAGCAAAGACCCGTGGAACCTCAAATATGTGCGCGGCGGTCTGCTCGATCTCGAATTCATCTGCCAATACCTCCAACTCGTCCATGGAAACAAACATCCCGAAGTGCTGCAAACCCACACGCGCAATGCATATCTCCGCATCGCCGAGGCGCGTCTGCTGCCGCCCGAAACATCCGCCATGCTCGTCGAGGCCATTGCGCTGACGCATAATCTCACGCAGGTCGTGCGCATCTGCGTGGAAGGTGATTTCAAACCTGAAGAGGCAACGCCAAGCCTCAAGGGCCTTCTCGCCCGTGCAGGCAATGCGCCGAACTTCGAAGTGCTCGACGCCCAGCTCCGCGAAGCACAGGCCAATGTCTACGCCGCCTTCACTGCGATTGTCGTGGCTGCGGCGACCCCGCAATAACCCCGCGTAATAACCCACGCAACAAACAAAGTGGCCAACTCCTTGCAAAACTCTCCTGCCGGTCAGGGTGGGTCATGTCTAACAGCATGATCCATGCGTCGTGGAAAGCAGCGCCATCCCTGCATATTTGTGGTTAACGACATATTTGCGCCGGTGCAGCTATGTCGTTGTTTTCGGCAGATGCGTGCCATTGCGGTACGCTTTCGTCCGGAGTCCGCGCGAGCGGCATGTTGAGTTGGGACAGGTTTGATGGAGCGCCATGACGCAATCGTCATCGGTGGGGGCATAAATGGCCTCACGGCTGCCGCGTATCTCGCGCGCGCAGGCGTCGACGTATTGCTTGTCGAGCGCAACGAGCGGCTGGGGAGCGCCGCAGCGGGCTATGACATCCGCCCCGATTTCCACATGCCGCGTTTTGCGTTGGGCCTGGTCAACATGCCCGCGCATACGGTTTCTGATCTGGAACTCACAAAATTCGGCCTCCGCCTCATGCGCGTTGACAGCGGTGTCAGCCTCACGGGCGACGGGCGCTATCACGCGAATTACCGTGACGGGTTGATGCATCGTCGCGAGCTTGCGCGTCACTCCGCCAATGACGCCGACGCATGGACGCGTTTTCGCCGCGACATGCTCAGGGCCAATCGTGCATTGCGTGAGGTTCTGGCCCATCCGATGCGCGATCCCTCGCGCCGCTCGCTCGCCGTCTTCCGCGCGCTCCTCGGCAGCGCCGACAAAGTGGCGTCGAAACCGACAGACGATCTCCACGATCTGCTGCGTCTCTGGTCGATGCCGCTTGCCGATTTTCTCGACAGTTATTTTTCATCCGATCTCGTGAAGCTCCACCTCGCGGCCAAGGCGCTCGCAGGCACAACGCTCGGACCCTGTTCGCCATCGAGTGCGCGTTTTCTGATGAACGCCTTTACAAACGAGACCGAAGGCGCATCCGGCGGTGCGCCCGCGTCCGTCATCGCGATGGGCGGACCCGAAGCGGTGGCCAATGCGCTCGCCGCCTCCATCGAGGCTTATGGCGGTCGTGTGCGCACCGAGGCTGAGGTTACCGACGTCATCCTGCGTGACGGCAAAGCACGCGGTGTCGCGCTCGCCGATGGTGCCGAAATCTACGCCAATGCCATTCTTTCCGACCTCGACCTCAAGCGCACTTTCCTCGCGCTCTTCCCGTGGAAGGAATTGCCCAAAGGCTTCGTCGAGCGCGTCGGTCGCTTCCGAATGCGCGGCGTGACGGCCAAGGTCAATCTGGCACTCGATGCAATGCCGGACTTCCCTGCCTTGCCCGATGGCTGCCCCGCGCTACAAGGCGGACTTACTTTTGCTGGGCCCATGATGTCGCTCGAACGCGCCTTCGATGATTGGCGCGACCACCTGCCGCCGCGCCTGCCGCTCATCGAAGCGCTGATCCCGTCCATGGTCGATCACTCGCTCGCGCCTATGGGCCAGCATGTTATGTCGGTCGCCGTCCACTACGTGCCGGAGTTCCTGCATGACGGTCCGTGGACAACCGAGCGCCGCGACCAATTCACAGATCTCGTGATCTCCGAAATCGCCGCCCACAGTCCCGACTTCAAGGACAAGATTCTCTCCACCGAAACGCTCGTGCCGCCCGACATCGAAAGCGAAGTCGGCTTGACGGCGGGTGACTTCGAGCAGGGCGAGATGACGCTCGACCAGATGTTTTTCAACCGGCCTATGCCGGGCCTTGCCGGCTATGACACGCCGATTGGAAATTTCTATCTCTGCTCCGGCAGCGCCCATCCCGGTGCGCTCGAAGCGGGCGGGGCAGGGGCGGGGGCCGCGCAGCGCGTGGCGACCGCGCTTGGCCGTGGCGCGATCCATCGAAAAGGATCAGTGCAATGAGCCTCTCTGATCATCACTTCGATGCCATCGTCATCGGCGCCGGTCACAACGGCCTGATCGCGGCAAGCTATATGGCAAAGGCCGGTCGCCGTGTGCTGCTGCTCGAAGCGTCGACGCGTCTCGGCGGCGCGTTGATCACGGCGGAAGTCTCGCCTGACTATCACGTCTCCACGGCCGCGCATCTGCTCGATGCCCTGCCGCGCCGTATAGAAAAAGATTTGAAACTTGTGAAGCACGGGCTGCGCTATGCCACGCGCAATCTGCAAACCATCCTGCTTGACCACGACCTCAACCACCTCAGGCTTTCGACCAAACGCGCCGACCTCGACATTCTCCGTGGCCACAGTCCGGCAGATGCTGCGGCCTATCCCGCTTTCGTTGCGCGCATGAAATCCTATGTGGCAGTCCTTGGTCCGCTGCTCCATGACGTGCTGCCTGACAGCGCGCCGGAGCCTCTGACCAAACGCTTGCGTCGCCTCGTCTGGCGTGCCGAACGTCTCGGGCCTGAAACGCTCGAAGATCTGATGCGCCAGCTTCCGGGCAGCATAGGCGATCTGCTCGACGATACGTTTGAAACTGCGCTCTTGAAAGGTGCGCTCGCGCTCGACGCCGTCATCGGCGGCGGGCAGGGGCCCTATTCGCCGGGCACAGCGCTCAGTGCCATCATGCGGCGTGGATTGCGGTCCTTGTCCAATGGTCCGCATGTCATCGAAGGCGGCCTCGGCGGCTTCACTGACGCCTTGTCGGCCTCTGCCGCGAATTTCGGCGTTGTCATCAAAACGGCAACGGAGGTCAAACGCATTATCATCGTCGGCGGCACAGTGCAGGGCGTCGAAACACAAACCGGCGACGTCTTCCAGGCACCGCTTGTCCTGTCCAGTGCCCATCCGCGCGAAACGATGCTCGATCTCGTCGGCGCGCAATATCTCGACGCGGGATTGGTGAAGCAACTTGCCGGCATCGTCGATACAGGCGCAACGGCCAAGCTCAATCTCTCACTCGACGGTCTGCCCACCATACAGGGTCTCTCGCCGCAGGAGCACGGCGCGCGCTTCCTCATCGCGCCGTCATTGGTCGCGCTCGACAATGCCTATAGCGATTTCAAGCATGGCGGCTTTGCCTCCACCTTGTCACTCGAAATGACAATACCGAGTGTCACCGATGCGCCGCTCGCCCCTTCGGGCCAACATGTCATGTCGATCATCGTGCAATATGTGCCCTATGAAGTGAATGGCGGCTGGGCGGGCGCTCGCGACCGTTTGGTTGATCGCGTCATCGAAACCATTGCCGACTACGCGCCCGATCTGCGCGACCGCATCGTTGCGGGCGAGCTGATGTTGCCGCAGGATTTCGAGCGCAAGTTTGGCCTCGCCAATGGCGGCTGGTATCATGGTGATATGCGCCTCGATCAGCTTCTCACCTCGCGTCCCGCGCCCGCTCTCGCGCGCTATGCCACGCCCGTGCGCGGGCTTTACCTCTGCGGCGCTGGCAGCCATCCGGGCGGTGGCATCTGCGGTCTGCCGGGTGAATATGCGGCCCGCCTCGCGCTTTCCGAGGGAGGCCGCGCATGAGCGACGAAGCCGACCTCACAACATCATCCGCTGACGAACCGCCGCCGCTTCCCGCAAGCGACGATGCAAAAGTCGTGGGCCGCATTGATCTGGCAAAGCTCGACGAAATGTCGCGTGCCGATCCCGCCTTGTTCGAACAGAACCATCAGGACCCGCCCTTCGCGCGTCAGGTGATGACCACGCCGCTGCATTTTTATGTGGCGGGCGAAAGCCTCACAAACCTGTGGTGTAACTGGAACGGCTATTCCGTCGCCACGCATCTCACCAGCATCGACGACGAATATGCCGCGCTGCGCAATGCCGCCGCGATCAACGACATCTCGCCGCTGGTCAAATATCGCATCAGCGGACCGGACGCGCAAATTTGGCTCCGCCGCTTCGCCACGGGTAATCTCGTCGCGCTATCGGTGGACGAGATCATGCCCGTCGTCTTCTGCGAGGATCGCGGTCTTGTCGTCGGTGACGGTCTTCTCTTTCGTCTGGGCGACAGCGAATTTCGTCTTGTTACGGAGGAAGCCCATCTCTCGTGGCTCCTCGACAGCGCCATCGGCCACAGGGTCCGCATCGAAGACGTGTCGTCAACGCTTGCCGCCGTCAGCCTGCAAGGCCCGCTCTCCTGCGCCACGCTCAGCGCTTCCGGCTTCACTGGCATCGAAAATCTGCGACCCTACACAGCCCGCTGGTTCGATCTGATGGGAATGCCGGTCTATGTCAGCCGTTCCGGCACGTCGGGCGATCTGGGATATGAGTTGTGGGTCGAGCCCGATGATGCTCCCACGCTCTGGCTACGCCTTCTCGACAAGGGAAAATCTTTCGGAGTCAAAGCGACAGGTTTCGCCTTGCGCGAAATCGCCCGTGTCGAAGCAGGTGTTGCCCGTGCCGGTGTCGATTACATCGGCGCCTTCTCCGCCGTCGATCCGCAAACCGCGATGACACCCTACGAGCTTGGCTTTTCTGCTCTTGTCGATCTTGAAGGCGATCATTTCACGGGCCGCGAGGCGCTGCGGCGCGCGCGTGCGCATGAGCCGCGCCACATTCTCGCAACCGTGGCGATTGACTGGCACGAACCTTTGTCCTTCAACGCTATCCGCGATGCGTCGGGCCTTGCGGGCCTTGCGACCAGCATCGTCTTCTCGCCTGCGCTCGGCTGCAATCTTGCGATGGCCATTTTCCGGCCGCGTGCGATTTCGAGTTCGGCGGTTCTCCATGTGGATGCCGAAATCCGCGAGGAGCTTTCGCTCCGCCTCGTCCGCGCGCCCGCCCGCATCATCGCCGGTGCGGCGCTCATGCTGCCCGCGCGGCATCTTGTTCCTGCGCCGCTCAAGCCGCAGAAATAGTATCGTTTCATTACCAGAATGTAGAAGTTTCGCCGCTTTTTCTGCGACGGAAAATGCCTGATGTTCCGTTTGACTAAGCGAGAGACAGGCAGACGCATTTTCGGGCCTCCCCCCCTTGGACCGGAGATCCGCCTGTTTATCAGGTCGGGGGCGCGGCTCCATTCTATGTGTATGACGCGCCCCCGGCTTCTGGCTTTTGCCCTTGCGACGGAAAATGCGATATGCGCGGATCAAAAATAGAAGTTCTGCTTGGCGTTTCGGCAATCGTCCTCGGATTGACTTTGCCGGTGCTCGCCCGTGCTGCCGAACCCGATGGCATCGAGGCGCGCGGCAAGGCCATGTCGCTTGCTGATACCAACAAGGACGGCAAGGTCTCCGCAACCGAATGGAAAGCCGTGACGGATTTGCGTTTTAAGAAATCTGACACAAACAGCGACGGCCAAATATCGAAAACCGAATATGAAGCAGCTTCCGAAAAGCTCTATACGCGTATGCTGAATCGAAAAGCCGATGGTGCGCCGCCCGCCGAAGGGGAGTAGGCTGGTGAAACCGCATCCCGCGTTTCTGCCGGACGCTGCGGCGACACCCCCGACCGAATGCCCCCGACCTTCTTTGGGCCGCGTCGTGATCGGTTTCGATTTTCAGAAGGGACGCGCCCGTTTGAGCGCTGCGAGCACGGGACAAGGCCACAAGGGTCTGAGCAAAGCGGGAGATGACGAACTGGTCGCTCTCGTGGCCCAGGGTAACGAGAACGCCTGCCGCGTTCTTGTCGACCGCCACCTGCCGCGTATGCTCGCGCTCGCCCGCCGCATGATGGGCAATCAGGCCGATGCCGAGGAAGTGGCCCAGGAAGTTTTCCTGCGCGTCTGGACCCATGCCGATCGCTGGGAGCCGGGTCGGGCGCAATTCACCACATGGCTTCATCGTGTCGGCACCAATCTGTGCCTCGACCGCCTGCGCCGTCACACAACGGATGACATCGACAGTATTCCGGAACCTGCGAGCGATGAGCCAGGTCCCGATGTGGTTCTTGAGCAACAACAACTTTCAGAACGTGTCGAGAAAGCACTTCAGGAATTGCCTGCCCGACAGCGCGCCGCCGTGACGCTCACGCATTTTCAGGGGATGACCAACATCGAAGCTGCGGAAATGCTGGAAATAAGTGTCGAAGCTGTAGAGTCTTTGCTCGGTCGTGCGCGGCGTGCGTTGCGGATGAGCCTTGCGACGGAACGGGAGCATGTCCCGCGTTAGATGGAGGAAGGTGGGACACCACTGGAAGGAAACGAGTATGTCGGCTAACAACATGACAATGCAGCGCTTCAGTGAAATCGTGGACGCCTATGGCGCCCTCGTTCATCGCTGGCCCGCGGATGAGCGCGATGCCGCTTTGGCTCTCCTCGCCGATAGCGCTGAAGCCCGCGACCGCGTCCAAGCGGCAGGCGAACTCGACGCGATGCTCGACGCCGCGCCTGCGCCAGCGCCCGCATCCCCTGATCTCGTCGCTCGCATCATGGCCGCGCGTCCCCGTGCTATTGCGGTCATCGCCGCCGCACGTCAGTCCAAGGATGGTTTCTGGAAAAGTCTCGTCAGCGAGATCTGGCCCTATGGCTCGCCCGCCTTACCTGCCGGTGCGCTCGCAGCTTCCATTGTGCTCGGTGTCAGCTTCGGCCTCTCCGCGCCCGGCGCCATGGCAGCTTTTGGGCTCGGTGCAGAGACTGCGACAGCTTCGTCAGAGGTGGGTGAGCAGTTGGTGGCGATGGCGCTGTCCGAGAATACCTATACCGAGGATTTTCAGGAATGAACGACACATACGTCACGCCCCCGTCATCGCGCTCGCGCCTCGGACTGATCCTGCTCGCATCGCTCGTCGTCAATCTCTTCCTCATCGGCGTGATCGCCACCGCCGTTTGGAAGCATCGCGGCGACATGGATCGCCCAAACTATGGCGGCCCGATGTCGTTTTTATTTGGTGATATAAAAGGCGCAAAGTCGGACATGACCGGCGATGACCGCGCGGCGTTGCGCAAAATGATGATGGGCCATTTCAAAACCATCCGCCCGCGGCTCGACGAGATTGACGAGGCGCGCAAGGCGCTGGCGCGCGCGCTCGCGGAAACGCCATATGATCAGGCAAAAGTCGCCGCCGGTTTCCAGCGCATCGAAGCGGCCCAACTCGCCGTCGGTGCTGAAATGCGCGCCGTCATGGTCAAGGGTTTCGGCGACATGAACGATGCGCAGCGCCAGCGTCTCGGCAAAATCATGGAGCAGAATGCCGAGCGCGATTGGCGTCGCAAAAGGCGCGGCCACGATAATGACAGCGACGGTCCGCCGCCACCGCAGCCAGACCAGTAATCTCGCACATAGACCGTTCATGCTTTGGCCGGTTACACTCGCTGAACCCCAAGCGAGACAGAAGCGAGACAATGGCAATGACGTGGTATCACCCGAGCATGTATGATGCAGGTGCGCCTGCCGGAAGCTATTGGGAAGATACCGCGCCGCCTCTGGCCGCAGGCGTGGACCTCGGTCCTCTGCAATCGAGTGCACAATGCGACGTCGCCGTCATCGGCGGTGGCTATACCGGCCTCTCCGCTGCTTACCATCTCGCGCGTGATCACTCGATCGACGTCGCCGTATTAGAGGCAGGTCCCCTCGGCTGGGGTGCCTCGGGCCGCAATGGCGGCTTCTGTTCGCTCCCGCCGATGAGTCTGTCCTACGCGCAACTCATCAAACGCTACGGCGTGGATGAAGCCCGCCGTTTCATCACCTCCCAGACCGACGCCATCGACCTCGTCGCAGGCCTTGCTCGCGACGAAGGCTTCGACATCGGAAAGCAAGGCGAGGGCACAATGCATGTGGCGCACGCCGCGAACCGTTTCAGCGACCTGGAAGAGGAAGCGGATTATTTGGGAAAAACCTTCGGCCTGCCCGTCGCGCTTTTTAGTCGCGAAGAATTTGCCGAACGATTTTACGATTCTACCGAACAATTCGGCGCGCTCCACAACAAGCGCGGCTTTGGCCTCCACCCGATGCGCTTCGCGCGCGGTCTCGCCACAGCGGCGGCGCGGGCAGGCGTGCGTCTCCATAGCAGATCCGAAGTCACGCATTGGGAAAAATCCGGCAACGGACATGTTCTGCACACAAACGCAGGTACCCTGCGGGCGCGGCGCGTCATCATCGCGACCAACGGTTTTACAACATCGTCGCTGCATAAAAATCTGGCCGATCGCCTCATTCCTGTTCTCTCAAACATCATCGTCACACGTCTATTGACAGCGGACGAGCGGGCCGCACAAAAATGGCAGACGGACCTACCCTGCGCCAATACGCGGCGCTTGCTCTATTACTATCGCATGTTACCGGACAATCGTTTCCTCTTCGGCGCGCGCGGCGACCTGACGGGGCGGCCCGAAGACGGTGCATTGATGCGTACACAAATGGAAAAACAGCTTGCGAGCGTCTTCCCGCACTGGAAAGGCGTCGAAACAACGCATTACTGGCGCGGTTTTGTCTGCATGAATGCGCGTATGACGCCCGCCATCGGACAGGTTCCGGATGATAAAAGCGTACATTTTGCGCTGGCCTATCACGGCGATGGCGTCGCCTGTGCGCCTTGGGCGGGTCGCGCGCTTGCAAATGTCATCGGTGGAAAAATAACTTGGTCCGAAATTCCCGCGCCGTTCCTAGGGATTCCGCCTATTATTCCGTTTCCTTCATTGCGGCGCTGGTATCTTCGTGCCGCTCTCGGCTATTATCATTTCCAGGATAAACAATAATCTGTTTGGAAATGAAAATGAGTGACCGTAAAAAGACGGGCATGGACGGGCGTGCGAGTCTGGCTGAGTTCAAAGCTTTTCTCGCTGAAAATGGGGAGATCGACTATATCGACGCGGTTTTTGTCGATATGTGCGGCACAGTGCGCGGCAAGCGCTTTCCCATTGAAGAAGCCGAACGCATATTCAATTCCGGCGTGCAGATGCCGAAATCGCTTTATTTCTTCGATGTCACAGGCGTCAACGAAGATATTCTCGGCATGGGTTTTTCCGACGGCGATCCGGATGCGCAGTCTTTTCCGATTGCGGGCACCATCGTTCCCGTGCCTTGGGCCTCGATGAAGCAGGCGCAAGTCCTGATGACCATGGTGGACGACAACGGCGCGCCTTTCGCGCTGGAACCGCGCGTTGTGCTCGCCAATGTTGCGCAGCGTCTCGCTGACATCGGTCTTCATGCCGTGTCCGCCTGCGAGTTTGAATTCTATGTGCTTGACCGTGAGCGCGACCGCAAAGGCCTGCCGCAAGCGCCGATCAATCCGGCCACGGGCTTGCGTGAAACCGCCAACGAAGTTTACGGCATCATCGAACTCGACGGCTTCATGGCGCTACTGAAAGACATCGACGAAGCCGCCGCCGCGCAGGGCGTGCCTGCGTCCGGTGCCACCGCCGAATATGCGCCGGGTCAATACGAGATCAATCTAAACCACGAAGACGATGTGCTCGCCGCCGCCGATCACGCCATCATGCTGCGCCATCTCATCGGTGCCGTGACACGCAAACACAATTTTGTGTCGAGCTTCATGGCCAAGCCCTTTGCCAATCAGACCGGCAATGGTTTGCATGTCCATTGCTCCATTCTCGATGAGCAGAACAAAAACATTTTCGACGACGGCACCGATGAAGGCAGCGAGCGTCTGCGTCACGCCATCGGCGGGTTGCAGGCCACATTGGGCGACGCCATGGCCCTCTTCGCGCCCAATCTCAATTCCTATCGCCGCTTTGGTCCCAATCTCTTCGTGCCGGTCAATGCCGCTTGGGGCTACAACAACCGCTCGGTCGCCTTCCGCGTTCCGGCGGGTTCGCCCTCCGGCCGCCGCATCGAGCATCGCGTCTCGGGTGCCGACGCCAATCCCTATCTGGTGCTTGCCGCAATCCTCGCCGGCATCCATTACGGCATCGTCAACAAGATCGAACCGACCGAACCCGCCGAAGGCAATGCCTGCGACGAGATGGACGACAACATCCCCTTCTTCCTGCCCAGCGCCCTGAAGCGCCTGCGCAACTCGTCCATCATGCGCGACTACCTCGGTGCCCATTACGTCGACGTCTATGCCGAAACCAAAATGCTCGAATTCGACAAGTTCCAGATGACGATTTCACCGTTGGAATATGACTGGTATCTCTGAATCTTATCCGGGCGTGAAACGTGACACCTGAACTCGGCATTATCGAAGGCTTCTATGGTCGTCCGTGGACATGGGCAGAGCGTGAAGAAACAGCGGCTTATTTATCGGGCTTTGGTTATCGCTTCTATCATTTCGCGCCCAAGGCCGATTTGTTCCTCCGCCGCCGCTGGGCCGAGCCGCATCCCGCCGCCGATGCAGCGGGTCTTGCGTCTCTCTCGCGTACCTGCCATGTGCATGGTGTGCGTTTCGGTGTGGGCCTGAGCCCTTACGAGATTTACCGAGACTTCAATCAAACGGCGCGCGATGCGCTCGCGCGCAAACTCGCCTTTCTCGACGAAGTAGGCATCGACGATCTCGCCATCCTCTTCGATGATATGCGCGGTGATTTTCCCGACCTCGCGCAGAAGCAGGTCGAAATCGTCCATTGGGTGAAAGAGCGCAGCGCCGCCACGCGCCTTCTGATCTGTCCGAGCTATTACACCGACGACCAGATCCTCGACCGGATCTTCGGTGATCGCCCCGTAAACTATCTCGAAGACCTCGGTCGCCTGCTCGACCCCTCGATCGAGATTTTCTGGACCGGCGAAGAGGTCTGCTCACACGAATTTTCGGCAGGTCATCTCGCGCGCGTCACAAAGCAACTGGGCCGCAAACCTTTTATCTGGGACAACTACCCCGTGAATGACGGTCCGCGCATGTCGCAATTTCTGCATCTGCGCGCCTTCACGGGCCGTCCCGCTGCCATGGGTGCCCATATATCAGCCCACGGCGTAAATCCGTCATCGCAACCGACGCTGGCCCGAATCCCCGCGCTCACTTTGGTTGATGCCTACGCGCAAGGCGACGCTTATCAATATGGCGCAGCCCTCGCGTCTGCTGCCGAGCGCGTACTGGGCAAAGACCTCGCAAAATCTCTCGTCGGCGATTTGCTGGTGCTGAACGACAGCGGCCTCGACCGCCTCAGCGAAAGCGCCGCGACCAAACTCCGCACGCGTTATCAGGCATTTAACCACCCCGCCGCCCGCGAAATTCTTCACTGGCTCGACGGCGGCTACCGCATCACCCAAGAAATCATAGATAATCAGTAAAAGCCCCCTCCCTCTGGGCGAAAGTGGGTGAGGGCACTGCTTACTTCCGCATCTCCGCAATCAGATTGTCTGTATAAACCTTCCGCCCATTCGTATTGAGATGAAGCTGCGTGTTATAGAATTTGGCTCTATCCATAAACCCGTCCTCACGCGCACCGATTAGCGGCACATTGAGCGCCGCAACGTCAGCGCGGAATGACGCATCCGCTTTCCGCCAGCTCTCGTCCACCTCCCCTTCGATGAGATAGGGTACATAGGCGAGAGAGACTTTGACTGATCGTGCCTTCATCGCAGCGATGAACGTCGCAAGCACTTGCGCCTGCGCTGCGCAGATTCCGTCAGGCAAGGACGATGCAATTGCCATTCCCTCGAAATGGGCACCCTCGTTCATCTCTATCATGCCGTGATCATCAATATTATAAGCTGAATAGACAAAACTCTTTGTTCGCTTCACCCCCGAAAGATAGCGAGAAAATATCTCATCGTCCGGCGCGAGAGAATCAAGCCGGTCGAGCATCCGTTCCGGATTGATCACGGTCCGCACATAGTTTGTCAATATGTCAACGGCGAGACTCGGGCTGCCGGAATTGAAGACAATACCCACACGCGTCATAAAAGACAGACGGTCGAAATCTGAATGATCCCAGGCAAGCGTATTGTCGAGTTGCCAGTCTGTCCATTGTCCGTTATTGCAGGCGTAATAAGGTTGCTCCAGTGTCAGGATCACATTGTCGCCATGCTGGGCAAGGCGTGATGCTTCTTCGAGTATGCGGTCTAGCCGCAGTCCGGCATGAAGTCCCGCGTTCATCACCGGTACGTTGAGTTCGTGCGACATGCGTGCCGCATCAACATTGAAGAGCGTACTGGAGCCGCCGACAAAAATAATCTTGGGTGAGGGAAGGGCAGCGGCTTCATAACGTTTGATCACTATCAACTCGTGCACCCAATACTCCGCTTTAATCGGTCCAGGCACATACAGGACTACGGCAAAATAAGCGCAGATGACAGCCGCTGTGGAGAGTGAGAATTTCAGGAGATAGCGGTTCATCAACCTCTCCTAGAATTGGAAATATAAAAATTCGGATACGCGGTGCGGTGACATTCCGACGAGCGCAATGGCAAAGAGAACGGCTATTGGAAGCCACGTCCATGCCCGCTCCGGTGCCCAATGCCAACCCGCAAACAGGCGTAGGGGAGCTTCCACCTTCTCATAAGCAGGATCAAAGTCGCGCATGAACTCCTGTGTATTGGGGAGGAGGAAGACAGCAAGCAGGCCGAGAATCACGAGCACCAAATCATTGTCGGACAAGCCGCTGATAGCGAAGACCTTGTGGGCAGACAGGCCCGCGCCGCCGAACATACCGTTCAGCATCACTTGCGCTGACTGAAAGGTTTCGGCGCGGAAGACCACCCACGCGACCACAACGCTGATGAAGGTGAGGAGTCCGGAGGCAAAGACGCCGAGCCGCCGATAGCAGTTCGTCTTCCAGCCAAACCGTGCGCGCAAGGCACGAAAGCCGTGATTGGTGATGAGGTAAAGCCCGTGCAGGGCACCCCAAGCCACAAAGGTCCAGGCCGCACCATGCCATAATCCGCCGAGTAACATGGTCAGGAACAGATTGATATAGCGTCGCCGCTTGCCCTTCCTGTTGCCCCCCAAGGGTATGTAAAGATAGTCGCGTAAAAAAGTTGAGAGCGTTATATGCCAGCGCCGCCAAAATTCGATAATGTTTACGGCCTTGTAGGGCGATGCGAAATTGAGCGGCAGTTTGACGTTGAACATGCGCGACAGGCCGATGGCCATGTCCGAATAGCCCGAGAAATCAAAATAGAGTTGCAGTGTATAGGCGAGCGCGCCGACCCATGCTTCGATAAGGGCAGGCTCGCCGCCATTCAGTGTCGTCGAGAAAATCGGTGTGGAGACAAGCGCCAGTCTGTCAGCAATCAGCACTTTCTTAATGAGGCCAATGGCAAAAATGGTGAGGCCGATAGAAATATTCGCCGACGAAATTCTGTAGGTTTCCGGCCTTTCGAACTGCGGGATCATCTGCTTGTGATGTAGGATTGGGCCCGCGATCAGATGCGGAAAATATGTCACGAAGAGCAGGTAATGCGCGAAATTATATTCAGACGCCTGGCCCCGATAGGCATCAACCAGAAAAGCGATTTGCGTGAAGGTGAAAAATGAAATGCCAAGCGGCAGCAGGATCGCGTCCATATGGAGCGGCACGCCGATAAGCACCGCAATTGAAGCGCCGAAAAAATTGGCATACTTGTAATAGCCGAGAAGCACGAGGTTGCTGGCAACAGCGAAGGTAAGCAGCGCGAAATGCGCGCGCGGTGACATCGTTTTGCCGTTGCGGCTGATGAAATAGCCCGCCGTAAAGTTGAAGACAATCGAAGCGAGCAGCAAGCTGACGAATTCGACATTCCACCAGCCATAGAAAAAGAGCGACGCGGCGCCGAGCCATGCTGCTGCAAGCTTCGAACTTCTCACGCCGATGAGAAAGAATCCTGCAAACGTGACAGGAAGAAACCCCAGCAGAAAAGGTAGTGAATTGAAAAGCATCGTTCTGGCGCTTTTTGTGAATCCCTGAACGCGGATGCTCAGGCTGAGTCCATGGGAGTTTAGGGGGAGTGCCGCCATTCTGCCTAGGGGCGATATTTTTATTCCAGACCTTGCGTCAGTCACAGACGCTCGAATGGCAACGCAGACATCTAAAAATTAGTACACAGATTTAACTAAATTGCAATTCACCCGCGTCTCTTCATTGGGAAGAGCGTGGCGACGCCGCATTATCGCTTGCTCGGTGATAATAGGTTGCTTCGCTATTGCTCGCACTAACGACCGAATACGAAAGCGAAGAACCATCTTATCTGACTTGCTCGGGGGATGAGCTTAAACTGAAAAAGATAGCTATCCCTATCTGAGTATTTATCTTGATTAGGTGCTCTCGAAACAAACCAAGAAGTGCCGACGATCTCGACATGGAAATGCCTGATTTCTTGCCGAAATCGCCCGGATTTATGAGCCTCTTCGATCTCCGAGTTTTCTTATGCCCGCCATATTTTCTCCCTCTCCCATAGCGAGGATGAGGCCCTATATTTTTCCTTGAGCCGTATACGGAACATCAAACAGGCAGCGAGATCGTCACCCGCGTACCGACGCCCTCGGTACTTTCGATCTTCAGCGTCCCGCCATGCATCTCGACAAGAGAGCGTGACAGGGCGAGGCCGAGACCCGTACCTTTGTGTTTCTTCGAATGCTGGCTTTCGACCTGCTCGAACGGACGACCGATTTTAGGCAGCGCGTGAGCCGGAATGCCGATGCCGGTATCAATGACGGTCATTGTGACTTCACGTTCGTTCGCCGCGCTCTCGACGCGAATGTTGCCGCCTGCGGGCGTAAACTTGATCGCGTTCGACAGCAGGTTGAGCAAGACTTGCTTGATCGCGCGTTTGTCGGCATCGATCACCGGCAACTCGCCAGTGCTGTTGGTGACTTTGACAGCCGCGATTTCCGCGCGACCGGAAACGAGGCGCAGGCTTTCGTCGATGACTTTCGCAAGGTCGGTCGGTTGCTTTTCCAGCGTCATGCGACCGGCCTCGATCTTCGACATATCCAGAATGTCGTTGATGAGTTCGAGCAGATGCTGACCGCTCGAATGAATGTCATGCGCATATTCGGAATACTTGGGCGAGCCGAGCGGCCCGAACATTGCGCCTTCCATAATTTCCGAAAAGCCGATGATCGCGTTCAAAGGTGTGCGCAATTCATGGCTCATATTGGCAAGGAACTCGGATTTCGACCGGTTGGCGCTTTCGGCGCGCGTCTTTTCCGCCGCGTATTTTTCGGCGAGGTCTACAAGCTGACGCGCCTGATGTTGCAGCTTCAGACGCGATGCTTCGAGATCGCGCACGGTTTTTTCCAGCGCCGATTTGTTTGTGGTGAGCGCGGATTCCTGAACCTTGATCGCCGTGATGTCGGTGCCGACATTCACGTGTCCGCCTTCGCTTGTAGGCCTTTCGCTGATCTGCAACCAGCGCCCGCCGGGCAAACGGATTTCCCAGACGCTTTCTTCAAGTCCGCCAGCGCGCGGCCATTCCGAACCGATACCCGCCTGTGTCATCACATCTTCGAGCGTCGTGCCTTCATGGATGCTGTCATGCGGGACTTGCAGGAATTCGATGAATTTGCTGTTTGCCGTGACGAGCCGGTTGTCCGCGTCCCACAGCGCAAAGGCCTCGCCGATGCTTTCAATCGCGTCGCGCAACCGGTCATTGGCGCCGTGCTCACGCGCTTCGGCTCGCTTTTGTTCGGTGATGTCGATGGTGATGCCGACGAGGCGCTCGCCCGCAATGCGTCCGCCGCCCCAGACCTGACCCTTGGCCCGCACCCAGACCCAGTCGCCATCTGCGTGACGAAGACGAAAGGCCGTATCGTATGAGCGCGAAGGTCGCGACGCCGCGCCGATAATGTCGTCGATGGCGCCGATGTCATCAGGATGCGCGAGCTGTTTGATCTCGTTGGGTGAGAGGCGTTTCGATGGTTTGCGAAGACCGAGCATGTCGAACATAGCCGACGACCAATAGACGCGGTTGGCTGTGAGGTCCCAGTCCCAGATGCCGCAACGTGCGCCGGCAAAGGCCATGTCGAAGCGCAACTGGTTTTCGACAAGCGCCGCTTCCGCTTCCACTTTGCTTTCACGCAAACGTACAAGTAGCGTCGCGAGCGCGACATAACCGGCCGAGAGGAATGCCGCAAACACAAGCGCGCGCGACAGACCATCCTGCACGAAGATCGCACCTGTGATGCCGAACAGCACGGCCCCCGCGAGCACCAGCACGGCGCGCGTCAGCAGGGTCGTTGAGAACAACGGCCGTTTGGTTTTAAATTCACGTTGTTGCCAGGCCAGCGGTTCGGCCCGGTTGCCGGTTTCAGGAATACTCATACTCACCACATGAGGCAGATCACCTTCTGCCTCGCCCTGATTGTTCCGCGCCGGATCGAGAGGCGCAGGCATCTGCCGTCGGAACGTCCGTTCAGCCGCAGCCCCACCCGAATCACCGAATGAAATTCGATGATTGAAGGAGGCCCGGCCTTTGTCCAGCGACGTTTGGCCATTGGCCGGAGCGTCATCGTCGCTTTTTGGTACCCGATGCATTTCAGACTCACCCACCAGCCCGTCAGACCCGTCCCGCGCAGAAAGTGCAAGCAAACTCAGGCAAGCGTCTTCGTCGCGATCTCGAAAACGTCTCTCGATATGCCATCAACACTTGCGATCCGCGTCAGATGCCGTGACATCAGCTTACGCCGTTTCGTTTCAAACTGCCGCCAGCTTTTAAACGCACCAAGCAAACGGGCTGCCACCTGCGGGTTCAGTGCATCAAGCTCCAGCACCTTGTCCGCCACCAGAGCATAGCCTGCTCCGTCGGCCGCATGGAAGCGAAGCTGATTGGCTGTGGCGAAACTTGTGATCAGGGCACGTACTTTATTCGGGTTTCGTATGGTAAATGCCGGATGCTGCAACAAGCTGTAGACGTTCTCCAATGTGCCGGGCAGGGACGACGTCGCCTGAATGGCCAGCCACTTGTCCATGACGAGATGATCGTTTTTCCACTGCTCATAAAACTGGGCCAGCGCCTCGACGCGTTCGGGACAGTCAATATGCGACAGCACACCGAGCGCAGCGATCTGATCGGTCATATTGTCGGCTTCACGAAAATGTGTGGCGGTCAGCGCGATCCCCGCATTACCCGGTACGGCAGCGAGATAGGACAGGCAGATATTGCGCAAGCTCCGCCGTCCGGCATGGGATGCATCCGGACTGTAAGGTCCGTCGATGCGGCAGCGCTCGTAAGCGGCGCGTAGTTCCTTTTCGCAGGTCGTGGCAAGCGTCACGCGCAGATGTTCGCGCGCAACGTGAATGGCATCAACATCCACATTCTCGCGGATGATCTGCGCGATCGTCTGCTCGCCGGGCAGTTGGATCATTTGCGCGACAAAATCCGGATCGTATTTTTTCGAGCGCAGCATGTCGCTCATCATATCGGCAAAGGCGTCTCCCTTGCGCAAGCGTCCGCCCGTCTGCACCGCCTGCACCATCGACACCATGAGGCCCGTTGCGTAGCGCTGCGCCGCTTCCCATCGGTTGAACGGATCGCTGTCATGTCCCATCAGGAACACGAAGTCGCGTTCCTTGAGATTGGATGTGAGCGTCACCGGCGCCGTGAACCCGCGCAGCAGCGAGGGCACAGGACGTTCAGTGACGTTGCGAAACCGGAAAGTCTCGCTGCGTTCTGTGAGGTTCAGAACACGCGTGGTGCCCTTCGGCTTTTCCTCGCCGTCGAGTTGCAGCAGCATGTCCTTGCCGTCGGGTCCGATAAGGCCCACGGCAATCGGAATATGATACGGCTCCTTGTGCTTCTGTCCCGGCGTCGGTGCGCAGAACTGGCTCACTTTGAGCGTGTAGGTTTCACGTGCGGCATCATAGCGACCCGACGTCAGAATTTCCGGTGTGCCCGCCTGATTATACCAGCGCTTGAACTGCGTGAGATCCAGCTTCGCGCCATCGCTCAGTGCGCTGAGGAAATCTTCAACCGTCGCTGCCTCGCCGTCATGGCGTTCGAAATAAAGGTCCATGCCTTTGCGAAAGCGCTTCGGCCCCGCAAGGGTGTGGATCATGCGGCAAAGCTCCGCGCCCTTTTCGTAGACGGTCGCCGTGTAGAAATTGTTGATTTCGATATAGCTGTCCGGCCGCACCGGATGGGTCAGCGGTCCCTGATCTTCTGGGAATTGATGCGAGCGCAAGAGCCGCACATCCGAGATGCGCTTGACGGGCCGCGAGCGCATGTCGCCGGTAAATTCCTGATCGCGGAAAACGGTCAGGCCCTCTTTCAGGCAAAGCTGAAACCAGTCGCGGCAGGTGATGCGGTTGCCGGTCCAGTTGTGAAAATACTCATGCGCAATGATTGCTTCGATGGAGGCATAGTCTGCGTCCGTCGCGGTGTCGGGCCGCGCCAGAATATATTTGTCATTGAATATATTGAGACCCTTATTCTCCATCGCGCCCATGTTGAAGGCGCTCACCGCGACAATCATAAAAATGTCGAGATCATATTCGCGGCCAAAAGCCTCCTCGTCCCAGCGCATCGACCGTTTCAACGCGTCCATTGCATAGGCGCAGCGGTCTTCGTTGCCGCGCTCGACATAGATGCGCAGCGTCACTTTGCGGCCCGATGCGGTGGTGAAAAAATCTTCGACATGCGCGAGATTGCCCGCGACCAGTGCAAAGAGATAAGCGGGCTTGGGGAACGGATCATGCCATTTTGCAAAATGCTTTCCGCCAGGGAGTTTCCCGCTCGCCACCAGATTGCCGTTGGACAGCAGAACCGACGTGACCTTCTCGTCCGAGATGATGCGCGTGGTAAAGACCGCCATTACGTCCGGCCGGTCGAGATAATAGGTGATGCGGCGAAAGCCCTCCGCCTCGCATTGCGTGCAATAGATGTCGCTGGAGAGATAAAGCCCGAGCAGTTGCGTGTTTGCTTCCGGCCCGCATGTCGTCACGGTTTCGAGGATGAAGTCGCCATCGGGCATATCGGGCAGCGTCAGATGGTCCGGCGTCACCTGATAGGCATTGCTGCTCAGGACAATGCCGTCGAGCTTCACTGACGACAACTGGAGCTTCTGTCCGTCGAGCACGAGTGCGTCGTGCCCCTTGGCCGCCGGATTACGCCGCATCTTCATCACCGAGCGCACGCGCGTCGCGGTGGGATCAAGCTCGATCTCAAGCCGCACCTCTTCGATGAGGAATGCGGGTGGCGTGTAATCTTTCAGAAGGATCGGGCGGGGGTCTTCAGCTCTCATGGAACAGGCAGCCTCATGCGCGAGGCCCCCAAAGGTTAAAATCGGGGTAGGGGCCCGTCGGATAGAATATATGCTTGTTTGATATGCCCATTTTAAGGCGGCGGCAAATCGCGCCGCCCGGAGCCGTATTTTTGTTGTCGCGCCGTTATTCCGGCGTCACGACCAGAACCTGTTTGAGCGAGGTTTCCGCGTCGTGCGCCAGTTCCATGAGATCGTTCGGCATGTTCTCGGGATTGGTATTTGCATAGTCCACCAAGCGGCGCAGCATCCCCATGAATTGCGGGCCGGAGGCCATGATGCGGGCCTGCATTTCGATACGTTCCGGCGCGAAGTCATATTCGGTGCCGGGCACGCGCCAGCCGCCGCCTTCCACCGTGTTCGTCATAATGACGGGAAACGTGCCGGGATAGGGATGGCTTGAGCATTCCTCGGCCGAGCGCCATTTGTTTTGCGCCCGCACCACGCGCCATTCTTCCATCGTCGGATCGACTTGCGAGAGGGTCGTGCTTTCTTCTGTCTGGAGTTCGGTCGCCACGAAATCGCGGCCAAGGCCCACATCGTAGAACACGCGCAACGGTTCAGGTACATCCTTCACCCATTGCGGCACCACCCGTTCAATGATGGCCCATGTGCCGACAGGGCGCACAAAAACGCGCTGGTTCTTATGGAATACTGCCTTGGCCATGCTTTGACTGCCCGAAACGAAAAGAGTGTTTTGCTTGTCGGGTCAGTATGTGGGAAGGGCGGTTAGCGCGGGATTAAACTTCTGCCTTCACCAAAGGTTAATTCCCCCACAACAAGTTTACCGGTTCGGTCGCGGATGATGGGTTGGATCATTTGCCGGTGTTTCGCTGACATGACCGATACCGTAATAGCCGAGGCGACGACGAAGCCAGACCATGCCTTTACTGATATTCCGCCGTCCGCCTTCCATCAGCGAATAGGATACCGGCACGACAACGAGTGTGAGCGCGGTCGACGAGATCAGCCCGCCGATGGCGACATAGGCCATCGCGTTGCGCATTTCCGCGCCTTGACTGGTCGAGATCGCAACAGGAATCATGCCGCAGATTGTGGCGATCTGCGTCATCAGCACGGGGCGCAGACGCACGGGTCCGGCCTGAAGCAGCGCCTCCTTCAGCGCCAGTCCTTTTTCGCGAAGCTGGTTCGTGTAGTCGACCAGCAAAATCCCGTTCTTCATCACAAGGCCCATCAGCGCGAGCAGCCCGATCTGCGTGAACATCGTCATCTCAAGTCCGGAGAGCTTGAGCGAGATGAATGCGCCGACGAAGGACAAGGGTGCCGACAACATGATCACGGCTGGTTGTGCAAAGCTGTTGAATTGGCTCGCAAGGATCATATAGAGCGCAGTCAGGGCGAGAAGGAAGGCAAAGCCGATGGCCGCGCCGGTCTCTTTCATACTTTTGGCCTGACCTTCCGCCGACCAGATATAGCCCGTCTCCAGATGCAGGTCCTTGAGATAGGTCTCGACCTGCGCCGTGGCGGGCCCCAGCGAAACGCCGGGGGCCATGTTGGCAAGGATCTGAATGCGGCGTGAGCGGTTTTGCCGTTCGATCTTGGCAGGGCCGGATGCGATATCGAAGCTTGCGACATTGTTGATGTCGATCAACTGACCATCGGGACCGCGCACCTGAATGAGCGAGAGCTTGGCAATGTCGTCGCGCTGATCTTCTGCAAGGCGCACACGGACATCATAGCGCTGGCCATATTCTTCAAACGATCCGGCTTTGACGCCGCCCACCATCGTGCGCACGGTTTCGGCGAGTGCACGCACCGGTACGCCGAGGTCCGCCGCGCGGGCGCGGTTGATATGCACCTGCAATTCCGGCTTGCCGCTGTCATAGCTCGACTTGGCATCGGCATAGATCGGGTTTGCCCGCATCTTGGCAACGACCTCATTGGCTTTTTCTTCAAGCACATCGAGGTCCGGTCCGCTGATCGCATAGTTGATGAGATAGGTGCCAAACGAGCCGCTCGAAATCCACGGCACGTCGGAAACCGATAAATGCTTCACTTCCGGCGCGGACTTGATCATCGCATCGCGTGCTTGCGACATGATCTTGAGGAAGCTCACGTCGCGGTCTTTTTTTGGCGTCATGCCGACATAGAAAGCGGCTTCATTGGCGTTTTGCTGCGCGCCGTCACCGACGGTGAAAAACACTGTATTGATGTGTTCCACTTTTTTCAGGGCGAGAGAAATACGCTCCGCGACCTGTGTCGTTTCATTGAGACCCACACCCAGCGGCAATTCGATATTGGCGAGAAATTCCGAACGGTCCGCGCGGCTGTCAAAGGCGGAGGGCAGGGTGCGCGCCACCATCACGCCAATGACGATGGAGAGGAGTGCCAAGCCCATCACAGTCCAGCGCCAGTTGAGCGCCACCGCGAGAAGTCGCCCGTAAGCCGCGTCGATTTTGTCGTAAGAGGACGCAAAGAACCTGGCCACAGGGTTCATGTCCGCCTGATCATGGTCATGCGCTTTCAACAGACGCGATGACAGCATTGGCGTCAGCGTCAGCGAGACGAGCAGCGAGACGAGAACAGAAAAGGTGATCGCGAGCCCGTATTGGAAGAAGAAGCGCCCGACAATGCCATCCATGAAGGCGATGGGCACGAACACGGCGCAAACCGACATCGTGGCGGCGAGCACGGCAAGGCCCACTTCCTGCGTGCCGAGCGAGGCCGCCTGCATCGGCGGATAGCCCTCTTCCAGTTTGCGGTAAATACTTTCAAGCACCACGATGGCGTCATCAACGAGCAGTCCCACCGCCATCGACAACGCCATCAGCGTCATCATGTTGATGGTGAAATCGGCCATATAGAAAGCAAAGAAGGTCGAGATGAGCGATGTTGGCATGGCAATGGCGACGATCATTGTCGCGCGGATCGACAAAAGAAAGGCGAGGGTCACAATAACGACGAGGGCAATGCCGATCTGAATATCGACAAACACGTCCTCGGCAGAGCCTTCGATGAAGACTGCACTGTCGCGCGCGATTTTCATGCTCACGCCTTGCGGTGCGAGCTTCCGCAACTCATCCACCGCCTTGCGCACGGCGCGTGCGACTTCCACGGTGTTCTGGCCCGACTGCTTGCGGATTTGCAGTGACACGCCGCGCTGACCGTCGAGCTGCGCATAGGAGGTCTCGTCCGCCATGCCGTCTTCGATGGTTGCCACATCGCCAATGGTGGTCGGCGCGCCATCGGGGCGGAAGGCGACAATGAGGTCGCCGAAGTCTGCGACGTTTGACACTTCGCCTTTGGTCTTCACCGAAAATTCGCTCATACGGCCAGCCGTGTCGAGCTTGCCGCCGGGAATGTCGGCATGTTCGCGCCGGACCGCTGCGGTTACGTCGTCAGCGGTCACGGCATAGGAGCGCATTTTGTCGGCATCAAGCCAGATGCGCACTTCGCGGTCGCGCCCGCCAACAATGGTGATCGAACCGACGCCCTGAATGCGCTGCAAGCCTTCTTTGATTGTCTTGTCGGCAAAATGCGTGAGGTCTTTGATCGGCATATCACCCGCGATCATTACCGTCAAAATCGGCTGTGCATCGGGGTCGAGTTTTTCAACAATGGATTGTTTCGCGTCGTCGGGCAGATTGGCCCGCGCGCGGGCTACCTTGTCGCGCACGTCCTGTGCCTTTACGTCCACGTCTTCGTTGAGCTTGTACTGGACGTTCACCTGGCTCACGCCCTCGGCGCTCACGGAGGTGAGGCTGTCGATGCCCGATGTTGTGTTGACTTCTTCTTCGATAGGATCGGTGACATCGCTTTCGATCGCGTCCGGTGAGGCGCCTTCCAGATTCGTTGACACCGAGACAACGGGAAACTCGACCTTGGGAAAGAGATCAACGCCCAATCGACCGATTGAAATCCACCCGAGCACAACGAGCGCCATAATGATCATCACGGCGAAAACAGGTCGGCGGATGGAAATATCAGAAATCCACATGGGTTGGTCCTTATTGTCGAATTCCACTCAGCGAATTTCGGTCGGGGTGTCTGCCGCCGCAATCGTCTCGATTTTCACCGGCGTTCCGTCAAGCACCAGCGGCAGGTTGGGACCGGCCAGCGCAATGTCGCCCGCCTTGAGACCGCTTAAGACTTCAACATTTGTCGCATCAATCTGGCGCATGGTGATCGGTACGCGCTTGGCCGCGCCGTTCTCGGCGACATAGACATAGCGCTGGCTCTCCGTGCCCTGCACGGCCTTGCGCTCCATCGACAAGACCTTGCGCGCATCGGGATAGATTTCAGCGCGCGCGAAGAGACCGGGTTTGATTTCATAATCGGGATTGAGGATCGGCAGACGCAATTCGATGCCGCGCGTTTTAACGTCGATCAGATCGTTCAGAATATAGACTTCGCTGTCATAGCTCTTGCCCATGCTGCCGATGATGACCTTGCCTTTGGTGCCCACTTTGACGCGGGGGAGGTCGACTTCGGCGACCTGCACAATCGCGGCGACAATGTCTATTTTCATAATCTGCATCACGCTGCCGCTACCGCCGCCACCTCCGCTGGCGCTGCTGCCTGCGCCGCCGCCCTTCATCATACCCATGCTGCCGCTCATCGGAGACATGAACTCGCCTTCGTCCACATCGCGCCGCGTGATCACGCCGTCAAAGGGCGCGCGCACTGTCGTGTCGTCGAGCATCTGTTTGGCGGTTGCAAGCTGTGCCTGGGCAATGCCGAGCCTCGCATTGGCCGTGTCGCGCGCGGCCTGCGCAATGTCGAGACCGCCGTTCGAGACAAAGCCCGATCTGTGCAGATCGTTGGCGCGCTCAAAGGCGCGGCCCGCATTGCGCAGTTCGGCCTGTGCGAGCTTCACCTGATTTTCAAGTTCGGCCACATGGTTCTTGATGTCCGTGTCGCGCGTGTGGAAGAGCGGGTCGCCTTCTTTGACGCGTGCACCGACATAAACATAAATCTTGTCGACAATGCCCGTAACGCGGGGCCCGAGTTCTGTGGTCTTTGCCGCTGCAATCGTGCCGGTGCCGATCACGGGTTCAACGAGGTCTCTCTCCGTGACGGGAACAGCCACGACGCTGATGACCTCGGGTGCTTTGACCATTTCAGCTTCTTTTTTGCCGCTGCCCGACAGGGTCCATAGGGCAAAAACGACTAAGACTAAAAATACTCCGGCAACGGATGTTTTCACTCGCGATGAACGGATGTCCTGATACAAAGCAGAAATTCGTGATTTCACCGACAACTTCGTTCCCCAACTCTTTAGTGCCCCTCAACAGGAACGTTAAGGCTTGCAACACGTGAAAGAGGCCAATAGGCTGAACGGATATTGTATCCTAGGTTACAAGTTAGAAAGGTGCAAATTGTCACGGTGTCCCCCGCCGGATTATCCACCCCCGCTCAATGGTGGTGCAGATGACGTTCAGCGCCAGTTTGCCTGGACGCTGCATGACGTCTTTCGCCTGTTCCAGAGGGCATGGAACCGCCGTCTGCGCGGTTCTGGTCTCGGCATCAGTCCGGCCCAGACCCGTGTCTTGGCGGAAGTGTACCGGCAGGGCGGGCTCACCCAGACGGCTTTGGCCGAGGCCATTGAAATGGAACGTGCGCCGCTTGGCCGCCTGCTCGACCGGATGGAAGAGCTTGGCCTTGTCGAGCGCAAGCCCGATCCGGAGGACCGGCGTGTCCGTCTTGTCTTCCACACCGAAAAGGCCTTCGGACTTGATGGGCCCATGTGGGACATAGCGCGTGGATTGTTCGACCAGGCCATCAAGGGCTTGAGTCCGGATGAGATCACTTTACTCATCTCCATTCTGGAGCGGCTGAAGCAGAATCTGCTGGCCGAAGAAGGCATCGCGTAGCCTGTGCGCCGCAACAATGACGAATAATCATGTGTGGGACCCGGCAGGAGCCAAGCCGACGCAACGTCAACAATGAAGCCCTTTTCAGCGCCTCGATTTACAGGGACAATAGAAAAAACAGGGTGCAAGGCCGCGCTCAAACAAGCGGCTGCGATCTATCAGATCAATTCGATCACAGGGTTCCATCGGGGATCAGACAAAGCCGTCTGTCTCTGGTGACCACGGGAGGACACATGAATTTCGATTTTTCCGATGACCAGAAAATGCTCAAGGACCAGGTCCGCAAGTTTCTGTCAGACAAGAGCCCGTTGAGCGTCACGCGCAAAGTGCTTGAAAGCGACCAGCCCTATGAGAAGGCCGTCTGGAAGGGCCTCGTCGATATGGGCCTCACCGGCACAGCCATTCCGGAAGCCTATGGTGGTCTCGGTCTCGGCGCGCTTGAGCTTTGCGTGATCGCAGAAGAGTTGGGCCGCGCCGTTGCCGCCACGCCCTTCTCCTCCTCGGTCTATCTTGCGTCGGAAGCCATCAAGCTCTTCGGCACGGAAAAGCAAAAGGAAACATGGCTGCCGAAACTCGCCGAAGGCTCCGTCATCGGGACACTTGCTTTGTCCGAAGGCCTGCACGCCGCCAGCCCGCGTAACATCACGACCGCTTTTGCCAATGGCAAGATCAACGGTACCAAGATGCCTGTCCCCGACGGTGACATTGCAGACATTGCCGTCGTTGTCGTCAATTCCGGCGGCGCAGGCGAACAGGCGATCTCGCTCGCCATCGTTGATCTCAAAGGCGCGGGCATCACACGCGAAGTTCTGCGCACCATCGACCCGACCCGCTCGCAGGCGACCATCACATTCAAGGATGCAACTGCCGAACTCATGGGGCCGGCCGGTCAGGGCTGGGGCCAGCTTTCGCGCGTACTCGACGGCGCAGCCGTACTCTTCGCCTTCGAGCAGGTCGGCGGTGCCGAAGCCGCGCTTGAAATGGCCCGCGATTATTCGCTGGAGCGCTATGCCTTCGGTCGCCAGATCGGTTCCTATCAGGCGATCAAGCACAAGCTTGCCGACATTTATGTGAAGAAAGAACTGGCAAAGTCGAATGCTTATTTCGGCGCGATGATGTTGAATGATGAAGGTGCCGAACTGCCGGAAGCAGCCGCTGCCTCGCGACTTGCAGGCAACGATGCTTACGTTTTCGCCGCGCAGGAAAGCCTCCAGACACATGGCGGCATTGGTTACACATGGGAGGCGGACACGCAGTTCCACTACCGTCGCGCCAAACTGCTCGCCCTTGCCATCGGCAGCTCCGCCCAGTGGAAAGAAAAACTCGCCACGCGTCTTGAAGCCAAGAACGCCGCTTAACATCAGCGCGAAAGAAATTCGGGAGAAATAAAATGGACTTCAATGACACACCGGAAGAAGCCAAATACCGCGCCGAAGTGCGCGCCTGGCTCGACAAGAATGCCGTTCGCAAAGCTGATGCCAAAGACGCAGAGCAGGCAAAGACGCTCGAAGAGCTGCTGAAGCGCTCCAAAGCATGGCAGGCCAAAAAAGCCGAAGCCGGTTATGCCTGCATCACATGGCCCAAAGAATGGGGCGGTGGTGGCGGCACCACGATCAACAACGTGATCTATGGTCAGGAAGAGTCGAACTACGCCGTTACCGGCAGCGTTTTCGCTATCGGTCTTGGCATGTGCATTCCGACAGTCATGTATTGGGGCACGGACGAGCACAAGGCGCGTTTCGTGAAGCCCGCCGTGCGCGGCGATGAAATCTGGTGCCAGCTCTTTTCCGAACCCGCGGGCGGCTCCGACGTTGCGGGTCTGCGCACTCGCGCCGAAAAAGACGGCGATGAATGGGTCATCAACGGCCAGAAGGTCTGGACTTCCGGTGCCCATTATTGCGACTACGGCATCGTGCTGGTGCGTACCGATCCCAATGTCCCCAAGCACAAAGGCCTCACCATGTTCTGGGTGGACATGAAAAGTCCTGGCGTTGAAGTGCGTCCGATCAAGCAGATGTCGGGCGATGCGAACTTCAACGAAGTCTTCTTCACCAATGTCCGCGTCAAAGACAACCAGCGTCTCGGTCAGGTCGGCGACGGCTGGAAAGTGGCGCTCACCACATTGATGAACGAACGCCTCGCAGTTGGCGGCTCGCAGGGCAATGCGGACGTAGCCGAACTGATCAAACTCGCCCGCGAAACCGAAATCGACGGCAAGCCTGCCATCTCCAACGGTGCCGTGCGCGAGCGCATTGCCGACTGGTATGTGCAGGCGCAGGGCTTGAAGTTCACGCGTTTCCGCACCCTTACAGCATTGTCGAAAGGCGAAACACCCGGACCCGAAAGCTCGATCTCGAAGATCATTGCGGCCAAAAAAATGCAGGATCTTGGCTCTTTCGGCATGGATCTTCAGGACATGGGTGGTATCATCCGTGACCGGAACATTTCGCCGGAAGAGGGTGCCTATACCGAACAATGGCTCGGCGCGGCAGGCTACCGCATTGCCGGTGGCACCGACGAAATCCTGCGCAACATCGTCGCAGAACGTGTGTTGGGTATGCCCTCAGACATCCGCGTCGACAAGGATTTGCCTTTCAATCAGGCCCCCAAAGGCAAGTAATTCATTTATCATTGCCTTCACTATAAATACGAAGCCCGCAAGTTTGCCGCTTGCGGGCTTTACCTTTGCCACAATCCCGATGATAACTTGCCGACCTGAATGATTGCGGCGGTTAAGTGTGGCGAATTTCGGCAATAGTATTTTGAACCAGGTGCGTGGTGTGCTGCCGCCGTGGCAAAACAGGCGTGTGCCTTGGGCCGTCTTCGCCGTGCTCATCGCTTTCGGCCTCGGCAATTATCTGTTCTGGTCGACCTATGTGCCCTCTGTCGATCAGGGCCTTGAGGCAATCAGAAAAGAAGGTCGCCTCGTCGTCCTCACGCGTCTCTCGCCCACCACATATTATCTCGGCACCGAAGGCCAGACCGGCTTTGAATATCTGACGATGGAAGCGCTCGCCAAAGATTTGGGCGTCAAAGCCGAATACCGTTTCTATGACAGCGTGCCGGACCTGATCGATGCGCTGCGCAATCACAAAGGCCACATCGCCGCGCCCGGCCTCCTCGTCGAAGGCGCATTGAAGGATGGCCTTGTCGAAGGCGCTGGCTATCAGACAGTGAACGACATTGTCGTCTGCCGCCGTGATCGTCCCTTGCCGAAGTCCGTGAAAGATTTGGCAGGCTTGAAAATCTGGGTCCGCTCCGGCACTTCTGCCGCCGAGCGTCTTCTCGCGCAGCAAACCGATCTCACGGAAGCCGCCGCCAAAGCAGAAGCCGATGCGGCCGCAAAAGTCGAAGAGGCCAAAGCTAGGGCGGTAGCCAAAGGCAAAGTGTCGCCGGAGACAAAACCTGCCGACACCGCGCCCGCCTTTGATATTTCCGGTGTCGATCAACCCATCGACGTTCTTTTCTCCGCCGTCGCCTCTGAAAATCTCGACTGCACAGCGGCAAGTAGCCTCGAATTTAAAGTCAATAATCCCTACTTTCCCGATCTCGTCGAAGCCTTTTCGCTCGGTGGTGATCAGCAGTTGAAGTGGCTCTTCCTGCCTCAGTCGCAAGACCTTGCCGACCACGTGAAAACATGGCTCGCTGCGCAGAAAAAATCCGGTGCGCTCGACAATATCTCGCGCCGCTTCTTCGGCTTCCTGCCGCCTTTCGACTATGTGGACGTGCAGGCATTCCGTAATGCTATCGACACGACGCTGCTTTCCTTTGAAAAAACTATGCGCGATGCCGCCCGCGAAACCGGTCTGCCGTGGCAGTTGATCGCTGCGATTGCCTATCAGGAAAGCCATTGGGACCCTGAAGCCAAAAGCCCGACCGGCGTGCGCGGCATTATGATGCTGACGGCAGACACGGCCGAACATCTCGGTGTGACGGATCGTCTTGATCCTGTGCAGTCGATCCATGCCGGCGCGCGCTATATCGCGGATCTGCGCGACCGGATGCCGGACGATGTGCCAGAGCCCGACCGCCTCTGGTTCGCGCTGGCCGCCTACAATATGGGCTACGCGCATTTGCTCGATGCACGCAGCGTTGCTGAAGGCATGGGTTTCAAGAAAAGCAGTTGGACGGATCTGCGCCGCGCGCTTTCCGTCATGGGCGATCCGGCCCATGCCGGCAGGCTCAAAGCGGGCAGGGCCAGAAGCGGTCAGGCCCTCCGTTTTGTCCAGCAGGTCCGTGCCTATCAGCACATTCTCGAAAGCCCCCATTAAGTCTCTGGACATAATAGGGCGCGCCGCCTAAGTCTCCCCATGAGGCGCAAAATGCGCTAAACAGATTTTACAATAAAATCTGGGCGTTGAAGCGGAGAGAACAGTGACACTTGCTATATCGCGTGGCCCCAAGGTCGTGCCGAAAACGGTCGAGATCGCCATCCTGGGTGCAGGCATGGGCGGGCTCGGCATGGCCGCCAAATTGCGCCGCGCCGGTATCGACAGTTTCGTCGTTCTTGAAAAGGGCGACGACGTCGGCGGCACTTGGCGCGACAATCACTATCCGGGTTCGGGCTGCGACGTGCCCTCGCATCTCTATTCGTTTTCGTTTGAGCCCAAGCTCGACTGGACGCGCAAATTCGCCAAGCAACCGGAAATCCATGAGTACCAGCTTCATGTAACAAAGAAATACGGTCTGCGTCCCTTCATCCGCTTCAATACGGAAGTCTCCGAAGCCCGTTTCGACGAGGCGACAGGGCTCTGGAACATCAGGACCGTGGGTGGCGAGACTTTTAAGGCCAATATGATCATATCGGCGCTCGGCCAGCTCAATCGCCCTGCCTATCCCAAAATCGAAGGCATGGAAAATTTCAAAGGCGAAAAATTCCATTCCGCCCGCTGGGATCACAATGTCGATCTGACCGGCAAGAATGTGTCGGTCATCGGCAACGGGGCCAGCGCCATCCAGTTTGTGCCCGAAATTGTCGATCAGGTGAAGAAGCTCAACATCTTCCAGCGCTCGCCCAACTGGGTCGTGCCCAAGGCAGATCGTCCCTATACGGATTTCGAACAGGCCATGTTCCAGCGTTTCCCCGTGCTGGTGAAGCTCCACCGCTGGATGATCTATCTGACTCTGGAGCGCAACTTCCTTGCTTTCATCCGTGGCAGCTTCTTTTCTAAACTGTTTGAAAAAGCAGGCCGCAAGGAAATCGACACCTATATTGCCGACCCCAAGCTCAAAGAAATCCTGACGCCGGATTATCCGGCGGGTTGCAAGCGCGTGCTGATCTCGAACGATTGGTATCCTGCGATTGCAAAACCGAATTGCGAGACGCTGACAAGCCCCATTGTGAAGATGACCGAGAACGCCGTTGTCACCGCCGACGGTATCTCGCATCCGACAGATGTGGTGATCTATTCGACGGGCTTTCAGACGATGGACTTCCTCGCGCCGATGAAAGTGACGGGTCTCGCCGGTCGCGAGTTGAACGATGTCTGGCGTGATGGTGCCGAAGCCCATCGCGGCGTTGCTGTGTCGGGCTTCCCCAATTTCTTCATGCTCTACGGACCCAACACAAACCTTGGTCATAACTCGATCATTTTCATGCTCGAATGCCAGATCAATTACATTCTGGATGCCGTCAACACGTTGCAAAATCCGAAGATCCGCTGGCTCGACGTGCGCAAAATCGTTGAGGAAGAGTTCAACAAGGAATTGCAGGCCGACATGCAGCGCACCGTCTGGGCGGGCGGCTGCTCAAGCTGGTACAAGAATGAAGCAGGCAAAGTGACCAACAACTGGTCCGGCTTCACGGCCAAATACTGGTGGCAGATGCGCCACTTCGACCTTGATGAATACAGCTTTGTCGGTTGAGAAGAGAAGACTATCACTAGGACAAACTGTGATTAGGAGAGACCGGGCTCCAGTCTCGATCCCTCAACTCAATCAATCTGCCCTTCGCGCACAATGCGCTCATGGCCGTCCGTCGTGTTCTTCACGCGATATTGAAATCCGTCGCCTTCAGACGGCAGCAGCCGCACGACCTCATACTGGCCACGCGTCTTGGCCAGATATGACCCGCCGGGATGAAACTCGACCAGCTCGCCGACTTTGAACTTGTGGATCTGCATGGAACTCTCCGAAGGCGCAGGGCCCGAAGGGTCCGCGTTTTGCGACTAATAGGTAGGGCCGCTGATTGAGAAGGTGCATCTATGCCGCCAAAGCCCTGAAACCGCAAGGTTAATCGCCTCCCCGCGCTCAAATGTCCGAAATATCAGGCGAGCCCGCCTGCAAACCGTTAAAATGGCCGCGAGGCGCGATTGAGGCGCTGAGTCGCTGAAGGAGAGTTATCGTGGCCAAAGGTCAGATGAAGTCGAACAAGGAAAAGAAGAAGCCGAAGCAGGACAAGAAGGCGAAAGCCGCCGGGTCCACCACAAGCTCGGTTTTTGCCAATGAAGCCAAACCCGAAAAAGGCCCCAAAGGCAGCAGGTAATCGCTTTCCTGCATTACATCCCCTATATCCCCTCCCCCGTCTTTTTCTGTGCGCCTGTGCGCAATGTGAGGGGGGAGGGTAGGGAGGGTCGCAGGCCCCTGTCTCATAGTCTGCTGATCCGTCTGTCCTTATTAATCAGCAGACGGACGCTCATGTGTCCGCATCTTTCAGCCACTATGGTTTGGATAGTGAGAAGCACGATGACCAAAACGCAAATGAGCCGCGATCAATTCGCCGGCTGCGTCGGTATTTTGGGCGTCACGACACCTTCAACATGCCATGTGGTTTCGTAAATCTCGGCCGTACTCAGTGCCTTGCCTTTGGCCACCACCACGACGCCCTTGTTGTTCTTCAGGGGTCCTTCAAAGATATTCTTGCCGTTGATGATCGCCATGCGCTCGATCATCACGCGATCATAAATGTCCTTCGGCACCAGATCGCGGTTGATCACAATGTCGCTCGGCCCGTCTTTGAAATCGGGAATAGCCACGTCAGGCTCTGGCTTCCATGTGCCCGCCGCAATCGCACGTATCGTCGGCGTGAGATAGCGCGCCCAGTACCAGACCGATGAGCACAACGTCGCTTTGGGTGCATGTTGAATGAGATCGCGGTTATGCCCCGTCGCAAAAACGCCGCGCGCCTGTGCCACCACCTGTGGTCGCGGTGTGTCAACATTCCCCCCGATCACATCGGCGCCCGCATCAATCAAGTCCAGCGTCACGTTCTGTTCCGCGTTGGGATCGGCCCATGCATTGGTGAAGCGCACATCAACCGTAGCCTCTGGCTTCGATTGCCGCGCCCCCAGCGTGAAGCCGTTGAGAGATTGCACGACGACCGGCACATCAAAAGCCGCAACAAAACCGAGCTTGCCCTTTTTTGACATCGCGCCTGCGATCATGCCGCAGAGATACTGGCTGTCAAAGGCACGACCATAAAACGATTGCAGATTGCGCCCGTTTGTAACGCCGCCACCATTGAGAAAAGCAATATTCGGGTGCCTGTCGGCGAGATAGGCAAAGGGGGCTGAATAATTGTAACTGGTGCCGATAATGATATTGCTGCCCTGTGCAATCAGACGTTCGGTGGCAGCGATGACACGCACACTGTCCGATTCTACATTGTTGTAATAGTCGATGGGCTGGCCAAGGTCTTGTTCCATCTGCTTGCGCGCCAAGTCGAAAGAACTGATCCAGCCGCCATCCGAGCGTTGACTGTAGAGGACCATCCCGATTTTGGGCGGCGCGCCGAGGCGAAACGGAGCGTCGTCCGCATCCGCATTGCCGATTGCATCCGGCGCGACAAAAAACATCGCCATGGCAACAAACGCCGCCCCTAAGACCCTGTTTTCGCCCAAACCGTACCCCCCGAAACATCTGAGTCGCAGCCCAACTCAGGATAGGACAGAGATTTCACCGACGCGACATAATTTCCCGTGGTTCTTTCCGACCATAAAATCGTATAAAACCTCATGCTCAACGCGAAGATCTCAGTAGCGCCCATGATGGATTGGACCGACCGGCACGACCGGTTCTTCCTGCGCCTCATCACGCGTCATGCATTGCTTTATACCGAAATGGTGACAAGTGGTTCTTTCCGACCATAAAATCGTATAAAACCTCATGCTCAACGCGAAGATCTCAGTAGCGCCCATGATGGATTGGACCGACCGGCACGACCGGTTCTTCCTGCGCCTCGTCACGCGTCATGCATTGCTTTATACCGAAATGGTGACAACCGGCGCAGTGATCCACGGCGACCGCGAACATCTCCTCGGCTTCCATCTGTCAGAATATCCCGTCGCCGTCCAGCTTGGCGGCTCCGAACCTGAGGCGCTGGCCGAGGCCGCCCGCATAGCCGAAGACTTTGGCTATGATGAAGTAAACCTCAACGTCGGCTGCCCGTCCGACCGTGTGCAGTCCGGCCGCTTCGGCGCCTGTCTGATGCACGAGCCCGCGCTCGTCGCCGAATGTGTGAGCGTGATGGGCAAAGCCGTGTCGGTCCCCGTCACTGTGAAATGTCGCATCGGTGTTGACGAGCAGGACCCTGACCTGGCGCTTCCCGATCTTGCAGCCCGCGTGCGCGACGCCGGTTGCAAAACGCTTATCGTCCATGCGCGCAAGGCGTGGCTCGATGGTCTCTCGCCGAAAGAGAACCGCGATGTGCCGCCGCTCGAATATCATCGCGCCTATGCTTTGAAGGCGGCCATGCCTGACATGGAAATCATCATCAATGGCGGTATCCTCACGCTCGATGAAGCAGCGGATCATATGCAGCATGTCGATGGCGCGATGCTTGGCCGCGCCGCTTATCAGACGCCCTATATGCTGGCCGGAGTGGATCAGCGTTTCTACGGCGCGACAATGCCGGTGCCAACGCGCCACGAAGTCCTTGACCGTTTTCTGCCTTACGTCGAAGAGCAACTTGCGCGCGGCATCCATCTCCACGCCATGTCGCGCCATATCCTTGGCCTCTTCACAGGCCTTCCCGGTGCGCGCGCCTTCCGCCGTCACATTTCGGAAAATGCCCCGCGCAAAGACGCAGGCATCGCCGTCATCCGCGATGCCATGGCGCTCGTCCCGCGCGAGGAAAAAGCCCTCCCCCTCTGGGCTGAAGCGGATTAGACATTGCTCCGGTGGATCAATGGTCCTCCGAAGGGTCGGGTGAAGGGCATCCTTGTAACAGACGCAGATCAGATCTTCTGATCGTACTCGCCGACTTCCGGATAGGCTGACAGGCGCGTGTCAATCGCCTCGAACATCGCCCGCATATTCGCTTCCGATGCCGGGCTCTCGACCACGACCACCAGCCCCGGCTTGTTCGACGATGCCCGCACCAGTCCCCATGTGCCGTCGGCCACAGTCACGCGCACGCCGTTCACGGTGACAACAGAGAGGATTTTCTGTCCGATCAGCGTTTCTCCCTTGGCTTCCATATCGCCGAAGAGTTTCACCACGCGCTCGACCACCTGATATTTCACTTCGTCGGGGCAGAAGGGCGACATGGTCGGCGAGCCCCATGTCTTCGGCAGCGCCTCGCGCAAGTCGGCCATTGTCTGTGTCGGGTTGCGGTCGAGCATATCGCAAATGGCAATCGCCGAAACGAGCCCGTCATCATAGCCGCGGCCGATCGGCGGGTTGAAGAAATAGTGGCCCGATTTTTCAAAACCGACCAGGGCCTTCAACTCATGCGCGCGACGTTTGATATAGGAGTGGCCCGTCTTCCAGTAGTCTGTCTTCGCGCCATTGGCGATCAGCACGGGGTCGGTGAGAAACAGCCCCGTCGATTTCACATCGACCACGAATTGCGCATTGGGATGGCGCGCGGAGAGATCACGCGCCAGCATCACGCCGACTTTGTCCGCGAAGATTTCCTCGCCCGTATTGTCGACAACGCCGCAGCGGTCGCCGTCGCCGTCAAAGCCGAGGCCCACGTCAGCGCCTTCCGCCAGCACCTTGTCGCGCAGCGCGTGCAGCATTTCCATATCTTCAGGGTTCGGATTATAGCGCGGGAACGTGTAGTCAAGCTCGCAGTCGAGCGGGATCACCTCCGCGCCGATGCCCGCCAGCACGCGCGGCGCGAATGCGCCCGCCGTGCCGTTGCCGCAGGCCGCGACGACACGTAACTTGCGACCGATCTTAGGCCGGTTGGTGAGATCGGCGATATAGCGCTCGGCCATGTCCGGCACATGAATATATTTGCCGCCCGACACTTCCTTGAACGTACCGCCGAGCACAATGTCTTTCAGACGTGTCATCTCGTCGGGCCCGAAGGTCAGAGGCCGCTGCGCCCCCATTTTAACGCCGGTCCAGCCGTTCTCGTTGTGGCTCGCCGTCACCATGGCAACGCAGGGCACGTCCAAGGCGAATTGGGAGAAATAAGCAACCGGCGACAGCGCGAGACCAATGTCATGCACCTCGCAGCCCGCTGCCATCAGGCCGATGGTGAGCGCGTGTTTGATTGAAGCCGAGTAAGAGCGGTAATCGTGCCCCACTGCAATCGCGGGCCGCACGCCCATCTCGCGGATCAATGTGCCGAGGCCGAGTCCTAGCGCCTGAATGCCGACAAGGTTGATCTGATCGGGATAAAGCCAGCGGGCGTCATATTCGCGGAAGCCCGACGGGGCGACCAGTGGCAGCGTTTCAAAATCAAATGTATTCGGCTTGAGGTCGCTGCGCGGCTTCGAAAGCATCAATCTCTCCTGAGTGGTCCACCCCTCTTCGGGGTCTTGTTTTCTTGGGGCCTGATTGGGTCAAGTTTGTGGCACACATTACCCATATCACAAATAATTCTGTGGAAAATGATCTAGCGCCGGAGAACCAGCCGGTCTCCCTTGAACTCGTAAGAGCCCAGCGCATTGAGAAAGCTCATGCCGAGCAGCGAGATGCCGTCCTCCTGCATCACCGAGCCGCGCACGTTGCGTACCGTGATTTCACCGACCTGTATCGTGTCGAGCGTGATGCGCGCGCCCATCGTTTCGCCATTGGCCGTTTGATAGGATTGATCGAATACGAGTTTGCTGACATCAATCCCGACCGCCCGCGCCACGGGGATCGACATAGCAACATCGCTCGCGCCCGTGTCGATCAGGAAACTTGTCACATGTCCGTTGACGATCGCATCAACATGAAAATGATCGCCCGACATGCGCCGCGTGAGATAGACCGTCCCGTCGCTCGCCGTCACAGGCTTGTCGGTGCTGAGCGAGGAGGCAACACGCGATCCGAGATCGCCGCCGACGCCCATCAGATCGTCTTTCACCGAATAGATGACAACGAAGAGCATGAAGATGGCAATCCATGCCAGCGCCTGCTTCAGCGCGAGGCTCGCATTATGCCGCCACCCCATGATGACACTCGCGCCGATCAGTGTGAGCCAGACAAGACTATAGACCAGCCGCATCCGCCCGTTCTCGTCGTCCAGCGCATCGGGAAACTGCTTGTTCAACGCAAAAACCAGCGCCGCCAAAGCCAGCACCACAATCGCCGCCCATGTCCAGTTATTCCGCCTCATGCGGCAAAGTCTACCTCAGAAATTCTGCGCCATTCCTTAAATCCCCCTCCGAACGCGGCGCATCATCCTGCGCCATGCACTTTGATGCCCCGTCGCCATCCTCCTATTTACATGCTAACATCGCCCCAACCGCTAAACCCCGATAGTCAAACGTGAAATGACCGACAGCAACATCATAGCCATAGGGAATGCCGCCGCGCAGCGTCTCGGCCTGCCCGCGTTCGAGCCCGGCTGGGTCTGGCTTGTCGGTGCAGGCCCCGGCGATCCGGGTCTCCTCACGCTTCATGCCCTCCACGCGCTCGCCCATGCCGACATCGTTGTCTATGACGCACTGGTCGACGAGACAGTGCTGCAATGTGCGAACCCCCGCGCAAAGCTTGAATATTCCGGCAAGCGCGGTGGCAAGCCGGGCCCCAAGCAGCGCGACATCTCCGCCCGTCTCGTCGATCTCGCCCGCAAGGGTCTGCGCGTGCTCCGCCTCAAAGGCGGTGACCCCTTTGTCTTCGGTCGCGGCGGTGAAGAGGCGCTGGCCCTTGTCGATGCGGGCATCCCCTTCCGCGTCGTGCCGGGCATCACGGCAGGCATCGGCGGTCTGGGCTATGCCGGCATCCCCGTCACGCATCGCGATGTGAACCACGCCGTCACCTTCATCACCGGACACATGGCAGGCGGTGCTGTGCCCGAAAATCTCGACTGGCCCTCGATTGCCAAAGGCTCGCCCGTCCTCGTCCTCTATATGGCGCTCTCACATCTCTCGACGATCAGCGACCTGCTCATTGCAAATGGCCGCGAGGCATCGGAGCCCGTGGCACTGGTGCGTGACGCATCGCTCAAATCACAGGAAGTGCTCGAAACAACGCTCGGTCGCGCCGCCGCCGATGTCGAAACCGCAGGCTTCAAAGCGCCCGCCATCATCGTCATCGGCGAAGTCGTCCGCCTGCGCGAAAGTCTCGACTGGCTCGGCGCCCTCGAAGGCCGCATCCTGAAACCCGACCCCTTCGGCACCCGTACCAAAAAAGACGTCATCTGATTTCCCATTGAAGGGCCGGGGAGGGGCTGAAACCACGCCCATCGAATGCACCGCAGTGACAGATGAACTCATCCGTCAACAGACTATATTTCATCATTTACCCGCCCCATTCCCGCCTCATTTGCCCTATTGTCGCCCCACCTTCATGCCAGACTTCCTCTCCCGACAATCAATAAGAGAGGACGTCCCATGTCTCACGCAAAATCAGCCGCCAAACATGCGCCCCTCCCGCAGCAGCCCGAGTCGCTGGTCTTCCCGCTGCCGGATCTGCCCTATGACCATGATGCACTGGAACCGCATATGTCGGCGATCACATTGCTGCTTCACCATGGCAAGCATCACCACACCTATGCGGAAAAACTAGACGATCTCGTGAAAGAAACCCCCTATGCGGAAATGACGCTCGAACAGGTCGTCATCAAGTCGCATGGTAAGGATGACGAGGTTGCGATCTTCAACAACGCTGCGCAGCACTATAATCATTCGTTCTTCTGGCAGTGCATGACACCGGGCGGCAGCGAAGCACCGGAAAAATTGTCTGACGCGCTCGCCAAAAGCTATGGTGACTTCGGGCGCTTCAAACAGGCGTTCATCGACGCCGGTGTCGCGCAATTCGGCAGCGGTTGGGTCTGGCTCGTGCAGGATGGCGACGAATTGAAAATCGTCAGAACCTCAAACGCTGAAACCCCGATTACCGAGGGCCAGAACCCGCTCATGGTCTGCGACGTCTGGGAACATGCCTATTACGTCGACTACCAGAACCGCCGTGCCGACTATCTGCGCCTCTTTGCAGATCACTTGGCCGACTGGGAAGCCGCAGCGAAGCGGATCCACACAAAAAAAGCGAAGTGAAAAAATCCTCTCCCCCTTGCTGTTCGCGCCTGAGCGCAAGTGAGGGGGAGGGCCGATCTTTCACTTCCCATCTCGCAACAACACCAAACTCAATCCCCAGATCGCAACGCCCGCCGCTGCGGCGACCCCCGCGATCATCAAAAAGAAATCGCCCTTGTCCATCACGCTCCAGAAGCTGCCGAGATAGCCCGCGATGAAATTTCCCGTGAAGCTTGTCGCAAGCCAGATGCCCATCAGCATCGACAGCAACTGCACCGGCGCGATTTTCGAGACGAGCGACAATCCCGTCGGCGAGATATAAAGCTCGCCCGTTGTGATAATGGCGAAATAAGCGATGAGCCAAAGTGCGCTCGCCGTGCCCGCCGGACCTGCTTGCCATGCCGCGCCAAGCATCACAATGTTGGCGAGCGCCACACCGAAACAGCCGAAAGCCATTTTCACAATCGTCGAAGGCTCGCGCCCGTGTTTCGCCTGCCATGTCCACAAAGCGATGACAAAAGGCGTGAAGGCGAAAATCATAAACGGATTGAGTGACTGGAACAGGGATGTCGGAATCTCGCCCGCCCAGAACAGCAGATTGATATGCCGGTCCGTCTGCGTGTCGATCCACAGCGCCATCGTGTTGCCCTGCTGCTCGTAAGTCGCCCAGAAGAACGTGACGAAAACGCAAAGCACCAGCAGCGACGTGATCGCCCGCCAGTCGTCCCGTGTGAGCTTCACGCGTGACTTCCGGCCCGCGCCCCGCACGGGCAGATTGTCCACCGGCAAATGCCTTGTGCCCCAGAGATAAATCGCGAGGCCGACAAGCATCCCGACGCCCGCCGCGCCGAAGCCGTAATGCCAGCCGATTTCCTCGCCAAGTGTGCCGCAGACAATCGGGGCGAGAAACGCGCCGAGATTGATGCCGACATAAAAAATCGAATAGGCGCGGTCCCGTCGTGCATCATCCGGCGCATAGAGCATCCCGACCTGTGACGACATATTCGGTTTGAATGCACCATTGCCGAGAATGAGCGTGAAAAGCGCGATGAAAAACATCGGCTCGAACGCCATCATAAAATGACCAATGGCCATCAGCACCGCACCGAGAACAATCGTGCGTCGTCGTCCGAGCCAGCGGTCAGCGATCAGCCCGCCGAAAACAGGCGTGAGATAAACAAGCCCCGTATAGAAGCCGTAAATCTGCGATGCCATCGGCTGAATATCGAGCGGTCCGAAGGCCCAGGTGAAGAAAGAGGCCACCGACGCATAGCCGATCACATGCTGCGCATTCTCCGGCTGCAACAAATGCTTGACCATGTAGAGCACCAGCAGCGCCCGCATCCCGTAATAGGAAAAGCGCTCCCAGAGTTCCGTGCCGAAAAGAAAACTCAATCCGCGCGGATGACCCAGAATGTCATCGGTCTTTGCATAGGTTGAAATTGTCACGCGCTCGCCCCATTCAACACAGAGTCAATTTTCGCCAGAGCCTCTTGCGGTGCCGCCGCGCGGGAGCCAAGCGCGACGATCCGTGCGGGAAGCTCTGCCATGATCTCGCGCCGTTCCGTCTCGTTGAGCGCGCCCCAGCAGGCAATCTCGTGCGAGGTCCGTGCGCAGCCGAGGCATGTGCCGTCCGGCGCGTCGAGATCGCAAATATCAATACAAGGCGAGGAGGCGACGGGCGCTGGCGCGGCAAAAAGGGACAAGATGGCAATTCCGTTTCTCTTGGGGCACGGGGCAGGGTATAGGAAACCACTTCAAACGCAGAGACATAATGTGATGACCCGCTCGCTCACCGGTATGCCCTTCGACGACATCCGCAACCTGCTCGACACGTTGCCGCCTGCCGATGATCAGGCCGGCGACGACTGGCGCGCGCGCAATGTCGCGCTGGCGAAACCGGTCGGCAGTCTCGGTCGTCTCGAAGAACTGGGCCACCATCTCGCCCGCTGGCAGTCGCTCGCCCGCCCGACCTTGGATCGTCCCCTCATCGCGATTTTCGCCGCGACTCACGAGGTCGCAAAGCGCGTGCCCTCGGGGCTTCAGGCCTCCGACACGCGCGCGGCTGTCGAATTGTTCGCCTCGGGCGGTGCAGCCGTCAATGTGTTGGCGTTATCGCAAAACGCAGGGCTCAAAGTATTTGATCTCGCGCTTGATCTGCCGACGCCCGACATCTGCACCGGTGACGCGCTCTCCGAACAGGCCTGCGCCGCCACCATGGCCTTCGGCATGGAATCAATCGCCGGTGGCGCCGACCTTCTCTGCGTCGGTGCCGCAGGTGGCGGCAATCTCGTCGTCGCCTCGGCGGTGGCCGCCAAATTGTATGGCGACAAGGCTGCCGACTGGTGCGACGACGCGCGCCTCATCGACACGATCAATCTCGCCCTCGAAACACATGTGTCCGCGCAGGACCCGCTCGAAATCCTGCGTCAACTTGGCGGGCGCGAACTCGCGGCCATGGCAGGCGCGATCATAGCCGCCCGCTTCCAGCGCATCCCCGTCCTGCTGGACGGGTTTGTCGCTTGCGTCGCTGCCGCCGTGCTCCACAAGGCCGAGCCCTCCGCGCTCGACCATTGTCTGGCCGCCCATGCCTCGGGCTCCGCCCCCCATGCCAGACTTTTGCAGAAGCTCGGCAAAACGCCGCTTCTCGAAACCGGCATTTTGCTGGAAGATGGCACAGGAGCCGCCTTTTCCCTCGCTTTGTTGCGCGGTGCCGTTGCCTGCCACAACGAAATGGCGACGAATATGCAACTCGGAACCACTCTCAACACTTGACTTTTGCGTGTGAAAATGAAATTCGTTCGCAACAACTTTTGATGCGAAGGGATAAATAATGCAGAAACGGCAAAAACTCGGGATTTCCGTCAGTGCACTTTTCCTGACTGCGACGTTGGCCACCGCGCCCTTGACGGCCCTCGCATCCGGTCCGGGCGAAATTCCGGCCAACTTCGCCGCCGCTGGTGGTGCCGCGCCGACCTATGGCGCCGCTGCCGAAATAGTATCTTACACGGACCTTGTTCACCGCTCCTATGACGTCTCCTACCAGAAGGCCGTCGTGATGCAGAAGGCGATTGCCGCGCTTCTGGCAAAGCCGAGTGACAAGACATTGGCCGCCGCGCGCGCGTCATGGCTCGATGCCCACATCACCTACTCGCTGACCGAGTCCTATCGCTTCTATGAAGGCCCGATTGATTTTGCCAAAACCGCCGACGGCGATGAAGGCCCCGAAGGCCGCCTCAATGCATGGCCGCTCAACGAAGCCTTCATCGACTATGTCAAAGGCAATCCGAAGGCCGGCATCATCAACGATCCCTCGATCAAGCTCACCGAGAAGTCGATCCGCGAACGCGATCAGGCCGCCGATGAAAAAGACGTGGCAACAGGCTTCCATGCCGTCGAGTTTCTGCTCTGGGGCCAGGACCTGTCCGACACCGGTGCGGGTAATCGTCCTGCTACAGATTATATCGCAGGCAAAAACAATAATGACCGCCGCCGTCTCTATCTGACCACCGTCACGGAGGGCATCGTCAACGACCTTCTCTGGCTCAGCGCGCAGTGGGACACGAGACTCGGCAAGACTTACGTTCACAAATTCGTGGCGCTTGATCAGCGCGAAGCCCTTGGCCGTATGCTCACCGGCATGGCCAATCTTGCAGGCTCCGAACTTGCCATCGAGCGCATGAGCGTCGCGCTTGAATCAGGCGATCAGGAAGACGAAACCTCCTGCTTCAGCGACACTTCGCACAAGGTCTTCATCGCCGATCACCAGAGCGTCGTGAATGTCTGGTCCGGCACCTATGGCGACTGGAAGGGTCAGGGTCTGGTGGGCCTTGTGGAGCGCGTGAACCCCGATCTTGCCAGGCAGGTCACAGCCCAGATGAAGAAGACATCGGCATCTCTCGCCGCCATTCCTCACCCGATTGACCACAATGTTCTGGCCACGTCGAAAGGCAGTGAAGGTCGCAAGAAGATGGAAGCCGCCATCGAGGATCTGATTGCCGAAAGCAAGTTGCTCGTCGCCGTCGGTCAGGCGCTCGGCATCACCATCACCGTGGCGTCAAACTGAGAGAGATCGTTTGAGGTGTTGAAACAGAAAATATCGCCGCTCATTCTAGCGGTGATTGCAGCAGCCCTTGTGGTTGCAGGCGGATTCGCGGTTCAGACAGTGCGCTCGACAGGCGCACTGTCTTCCGTTTTGCCCGTTGCCATGCCCGTTGCCATGCCTGATCCGGGGTCACCGCCGGGCGGCACATATACGACCGAGCTTGGCAACCGCAACGCCTTCGCCGATCCGGGTGCCCCGCTGACGCCCGAAGAGCGCCGCGCCTTCTCATTCGGCAACCGCCTTTTCAATACCAACTGGACGACGGCTCCAGGCTCGGTCAAATCTTTCGACGGCTTGGGTCCGGTCTTCAACCGCGTCTCGTGTTCGGGTTGTCACACGCGCGACGGTCGCGGTCGTCCGCCGCTTGAGAGCGAGACAGATTTCGACAGCCTGCTCATCCGCGTTTCCGTGCCGGGCAAGGATGTGGACGGCGGCCCGAAGCCCCATCCTGCTTACGGCGACCAGATCAACGACCGCTCCATTCTCGGCGTGCCCGCAGAAGCAAAAGTCCATGTCGCATGGACGTCCGTTGACGGCACCTATGCCGACGGGACCCGATACGAATTGACAAAACCGACATTCACTCTGTCCGACCCCGCCTTCGGTCCCTTCGGTTCCGATCTGATGATGTCGCCCCGCGTCGCCAATCAGGTCTTCGGCCTCGGTCTTCTCGAAGTCGTCTATGCCGAGGACATTCTCAAACGCGCCGATCCCGATGATGCCGATCACGACGGCATTTCCGGTCGCCCCAACTGGGTCATGGATCCGGTGAGCGGCAAGAAGGCGCTTGGCCGCTTCGGCTGGAAAGCCAATCAGCCGACCTTGCTCGCGCAAGACACCGGCGCCGCCCGGGGCGACATCGGCCTTTCGACCAGCTTGCGTCCGGACCAGAATTGTCCGCCCGCCCAGACCGCCTGTGCCGCCGCGATCACAGGCGGTGAACCTGAACTCTCCGACGATTTCGTCGACCGCCTCGTCACTTACAGCCGCACACTCGCCGTCCCCGCCCGCCGCAATCCGACCGACCCGGCGGTCCTTGCTGGCCAGAAAATCTTTGCCTCCATCGGCTGCGCCGCCTGCCACACGCCCACCATGGTCACAGGTCACGCCGCCGCTCCCATCACGCTGGCAAACCAGACGATCCATCCCTTCACCGACCTGCTGTTGCATGACATGGGGCCGGACCTTGCCGACGGCCGCCCCGACTACGAAGCGACAGGCAGCGAATGGCGCACCCCGCCGCTTTGGGGCATCGGCCTGATCCCGCAGGTCAACGGCCATGACCGCTTGCTGCATGATGGCCGTGCCCGTGGCGTTGCCGAGGCGATCCTCTGGCATGGCGGCGAGGGCGAGGCTTCGCGTGAGCGTTTCAGGGCTTTGAGCGCCAAAGAGCGCGATAGTCTCGTGGCTTATGTCAGTTCGCTCTGACGCGAACGCCATTGAACGGATTTGAATCGAAGCCGGTGCACGAATGCACAACGAGGCGTTCATTCTTCTATGTCTAATGGCCTTGCAACTCGGGCCTGCGTGGCTAATATCACGCCCAAAATAGGGTGACGCGGACGGGGACCTTTGGTGGCCGTTCGTCAAGTCGGCCCGTCAACCATTTGCCACCATGAAACCGTACACAGGTCCGGACGTTTGGCGGCTGTAAATATACGATCTGGCCTCATGTGCTCCCCAGCATGTGGCCATCCGCTAAGGAGGTCACCCCATGGATATGAGTTTTTCACCGGAAGAGATGGCATTTCGTGACGAAGTGCGCACTTTCATCGCCGACAACTATCCCAAGGACCTCGCCAATCGTCGCACCCGTGGCGAAATGTCGAAGGAAGACATCCTGACGTGGCATCGCATCCTTTACAAAAAAGGCTGGGTCGTCCCCCATTGGCCGGTCGAATACGGCGGCACAGGCTGGACGATCACGCAGCGCTATATCTGGAACGAAGAGAATGCGCGCGCCGAAACACAGGCGCTGCTGCCCTTCGGTCTGGCCATGGTAGGCCCTGTGATTTTCAATTATGGCACCGAAGAACAGAAAAAACGTTTCCTGCCGGGCATCCTGTCTGCCGACGATTGGTGGTGTCAGGGTTATTCCGAGCCGGGTGCCGGTTCCGACCTTGCTTCGCTCAAGACCCGCGCCGTGCTTGATGGCGATCACTATGTCGTCAACGGCCACAAGATCTGGACGACGCTTGCGCAATATGCCGACTGGATGTTCTGTCTCGTCCGCACCGACCCGGCGGCTAAAGCACAGGAAGGCATCTCCTTCCTCCTCATCGACATGAAAACACCGGGCATCACCGTGCGTCCCATCATCACGATGGATGGCGCGCATGAAGTGAACGAAGTCTTCCTTGAGGACGTGCGTGTGCCGGTCGAAAACCGCATCGGCGAAGAAAACAAAGGCTGGACCTATGCGAAGTTTCTGCTCGGCAACGAGCGGTCGGGCATCGCCGGTGTGGCGCGTTCCAAGAAGGCGATCGAACGTCTGAAAAGCATCGCCAGCGCCGAACTGATCGACGGCCAGCCGCTCATCAAAACAGACGCGTTCGTCCGCAAGGTCGCCGAACTCGAAATCGACCTCTCGGCGCTCGAAGTAACAGAACTGCGTACGCTTGCCGCCGAAAGCAAGGGCAAGGGTCCGGGACCGGAAGCCTCGATTCTCAAGATCAAAGGCACCGAAATCCAGCAGCGCATCACGGAACTCGCCGTGGAAGCTGTCGGCAATTACGGTTCCGTTGAAGTGCCGACAGGCGAAATGGGAGGCAACGACTTCGTTGCCGGTCCGGCTTATTCCAACGGCGCGGCACAAAACTATTTCAACATGCGCAAGACCTCGATCTATGGCGGCTCGAACGAGATCCAGCACAACATTATCGCGAAAATGGTGCTAGGCCTTTAACCGGCTGAAGCATCTGACAGAAACCAGCTAAGCGACTGCAACACGCAGTCAGGAAAAAACGGGAAGGGTAGGACATGGATTTTTCGTTCACCGAGGAACAGACGCTGTTGCGCAATTCGGTGCAGGCTTTGCTCAATGACAAATACGACTTCGATACACGTCGCAAGATCGTGAAGTCGGCTGAAGGTATGAGCAAGCCGATGTGGGCGCAGTTCGCAGAGCTTGGCCTCCTTGCCGCTCCCTTCTCGGAAGAGCAGGGCGGTCTCGGTGGTGGTGCTATCGAAACAATGATCCTCATGGAAGAGTTCGGTCGTCACCTTGTCGTCGAGCCTTTCGTCGAAACAGTTGTGATCGCCGGTGGCTTCCTGCGTGAAGGTGCCTCAAAAGCACAGCAGGACGCGTTCATCCCGGGCATCGTTGACGGCTCGACCATCTGGGCCTTCGCCTATGCCGAACCGCAGGGCCGCTACAACCTTGCTGATCTCGTCACCACCGCGAAAAAAGACGGAGCAGGCTACACGCTCAATGGCTACAAGGCCGTCGTCCTCGGCGCGCCTTGGGCCCAGAAGCTCATAGTCACAGCCCGCACGTCGGGCGGCCAGCGTGACCGTGATGGCGTCTCGGTCTTCATCGTCGACAAGAACGCCGCCGGTGTCTCGACCCGCGACTACCCGACAGTGGACGGTCGCCGTGCCTCGGAAATCACTTTCGAAAACGTCAAACTCGGCGCCGACGCGCTGATCGGTGCCGAAGGCAAGGGCCTCCCCCTCGTCGAAAAGATCACCGATCAGGCGATTGCTGCCCTGTCCGCCGAAGCTGTCGGCTGCATGGGCGAGTTGAACAAAGCCACCGTTGAGTATTGCAAGACGCGCAAACAGTTCGGAGTGGCCATCGGCAAGTTCCAGGTCCTCCAGCACCGCATGGTCGACATGTTCATGGCCTACGAGCAGTCCGTGTCGATGACCTATATGGTTAACCTGAAACTGGAAGAATCCGAAGCCGAGCGCATCAAAGCGGCGGCAGGTGCCAAAGTGCAGATCGGCAAAGCCGGCCGCTATGTCGGCCAGCAGGCCGTCCAGCTTCACGGCGGCATGGGCATGACCGACGAACTCAACGTCGGCCACTATTTCAAGCGCCTCACCATGATCGACACCCAGTTCGGCAATGTCGACCACCAGCTCAAGCGCTACTCGACAGCCGCCTGATCGCTGTCACTTCAAAATACGAAAAGGCCGCAACCAAGTTGCGGCCTTTTTTGTTGTGATTTTCTCAAGAAATCCGCTCAAAGACTAGAGCTTGATGACATTAGATTGACGCATAGCCGGAGTTTTTGAGGTAATTTGC
>JAZJXO010000010.1:0-93961 GCA_040390855.1 Pseudomonadota bacterium
AAATTACCTCAAAAACTCCGGCTATGCGTCAATCTAATGTCATCAAGCTCTAGAGTTGCGCGAGAAGGGCTTTGAGGCCTTCGCGGTAGGTGGGGTAAAGCAGCGTCACGCCCAGTTCCTCGCGGATGCGTTTGTTCGAGACACGTTTGCTTTCGGCATAGAAGCTGCGGGCCATGGGGGAGAGGTCGGCGTCTTCGAAAGCGATTTCGGGGGGCGGTTCGAGCCCTAAAAGTCCGGCGGCGTAAGCGACGACCTCTTGCGGGGGGGCGGGGTCGTTGTCGCAGACATTATAGGCGGCACCGGGATCGGGATGCGCGAGCGAGGCGGCAAGCACCTGCGCCACATCGTCAACATGGATGCGGGAAAAAATCTGGCCCTGTTTGATGATGCGTCTGGCTGTGCCCGCACGGACGGTTTCGAGCTGGTTGCGGCCGGGGCCATAGATGCCTGCCAGACGAAAGATGTGGAGCGGCAGGCCGAGGGCTCGCCACTGATCCTCGGCGGCGAGGCGGCGGCTCCCGCGCGTTGTGGTCGGCGTCAAGGGCGACGTCTCGTCGACCCAGTCGCCGTCGCGTGTGCCGTAAACGCCGGTGGTCGACAAATAGCCCGCCCATTTGAGCGGGAGCTTGCGCAATAGATAGCCTGAGGCGGCAATGACGGGGTCGCCTTCCTCATCGGGGGGGGCGGAGGCGAGGAGATGGGTCGTGCCGGTGAGCATTGCCGGATCGAGCTGGTGATCGGGGCTGAAGAGATGAGCGTCGATGCCTTGCGCGCGCAGGGCCTGTTGCTTTGCTTCGGTCCGGCAGGTGCCTGCGATAGTGAAGCCCTGCCCTTCCATGCGCCTTGCAAAAGCGAGCGCGCAAAAGCCGAGGCCGAAGCAGAAGAGTTTTTGGCGATTGGCGCTCACGGTGTTTCCTGAAGATAATTTAATGCGGGGGGCACTCTTGCCAAGCGGGCTCGGCTGGCGGAGTTTAGCCGCCATGAAAACAATGACACGCAAAATTGCAGGGCTGGGGCTCACGATTTTTCTGATCGCGGCGACGGGCGCTCACGCCGACGAGAAAGCCAAAGCCGCCGCCCCGTTCAAGGGCGATTATGACGCTTGCCTGACACTTAACAGCACAGCACCGAAAGAGGCGCTCGATTACGCAACGAAATGGGCTGACGCGGACGGCGCGGACAAGCTCGCCGCGCTTCATTGCAAAGCGCTCGTGCTGAGCGATCTCGGACAGCATGAAGAGGCGGCCAAAGCCTTGAGCCAGGTGGCGCTCGGCATGAGCGCAGCATCGGCACCGCCGCAAGATCAGGCGGAAGTTTTTGCGCAAGTGTCGGATGCCTGGTTTGTGGTCGGCAATAACGAGCGCGCGCGTGTGGCGATTGATCAGGCTTTGGCGCTGCATCCGACGGCGCGATACCTCATGGACCGCGCCAATATCCGCGCGGTCGCAAAAGACTGGGCGGGGGCGCGCGACGACGTTAGCCTCATTCTGTCGGAGGAACCTAATTCCGCCGACGCCCTGACGTTGAGGGCGACGGCCTCGCGCAATCTGGGCGCGACCGCCTCGGCGCTGGCAGACGCCAATCGCGCGGTGGAGATTGCACCGCATAATCTGTCGGCCCTGCTGGAGCGAGGACGCACGAAAGCAGCGGCGATGGATGTCGTTGGCGCAAGAGCGGACTGGCAGGCGGTGGTGGATACGGCTGTGACGATGGGACGGGCGGACGATCCGCGGGCGGAGGCGGCGAAGGTTTATTTAAAGGGAAACGGTTAGACGGAGCGCCACTCGCTCTGCACGCATTCGTCTTCCTCTGAAGACAGCGCTGTGTCGCGGCGGGCGCGGGCGTCAGCAGGCGCAAGTTCGTTCAGCGCCCAGACGGCCATAGCGCGGATAAGGGGCGAGGGGTCGGCAAGTTTTTCGATGATCAGGGGGACGACGCTTGTGTCACCGCTGTTGCCCAGCGCGATCAACACGTTGCGGATGAAGCGGGTGCGGGTGATGCGTTTGACCGGCGAGCCGGAAAAGAGGGTGCGGAAGGCGGCATCATCAAGTTGCACCATATCGGCGAGGCGGGGCGACAACAGATCGCCGCGCGGGCGGAGCGCCAGTTCGCGGGCGGATTGCGCAAACTTGTTCCACGGGCAGACGGCCAGGCAATCGTCGCAGCCGTAGATGCGGTTGCCGATGGGCTTGCGGAACTCCACCGGAATGTGGGATTTGCTTTCGATGGTCAGATACGAAATGCAACGGCGCGCATCGAGTTGATAGGGCGCGGGGAAGGCTTTGGTGGGGCACACATCGAGGCAGCGGGAACAGGCACCACAATGATCCGTCTCCGGATGATCTGCTTCGAGGTCCAGCGTTGTGAGGATCGAGCCCAGAAAAAGCCACGAGCCGAACTCGCGGCTAACCATATTGGTATGCTTGCCCTGCCAGCCGAGGCCGGCCGCGACCGCATAGGGTTTTTCCATCAGCGGCGCCGTGTCGACAAAGACCTTGACTTCGGCGCCGGTGCTCTCTGCGAGCCAACGGGCGACTTGTTTCAGGCGTGATTTTACAAGGTCATGGTAGTCGCGATGGCGGGCATAGACCGAGATGTTGGCCGCCTCTTTGTCGGCGAGATTTTCCATCGGGTCGTTGTCGGGGCCGTAATTCATGGCCAGCATGATGAGACTGCGGGCTTCCGGCCAGAGCGTTGCAGCAGATGAACGGCGCGCTTGGGTTTCGGCCATCCAGCCCATATCACCGTGACGGCCTTCGCTCAGATAATGATGGAGGCGCGAGGCGGCGGCCGGTGTGGCGTCGGGCTTTGTAATGGCAACGAGATCGAAACCGGCGGCGCGGGCACGGTCGAAGATTTGATCCTTGAGCGGATGATCAGAAGTCGAGATTGACATAGAGTTTCGGCGGCGGCATACCCGGCACATGATCTGCGAGGATCGGGCGGAAGGCGGGGCGCGATTTGATACGGACGTACCAGTCTTTGGCAAGCGGGTACTGGGTCCAGGGCACGTCGCCAATATAATCAAGACAGGACAGATGCGCGGCGGCGGCGAGATCGGCGAGCGTCAGTTCCTCGCCCGCAAGCCAGCGGCGGGTTTCCATGAGATAGGAAATATAATCGAGGTGGTAGCGCAGATTGTGAAGGGCGGCGCGCACCACATCCATCTCGGGTGCGCCGCCGCCATCGGCGGATGACAAAAAGCGGCGGGCGACTTTTTCGAAAATCAGACCATCGGAGACTTCGGCTGCGAATTTGCGATCGAACCAGTCGGTGAGGCGGCGGACTTCGGCACGCTCCAGAGCGGTGGCGGGCATGAGCGGGATCGAGCCCTGATTTGTCTCTTCGAGAAACTGGCAGATGGCATTGGCACCGCAGATGACCTCGCCCTCTTCGCCGATGAAGACGGGAACTTCGCCTGCGGGATTCAAACTCAGAAATTCTTCGCGGCGCTCCCAGTCACGCTCCTCGATCAGATCAAAGGCGATGGCTTTCTCGGCAAGGACAAGACGCACTTTGCGCGAGGCGGGGGAAATGGGCAGGTGATAAAGTTGGCGCATGGGCACAATCTAAGTTGTTTACTCAGCTTTGGCTAAACTGATTTCTTTTCTTTGGACAGGTTCGGCGGCGCACTCAACTCGTCGATGATCGGGCAATCGGGCCGGTTGTCGCCGTGGCAGCGGTGGGCGAGCGTTGCGAGCGTTTTGCGCATGGCGGACAATTCTTCGATGCGGGCGTCGATCTCGGCAATATGGGTGTTGGCCACGCGTTTGACGTCGGCGCTGGCGCGGGACTTGTCGCGGTAGAGCGCCAGCAGCGCGCGGCATTGTTCGACGGTGAAGCCCAGATTGCGGGCCGAGGCGACGAAGCGCAGCGTGTGGACGGCCTCGTCGGTATAAGCGCGGTAACCGTTGGCACCACGGGCGGGGGCGGCGATAAGGTCGATCTGTTCATAGTAGCGGATGGTTTTAGGGGTGACGCCCGAGAGCGTTGCCACTTCACCGATATTCATGTGACGCCCTCCCCTTTTTAATCTTGCGGGCCTGTTCAGTCCTGAGGAACGGGCTCGGCATTGGGCTCGAACTGGCCGCGTTTGCGAAAGCGCGCGAGGTAGGACGGCAGGACCGCTTCGGGTGCGGTGGCGACAATGCCAAGACCGGCGAGGGTGCGGCCTTCCGCATTGGCGGCATCGCTCACCACGGTGTCGGCCCCCAGCGAGCGGACCTGATCGACGGTGAGGAGCGGCGCGGGGAGAAGCTGCAAGACAGAAGCATTGACGAGCGCGATGAAGGCCGGGGTCGGGACCAGAAGGCGCTTGCGGCGGATCTGCTTGAGCGTGAGCTCCATGATGGCGCGGACAGAGAGAATTTCCGGTCCGCCGAGTTCATAGATTTTGCCGTCCGCCTGCGTTGTCTCAACAGCACGGGCGACGGCTTCGGCCACGTCTTTGACATAGACCGGCTGCATCCGCGTGGCACCGTGGATGACGGGCAGGACAGGCAGCAGACGGGCAAGGGCCGCAAAGCGGTTGAAGAGCTGGTCTTCCGCGCCGAAAATAGCCGAGGGGCGCAGGATCGCAGCACCGCGATAGTGAGCGAGGACAGCGGCCTCGCCTGCGGCTTTGGAACGGCCATACTCGGACGGGCCCTCGGCATCGGCCGAGAGTGAGGAAAGCTGCACGAAGACGGGGACGCCTGCGGCTTTTGAGAGACGGGCGACACGTTCGGCCCCTTCGATCTGCACCGAGGTGAAGCTCTGCTTGCCGGTTTCACTGAGGAGGCCGACAAGATTGATGACGGCGCTGGCCCCTTCGACGGCGCGGGCGACGGAGGCGTCATCACGGATATTGGCCTGAACCGGCTCGATCTGGCCCACATTGCCTGAAGTTTTGAGGAAAATCGCCTCATTGGGGCGGCGGACGGCAACGCGGATGCGGTAGCCCCGACGACCAAGGGCCTGGACGACATGACGACCGACAAAGCCTGACCCGCCGAAAACGGTGATGAGTGCGCCCGCAGGCAGGTCTGCACGTGACCGCTTATAGTCCGCCATTGTCTTCTGTCCTTAATCTCAGCAAATAACCTATCTTTAGATAGCCCAATAGGACGTTTGAGCAAAGCCCGCTTGCGCCATACGCAAGCACTTTAAGGAAAATTGCAAAGCCTTTGGAAAAGGCTTTGATTGACAAGTTTCAAGGCTCAATTTAAGTCTCGCCCCCGATAGATGCCCAGATGGCGGAATTGGTAGACGCACCAGCTTCAGGTGCTGGCGCTCGCAAGGGCGTGGAAGTTCGAGTCTTCTTCTGGGCACCATTTTTGCGTTTTATAACGCGAGGATGTTTGGCATCCCTCCTTTTCTTTTCATAAAGGGACGATGCAGCATATTCTGGCTACCAAACCGGTCAAACGGGCGGAATATGAAAGTCCGGCGATTGTCGCGACGATTAAGGATTTCAGGAAACACATGGCGATTACATTGCACAAGGGCGACCTGCCTGCCGGTCTCACGTTCGGCGCAAGCGTGGCGGTTGATACCGAGACGATGGGCCTTAATCCGGTGCGTGATCCTTTGTGCCTCGTGCAGCTTTCGGCGGGCGACGGCAATGCGCATCTCGTGCAACTGGACCGCTCATCCTATCATGCGCCGAACCTCAAAGCGCTGATGGCAGATAAAGCGGTTTTGAAGATTTTTCACTTCGCGCGTTTTGATGTAGCCATGATGGAACGCTATCTCCACGTCAATACGACACCTATTTATTGCACCAAAATCGCGTCTAAACTTGTACGCACATATACAGACCGCCACGGGCTGAAAGACCTTGCACGCGAGGCGGTGAATGTTGATATGTCTAAGCAGCAGCAAAGCTCGGACTGGGGCGCTGCAACACTCAGTGAAGCCCAGCTTGCTTATGCGGCGTCCGATGTTCTGCACCTTCATGCGATCAAAGCGGTGCTGGACGCGATGCTCGCACGCGAAGGCCGCACGGAGCTTGCCAAAGCCTGTTTCGCGTTTCTACCTGTGCGCGCGGCGCTTGATCTGCAGGGCTGGCCCGAGGACGATATTTTCGCGCATTAAAGCCCTGATTTATTTAACCTTTCTTATCAGGCCGACTGCCCTTACGTTGACGGTTGCAAGCGCTTGAGCGCATAATCGGCCCCTGTTTCAACGGGGCTTCGGGCCCCTTACATTTGCTTCATGCCGGTTGCTCTTTTTGTTGTTCTTTTTTGTTCCGTAGGCAAATCAAAATAAATGACCGGACCTAGGGACACAATGGAACAAGACGCAGACACAGATAACGAACGCGCTGACGATCGCATCTCACATATGGCAGATGGTCTTTACGGCAGACGCAAAGCGCCCAACGCGGGCTCTGATGCGCTTCGGGAACGACGCGTCGAACGACACAGCAGTTTTGTGTCAGTGATGAAGGTGGCTCTGCCGCTAATCGCTGTTGCGCTTTTTACCACCGTGCTTTTTTACTCGGGGCTGTTTGAGGATCGAGACAGCCTCGAAATCACAACCAAGGAAATCACCGTCTTCAACTCCGATCTGCGCATGGTCTCGCCGCGCATCACGGGGCTTGATCGCGCGGGCGAACCTTATCTTGTGACGGCTGATACCGCGACACAGGACAAGGACGCACCGACCCATGTGACGCTCGACAATGTGGAGGCCGACCTGAAATTGAAGGATGATGACAGCTGGATCTCGCTGAAATCAGCCAACGGGCGGCTCAACACGGAAGCACAACACCTGACACTGCAACAGAATATAGATGTCTATATGTCGTCCGGTTACGAGTTTCACGGCACGGAAGGCACGATTGATTTCAAGAAAGGCACGTTCACGAGCGATAGACCTGTGGAAGGCCACGGGCCTGCCGGAACGCTCAGCGCTGACAGCATGGTTGCCGATAATGAAGAGCAGATGCTGACCTTCAGAGGTCGCGTGAAAACCAAATTTTACGGCAAAGAGTGAGCGGGGACTTTATGAGACTTTCGAGCGGGACGGATATGACGAAGCGATTGACGGCCGGATTTTTGGCGCTAATGCTTTCAGGCCTGACCTTTCAGGCGAGCGCTGCCGAGGACAAAAAGCCGATGGCGGGTTTTGCGACCGACCCCAAAGAGCCCATCGAAATCGAAGCCGATATGCTCGAAGTACAGGACAAAAGCCAGCAGGCGACCTTTAGCGGCAATGTGCTGGCCGTCCAAGGCGATACGCGACTCCGATCCGACCGGCTCAAGGCCACCTATGCGCCCGGTCCCAATGGCGGCAAGACGCAAATCAGGCAGATCGTGGCAACAGGCCGCGTGCATGTGCTCTCCAAAGACGATCAATCGGCAGATGGCGACTGGGCCCGCTACAATGTGGCCACTCGCGAAATTGTGATGGGCGATCAGGTCGTGCTGCGTCAGGGCAAGAACGTCATTCGCGGCACGCAGCTCTTTATTGACCTTAATAGCGGCCTCAGCCGTGTCACCGGCGGGACCTCCGCCGAGATCCCCGCAGAGAGCGGTAACGGGCGCGTCAAGGCGCTTTTTCAGCCCTCCGACGATACAAAAGAGTAAAATGCACTTGGTTAACAGGTTCATTTCATACAATTTTAATGCCAACTGCCGTTCTATAGGACATGGACTGAGGGGTTAAATGGCAAGAAACGCCGAAACAGCATCCAGACCGACCAGTATCAGGGGAATAGCGGACGCCCGCGACGCCCATGAGGGGCCGCGTCTGGTTGCGAGCAATGCAGGCCTTGCCGTGTCCAAGATCGGCAAAAGCTTTCGCCGCCGCCCTGTCGTTCGCGGCGTGAGCTTTGCGGTCAATCGCGGCGAGGCGGTCGGGTTGCTCGGGCCCAACGGCGCCGGCAAGACCACTGTTTTCTATATGATCACCGGTCTCATCTCACCCGATTACGGCACGATCTCGCTCGACGGCCATGATGTGACGGACCTGCCCATGTATCGCCGTGCACGCATGGGAATCGGCTATCTGCCGCAGGAAGCGTCGATCTTCCGCGGGTTGACAGTCGAAGAGAATATCCGCGCCGTGCTTGAAGTGGTTGAAGCCGACCGCGACCGCCGCGAGGCGACGCTCGACGATCTTCTGGCTGAATTCTCGATCACGCATCTGCGCCGCACGCCTTCAATCGCGCTGTCGGGCGGCGAACGCCGCCGCGTGGAAATTGCGCGCGCATTGGCGACACATCCCTCTTTCATGCTGCTTGATGAGCCCTTTGCCGGTATTGATCCGATTGCCATCGGCGATATTCGCGATCTCGTGGCTCATCTCAAAGACCGCGGCATCGGCGTCCTGATCACCGACCACAATGTGCGCGAGACACTGGAACTCATCGACCGCGCCGTCATCATCCATGACGGTCATGTGCTGATGGAAGGGGCGCCTGCTGAAATCGTCGGCAATGAAGAAGTGCGCCGCCTTTATCTCGGCGAACGGTTCTCTCTCTAGAATGGTCGGGGGGCGCACATGGCACTAGCACCCAGACTGGAAATCCGGCAAGGGCAGGCCCTTGTTATGACGCCGCAGTTGCAGCAGGCAATCAAGCTGTTGCAACTCTCCAATCTCGAACTCTCCGAATATGTCGAGCAGGAGCTGGAAAAAAATCCTTTGCTGGAAGCCAGCACGACGGAACCCGACGTTATTTCTCTGAGCGCCGAGACCGAACGCGACTATGCCGATGCGCCGGTGGCCGAAACCGCGCTGACACTGAGCGATGATGCACCGCTGCCCTCACGCGAGGGCGATCTCGATATGGACTATGAAAATGTCTATGCCGACGAGGCGCGCGCGGATGCGCAAAACGAGAGCGCCATTTCTGCCCCTGACCTGACAAGCTCGGACTGGCAGAGTGTATCAGGATCCGGCGGCACGGGCTCGGGCGGCGGGGGCGACAATGAGTTCTCTCTGGAATCGACGCTGACGCGCGAGGCGACATTGGGCGAGCATCTTACGGACCAGATGAACATGGCGCTGAAAGATCCGCGCCAGCGCATGATCGGCGCTTATCTCATCGACCATGTCAACGAGACCGGCTATATGACCGCCGATCTCGCTGAGATGGCCGAACGCATGGGCGCGGGCCTGCAAGAGACCGAAGCCGTGCTGAAAGTGTTGCAGACGTTTGATCCGTCGGGCATCTGCGCACGCGACCTGCGCGAGTGCCTGTCGATCCAGCTCGCTGAACGCGACCGGCTTGATCCCACGATGATGACATTTCTCAATCATCTCGATCTTTTTGCGAGGCGCGATTTTGATCTGCTGATGAAGCTCTGCGCCTGCGACCGCGATGACATCACGTCGATGATCGACGACATCCGCACCTGCAATCCGAAACCCGGTCTTGCCTTTGGCGGCGAGCCTGTGGTGCCGGTGATCCCTGATGTGTTCATCAAGCAGCGCGCCGACGGAACCTGGGCAATCGAGCTGAATGCCGAGACGCTGCCGCGTGTGCTGGTCAACCAGATTTATTATGCCGAAGTCTCCAAGCTCTCAGGCGATCCCAAAGCAAAAGCCTATTTGTCGGAATGTCTGAACAGCGCCAACTGGCTCGTCAAAAGTCTCGATCAGCGGGCGCGGACGATTTTGAAAGTGGCCGCTGAAATCGTCCGTCAGCAGGATGCGTTCCTGATGTATGGCATTCAGCATTTGCGACCTTTGAACTTACGCACCGTTGCCGATGCGATCTCAATGCATGAATCCACCGTGAGCCGCGTTACCGCGTCGAAATATATCGCGACGCCGCGCGGCATCTTCGAGATGAAGTATTTTTTCACCTCCTCGATCAACGCGACGGCGGGCGGCGAAGCACATTCGGCAGAAGCCGTGCGTCACCGCATCAAGGAACTCATCGACGCCGAACTCAATACCGCCGTTTTGTCGGACGACAATCTAGTCGATATCCTGAAAAAGTCAGGCATCGACATCGCAAGGCGCACGGTCGCCAAATACCGCGAGGCCTTGAACATCCCTTCCTCAGTACAACGGAGACGAGACAAAAAAGCCTATGCATAAAGCCGCGCGCGAGACGGAGGTTTCCGCCTCGCGGATTTAACCAGACCACGCCCCCGCCTGATCCGCGACAGACAGGCAAGTTTTTCTTAAACGGTTGAATTATAAGGTGTTTCATCTCATCAGAGGCGTAAGGTTGACACCCCTGACCCGTGCAACTAGGTTGCGACCCGCTCAAGTCGCCCTATGGTCCTTGACGTATCTTAGGTACAATCGAGCGCCCGCGGGCACTGACATTTCAGGGGTGGCAAAGTTGGTCTTGAAGCTCTCGTTGACAGAGACACTTCAAGACCTGCGACAATGGCGAGATGTGACCCGGAAAGGTACTCATGCAGGTTCAGGTCAGCGGACATCATCTGGATGTCGGAGACGCGCTCCGGTCCCATGTTACGGATCGGTTGGATGCCAGCGTCGGCAAGTATTTCGACAGGCCGATTGACGGCCACGTGACCCTCACCAAAGAGGGCTACGAAGTGAAAGCCGACTGCGCCGTGCATCTCCATTCGGGTATGCGCATCATCACGCAAGGTCGCGCGGCCGACCCTTATGCCGCTTTTGAGGCCGCTGCCGAACGTCTCGACAAGCGCCTGAGCCGCTATAAGCGCCGCCTGAAGAGCCATGCCAACGGCCATAAGCCGGAGCTGCCGGCGGAAAGTTTCCCCTCCTTCGTGCTGGAAGGCGGGAGCGAGCATGATGAACTGGCTGAAGACGCGCAGCCCATCATCATCGCCGAAGGCACAACACAGGTGCCGCTTCTCTCGGTGGTCGACGCAGTGATGAAGATGGATCTCGCAGACAGCCCCTTTGTCGTTTTCCGCAACGGGGCGACCGGCGGACTCAATCTCGTTTACCGCCGCGATGACGGCAATATCGGCTGGATTGATGCCAGCCGCGAACAGAAAAAGTCTTGAATAAGATGGCGCTATTTACTGGTGGGCCCGCGATCACGGGCCGGGAGAAAACCCATGGAGCTTGATGATCTGGTGTCACCGGAGGGCGTTATCGCCCACCTGAAAGCCACCAGCAAAAAGCAGACGCTGCAGGACATGGCGGCGCGCGCGGGCGAACTGACGGGGATTTCCGAACGCACCATCTACGAGACCCTGCTGGAACGCGAACGCCTGGGTAGCACGGGCGTCGGCAACGGTATTGCCATACCGCATGGCAAGCTCGCCCAGCTCACGCGTCTTCACGGGCTTTTTGCACGCCTCGACACGCCGGTCGATTTTGAAAGCGTCGATGATCAGCCGGTTGATCTCGTGTTTCTGCTGCTTGCCCCTGAAGGGGCGGGCGCCGACCATCTGAAGGCGCTGGCACGTATCTCGCGGCTGTTGCGCAATCCCTCTGTCGTTGAAAAGCTGCGCGCGAGCGATGATCCGGCGGCGCTCTTTGCCATTCTGACGGAACCGGCAGCGAGCAGCGCGGCGTAATTTATTCAAGGGTCCACACAAATGAAAAGCCCCGATATTTCCATCGAGGCTTTTTTGTTTTTCGGGAACGAAATCCGTCAGTGTACGGAAAGAGGTTCCAATTCATATTCACGCGCTCCGGCAAAAGCGGCGGCACGATCATCGAGGATCGCCATGCGCTGGCCGTTGGCCGCGTGGACAGCATAGAGCACGGTCTCAGGCGCCACGTCGATTTGCAAGGTGAACTCGGTTCCGAGTTCTGCGGCAAGCTCACCTGCTTTCACCGAGCGGATATAGACGACACCCGGCATTCCGACATTGGCAAAGGTTTCCGCGCTCAGATGGCGCAGGTCAACCGAACCCCAACCGGAAGCGATGCTGGCGACGCGATCTTTGTTACCGTGTGTGTTCTTGTTCATATTACACTACTCCTTTCAGCGGGTGCCATATGGCCCCCGCGACCGGTGCTACAGAAATCCCTTAACGCGGCGATCTCCGTTCCGGTCCAGCCTTCCATAATTATCTAGGAACTCGATTCAGGCTTTTGCAGGGCCTTCAGTGATTTTTATTTTGCGAACCAGATTCTTGGGCTCGGGGCGCGCAAGATCAATGGCCAGCAAGCCATTATCGAGACGGGCACCCAGCACTTCGATACCGTCGGCGAGCAAAAACGCGCGCGAGAACTGACGCGCCGCGATGCCGCGATGAAGAAAGGTCCGGGCTTCGTCTTCACACTGACGACCGCGGATGACGAGCTGGTTTTCCTCAACCGTCACCGACAGTTCCTCCATCGAGAAACCGGCAACCGCCAGCGTGATGCGCAGCACACGGGCACCAGAGATCTCCACATCCTCGACATTATAGGGCGGGTAGCCGTCCGCACCTTTGGCGAGGCGCTCAATGAGGCGCTCCATTTCGTCAAAGCCGAGCAGGAAGGGCGAATTGAAAGGCAGGATACGCGTCATCTGTTCCGTCCGGTGATCCGTCTCGGGCTTTCATCTATCTCGGCACAAGATGTGGGGATTGTGAGTGTGACTCTCAAGACCGGCGGAGAGAGACCTGCTAATATATTATGGAGATTGTTAAAATAAAAAATGACGGGTCCGTCATTTTTGCCGGTGACAGTAGCGTCCGTTTGGGTTTATGCTCGGTTCAATGAAAAATGATGGCCGTCTCAGCAGGCGGACCTTACGTTACTGGTTGGAGAATCCCCAAGATGAGCGAAGCTGTAATTCGTCAGGCCCCGGACATTTCACTGGAAGTCGCCCCGCGCGAAATCATGCCCTCAAGCTGGCCTTATGTGAAAGGCGAAGACCCCTACTCCATTCCGCTCGACAAGATCGACATCGCCCAGCCGGAAATCTGGCGCGACAATGCGATGTGGGGTTATCTCGAACGCCTGCGCAAAGAAGCCCCGGTGCATTATTGCCCCTCCAGCGAATGGGGTCCTTACTGGTCAGTCACCAAATATAACGACATCATGGCGGTCGATACGAACCATCAGGTGTTCTCGTCCGACGCCCATCTCGGCGGCATCACGTTGGGTCAGCCCGATGGCGATTTCATTCTGCCGATGTTCATTGCGATGGATCCCCCCAAGCACGATGCGCAGCGCAAAGTCGTGAGCCCCATCGTCGCGCCGCAGAACCTTGCCAAACTCGAAACCACGATCCGCGAACGCGCTGTCAAACTTATCAATGACATGCCGGTGGGCGTGGCCTTTGACTGGGTCGATCATATCTCGATCGAACTCACGACGCAGATGCTGGCAACACTGTTCGATTTCCCCTGGGAAGACCGTCGCAAACTCACGCGCTGGTCGGACGTTGCCACTGCGCGTCCTGAAAGCGGCATCATTGAATCGGAAGAAGCGCGCCGCGCCGAACTTCTGGAATGCCTCGCCTATTTCACCGATCTGTGGAACCAGCGCGTCAATGCCAAAGAACCCGGCGGCGATCTCATCTCGATGCTTGCGCATGGCGAGTCCACGCGCAACATGGACCAGATGGAATATCTCGGGAACATCATTCTGCTGATCGTCGGCGGCAATGATACGACGCGCAACTCGATCACGGGCGGTCTTCTCGCGCTCAACGAAAACCCCGCCGAATATGACAAGCTGCGGGCCGATCACAGCCTCATCCCGAACATGGTGTCCGAAATCATCCGCTGGCAGACGCCGCTTTCGCATATGCGCCGCACCGCTCTCGTCGATTACGAACTCGGCGGCAAGCTGATCAAAAAAGGCGATCAGGTAGCCATGTGGTATGCGTCAGGCAATCGCGACGAAGAAGTGATCCCGAACGCCAACAAATTCATCATCGACCGTGACCGCGCCCGTCAGCATCTCTCCTTCGGTTTCGGCATCCATCGCTGCGTCGGCAACCGTCTGGCCGAAATGCAGCTCAAGATCGTCTGGGAAGAGCTGATCAAGCGCCACCCGCGCATTGATGTCGTCGAAGCACCGACACGCATTCTGTCGAGCTTCGTGAAGGGCTATGAGCGGATGATGGTGAAAATTCCGGCTTGAGATCAAGCAAGGAAGATACACCTCACCTGAACTCTCTCCCTGAAGGAAGAGTAGGTAGACATAAGAAAGCCGGAACTTTTGTTCCGGCTTTTTTGTTTTTCGGGCATGCTCTCCCGCAAGGGAGACGCCCCAATGACAGACAATAAAGACGTGATGCTGGACGCCATCATGGCGTTGGTGCCGCAACTTCTGGAAGCGCTGGAAGTGTTGCAGTTTATCGCACGCCATGTGCATCCGCCGCGCCTTGAGGTGCTGATCGAGCAATTTGCGGAAGCCGATCTGCCGGTGCGTCTGGGCGCGGAAGCGTTCAATGCGATTGAGTGGCCGGATGATCTTGCCGGTTTTGCCGCACAGCTTAATCTTGTCGCCACAGAGGTCGTCACGGCATTCGAAGAATTGCGCGGGGCGCAGACGGATGCCAATCCGATTGGCTCCGTCTATCGCGCGCTACGGCATATCAGCCGCGCGTCGGAAGCCTTATATCCCGTTGCGGCGATGCTGCCGCCGGTCTCGCCTTTTTTCCTCGAACCTAAGGCGCGCGGCGACAAGGCACTGATCCAGCGGCTCGCGGCGGGTATGGGGCGCGAAGATGCGGGCCTGCGCCATTTCAGCAATGACAAGCAGGAGCGCGGCGGCTTCTCGCTTTATGTGCCCGAAACCTATGATGCTGCATATCCCGCCCCGCTCATCATTGCCATGCATGGCGGCAGCGGGCACGGACGCGATATACTCTGGACCTGGCTTGCCTCTGCCCGCACACGCGGCGCGATACTCCTGTCACCCACCTCCATCGGACCCACTTGGTCGCTGATGGAGCCCGAGCCTGACCATCAGAACCTGATGCGCATGATCGCCCATGTCAAAGAAAACTGGTCTGTGGACGGAGCGAAAATCCTGCTCACCGGCATGTCGGACGGCGGTACGTTTACCTATGTGCTGGGTTTGCAAGCCGATGCGCCATTCACGCATCTGGCACCCATCGCTGCGAGCTTTCATCCGTTTCTCGTCGAGATGGCCGACACCGAACGCGTCAAAGGGTTGCCGCTCTATATCACCCACGGGGCGCTTGACTGGATGTTCGACAAGGAGATGGGCCGCGTTGCCAGTCACGCGATGACGGGCGCGGGCGCTCGCGTTATCTATCGCGAGATCGAAGACCTCTCGCATACCTATCCGCGTGACGAGAATCCGGCCATCATGGATTGGTTTCTGGGGGACGAAAAAGCGTGATCGAAAAGAATTATCGACATCAAGGCGGAGACGGACGCTTATCCGACGCTTACCGTCGCGCCGGTCGAGGGAATATCCGCCGAGGCGACACAGACCACGGCTTCTGTTTTCCGCAACGTCCGGCTTATGTGAAAGACGCAGGCGACAGCGTCCGAAGGATCGCTCCTTAAATGGGTTGCCGGTGCTTATTGCCCTGATCCGGCACTTACCCTAATTATTTTCAGGATCGCCCTTTTGTACGGGGCCGTTTCCTTGTCTTATATGTCCCAAATAAAGGCTCTGAAGAGCCCAGTTACAATCTCGGGAGAGTCTGATGGCGACGACGACAAAAACATTCGATGCGGTGATTGTGGGAGCGGGCTTTGCCGGCATGTATATGCTCCACAAGCTGCGGTCCGCAGGCCTCAGCGCACGCGTCTTCGAGACAGGCGACGGCGTCGGCGGCACATGGTACTGGAACCGCTATCCCGGTGCGCGTTGCGATGTTGAAAGCCTCGAATATCAGTACGGTTTTTCAGATGAAATCCAGAAAGGCTGGACCTGGTCGGAGCGCTATTCGGCGCAGCCTGAAATTCTGCGCTACCAGAACTATGTCGCCGACAAGCTCGATCTGAAACGCGACATCCAGTTTTCAACACGGGTGACGTCAGCGACTTATGATGAAGCCAATGCGCTCTGGGCGATCACGACAGACAAGGGTGATGCGGTGAGTGCGCGCTTCTGCATCATGGCAACGGGGTGCCTGTCTGCTGCGCGCGTGCCTAATTTTCCAGGCATCGAAGATTTCAAAGGCCCAACCTATCACACGGGCGACTGGCCGCATCAGGGCGTCGACTTCACCGGCAAACGCGTTGGCGTGATCGGTACGGGCTCGTCTGCCGTGCAGAGCATTCCACTGATCGCGAGCCAGGCCAAGCACCTCACCGTGTTTCAGCGCACCGCGAATTTCACCCTGCCCGCCGGCAACCGCCCGCTGAAGCCGGAAGAGGCAGCGGCCTCCAAACAGACATTGCTCGATGATCGCAAATACGCGCGGACCACGGGGAGCGGGATCATCTGCTTTGAATATAACAGAACGCCTGCCGCCGACATGGACCGCGAGGCGATCAACCGCGAGCTTGATGAGCGCTGGCATATGGGCGGCTTTGCATTCCTGGGCTCCTTTGGCGATCTGATGATCGACAAGGCATCAAATGATCTTGCCGCTGATTATGCGCGTTCTGAAATGCGCACACGGGTGAAAGACCCCAAAGTGGCCGAGAAACTTTTGCCCGACGACCATCCGGTCGGCGTCAAACGGCTGTGTCTCGACACGGGCTATCTGGAAACGTTCAACGAACCGCATGTCGATCTGGTCGATGTGCGCACGTCACCGATCACACGCATTACAGCCAAAGGCGTGCAATGTGGCGACATGGAATATGAAGTCGACGAGATCGTATTTGCCACCGGCTTTGACGCGATGACAGGCGCGATCCTCGGCGTCAATATCACAGGCCGCAAGGGCGAGAAGCTCGCCGACAAATGGGCGGCGGGACCGCGCACCTATCTGGGGCTCGGCTCGGCGGGATTTCCCAATCTGTTTTTCATCACCGGACCGGGAAGCCCGTCGGTGCTTTCCAACATGATTGTCTCAATCGAGCAGCATGTGGACTGGATCACCGAATGTCTGATGCGCCTCACGCGCGGCAATCTGCGTGTTATCGAAGCGCGCGCCGATGCGGAAGACATGTGGGTGGCGCATGTGAACGGGATCGCCAGCATGACGCTCTATCCGCAGGCGAACTCCTGGTATATGGGCGCGAACATTCCCGGCAAGCCGCAGGTCTTCATGCCTTATCCCGGCGGCGTCGGCGTCTATGGCGAGAAGCTCGCCGAAGTTGCCAATGCCGATTATGACGGGTTCGCTCTGGGCGCGTGATCTAGAAGGCGCCGTCACCAGAAGAAAGTCAGAAGACTGATCACTCTGCCGGAAACGTGAAACCGGCAGCGGCGAAACGGGCTTTGGCTTTCGCGCCGGAAAGATAAGCGGCAAAGGCGGCAGCCTCGGCATTTGCGGTTTTTGTCTGAGCTACGGGATAGACAATCGGCGGATGCGTGCCGGACGCGAACGTGCCGACGATGCGAACTTTGGGTTGCGTGAGCGCATCGGTTTTATAGACGATGCCATAGGGCGCCTCGCCGCGCGCGACATAGGCGAGTGCCACGCGGACATTCTCGGCGAGCGCCAGATGATCGGCGAGACTGTCCCAGACATGGAGCGAGGCGAGCGCGGCGCGGGCATATTTGCCGGCGGGAACACTTGCGGGATCGCTGATGGCGAGACGTCCTTTGCCCAAAGCGCCGAGAAGCGGGAAGTCGGGCGCGATGGTGATGGATGATGGCGAGCCTGCTGGCGCGATCAGCACGAGTTCGTTGCCGAGAAGATTTTTGCGCGTGTCGCTCTTGATCAGTCCTTTGGCCGAGACATAGTCCATCCAGTCTTTATCGGCTGAAATGAAGATGGCGGCGGGGGAGCCTGCCTCGATCTGGCGGGCGAGCGCTGACGACGCGGCGAAGGAGAAGGTGATTTTTTTGCCGGTCTCTGCTTCGTAGTCTTTACCGATGGTGCCGAGCACGTCGTTGAGCGAGGCGGCAGCAAAGACGAGCGGCGCGTCGTCGGCCCGTGCGGGGGCATCAACCGGCAGAGACCCAAAACTCAATGCAAGAAAGGCGACGAGCGGCCCGATGATATTCTTGAAACGTCTCATGGCGCGTCCCCCACATCTTTGATGTTGTTGATGATTACTCTATCACGCAAGGGTCCGCGACATGAAGTCGGGCGCAGAGTTTCACCTTGCACGGGGCGACAAATCCCCTAAAGATCACCTGAAGAAACACATAAAAACAATCAGATCGGGACATGCGTATGACTATCAAACTTTATCATTGTCAGGGGGCGCGGTCGGTGCGGCCACTCTGGACACTCGAAGAAATGGGCATCGACTACGAGCTTGAGAGTATGCGCTTTCCGCCGCGCATGTTTCGCGAGGGCTATCTCGACATCAATCCGCTCGGCACTGTGCCTGCTATGGTCGACAAGAAAGAAGGGGCCGACGGCGAGGTTTTGATGACGGAGTCCACGGGTATCTGTCAGTATCTCGTGGACACTTACGGGCCTTCGCCGCTCGGTCTCAATCCGAAGGACAAAGACTACGGCACCTATCTTAACTGGCTGCACCGCTCGGATGCGACGCTCACATTTCCACAGACGATTGTGCTGCGCTATACGCGGCTGGAACCCAAGGAGCGGCGCTTGCAACAGGCGGCTGATGATTACACACAATGGTTCTTTGCGCGGCTTCGCAGCGTTGAGCAAGCAGTGACCGACAATGAATATCTCTGTGCGGGACGTTTCACGATTGCCGATATTGCGGTGGGCTATGCGCTTTATCTTGCCGGTACGCTGGGCTTGCGCGAGAAATTCAAGCCTCATACGGAAGCCTATCTCAAGCGGCTTGAAGCCCGACCTGCGTTTCAGCGGGCGGTGACGCTTTAGGAACGTGAGCATAATGGCACAGGCGCGGGCGTGGGCCGCTATCTGCGCATGAAGGATCACGCGGCGTATTTCGCAACCTCTGTCACGCAAACCTGAAGGCCCGGCGATGCAGACCATTGATCCGATCATTGATTATGCGCTGCGCGGCGGACTTGCGCTCATCCTCACACTCGCCGCGATGCACAAGTTCAATGACCGGCCGACCTTCGAGGAGCAGTTGGGCGGATACCGGCTTTTGCCGGACGCACTCGTTCACGCCGCGAGCCGCGCGATACCGGCCTGCGAACTGGCCATCGCCTTGTGCCTGCTTGCACGTTCGGAACACGCTGCCTATCTCGGCGCAGGCATCTTCACGATTTACGCAGGCGCCATCGGCATCAATCTCCTGCGCGCCAGACGCGATATTGATTGCGGTTGCGGCGGCAGCGACGGTCAGCAGGCACTCCACCCTGCCCTTGTGGTCCGCAATCTTCTAATGGCGCTGGGTGCTGGCGCGATCCTGCTGCCACAAACGCCACGCCCGACAGGATTTGCCGATTATGCGATTGCGGGGCTTGCAGGACTTGCAGGCGTCGCGCTTTATCTCGCGGCCAACAAACTGATTGCGCAGTTGCCCGCCTCACAGCGCGTGAAGGCAGGCTGATGTTGGCCAAAGGTGGCTCACGGATGTCAGTGCTTTATAGGTGCACGTTTGACGACGTATCCGGCCACCATGGAACATAGTCGGTTCGCAAATATGCGAGGTGACGCGACGGCTGAATGATCCGTTTCTTATGGCACAGCACTCAAACGGAACAAGACGCACCACCCAGGACACAAAATTGTGCGCAGAATTGGTGATTGAGCGCAACGTCCTGCACTGCCTCACCGAGCGTTTCACCCATGTTGAAATCGGGCGCGTGGGGCAGCAGTGTGCAGCTCACGACATGAGGGTGGTCCCTCCCTTTTGCTTTCACCACCATGCGCGAGGTGGCACACATGACAGAGACGGGTGATTTTTTCAAAATGCCCCAGCAGGCGGTGGTGATTTCCGGCACATCGCGCGTCACATCCATTTCGGGAAAGAGAACAAGATGGGATGGCTCGTGCGCGTCGAGGCTGAGGCCGAGTGACGTGAACAGCGCGGCAAAGCCGTCGCGCGTCGCGCGCTCGTCGCCGCCGTTCACGGCACGGCCAGCCACTGCGATGCTGAAGCCGTGATCATTGAGCCAGCGCAAACCGTCGATGGCGGGTTGCCACGAACGGGGACCACGCAAGGCCTCGTGCGCGGTGGCATCATATCCGTCGAGGGAAACGCGCAGGGAGAGTTGCGCCCCGTAGCGCCCGTGAAGTTTCAGCAGCTTTGGCTTCACATGATGCATCGGCTTCATCGCATTGGTGAGGATGAGCACGCGAAAGCCGCGCGCGAGGGCGTCCTCGGCCATCGCGATCATGTCGGGATTCATAAAGGGCTCGCCGCCGGTGAAGCCGATTTCACGCGGACGCGGTAACATGAGAGCCGCTTCGTCGAGATAACGGCTCACTTCTGCTTTTGTCAGATAGACGAGCGCGTCATTGGTCGGGCTCGATTCGATATAGCAGTTGACGCAAGTGAGATTACAAAGCGTGCCTGTGTTGAACCAAAGCGTGTCGAGATGTGTGAAGGGCACGCGGGCCCGCTGCGAACCGTCGAGTGTCTGGCGGCGGTCGGAGAATTTTCTGGTGGCGGCGTTGAGAACGATTGTCATGGTCTGTCCTGCTCCGGTGGCCCGAGAATAGACCCGATTGAGACGCACTGTCATCGCCGAACGCTATCTTTGACGCGAGGATGCGGATTGCGACCTTCAACTTGCGGATCTCATGTCTCGCGATTGAGCGTCGCCTCGGTGACGTTTGTGATGTGCGCTGCGATGTCGCCCTGCACTTTCTGGCCGAGAATGACAGCAAGCAGGAGCCGCGCCTTGGGGCCCGACATATCACCGCAGAAAATCGCACCGGCACCTTTCAGGTCCGCACCGCCGCCCTGCCCGTAGATCGGCGCAACGCGGCCTTCGGGCGAGCGCGACGTGATGAGGACCGGAATTTTTTTCGCTGTCAGTTCTGCGACCATTTCCACAATCGCAGGCGTTGCATTGCCGCGACCTGTGGCGGCGAGCACGAGGCCTTTGGGCGGATTGTCTGCGATGAGGCGGACGAGACGGTCTCCGCCACCCAATGTCAGCGTGATGAGATCGACGGGACCAGCTGGAGCAACGAGAGGGAAGCGCGGGAAGGATACCGGCGCACGCGTGAGGCGCAGCACATCTTCGTCGATATGGCCTAAAGGACCATCGGGTGCACGGAACGTGTAACGCCGCGCTGTGTGCATCTTGGTCGCGTCACGCGCGGAGAAAACGTCACCGTCGAAAGTGACGAGGGTGCCGAGATTGCAGGCTTCAGCACTACCTGCCACGCGGATGGCGTCGGCGAGATTGCGGGGGCCGTCGCTATCCTGTTCATCGGCGGCGGCTTGCGCACCGGTGAAGACAACGGGTTTGCCGGGCTCCAGCATCAGATCGGCGAGGAAAGCGGTTTCTTCAAGCGTGTCCGTGCCGTGGGTGACGACGATGCCGGTGACGTCGGCACGGGCACGCTCGATCACGATAGCGTTGACGATCAGTTCCGCATCATCGAGCGAGAGGCTGGCGCTGTTTTTAGACAGGATGTTGCGGCCTTCGACTTGCGGCAAGCTTTTCGCCCTGATGCCGCCCAGCAGATCGTGAACGCTCAAAGAGGCGCTCACCGAGCCTTTGGCGGCGTCGAAGGAAGATGCGATTGTGCCTCCCGTGGTGAGCACAACGACGCGACCTGTGACCGGCATGGGTATCTCCCGCTATAGTCCGTTGTCGGCGCGAGACTTACATAAAGCATCGGTCAACGGAAGATTGCGCCGGCAGCAAACTTGGCGTTTGAGCGGGCCCACATCTGGGCTAGACTGATCTGACGCAGCGATTTTTGTGGGCAGATAAAATTATGTCTGAGCCTTCGGAAGTGCAGGTGCAGGGTCTGACGGAGAGTGCCGGGGCGCAAGATGCTCCGGTGCGCGCGACCCGCACTCGGTCATCGCGAATCGCCAAGTGGCTCCTTACGCATATCCTGCGGCATGTCAGAACGGGCACACTCAATGTGACATTTCCGGATGGCACACATTTTCGCGCCGAAGGCGAGGCGGGGCCCGAGGCAACGCTTGCGCTTCACAACTGGCGCTTTGTGCGGCGCTTCTTTCTCAAGGGCGATCTCGCTATTGCCGAAACCTATATGGATGGCGACTGGTCGACGGACAGTCTTTCCGCGCTGATGCATTTCGGCACCGTCAATCTCGGTGCCTTCCGGCCCAACCGCTTCTTCGCAGCGCTCTCGGACACAATCGGCTTTGTCACCCATCGGCGCAATGCCAATACGCTGAAAGGATCAAAAACCAACATTGCCTTTCACTATGATCTCGGCAATGCGTTTTACGGCGCATGGCTCGATCCTTCGATGACTTACTCATCGGCCTATTTTGATGGCAGCACACAAGACGTGGGCGAGGCGCAGCAGCGCAAATACCGCCGCCTTGCCGAACGGCTCAATCTCACAGCCGGAGACCGCGTGCTGGAAATCGGCTGCGGCTGGGGCGGTTTTGCGGAAGTGGCGGCGCGCGACTATGGCGCATCTGTTGTGGGGCTCACTCTATCGCAAGAACAAAAAACCTATGCAGATGAGCGGATGAGGCGAGCGGGGCTTGATCATCTCGTTGAAATCCGGCTTGAAGATTACCGCCATGTCAGGGGCACGTTTGACAAGATCGTCTCGATTGAAATGTTCGAAGCGGTGGGTGAGGAAAACTGGCCGACCTATTTCAAAGTCCTGAGTGAACGCCTTGCGCCTGCCGGACTGGCGGCTCTGCAAATCATCACGATTGAGGACAGTCTCTTTGCCAAATACCGGCGCCGGATTGATTTCATCCAGCGCTATATTTTCCCCGGCGGTATGTTGCCGACGCCGGAGGCGCTGACGCGCGAAAGCGGCGCGCACGGGCTGTCGCTCACCGAACGGATTTTCTTCGGCGGGTCTTATGCGCTGACGCTTGCTTTCTGGCGCGACCGGTTTCTTGCCGCCTGGCCGCAAATTTCAGCGCTCGGCTTCGACCAGCGCTTTAAACGCATGTGGCTTTACTATCTTTGCTATTGCGAAAGCGGCTTTCGGTCGGGGCGGATCAATGTCGGGCAGTTCCTCCTGATCAAGAAAGAGCAGGCTCTGTGACCGATCTCGGACCGGCGAAATGCCGGTTTTGGTCTCTGTCCCCCAGATAACCCGCAAAAAACGGACATTGCGGTGGTGATGTGACAGCGCGCTTGTCGTTGCGTCAGCGCCAAGGCATCATAAAGTTCTGTCACACCAACACGCGCGGCCTGAGAGCCATCGGCTCCGGAGACAGGTTCCTGGGGAGGGAAACCGGACCACTCAATATCTCGTTCGGGGAGAGTGAGACATGTCGGAGCAACACGCAGCACCTGCCGCTGAGACCAAATCTTCGCCCGGTGTAAAGGCCAAGGCGACACGGAAAGCCGCAGCTAAACGCAAACCTGCGGCGCGGAAATCGCCGAAGCCCGATCTGGCTTCGGAAACACTTAAGGCGGCGGGGCTAGGTGCGGCGGCGGGCGCAGGGATCGGCGAACAGGCAGCCCAATCGCCCAATGCGATGAGCCCCATTATCGGTATCAGCCGCGAGGACGTGCTGGCCGCTGTTGTCTCCATTGTGGGCGGGGCCGCACGACATCCCTTCACCTTCATGCAGCATATCGGTGCGTTCGGACGCAAGGTTGTCGACATTGTCGGTGGCGAGGCAACATTCGCGCCTGAACCCAAAGACAGACGCTTCACGGACGCTGCTTTCCAGAAGAGCCCGTTCTATAGCCGCGTGATGCAGAGCTGGCTTGCCTTTCAGATCGAAGTGCATGATTTCATCGGCACGCTGGGGCTTGATGCCCTTGAGCATCGCCGCGCCATGCTCGTCGCTGATATTCTGGTCGATGCGCTGGCGCCCACAAACACGCTGGTCGGCAATCCGTCTGCGGTGAAGCTCGCGCTCGATACAGGCGGAGCCTCGCTGGTGCAGGGCCTCAGGAATTTCGTCGACGACATGAAAAACAATAACGGGATGCCGTCGCAGGTCGACAAATCCCCCTTCTCTGTCGGCGGCAATCTGGCCACCACGGAAGGCAAGGTCATCTTCCGCAGCGAGATGCTGGAGCTTATTCAGTACACCCCAAAAACCGGCGATGTAAAGGTGATCCCGCTCCTTTTCGTGCCGCCGCAGATCAACAAATATTACGTACTTGACCTTACGGCGGAAAAAAGTATTTCGCAGTTTCTCGTCAATCAGGACTTTCAGGTCTATGTGGTGAGCTGGCGCAATCCGGGATCCGAACATCGCGACTGGGGCCTTGCCGAATATGTGTCGGCGCTCACAGACGTTCTCGATGTGGTGACAAGCGTGTCGGGATCGGAAACAGTCAACATTTCCGGCGGCTGCTCTGGCGGCATCACGACGGCCACGCTTTTGAGCCATCTGGCCGCTATCGGCGACACACGCATCAATTCAGTGACATTCTGGGTCTGCGTACTTGACCCGCAGATGGAAGACAGCGATGTCGGCGCGATGGTGACAAAGCGCGGCATCGACATGGCGCGGCAACGCTCCGCCAAAAAAGGCGTGTTGTCGGGCTCCGATCTGTCGCGCGTCTTCGCCTGGCTTCGCCCCAATGATCTCGTCTGGAACTATGTGGTGAACAATTATCTCCATGGCCAGAAGCCGCCGGCCTTTGACGTGCTGTTCTGGAATAATGACAGCACCAACCTCACCGCAAAACTGCATTCGGACTACCTCTCGCTTTACGAGACGCAGCCTTTTGCCAATCCCGGCAAGGGAGAGATTCTCGGCAATCCGATCGACCTCGGCAAAGTGACGGTTGATGCCTTCATTGTCGGCGGAACGACCGACCATATCACGCCATGGAAGGCCTGCTATCGCACCACACAGATGCTCGGCGGAAAGCGTGAATTTGTGCTGTCGAACAGCGGCCATATTCAAGCGATCCTGAACCCGCCCGGGAACCCCAAAGCCAAATATTTTGTCAATCCGGACTTGCCCCCAACGGCGGACGAATGGGTGACGAAGGCAATGCCTGTTGCGGGCTCATGGTGGGAACGCTGGGCGGTGTGGCTCGGCGAGCGCTCCGGCGAGACCATTGTAGCGCCGACAAAACACGGTAATAAGAAGCATCAACCGATCTGCGATGCACCCGGTACATATGTGCTGGGTTGATCGCGCGAATCTATACCTGATACACGGAGACAGAATGAGCGCCTTCGCATGAGCAGTCACGAGCCGCAATATCACACTATCAAAGCGGATACGAATATGCTGCGGGTGGCTGTGTGGAAGGGATCGGGCAAGGGCAATCATCTGCCGATCCTGTTCTTCAACGGAATCGGAGCGAATGTCGAACTCATTGCGCCGCTGCCCGAAGCGCTCAACGACCGCGATATCATTGCCTTTGATGCGCCGGGGATCGGCGGATCGGAGCCCGCCTTCATGCCCTATCGCCCACGCCAGTTCGTGCGCATGGCGATGATCATTCTCGACAAGCTCGGCTATGGCGATGTCGATGTGATGGGCGTCTCATGGGGCGGGGTGATGGCGCAGCAATTTGCCTATCAGTATCCCGACCGCACGCGGCATCTTATCTTGTGTGCTACGGCGGCAGGCGTGGTGATGGTGCCGGGAAATCCCAAAGCGCTTATCAAGATGGCGCATCCGCGGCGTTACATGGACCCTGATTATATGCTTAAAAACTTCCGTACACTTTATGGCGACGAGACGGGCGGAGCAGGCGACCATTCTAGCCGCCTGCGCGCACCGACGATGCGGGGATATTTCTATCAGCTGCTCGCAGGCATCGGCTGGACGAGCGTTGCGTTTTTACCCTTCCTCAAAGTACCAGTTCTGGTGATGGCGGGTGACAATGACCAGATCGTGCCGCTGATCAACGGGCGCTTTCTCGCGCAGCTTATTCCGAATTCACGCCTCGAAATTGTGAAGGGAGGGCATTTGTTTCTTGTTTCACGTGTTCAAGAAGTCATTCCGCTTATCCGCGAATTTCTTGACACTGATACGAGCGTCCGCGCGGCGAGCTAGTCAGGCCAGAATAACCGAACGTCCATCTTTGCGCGTCATCACTTCGACGGGAAGATCGAAACAGGTGCTAAGATTTCCGTTGCTGAGGACGGCACGCGTGTCGCCTTTGGCAAGCACGGAACCCGACCGCAACAGCACGACATCATCGGCATAGTCAGCAGCGAGATTGAGATCGTGCAACACGGCGAGAACGCCGATGCCTTGGTCAGCGAGTGCCCGTGTTGTTTCAAGCAGCGCACGGCGATGTTTCAGATCGAGCGCCGAGGTCGGCTCGTCGAGGAAGAGATAGCGCGGGCTCTGATCGCCGCGATGACGCCAGATTTGCGCCAGCGCACGGGCAAACTGCACGCGCTGACGTTCGCCGCCCGACAGCGTCTGATAGATCTGGTTCCAGAGCGGTTCGATGCCTGCGATGCGGCGTACATCGGACAAGGCGTGTTCGTCATCCATCGCATGTTCACTCGCAGCAAACGGCAGGCGACCAAGGCCGACGACCTCGGCAACTGTGAAGGAAAAATCGAGCGTCGAGTTTTGCAGAAGCACAGCGCGTTGACGCGCGAGATCAATCGGCCTGACGAATTTCAAATTCCTGCCGTCGATCAGCACCTGACCTTCATCAGAGTGGCGTTCGCCGGTGATGACGGAAATCATCGTTGATTTTCCCGCGCCGTTGGGACCGAGCAAAGCGGTGATTCGGCCCGGCACCACATTAAACGAGATGTCTTCAACAAGCGGGCGCACACCTGCCCGCACTGTGATGTTTTGTGCTTCGATCATGTGGCGAGCGCCTTGCGACGGAGAAGGAGGTAAAGGAAGAAGGGACTGCCGATGAGGCTTGTGACAAGGCCGATCGGAAGTTCGGCGGGCACCACGATGATGCGGGCAAGGCTGTCAGCGATAAGGAGGAGCGAAGCACCAAGCAGGGCCGAACCCGGCAACACGATGCGGTGATCGGGACCGGCCGCCATGCGCACGAGATGGGGCACAACGACGCCGACAAAGGCAATGATGCCGGTAACCGCGACCGACGCGCCGACGGCCAGAGCAGAGGCCACCATGACGATACGTTTCAAACGCTCAACCGAGACGCCCAAATGCATTGCCTCACGTTCACCAAGCAGCATGGCATTGAGCGCCTGCGCGTAACGCAGCATGCCGACGACGGCCATCAATACGAAGGGACCGGCGAGAAGTGCACCGGACCAACCGCCTTTGGCGAGGCTGCCCATGGTCCAGAAGGTGATTTCGCGGAGTTGATTATCATCGCTCATAAAAATGAGAATGCCCATGACGGCACCGGCAATCGCGTTGATGGCGATGCCTGCGAGAAGAAGCGTGCCGGTCGCGGCGACACCGCGATGATGAGCCAAACGCTCAGTCGCAAATGTGGCGATGAGGCCACCGGCAAAGGCGGCCAGCGGCATGAGACGCGGATCGGCGGCAAAGGGAATGATGGCGACCAGCATGTGCCCCAGCACGATGACGCTCACCGCGCCGAGCGCGGCACCGCCGGAGATACCGATGAGGCCGGGATCGGCCAGCGGATTGCGGAAGAGGCCCTGCAACGCCGCGCCCGAAAGACCGAGCCCCGCACCGACAAGAACGGCGAGCACAGCGCGCGGCAGACGGAGCCCCAGAATAATCGCCTGCGACTCGCTGTCAGGCGCATAGCCGAAAAGAGTGGCGGCAACCTCGCGCAAGGGGATCGGCATCGCGCCAATGGCGAGCGCCAGCAGAAACGAAAGCCCCAGCAGAACCGTAAGGCCCGCGAGCACAACAGGGCGGCGCATCAGGCGCAGAGGCGGCAAGCCTGCCTGAACGATGTCGGTCATTGGACCTTTGTCCATGGGCGTTCCGGCAAGGGCGGAAATTTATGATCTGGATGGAATTCAGCAGCAAGATCGCGCGTTGCATGGGCCAGACGCGGGCCGAAGCCCAGCGTGTAGAGGCCGTCGACAATGATGAGCTTGCGATTGCGAACCGCGTGGGTTTCGGCAAGCTCCGTGAGTTCCAGTACCTTGTCGGGACCGCCGATCGCGTCAACCGATTGCTTCATCATCACGAGAATATCGGGCTTTGCGATGATGGCCGCTTCCGGCGACAGGGGCTTGTAGCCGTGAATGTCAGACGCTGCATTGATGCCGCCTGCAAGCACGATCATACCGTTGGCCGCCGTGCCTGCGCCGCCCACCATCGGCGCACCGCGTCCGGCCTGAAGGAGAAAGAGAATACGAGGCCGCGAAGAGGACGCCGCAATTTCTTTCTCAACCGATGCCATATCGGCGGTCAGCGCATCGGTGATCACCTTGGCTTGCGCTTCGCGTTCCAGCGCCTTGCCGATTTCGGTGATGCGCTCAGCGGCATGTTTTACATCGTAGCCGTCGTGCAGACGCAACACATGCATACCGGCCTTCTCGACCTGATTGAGCACGACGGGCGGACCGGCTTCGGGACCGGCAATCAACACGTCCGCCTTCAGCGACAAAAGACCTTCGGCGGCCAGCGCACGGACATAGCCGACATTGGGCAGGAGATGTGTTTTTTCCCACGGGTAAAGGCTTGTTGAATCGACGGCGACAAGATGATCGCCCAGCCCGAGCGCATAGACGGTTTCGGTCGCGGCACCACCGACAGACAAGATACGCTTTGGCACTTCGGCAAACGCGGTACCCGCGAGAGTGAGTGCGCCGAGGCAGACAACAGCAAGAAAACGCATTACGCAGCTTCCTTCGTGATGAGAGAGGCGACGAGCAAACGCCAGGCTTCGTCTTCGGGCTGGCCGGGCTTGCGCTTGCCGAAGAGCGTTGCAATCGTGTCATCGTCTGGGTCGAAAAGTTCGAGTGAGGTCACGATGCCGTCATCCGTCGGCTTGTAGACAACCCAGGCCGTTGTGATGCGGTCTTCGCGCAGATGCAGGTTGAACTTTTCATCCAGCACGTTGAACCACGGGCCCATCGGCTTGAGGTTCGCCACGGGGCCGGTATGGATCTGGATCATGCCGGGATTGCCAACGAAAACCATGATCGGTGTTTCACGGGAACCGGCAGACGTCAGGATCGTGCGCAGCGAGGAGGTGTCAACAGGAATTGCACGGCGTACACCGGCAAGGCGGAGCGCCTGCACACGTTGCAGTTTGAATTTCGTGAGAAGGCCGTGGAATTCATGCGTGTCCTTGAGCGCGTCCCAAGCGGCATGAAAAGCGGCGACATCGACGCTGCTGTCGGCAACCGGTGCGGCGCGTTGCTTGCGCGGGGCGGTCTGAACGGGCGTATCAACGGTTGCGAAATTGGTGACGAGTGCATTGAATGCGTCAACGTCAGATGTGTCGGTGAGATAAATCTTGTGGATTGCGACACCGGCGGCATCAAAGAATTGCAGCGAGCGGCGCGGACCCGCTTTCGTGTCCTCGACAAGCGCAAAGCCTGACTTCCATTCGCTAAAGAAAATGCGCAGATCAATATCGTCGCCAATAATGAGTCCGACATGAGCACCGCCACCGAGCTTGCCGTAAGTGCCCTTGCGCTCATGGACACAGGACTCATTGCGTGTCAGCGCCATGACGTTGCCGAGCGGTGGCACGGCACCGATGATCGCAGGAAATTCAGCACGCAAACGCGTGGTCACAACGCCCTCCTTGCCGAGCGCGACAAGTTCGGCTTCCGAAATGCCGAGCTTGGCAGCCACATCGCGGGCGCGCATTTGAGGTTCGGCGGCTATGAGTGCCGCACGGCGCGTCTTCAGATCCTGCACATTGTCGGTCATGTCATCTCTCCTTTTATCAAATCAATTCAATGTAAAACGCACAGGTACGTGTACCCATGCGACAACCGGTGTTCCATTCCTGCGACCGGGCTCGAAATGCCAACGTCGCACTGCCGCCAGAGCCGAATTGTCCAGAAGCACATGGCCAGAACTTTTCAAGACCGTAACGTCTTCCGCATTGCCCTCATAATCGAGACGTGCACGGACAAAAACGATACCCTGCTGACCGAGATCGCGGGCTCGTTTGGGATAAATCGCCGGTTTCGGGATTTCACGGTAGCGCGGATTGGTAATGAGCAACTCGTTATTTGCATCCTCACCTTGCCTCGCGAGCGGCGCAGGTATCGCGCCTGCTTTTTGCGCGGCATGAGAGGTGGGCGTTGCTTCGGATGCCTGTTGAGCCTGAAGTGTTGGTGTCGGCTTCAGGACAAGTTCAGCTTTTTCGACGACCGGCAGACGTGCTGGCTTGGGCACATCGGGCTTCACGAGTGGCATATAAAGCTCGTTCATTTTTGTAACCGGCTTTGTCACAACAGGTTTTACAGCCGGATCCGAGGGTATCATATCGACCATGACGACAGCATCCGTTTCAGGTCCGCCGAGCGATACGCTGCGATCAGGCATCATCGCCATAATGGCAAGACCGAGCGCCACGTGAGCGGCGAACGAGGTCGCCATCGACATTTGCACACTACGCGAGCGGAAAGACACGACCGAGGAACTGCCATCCTGTCCGTACATTGTTGTTGCTATGCGTTGGGCGACCCCGTCCATTGTCACACCCCTTTAGAAGCGGACAGTTGTGTTGACGGCGAAGTTACGGCCCGGCTGGCTATAACGATCAAGCACTGTGCTGTTGAAGGCCATACCGCGCACGTCCTGTGACATCCAATATTTTTCATCAAACAGGTTGTAGACACCGGCATTCATCGTGAAATCAGGCATGACTTCGACATAGGCCGTGAGATCAACCGTCGTGTATTCCGGCGCTTCAAACTGGGCGGTTGCCGCAGGACTCACGCGACTATGCTGCCATGCATGAGTGGCCGTGAGCGACGTGCCCCAGTATTCGGACGCGTAACCCACGCCACCGATAACCTTCACCGGATCAACACTGTCGATGGATGAATGGTTGCCCGTGTTTTCACCATAGGCATAAGCAATGCTGCTCACGAGAGACCATTGCGGCAGAATACGGTATTCACCTTTGGCTTCGGCACCATAGATCACAACATCAGGAATGTTCTGGTACTGGAAAGCCGTGAGGCCGCCAGGCAGCGTACCCGCAGGCAACGTCACTGTGTCGATGAAATCGGTGTAGCGGTTGTAAAAGACAGCGGTTGAGAAACTACTGCCGTCTGAATATTTTCCACGCAACCCGCTTTCGACCCCGTTGCTCTGTTCGGGCTTCAGGTCCGGATTGGGCAAAATGCCGTAGAGCTGCGCGAAGTTTGAGAAGCTCTGGTTGGCGCTGTCATAGGGCGGCAGGCGATAGCCATGTGCGTATTGCGCATAGGTCATGTAATTGTCATTGAAAGCATAAGTCACACCAAGTTTCGGCGAGGCGTGCCACTCGGAAAACTTGGAAACCGGACCGCCAAGCGAATTTGCATACATCTGATCGGCGTGCGGCGTCATTTCGAAGTAATCAAGACGCGCACCCGGCGTGACTGTCCAGTTTCCGAACGAGATTTCATCCTGTCCATAAAAACCGAATTTCAAGAGATCGTTGTCGGGAAAGGTTTTGTTCGGAAACTGTTCACCGCCAACAAACGTCGTGCCACCTGTCATGGACGGATAGGCGTATTGGGTCCGGTAGCGCGGACGCTCGGTTTCCGAGTATTCAATATTCGCGCCATAGGTGAGTTCGTGGAGCAAATCACCGAAATTGAACGATGAATTCAGTTGCACTTCACCGCCGTAAATATCCTGTATGAAGCTGAAGTCCGAAACTCGGAAGAACGTGCCATTGGTGCGTATCTGTTCGGAATGTTCATTGCGGTCCATCTTCGTATAGAAGGCTTTGAGTTCCAGACGATCAACGAAACCAAACTTGGCGTCATGCACATAGTTCAAAGCAATACGATCGCGCTTTGTCACATCTTTGCCGGTCGACGAGGTTACCGTTATTACAGGCGGCACTGACAGATCGGTCCGCACGTTCACGTCGAGATTTTTCTCGTAGATTTCGCCGGTGAGCTTGAACGTATCAGCCGATGTCGCATTCCAGATGAGCTTGCCGAGGAAACTTGTCGTATCAATATCCATCGGGTTGTTTTTGATACCGAGGCCGGTCGCGACCGAACCTTCCGACTTTGTTTCATGGCCGTCACGACGCGTTACGATGCCCAGAATTTCAAAATCACCGACGCGGGCGGCCCCTGTCGCGGACTTGAGAAAACTTTCATCAGCGCTTGAATAGCCAAGTTTCAGCGCGCCGTACCAGTCCTTGCCCACCATATCGAGATAGTCGGACGGATCTTTGGAGACATAGGCCACAACGCCGCCGATGGCATCGCTGCCGTATAGAACAGAAGCCGGCCCGCGCACGATTTCGATGCGCTTCAACGTGTCAATATCAACCGTGTCACGCGAATAGCCGTTGGGCGTGCCGAAGTTCGAGCCCGGAAAATCGGGAATGGTCTGGCCGTCCAGCAGCATCAATACGCGGTTGTTTTCAATACCTCGGATCGAATAACCACCCGTACCACCACGCGTCGGCTGGTTGCTAACGGCAACGCCGGGCTCATAGCGGACAGCGTCAAGAATGCTATGGGCACCCTGACGCTCCAGCGTCTCAGCGTCGATCACAGAGACTGTGCCAGCGATGTTGTTGATCGCTTCTGGGTTACGTGTTGCTGTCGTCGTCACGACATCAAGTTGGGTCGCGGTTGCGGCTTTGTTAGTGGCCGTTACAGGTTCTGCCGCCTGGGCGGCATTGATTGCCAGCACAGATGTAGCGGCGAAAAGAAAAAAAGAGAATTTGATGCGCGTCATTTATCCAGTTCCAAACTCAGTTCCAAGAGATGCGGGTGTCGTGGAGCATTCCTGGCTGGCTACGCGTCACATCCGTGGCGGATGTTGGTGTTTGGCTGGCTTGGTCGCTTATGGGTCGTCAGTCGGGCGGCTTAAGAGGCTTATTTGATCAGGATCAGTTTGTTGCTTGCGGTGATGCAAAGCCGGTAACGTTCTTCACCATGTGCGATGATCACTTCGCGTTTGCCGTCGAAAAGATCGTGGCTGGAGACCTGCCGGACTCCACGCGGAGTATCCATTTCGGCCCCTGTATCGAGCAAACTCACGGTGGGATCGGGCGTAACCGCTTGCCCTTTCATTGCTAAACTCCAGTTATAATAATAATGACTCTCAATATCAGAATAAGATTATGGACGCAACCCGTCATTCGGGAGATCCGCCTTACTCGGCAGACCCGTTGCAATAATGACAATCAACTCATGTCGTCAGGGACTTTATTCAAGCCCCAAAAGGGCAGAAAACTGCGCTTTACCAATGACCCATCTGCGCCAGATGGGCTTTCTTGATTTTCTTGGCCAGCGACCATTTGTGCACTTCGGTCGGGCCGTCATAGATGCGGAAGGCGCGGACTTCGCGGAAGAGCTGTTCGACAATCGTGTCGCGCGACACGCCGAGACCGCCCATGACCTGTACACAGCGGTCAGCGACGCGGAAGAGTGCTTCGGAAACCGACACTTTGGTCATGGAGCTTTCAACATTGCCGTCAGCGCCTGTGTCGAGCACCGAGGCACACCAGTCGATCATCAGTTCGGATTGCTTGAGGTCGATCTGGTTCTCCGCCAGCATGAAACCCACACCCTCATGGTCGATCAGCAACTTACCGAAAGCTTCGCGCTTGCAGGCATAGGCGGTTGCGATTTCCTGCGCGCGGATCGCAACGCCGTACCAGCGCATACAATGGGATAGACGAGCGGGCGCGAGACGCATTTGCGCGAAGCGGAACCCCTGTCCCGGTTCACCGAGCATCTGATCTGCGGGCACACGCAGATTGTCAATCGTCACTTCCGAATGGCCGCCCGGCATGGAGCTGTCGATTGTATCAATCACGCGGTCGATCCTGATCGCGGGGTCCGGTAGATCGACGAGGAACATGCAGGCGCCCTTGTCGGAATTGGCCATGACGATGCCGACCTTCGCGCCCGATGCCCCTGTAATATAGGTTTTACGGCCATTGATAATCCAGTGATTGCCGTCCATCACGGCCTGCGTTTTCATCATTGACGGATCAGAGCCTGCACCTGAAACGCTATGCGGCTCGGTCATAAAGAAAGCCGAGCGCGCATTGCCTGAGACGAGCGGATCAAGAAAGCGTTTCTTCTGTTCGGCACTGGCGGCAAGGCCCAGCAGAAACATATTGCCTTCGTCGGGCGCCATCGTGTTGCAAGCGACCGGCCCCAAGGGCGAAAGACCAGATTTCTTCAAAATATATGCCGTTTCAAGCTGGCTGAAATGCGAGCCGTCCTTGCGGATATGCGGCGTCATCACACCGGCTTTGTTAGCAAGGACACGCAACTCCGCAACAAGGTCTTCGCTAGGTCCGTGCGACCCAGACCGCGGGTCACGCTCGTAAGGCGCGACTGTGCCGCGCACAAAGGCTTCGACCCTGTCGCCCATGGCGATGGCCGCTTCGGAAATTGTCTTTGAATGATGGCTCGTCATGTGATGCGTCAATCTTTTTAATTTGCCTTGGCCCAGAGGCGTCGCCAGCTTTTAACGGATTTCCTGCTGCAATATCATCTGTAGTCTGAACTATATAAAGGTGTCAGAGAGAGTTCAGGCGTTGCGGAGATACCACGTGAAGTCAAGATCGCTCACCGCCGCGAAGAAGCGGTCACATTCGGCTTCCTTGATGGTGAGAAAGATGTTGGTGAAAGTTTCGCCCAGACGCTCTTTCAGGAAGTCCGAACCGCGCGCGACTTCGAGTGCCTTCCACCAGTTGACGGGCAATGTTGCGGGACGGTCGCTGTAACCATCGCCGACAACGGGTGTGCTCGGTGCGATCTTCTCGTCGAGACCTTTGGCGATACCGGCGAGGACGGTGGCGAGCACAACGTAAGGATTGGCGTCGGCGCCCGAGACGCGATGTTCGAGATGCCGCGTCTCGGGTCTGCCCGCTGTGACGCGCAGAGGCACGGTGCGATTGTCAAAAGCCCAGGCGGGGGCCATGGGCGCATAGGAATTGCGACGGAAGCGACGGAAGGAATTGGCGTTCGGGGCGAAGATCGCCATGCTCTCGGCCATCGTCGCTTCGAGCCCGCCGATGGCATGAGCCAAATGCGGTGTGAGATTTGCGCCCTCGCCGGCAAAGAGGTTTCCGGTTGTGTCGTCAGCGAGCGAGACATGGATGTGCAGACCGCTGCCTGACAATTCGGCATAGGGCTTTGCCATGAAGGTCGCGACATAACCATGCTGGTCAGCAATACCTTTGACGAGACGCTTGAAGAGAATGGCATCGTCGGCGGCGCGCATCGCGTCGGCCCGGTGGGACAGCACGATTTCAAATTGTCCCGGTGCATATTCCGAAATCAGGGTGCGCGCGGGCAGGCCCATCTTTTTTGCACCGGCAAAGACATCGTTGAGAAAGGCTGAAAAATCTTCCAGATCCTGCATCAGACAGGCCTGAAGATGCTGCGGTGTAAACCCGTTGGGGGCCTGTGGCGGCTTTGCTTTTCCACTGCGCAGGATATCGCGGTCGATCAGATAGAATTCAAGTTCGACGGCGACAACGGGCGTCAATCCGCGCCTTTCGAAGTCGGCGACCACGCGAGCGAGCGCGTGGCGCGGATCGGCTTGCGTCGGCGAGCCGTCGACTTCATAGCTCTCCAGAATGAGCTGCGCCGTCGGCACTGTTGACCATGGCAGATGTGACAGTGTGCCAGCAACCGGATGATAGGGCCGGTCGCTGTCGCCTTCCTCCCAGACGAGGCCGGTTTCAAGAACGTCCGCACCAAGAATATCAAGCGACTGAATGGAGCAAGGCAATGGCCGCCCGTCACGATAGGCGGTGAGAAGCTCTTCCGGGCGCAGGATTTTGCCACGCGCGACACCGGACGGGTCGGTGAGAAATGCCTGATATTGCACCATCTCGGGGTGATCTGCCATAAAGGCAGCGGCCTCCGCTTCTGTTCCACGCGCCATCTCTACATCTCTCCCTTGCCGCAAAGCTGCGCCATTGCGGCATCAAAACATTCTATCAAATACATCACATCGGCGCGCGTCGTTGTCGGTGCCACCAATGTCATATTGTGGAAGGGGGTGACAAGCACATTGCGGTTGAGAAGATAAAGATGCATGGCGCGTTCAACCTCCGCGTCCATGCTTGCCGCCGCCTCTTTGCCGTTGCGCAAGGGTGTTGGCGAAAAGACAAGCTCGGCGCGCGCCCCGATTTGCATGACGCTCCAAGGGAGGCCGTGGCCTGCCACTGCTTTGCGCAAACCGGTCGCGAGGGCTTGCGCGAGCGAGGTCATATGCGTATAGGCCTCTTCTGTCATCACCTCTTCGAGACAGGCCCGCATAGCGGCGAGCGCGAGCATGTTGCCCGACAGTGTCGTGCCGATGCCGGAATAGCCCGGCACTTTGGTGTCGAGCACATGAGCCATGGCTTTATTGATTTCTTCGCTGAAGCCGAAGACGGCGGCGGGGAGGCCGCCCGCCACGGGCTTGCCGAGGACAAAGAAATCGGGCGCGAGATCATGGGAACGCGTGTAGCCGCCATAGCCGGTCGAGATCGTATGCGTCTCGTCGATGCAGAAGAGGGCGCCGTGTTTTCTGGCGAGGTCCATCAACGCGGGGATGAAACCTTTATCAGGGAGCACCATGGCTGTATTCGTCAGCGCAGGCTCGGTGAGAACGAGTGCCACATCGCCTTTGGCAAGCAATGCCTCTACCGCCGCGAGATCGTTGAAGGGGGCGACGACGCTCGTTGCGGCAATGTCGGTGACTTGTCCTAGGAGGCTCGGCTTCATCACCGTCTTGGCGCCTTCAAGTTTCACAAAGGCGTCTTCGACCTGACCGTGATAGCAACCGTCGAAGACCAAAACTTTCGGGCGCTTTGTGAGCGCGCGGGCCCAGCGAACGACAGCGCGGTTGGCATCGCTCGCTGTTGCTGTGACCTGCCAGAAGGGGAGACCGAAACGCGAGGCGAGAAGCGCGCCGACTTTTGCGGTGAGGTCCGAAGGCAGCATGGTCGTCATGCCGTTTGCCGCCTGCGCTGCAATGGCGCGGGCGACGGGCGGCGGTGAATGGCCGAACATCGCGCCGGTATCGCCGAGACAAAAATCGGCATAGGTGTGGCCGTCGACATCCGTGACATGAGAGCCGCTGGCGCCTGTCACAAAAAGCGGGAAAGGCGTTTCCCAATCGAGCATCCAATGCAGGGGGACGCCACCCGGAAAATGGGCGCCCGCGACCCCTGCCAATTCACGCGAGCGCGGATTGCGCAAGGCGAAGGCTTCGCGCTCTGCCGCTATCATCGCTTCGGCACGTTGGCGGATTGCAGGGGACATGGGCATCAGGGAGCTTCCGTTCTTTATGCGCTATCGTGCCAGACGACAGCCATGAAAATCAAATATGGAAATCAAATATGGAGGGTGCGACCGCAAATGAAATTGATACTTTCAACGTAGCAACCATGTCAGCATCAAGGACACGAGCTTTCAGACGGGGTGGTTCACGATGGCATTTCAAATTTGCGAAAAATGGTTCGACTTCCGCAAAGTGGATGATGACATCACACTGATATGGGAGCCTTATGCCGATCCGCTGATCCGCTGCAATATCTGGCATATCAAAGGACGCGAGCAGGACCTGCTGGTGGATACGGGACTTGGCATTGCGAGCCTCAAACATGCCGCGCAGACTTTGTTCGACAAGCCGCTGCTTGCGCTTGCCACGCATACGCATTACGACCACACGGGCGGCTTCCACGAATTTGAAAACCGCATCGTGCACCATTCGGAAGCGCATCTTCTTGAAACGCCATCAGATTTCTCCGGCCTTTACCGCCGCCAGATACCGGACGCGATCATCCGATGCATCGAAGCAAGCGGCTACACGATCCCCGATGTGCTGGTGACAGCGATCCCGACATCCGGCTTCGATCCTGCGACCTATACGGTGAAGCCTGCACCTGCACACCGCACGGTGTCTGACGGCGATGTGATCGACATAGGGCGGCGGCAGTTTTGCGTGTTACATCTGCCCGGACATTCGCCCGGCAGTATCGGTCTGTGGGAAGCCTCAAGCAGCACACTCTTTTCAGGCGATGCGATCTATGACGGACCGCTGCTGGATCAACTGCCGGAATCCAATATCCAGCATTATATCGGCACGATGCAGCGCCTGCTGAACCTGCCGGTGCGGGTGGTTCATGCCGGGCATGATCCGAGTTTTGGACGCGAGCGGCTCATCGAAATTGCACGCGGATTTCTGAGACTGCATGACGCGATCTAATCTACAACAACAAGAGGTTCTGACATGACCCGCCCAACTCTCCTCCTCACGGATGCCGCGCATTTCATCGGTCCGTCTGTTGCCGGATAGACGGGGCGCGATTGCATCGCGCCCTAGTTTGACTGTTCGTTGAGGCTCTTAGCGGTCTTGGCCGCGCGCACGAGTTGGACAAATTCGGCGCGAAAGCCATATTCATCTTCCCCGCGCGCACCCTGCGCCAATGCGCCTATGGCATCGTAATCAAACTTGTCAGACAGATAGGCCGAACCGCGCAGGCGTTCGCCGAAACCTGCAACTGCAAGCGCCCAGCGCGTCGCTTCCGGTGCTGCATCGATAGAAGCAAGAGCCTGCGACGAGACGGGCTGCGAGATCAGTTTCGATATGGTGCCACCCGGTTTCTTGTAACGGATTTTGAGAAAAGCGAGTTCGTCGCCCATGGCTTTTGCGGACGGCTCATGCTGATAGCGCAGCGGGTCGGAGGATGCTTTTCTACCACGCGGCGTGATTTCATACAGCGCGGTCACAGAGACGCCTGAACCGACTTCACCGGCATCAACCTGATCATTGTTGAAATCTTCGCGGTTGAGCATCCGGGTTTCGTAACCGATGAGACGATATTCGGAGACCGCCGCCGGATTGAACTCGATCTGGATTTTAACGTCATCTGCAATCGGAAAAAGCGAGCCGGAGAGATCGTCGCGCAGGAGCTTGCGGGCTTCTTGCATCGTGTCGATATAGGCCGCCGTGCCGTTGCCGGTTTGTGCAAGCGTCTGCATCATCACGTCATTGTAATTGCCGCGCCCGAAACCATAAACCGAGAGATAGATGCCGGATTTGCGTTTTTCGGCGATGAAGTCTTCGAGTTTTGCCGGATCGTCCACACCGACATTGAAATCGCCGTCGGTGAGAAGAATGACGCGGTTGATGGCTTTGGAATCAAAATTCTCTTCACCGAGCGCGTAGGCCCGCGCCAAGCCTTCGCCACCTGCGGTCGAGCCACCCGATTCAAGAGCGTTCAGGGCCTCGCGGATTTTGCGTTTGTCCTTGCCCGATGTTGGCGCAAGCACCTCACCGGCAGCACCGGCATAGGCCACGATTGATACATGATCGCCTGTACCAAGCTGGTCAACGAGAAGGTTCAGCGTTTTCTTCGCGAGCGGCAACCTGTCTTCGCTTTGCATCGAGCCTGATGTGTCGATGAGAAAAACAAGATTGAGCGGGGGCTGGGTGTCGCGGGGAATGTCGAAGCCCTGCAAGCCGATATGGAGGATCTGGCGGTCACCGGACCATGGCGACGGCACGAGCACGGTCGTGGCGCGGAAGGGCGTCGCGGCGCTTTCAGGCTTCGCATAATGATAGTCGAAATAATTGACGAGTTCCTCGACACGCACGGCGTCGCGCGGCGGCAGGGTGCCCTCATTGAGATAGCGCCGCATATTGGCTTAAGCAGCGGTGTCAACGTCGATGGAGAAGGTGGAGACGGGTTCGGTCGCCACGCTTTTGATAGTGTTTATGGGTGTGTCGGAATATTTCTCATTTTCCGGCGCGGCTATGCGCTTGGCCATCGGCGCGGGCATGAAAAGCGCATCGCTTGCCGCGAGGCCAGCCTGTATGCCCCGCATTTCTCCGGCGGGCGCAACGCTTTGGGCCACGGATCGCCTCGCCGCCCCTTCGGGCGAACATGCCGTCAGGGCAAACACCGCCAGGGCGACCGTGCCGAGCACTGCCGCGGGTGTCGTCTTCATCTGAGTAAACCCCTTGGTTGGAACCTTGTCAGGAGTTGACATCAGACGTTCCGTAGACGGTTTATCTACGGCACAATTCGAGCGCCTTTGTGGCCGAACGCATTACCGCTGTGGTCAAGCAAAAATGCAACAGGGGGAAACGAGGGTTCAGCTATCTGCGGGGCGGGGGCGTTTTTTCTTTGTTGCCGATCTGATGTGATGGCTCTGACCCCTGATCCGCGCCCGCGCTTCAGCCGGTGTTTCGGTATTGCCCTGATTTTCGCTGGCGAGTTTCAGCCAGCGTTGCAAGCGATCAGGATCGAGATCACCTTTCTTGATGGCAGCCTGAACGGCACAGCCGGGCTCCATGTTGTGACTGCAATCGGAGAATTTGCAACCGGCCGTCAGTTCAATGAGATCGGCAAAGAGCGTTTCGATGCCTTCGGCATTGTCGCTCATGCTCAGTGACCGCATACCCGGTGTGTCCACCAGCCAACTGCCGGACGTGGTGCGCCTGAGGCTGCGGGCCGTTGTCGTATGGCGTCCTTTCGCATCATTTTCCCGAATGCCTTGCGTCAGTGTTTCGATGCCAGCAAGGCCGTTCATTATGGTGGATTTGCCGACACCGGAGGAACCGACGAGCGCCGCCGTTTGTCCGGTTTTGACGAAGGGCAGGAGTTGGTCAAGTGAAGCGGGATCACGCGCGTCGAGCACGATGACGGGCATGTCGCCCAGAAGACTCCTAGCCTTTGTCCGGTAATCGTCCGCATCCGTCGTCATATCGGCCTTGGTCAGGACCATGGCGGGCGCGATGGCACTGCTGATGGCCAGCGCCAGATAGCGCTCCAGACGAGCGGGATTAAAGTCGGCGTTGCAGGACGAGACGATGAGCAGCGTGTCTATATTGGCCGCAATGAGCTGGCGCTTGTCGCCTGATCCCTCGGTGCGACGACGAAGCACGGTGCGGCGCTCAAGCAATGCATGAACACGACCGAGTCCGGGGTCACTCAGCACCCAATCGCCGACAGCGAGATCGCCCGCGCGCATCTCCGGCGGCAGGTCGAGCGTCAGATCGCCGTCCGCCGATTTCGCCAGAACCTGATCGCGGTGAATATCGCTGATCCGCGCAGGCGGGGTGGCCAGCAACGCGTCCGGTCCGGTCTGGTCGCTGAAATGGGCTGACCAGCCGAGATCGGCGAGGGAAGTCTCTGTCATGCGGGGTGCGCTTTGTTCAGATGTGAGATTCGCCGATGAAAGGCGATGATAGCCGCAGAACAGCGCGAAGTAATTATAAGATTATTACCGCGCCGAGCCTGTGACGAGCGCGACGTTTCCCTGTCATTCTGACTTTTTATTGCTTAAGGCAGTGCAATGACGGCATCGCCTGCCAGCGTATGAATGCCGCCATCGGTGACGGCGTTGATTTCGAGCTTCAGGCGCTTCTCGCCTTCGGCTTCATATTTTTCGACAACCTTGCCCGTGCAGATGACCTTGGCGTGAACCGGCGTGATCGACGTGAAGCGCACGGCCCAGTGGCGTAGATTTTTCTGCGGTACCCAATTCGTCAGAAGCTGGGCGAGGAAAGCCATCGACAACATGCCATGGGCAAAAACGTCGGGCATACCGAACTTCTTGGCGAAGTCGATGTCCACATGCATCGGATTGTGGTCACCCGACGCACCACAATAGAGCGCGAGCGTGTGGCGCGAAATGGCGGCACTCACATGTTCGGGAAGCGTGTCGCCTACTTTGATTTCGGCGTAATTCAGAGACATGGGCTTCCCTCACACATTGCGGACGACGAGGACGGTGCGCGAGACGCCCACGCTTTCGCCTTTTTGATTTTGCGCTTCCGTGTCCTGCACGACGAAGTCGAGCGCGCCGCCTTTTTTGTCGTAGATGTCGGTGATTTTCGTCTTCATCGTAATCGTGTCACCGGCATAGATCGGCTTGGCATAGGTGAACTGCTGCTCGCCATGAAGCACACGACCGATGTCGACGCCGAGACGCCGCAAGATGTTTTCATCGCCCGGTGCCATGCTGTTGAGGCAGAAGAGGAAGGTGGGCGGCGCGGGGATCGCAGGATGGCCTGCGGCCTTCGCCGCAGACTCATCAAAATAAACCGGATCGGTCTGCCCTGTCGCCTTGGCAAAAAAAGCAAGCTGACCCTTTTCGACATCAACCGAGCGCGGCTTGGTTTCCAAACCAATGAGTGATTTATCGAGCATCCATCAGGCCTTTCCGTAGAGCGTGACGACGCAGGCGCCGCCGAGACCGAGATTGTGCTGGAGCGCATGGGTCGCACCTTCGACCTGACGCTTGTCGGCCTGCCCCCGCAACTGCCAGACAAGTTCGGCGCATTGCGCAAGACCCGTCGCGCCAAGCGGATGACCTTTGGAAAGAAGACCACCGGACGGGTTCGTCACGAACTTGCCGCCATAGGTGTTATCACCATCCCAGATGAATTTTTCTGCCGTGCCTTCGGGCGTCAGGCCGATGGCTTCATAGGTGAGAAGCTCGTTGGCCGTGAAACAGTCATGGAGTTCGACGACCTGAATGTCCTTGGGACCGACACCGGCTTTTTCGTAAACGCGGGTGGCAGCGTCCTTGGCCATGTCATAGCCGATGAGCTTGATCATCGAGTGGTCTTCAAACGTGCTCTTGGTGTCGGTTGTCATGGCCTGCGCCTTGATCACGACTTCGGCTTTGACGCCGTGCTTTTTTGCAAATTCCGGTGTGCAGACAATGGCCGCCGCCGCACCGCATGTCGGCGGGCAGCACTGGTAGCGTGTGAGCGGGCCATAGATATGCGGGCTGCCCAGCACTTCTTCGACGCTCAACTGATCCTTGAAAATAGCATAGGGATTATGCTGCGCATGGACGCGGGCTTTCGATGCAATCTTGGCGAAAGTCTCGCGGCGCGTACCGTATTTGTCAGCATATTCGCGGCCCGCACCACCGAAGAATTGCGCCGCACCGGGAGCGGCCTTGTCGAATTCCTGAAGCTCGATCATTTCCTTGAACTGGCGTTCCATCGGGCTCGGACGATCATTGAACATCGCGCCAAGGGCACCGGGGCGCATTTCTTCAAAACCGAGCGCCAGCGCACAATCGACCATGCCGCTTTCGACGGCCTGACGCGCGAGGAAAAGTGCCGATGAGCCGGTCGAGCAATTATTATTGACGTTGATGATCGGCACGCCAGAGAGCCCCAGCGGATAGACAGCGGCCTGACCGGCAGTTGAATCGCCATAGACATAGCCGACGTAAATCTGCTCCACCGCTTCAAAGGGGAGGCCTGCATCCTTGAACGCTGCGGCGGCGGCTTTCGCGCCCATCACATTATAGGTTTCGCTGGTGCCGGGCTTTGTGAACGGGATCATGCCCACGCCCGCTACGCGCACTTCATTTGTCATTTCGTCTCTCCCTTATTTCGGATAACGGGCCGCAGCATCAAAGCGTGCGGGCGATCAGCATTTTCATCACTTCGTTTGTACCGGCATAAATCTTCTGTACACGCGCATCCTGATACATGCGGGCAATCGGATATTCGGTCATGTAACCAAAGCCGCCGAAAAACTGGAGGCACTCGTCGATCACCTTGCATTGCGTGTCGGTCGTCCACCATTTGGCCATCGCAGCGGTCGCGGGGTCGAGATTGCCGTCGAGCAGACGCATCATCAGCTCGTCAACAAATGTCCGCCCGATCACGGCATGTGTTTTACATTCCGCCAGCTTGAACTGCGTGTTCTGAAAATTCATGATCGGTGCGCCGAAGGCATGGCGCTCTTTCACGTAGTCGCTGGTGAGTTCCACCGCGCGTTCCATGGCAACAACCGCACCGAAGGAACAGGAGAGCCGCTCCCAGGCAAGCTGCACCATCAACTGTTTGAAGCCCTGCCCCTCGACCGTGCCGAGAAGGTTCGAGAGGGGCACACGCACATCATCGAAGAAGAGTTCGGATGTATCCTGCGCGTGCATACCGATTTTTTCGAGATTGCGGCCACGACGAAAGCCCTGAACCTTCGCGGTCTCGACGATGATGATCGACGTGCCTTTGGCACCTGCGGCCGGATCGGTCTTGGCCACAACAAAAACAAGACCGGCATTCTGGCCGTTGGTTATGAAGGTCTTTTGCCCGTTGATGATATAGGAGTCACCGTCGCGCTTGGCGCTTGTCCGCACCGACTGGAGGTCCGAGCCGACGCCCGGTTCTGTCATGGCAATGGCACCGACGAGTTCACCCGACGCCATTTTCGGCAGCCATTCGAGCTTCTGCGCCTCGGTGCCGTAATTCAACAGATAATGCGCGACGATATTGGAATGGACGCCGTTGCCCGCACCGAAGCCGCCGCCGAGACCGGCACGGGCCGTTTCTTCGGCAATCACCACATCATGGGCGCGCGTTCCACCGCCGCCGCCATAGACTTCTGGGATACTGGCGCAGAGAAGCCCCGCCTCGCCCGCCTTGCGCCATGCCTCAAGATCGACGACGCCTGCCTCTTCCCATCTTTCACGATGAGGAACCATTTCGCGCTCCAGAAACTTCCGCGCCTGATCCCGGATGATGGAAAGTTCTTCGGTCATCCAGGGAGAGACATATTTGGTCACGGGACGTTTCCTTTGCGGGCGGTTTTTTGGGTGGTTCACCGGTTTTTGTCCGGCTTTTCGGTCTGGCTTATTTTTCTACTGTCTGGTAAGTAGAATAATGCTCCGGATCGTTGAAGAGTCAAATACTTTTGCAATCCGACCATAAAGAGGAAGACCGGACCGCTCATGGCAGGCAAACCGAGCGCTAAACAGCCGACCAGTGCCAAATATGACCAGCGTCGTCAGGAAGTGTTGCGGGCCGCCGCGCGCACCTTCAACCGGCTCGGCTTTCACATTGCGACGCTTGACGATGTGGCCGAGGAACTCGGCGTAACGAAGCCCGCGCTTTATTATTATGCGAAGAGCAAAGACGAGATCCTGTTCGACTGCGGGCGGATGGCGCTCGACGCGATGAGCGGGGCGCTCGATAAATCTCTGGTGAGCGAGTTAACGGGCCGCGAACGTCTTGTCAGATTTTTCCGTCTTTATACGGAGGTCATCTGCGAAGATTTTGGCCGCTGCCTTGTCCTTACAGAGCCGCGCGACCATATCGCCACATCACGCCGCAAGAGTATAGCAGGACGCCGCAATCTGAACCATGCCGTGCGCGAGATGATCCGCGACGGCATCAAGGACGGTTCGTTGCGACAGGTTGATGACCGCGCCCTCTCCATTGCGCTATTCGATGCCTTCAACGGTATAGGCCGCTGGTACAATGAAAAAGGCGCGTCGGACCTCCAGAGCATTCTCGACCAGTATTTTTCGATCTTTCTCAAAGGCATCGAGGCCCCCGACACAAAACCGGGCAGCAAACGATAAAAAAGATGTGTGACGCGGCGGCGATCTTCTACATTTTGAGGCCTTTAGGTGTTTTCGGCCTCTTGCTTGGCAAGTTTCTTGTTGGCCTGCCGGGCGCGATGCCAGAAGGCACGCTTGGTCCAACGAAGGTGTTTCCACCACTCGCCAGTCGCTACCAGCTGCCCTTTCTTGACGGTCGCCATTCCTAAACTCTCCTGTGCTGTACGTAGAACATAGCACGCGAGCAGCCCGATTTCGACCCAGCGTCAAGACCGGCGGATATCAAACCGAGGCACTCCCCAAAGGCCGGGGCCAAACACCTAGATAACTGTTTCGGGAAATGGTGGAGCCAGACGGAATCGAACCGACGACCTCTTGCATGCCATGCAAGCGCTCTCCCAACTGAGCTATGGCCCCACTGGTATCAGCGGAAGGTTTGGGGCCTTCCGGTGGTGGTCACGGCGCTGAAGGCGCGGCGCGACGGAGGCGGAACTTAGAGCATGAACCGGCAAAGGGAAAGCCGTTAGCCCCGTGTTTTTTGCGCTTTTTGCAAAAAAGTTCCGCGACGCATTGTCCGTTAAGGGAGCCTCAAACGGGGTTCCCTTAACAGGTCTTATTCGTCGTCGTCGCCGCCGCCACGCACAATGGATGAGACGTCGTCGTCATCGTCATCATCATCGGGCAGGAAGGCATCATCGGCATCATCATCGTCTTCGACATCATCGACGATGTCTGCCAACAGATCCTCATCGGCATCCTCGGCCAATTCTTCATCCCTCAGGGCATCCAACGAGACGTTGCCGTCTTCATCAGGCTCCACCCGCGATTTGGGCCGCACGGGCGCTTTTTCCTTGGGCTTGTCCGCCGCTTTAACGCGCTTGGCTTTGACGGCCTGATCCGGCACGAACTCGGTCTTGCACTTGGGGCAAGTGGCGGGGCTCTTGTTCAGATCATAAAACTTAGCGCCGCAGCTCGGGCAATCGCGCTTCGTTCCCAACTCAGGTTTCGTCAAGTCTGGCACTCCCGGCGGTTCAATCCGCAATAAGTCTCTTGCTTCAAGTCTCTGACTTCGACCCTCTAAGAGCACGAAACCCGCCATCGGCGGCGCGCGCCCATAAATGAGGTTTTTCCCATTGCCACGTTCGGTTGCTCCTGTCAAAACCTATTCGCGCGAACGGCTCTCAGGCCCGCCACCTTCCCCCTCAAGGCCGTCGCCCTGATCACTTGTTTGGCTGCGTAACCGGCCCTGAATTGGATATGCCCCTTGGCCCATTCTCCTGATAATCCCGCAAATGCCCTCACCGCCGAGCCCTCGCACGCGCTGAGCGGGCGCATCCGCGTGCCGGGCGACAAGTCGATTTCACATCGCTCATTAATCTTCGGGACGCTTGCTGTCGGCGAGACGGTCATCACGGGCCTTCTGGAAGGCGACGACGTGCTGGCGACCGCCGAGGCCATGCGCCGCCTCGGGGCCACTGTGACGCGCGAGATCGACCCACACGGCCATCCCGTATGGCGGGTGCAGGGCGTGGGCGTGGGCGGCCTCAAGGCACCTGAGGAGGCGCTGGACTTCGGCAATGCGGGCACAGGCGCGCGCCTTGTTATGGGTCTTGTCGCCGGTCATCCGATTACGGCGACATTTGTCGGCGACGCATCGCTGTCGCGCCGCCCGATGGGCCGCGTGACCGTTCCGCTCGCCATGATGGGTGCAACGTTCCAGGCGCGTGAAGGCGGACGCCTGCCGCTGACGCTGACCGGCGCACCGCGCACCATGCCGATCACCTATGAGTTGCCTGTCGCCTCAGCGCAGGTCAAATCCGCCGTGCTGCTGGCGGGTCTTAATGCGCCGGGCGTCACCACCGTGATCGAGCCCGTGCCGACGCGCGACCATACCGAACGTATGCTCAAGGCATTCGGCGCGAAAGTGGAGATCGTGCCACACGGCGCAAGCGGTCTTGCCATTCACCTCACGGGCGAACCTGAACTCAAGCCCTGCCCGATCATTGTGCCGGGCGATCCCTCATCTGCGGCTTTCCCTGTTGTAGCAGCGCTTATTACACCAGACAGCGACATCATCGTTGAAGGCATCACGCTTAATCCTCACCGCGCAGGTCTTTTTACGACGCTGATCGAAATGGGCGCAGACATCGAAATCATGCATCAACGCGAAGAAGGCGGCGAGCCCGTCGCTGATCTGCGTGTGCGCTCAAGCAAGCTCAAAGGCGTTGTCGTGCCGCCGGAACGCGCGCCGTCCATGATCGACGAATATCCTGTGCTGGCGATTGCAGCGGCCTTTGCCACCGGCAACACGGTGATGAACGGCATCTATGAAATGCGCGTCAAAGAAAGCGATCGCATTGCCGCAACCGCGCAGGGGCTTCGCCACAACGGCGTCAAAGTGCATGAGACCGAAGACGGCATGACAGTCGAAGGCCGTGGCGGGCAGGTTGATGGCGGCGGGCATGTTGTGACGCATATGGATCATCGCATTGCCATGTCCTTCCTCGTCATGGGTCTCGGCGCCCAAAAGCCCGTCACGGTTGATGACGCGACGATGATCGCGACGAGCTTTCCGGATTTTCTGACGCTGATGCGCGGACTGGGCGCGCGCTTTGTGGATCAGCGCCAGTGAGTTTCGTCATTGCCATTGACGGACCGGCAGCGGCAGGCAAAGGCACGCTCGCCAAACGCCTTGCCTCTCACTACGGTTTTGCCTATCTCGACACCGGATCGCTCTACCGCGCAGTCGGCGTGGCGGTTCAGGCGCAGGGGCTTGATCCGTCTGATAAATCTGCTGCCGTTGCAGCGGCGCACGCGCTCGACGCGACCAAGATCGACGAAAAGGCAATCCGGACGGCACAAGCGGGAGCCGCAGCCTCCGTCGTCGCCGTCATGCAGCCGGTGCGCGAGGCGATTTTGCAGTTTCAGCGCGATTTTGCGGGGAATCCGCCAAATAGCGCCAAAGGGGCCGTTCTCGACGGGAGGGACATCGGCACGGTCGTCTGTCCCGAGGCGCAGGTGAAATTCTTTGTGACCGCCAGCCCCGAAATCAGGGCACATCGCCGCTGGCTCGAACTCAAGGGATCGGGGTCGGCGATCTCGGAGGCACAAGTCCTTGAAGACACGAGAGAAAGAGACCGCCGCGATACGGAAAGGGCCACAAGCCCGCTCAGGCCCGCCTCAGACGCGCACTTGCTCGATACGACCAATTTGAGTATAGAAGCGGCGTTCGGCGAAGCCGTCGCGATCATAGACAAGTCAATGCGTTAGGCCACTTGGAGCCACTCAGGCGTTCAGGGGTTTTGCCATTGGCTCAATCTGCGTTCCCGTGGCGGTGGCTGCCGGTTTTTCGCAACCCCTAACCCCTCGGGCTTTTTCTTTGCTCTCCGGTAATCCTGCCTATGAGAGCCGGTCATCTGGAAACTGTGGCTGAACACGAAGTCCGATCTGGAGACTGAACACATTGGCTATGAATGAAGCCGCGCTCAATCCGAGCCGCGAAGATTTTGCCGCCCTCCTCGAAGCCTCTTTCACGCATAACGACATGCAGGAAGGCTCCGTCATCCGCGGTACCGTTGTTGGCATTGAAAACGATCTCGCCATCATCGACGTCGGCCTGAAGACTGAAGGCCGCGTTGCGCTCAAAGAATTTGCGGCCCCCGGTCGCGCCGCCACCATCGCGGTTGGCGACGAAGTTGAAGTCTATCTCGAACGCATTGAAAACTCGGCTGGTGAAGCTGTTCTGTCGCGTGAAAAAGCCAAGCGCGAAGAAAGCTGGATCCGTCTCGAAGTCGCGTTCGAAAAGCAGGAACGTGTCGAAGGCCAGATCTTCGGTCGCGTCAAAGGCGGCTTCACGGTTGACCTCGACGGCGCCGTGGCCTTCTTGCCCGGTTCACAGGTTGACATCCGCCCCGTGCGCGACGTCACACCGTTGATGAACATCGCGCAGCCTTTCCAGATCCTCAAGATGGACAAGCGCCGCGGCAACATCGTTGTCTCGCGTCGTGCGGTCCTTGAAGAGACCCGCGCCGAACAGCGTCAGGAACTCGTTGAGAACCTCAAAGAAGGTCAGGTGCTTGAAGGCGTCGTGAAGAACATCACCGATTACGGTGCGTTCGTTGATCTCGGCGGCGTTGATGGTCTGCTCCATGTCACCGACATTGCATGGCGTCGCGTGAACCACCCGACTGAAGTCCTCACCATCGGCCAGTCGGTCAAGGTGCAGGTCATCAAAGTCAATCAGGACACGCAGCGCATCTCGCTCGGCATGAAGCAGCTTGAAGCTGATCCATGGGAAGGCGTTGGCCAGAAATACCCGATGAATGCGAAGTTCTCCGGCCGCGTCACCAACATCACCGACTACGGTGCATTCGTTGAACTGGAACCAGGCGTTGAAGGCCTTGTCCATGTTTCCGAAATGAGCTGGACGAAGAAGAACGTACATCCCGGCAAGATCGTTTCGACCTCGCAGGAAGTCGAAGTGATGGTGCTGGAAGTCGATCCGGTGAAGCGTCGCATCTCGCTTGGTCTCAAGCAGTGCCTCGACAATCCCTGGGCGACATTCGCTGAACGCTTCCCCGTCGGCACGCTTGTCGAAGGCGAAATCAAGAACATCACCGAATTCGGTCTGTTCATTGGTCTCGATACGGACGTTGACGGCATGGTCCACATGTCGGACCTCGACTGGAACAAGTCGGGCGAAGAAGCCATGACCGATTACACCAAGGGCCAGATCGTCAAAGCGCAGGTACTTGACGTTGACACCGAGAAAGAACGCATCTCGCTCGGCATCAAACAGCTCACCGGCGACCCGATGGAAAACCTCGGCGACGCGATCCGCAAGGGCGCGGTTGTCACGGGCACCGTCTCGGCGGTTCAGGAAAACGGCATCGAAGTCACCGTCGGTGATGAAGGTCTCGTGGCCTTTATCCGTCGCGCCGAACTTTCGCGTGACCGTTCCGAGCAGCGCCCCGAGCGTTTCTCGGTCGGCGAAAAAGTCGATGCCCGCGTTACCATGTTTGATCGGGCCGCGCGCAAGATCACACTCTCGGTGAAGGCTCTCGAAATCGCTGAAGAAAAAGACGCAGTCGCCCAGTACGGCTCGTCGGATTCAGGCGCATCGCTCGGCGACATTCTCGGTGCCGCTCTCAAGCGCGAAGCGGACGACAAGAAGTAATCCTTCTGTCATCGACTGAAAAATCGGGGGCGCGTTTTGGATCAATCCGGAACGCGCCCTTTTTGTATTTTCGGGTGCTTTGCACGGGACGCGGTAAATGCACTAAGCTCGCCTTCTGAAATTCACAGGAGAGCACTTTGCCCATCGACGCCAACGCGCTTGCCGACCGCCGCCATTTAAAGCGCCGCCTTATGCTCTGGCGTTTTGCGGCCGTGGCTGCGCTCGGATTTGCATTTCTCATCCTCTCTTTGCAGAACCAGACCTCCTTTCATGGCGCACAGATCGCGCGTGTTGAAATCAACGGCATCATCACCGATGACAAGCCAATGCAGGAGTTGCTTGAGGATCTCGGCAAGGATAATGGCATCAAAGCAGTCATTCTCTCGATCGACAGTCCGGGCGGCACGACCACTGGTTCGGAAGCGCTTTATGAAAGTGTGCGCCGCGTAGCCGAGAAAAAACCTGTTGTGGCCGTGCTCGGAACGGTTGCAGCATCGGGCGGCTATATCGCCGCGCTCTCTGCCGACCATGTGGTTGCGCGCGGCAATACGCTCACAGGCTCCATCGGCGTGCTCTTTCAATGGACACAGCTTTCGGGCCTCATGGAAAAACTGGGGCTGGAAGCGCGCTCGGTGAAATCGGCGCCGCTCAAAGCCGAACCCAATCCCTATTCGAAGCCGACGCCTGAGGCTCTTGCGGTGACGCAGGACCTCATCGCCTCGTCTTACGACTGGTTTCTGGGACTTGTCGCCGAACGGCGCAAGCTCGACATGAAAACCGCCCGCAAGCTCGGAGATGGTCGCGTCTATACCGGTTTTCAGGCGGTCGAGAACGGGTTGATCGACGAAATCGGCGGCGAGGAGGAAGCTGTCGCCTGGCTGACAACTGCGCGCAAGGTCGAAGACGGACTCCCCGTCGAGACCTGGAAACCCAAGCGTCCCGAAGAGGCACTGGGCTTTCTCGGGGCGCGCGCCTTTGGCGAGGGGTTTGCCCGCGGGATTGTCACTCTGGGCGGAAAAACCCTGCAAACAAAAACACTTACGCTTGACGGGCTGACAAGTGTTTGGCAGGCTGACCCGCAATGAACAAGAGTTTCATGCGGCTGATCTCAGCGGGGCTATCAGGGGAAATGAGAAGCAAGACAAGGGTTGATCATTGCCCGTTGCTTCGTTTCCCGAGTCCCGATGATCAGGCGTCATGGACAAAATCGCCGGTGGACGTCCTCCATGATCAAGTCTGAACTCGTCGCCCGGCTGGCTCAAGCCAATCCACATCTCTATCAGCGCGACGTTGAACGCATTGTCTCGACGATTTTTGACGAGATCAGCAATGCGCTGGCGCGCGGTGACCGTGTGGAACTTCGCGGTTTCGGCGCGTTTTCGGTGAAAAGCCGCCCCGCCCGCACTGGCCGCAACCCGCGCACCGGCGCGCCCGTCCATGTCGATGAGAAGTTTGTGCCCTTCTTCAAAACGGGCAAGGAATTGCGTGAACGCCTCAACAATGCCGATATTCCCGAGCATATGCTGATGGCTGACACAGGCGAGGACGATGACGACGGCGATGACGAATAAATCCATCTGACGCCGCCTCCAATGGTCTTGTGGCCTGAAGGACCAGACATATGAAATTCCTGCGCTGGCTGCTGCTTCTTCCCGTGGCGCTTTTTGCGATCCTTATTGCGATTGCCAACCGCCAGTCTGTGACCTTCAGCCTTGATCCGTTCAATCCGCTGGAACCGTCCATCGGGGTCACCATGCCGTTGGCGCTCATTGTCATTATCGCGATATTTTTCGGTATATTGATCGGCGGCTTTGCCAGCTGGCGGCAGTCGCGCCTCAAGGCCCATGCCCGCTCGACACCTGTGCTCCCTGCCGCGCAGACATTGCCCGTGCCGGACGCCCAGAAGCGTTTTACTTAAAGTCCACGGATGCTATAAAGCGGCCTGCCCGCAGCTTGCCCAGCAGGTTTGCCCGCAGGCTTCAACGTGTGCCCGCCAACGGGAGCGCTTTCCATGACCGTTCTGACCCAGAATCCGATCTTCTGCGCCCTCGACACGACCGAGGTGGCGCGCGCCACAGACCTTGCCCAGAGCCTCAAAGGCACGGTCGGCGGCGTCAAAATCGGCATGGAGTTCTTCAATGCGCACGGACCGAAGGGTTACGCCGAAGTCGCCAAAGCCGGATTGCCGATCTTTCTTGATCTGAAGCTCCATGACATTCCGAACACGGTCGCAGGCGGTATCCGCGCGGTGCTGCCGCTCAAACCCGCCATCGTCAATGTTCATGCCGCAGGCGGCCTTGCCATGATGCGTGCCGCTGCCGATGCCGCCAAAGAGGCAGGCAGCGCCCGCCCGCTCATCATTGCGGTCACCATGCTTACAAGTCTTGATGCCTCGGACCTCACTGACACTGGCGTCACAGGCACGCCTGCCGACCATGTGCTGCGGCTTGCACATCTTGCCGCCAAAGCCGGTCTCGACGGCATCGTTTGCAGTGCGCATGAAATCGAACGCCTTCGTCGCGAGCTTGATCCCTCGTTCAAGCTCATCGTGCCGGGCATCCGGCCTGCCGGTTCCGATATTGCCGACCAGAAACGCATTATGACGCCGCCCGAGGCGCTGTCGCTCGGCGCTGATGTTCTCGTCATCGGTCGCCCGATCACCGGGGCCCAGAACCCGCATGACGCCGCTGCGGCCATCACGGCCTCGCTCGCTGCATAAGATGTCTTCCACCCGAGTCAAAATCTGCGGCCTTTCAACGCCGGACACCGTTCAGGCAGCTGTTGACGCAGGTGCCGATTATCTGGGCTTCAACTTCTTCCCGCGCTCGCCGCGCTATGTCACACCGCACCTCGCCGCAGAGCTTGCCCGTCTCGTGCCCGACACGGTGCTCAATGTGGCGCTCGCCGTGGACGCGGACGATGCGATGCTTGATGAGATCGTCAAAGCGTTGAAGCCCGATATTCTCCAGTTCCACGGGTCCGAAACACCCGGACGCCTCGTCGAGCTTAAAGCCCGCTACGGGCTCACCCTGATGAAAGCCATCCCTGTTTCAGGGCCTGAAGACCTCGAAAAATCAATGCTGTACCGCGACAGCGCCGATTTGTTGCTGTTTGACGCCAAACCCCCTAAATCTATGGCAAATGCCCTGCCGGGCGGCAATGGCCTCACATTCGACTGGTCGCTGCTTGCCGGACAGAAGCCCGAGACGCCCTGGATGCTTTCAGGCGGACTTGACCCTGACAATGTCGCTGAGGCCATTCGCGTCACCGGCGCTGAAGCGGTTGATGTCTCATCAGGTGTCGAGACAGCGCCAGGCCAGAAAAACGCGGGCCTGATTGAAAAATTTATCAAGGCTGCAAAGGCGGTCTGAGTTTGAGAAAAGAGTGACGACGTGGACGTGAGTTCGAAACCAAATTCCTTCCGCACCGGCCCTGATGAGCGCGGTCGCTTCGGCCTGTTCGGAGGACGCTTTGTCGCCGAAACACTGATGCCGCTGATCCTCGATCTTGAAAAGGCTTATGACGCGGCCAAGGAAGACCCGGCTTTCCATGCGGAACTGAAAAACCTCAACACGCATTATGCCGGTCGTCCGAGCCCGCTCTATTTTGCCGAGCGCCTGACAGAGCATTTCGGTGGCGCGAAGATTTATCTCAAACGCGAAGAGCTGAACCATACTGGCTCGCACAAGATCAATAATTGCCTCGGCCAAATCCAGCTTGCCCGCCGCATGGGCAAGACGCGCATCATCGCGGAGACGGGGGCCGGTCAGCACGGCGTTGCGTCGGCCACTGTTGCTGCACGTTTCGGCTTGCCTTGTGTGGTTTACATGGGCGCGACCGACGTTGAACGCCAGAAGCCCAATGTCTTCCGCATGAAACTTCTGGGCGCCGAAGTTGTGCCTGTCACATCGGGGTCCGGCACGCTCAAAGACGCGATGAACGAAGCGTTGCGCGACTGGGTCACCAATGTCGACAACACCTATTATCTCATCGGCACAGTGGCGGGCCCGCATCCTTATCCTGCGATGGTGCGCGACTTCCAGTCGGTGATCGGCACGGAAGCCAAAGCGCAGTTGCAGGAAATCGAAGGCCGCTTGCCTGACACGCTTGTCGCCTGTATCGGCGGCGGTTCCAATGCGATGGGCCTCTTCCATCCCTTCCTTGATGATGAGGGAGTTGAAGTCATCGGCGTTGAAGCGGGCGGTCACGGCATCGAGACGGGCGAACATTCCGCCTCAATCCTCGGCGGCTCACCCGGCGTGCTCCACGGCAACCGCACCTATCTCCTTCAGGACGATGACGGACAAATTCTTGAAGGCCATTCGATTTCGGCAGGTCTTGATTATCCCGGCATCGGACCTGAACATTCATGGCTCGCTGACATCGGCCGCGTGAAATACGTATCCGCCACCGACAAGGAAGCGCTCAAAGCATTTCAGCTTCTGTCCAAGATCGAAGGCATCATCCCCGCGCTTGAACCCTGCCATGCGCTGGCGCATGTCGCAAAGATTGCGCCGACCATGTCCAAAGATCAGATCATTCTCGTCTGCCTGTCAGGTCGTGGCGACAAAGACGTCTTCTCGGTCGCCGAACATCTGGGGGTGACGCTGTGAGCACACGTCTCGACAAGCGCTTTGCCAAACTCAAAGCCGAAAGCCGCGCCGCTTTCGTCACCTTCATTACGGCCTGCGATCCTGATTTCGATGCGTCCTTTGAAATCCTGAAAGGTCTGCCTGCTGCCGGTGCCGATGTGATCGAACTCGGGATGCCCTTCACGGACCCGATGGCGGACGGCCCCGCCATTCAAGCGTCGTCACAGCGCGCCTTGAAATCAGGCGCAACGCTCCGCCAGACGCTCGATCTCGTCGCGCGCTTTCGCAGAGGTGATGCCGACACACCCATCGTTCTCATGGGCTATTACAACCCGATCTATCACATGGGCGTTGACAGGTTTCTTGTCGCGGCCAACGAGGCCGGCGTTGATGGGTTGATCGTTGTCGATCTGCCGCCGGAAGAAGACGACGAGCTTTGCGAACCGGCCATGAAAGCAGGACTCAACTTCATCCGCCTTGCGACACCGACCACCGATGATCGTCGTCTGCCTGCGGTTCTCGCCAATACATCGGGCTTTGTCTATTACGTCTCGATCAACGGTATCACGGGATCCGCCTCGCCCCAGGCGCGCGACGTTGCCGCTGCTGTCGCCCGCATCAAGCGCCACACATCGCTTCCCGTTGCCGTCGGCTTCGGTATCCGCACGCCAGAACAGGCAGCTTCCATTGCGCAGGCCGCCGACGGCGCTGTGATCGGTTCCGCCATTGTTGACGCTATCGCCCAGCAGCTTGACGGCGCAGGTAAACTCAAATCCGCTGGCGCTGCCCGCGTGCTCGCCCTTGTATCCGACCTCGCCAAAGGCGTGCACAACGCCCGCGCGACGGCGGCTCAGCAGGAGACATCACGATGAACTGGATCAACAACGTCGTCCGTCCGAAAATTCAGCGTGTCTTCAAAAAGAAAGCGGATACGCCGGATAATCTCTGGCGCAAATGCGGTGCCTGCAATGAAATGATTTTTCATCGCGATCTCGACGCCGCACTGAATGTCTGTCTGCATTGCGGCCATCACATGAGACTCTCGACGGCGGCGCGGCTGACCTCGCTCTTTGACGTCGGCCAATTCAAGAATGTCACCGTGAGCGGTGTGCCGCTTGATCCGCTGAAATTCCGCGATCAGAAGAAATATCCCGACCGCCTGAAAGAAGCCCGCGCCAAGACTGGCCGCGAAGACAGCGTGACCGTCGCGCATGGACCGCTCGACGGCATTGAAGTCGTCGTCGCCGTGCAGGATTTTGCCTTTATGGGCGGCTCGCTCGGCATGGCGGCGGGTGAGGCCATCATCAAGGGGGCGGAAATCGCACTTGAAAAAAGCGCGCCCTACATCCTCTTTGCCGCCGCCGGTGGGGCGCGTATGCAGGAGGGCATCCTGTCCCTCATGCAGATGCCGCGCACGACGGTCGCCGTGCAGATGCTGCGCGATGCGGGACTGCCTTACATTGTTGTGCTCACGGACCCGACAACCGGCGGCGTACTGGCCTCTTACGCGATGCTCGGCGACATTCACATGGCCGAGCCCGGTGCGCTAATAGGTTTTTCCGGTCGTCGCGTCATCGAGCAGACGATCCGCGAAAAACTGCCCGACGATTTCCAGAAAGCGGAGTTCCAGTTTGATCACGGCATGATCGACATGATCGTGCATCGTCATCAAATGAAGGAGGTGCTCGCCCGGACCATCCGCATCCTGACGCATAAGCCCAAGCTCGCACCAATGGCAAATGCGGCAGGCAGCAACGTGCCCGCACGCGCTTGACTTGACAGACAAGCGCGACCATAGCGATGTCATTCTTGAACGGCTGACTAAGCTCCATCCGAAACTCATCGACCTGTCGCTTGACCGCATCCTGCGTCTGCTTGAGTCATTAGGTGCGCCGCATCGCCGCTTGCCACCGACATTTCATATCGCAGGGACCAATGGCAAAGGCTCCGTGTCGGCCTATTTGCGCACCATGCTCGAAGCGGGCGGCTACGGCGTCCATACCTACACGTCACCCCATCTTGTGCGCTTCCATGAGCGCATCCGTCTGGCCGGACATCCGGCAAGCGCCGATATTGACGAGGTCTATCTGACCGAGCTGCTTGATGAATGCGAGCGCATCAACCAGGGCGAACCCATCACGTTTTTTGAAATCACCACCTGCGTTGCGCTTCTTGCATATGCCCGCAACAAGGCCGACGCGCTGATCCTCGAAGTCGGCATGGGCGGGAGGCTCGACACAACGAATGTGATCGACAGGCCTGCCATCACCATCATCACGCCGGTCGATCTCGATCATCAAGCCTTTCTCGGCAATACCATTGCCGAAATCGCGGGCGAGAAAGCGGGTATATTGAAGCCCGGCGTTCCTGCCGTCATCGGATTGCAGAAAGACGAAGCCCGCGATGTGATCGAGGCCCGGGCACGCGCTATCGGTGCGCCCCTCTTCATTCAGGGTCAGGATTTCTCAACCCATGAAGAGCAGGGCCATCTCGTCTATCAGGATGAGCACGGACTTCTCGATCTGCCGCTGCCGAGGCTTTTGGGTCAACACCAGATCGAGAACTGCGGCATGGCAATTTGTGCGATCCGGCAAGTCGGCGCCTTTCCGCTCGAAACATCCGTGATCGAATATGGTCTTACCCATGTGAACTGGCCCGCACGGATGCAGCGCCTTACGCGCGGACCGCTTGTTGACCGTTTGCCGCCGCACGCGGAGCTTTGGCTCGATGGCGGACACAATCCGCAAGCCGGTCGCGCCATTGCGCTGCTCATGGCAGACCTTGCCGCCGCGCGCCCCGCGCCGCTTTATCTGATCACGGCGATGAAAGAGACGAAAGACGCGGGCGGTTTTTTTGCGCCCTTCGCAGGACTCGCCGCACATGCCGAGGTCATCGCCATTCCTGATGATCCCGTCTGCCTCTCGCCCGACGCGCTCGCTGCCGCCGCAAAATCAGCGGGGCTCGACGTGACGCCAGCGGCATCGCTCGATGACGCCTTCACACGTATCCTCACACGCAGCGGCAAGACAAGCCCCCGCCTTCTCATTTGCGGATCTCTCTATCTCGCCGGTTACGTTCTGAAAGAGAATGGCTAGGTTTTCTATTTATTGAATGAGCCTTCAATGCACGGCGTATAGAGATCGAGATTCGGCATAAGAAAAGGCCGGTATTTCGACCGGCCTCATCCGAATTCAAATCTGGCGAAATATCACAGTGATGATTCAATCCATTCAACGATCTTGCCTTTGGGCAGAGCGCCGACTTTGGTTGCGGCCACCTGACCGTCTTTGAAAATCATCATGGTGGGCACGCCGCGCACGCCGTATTTCGTGGGCGTATTCGGATTGTCGTCGATGTCGATTTTCACGACGCGCAGCTTGCCGCCATATTCTTTGGAAATCTCGTCCAGCGAGGGCGCGATCTGTTTGCAGGGGCCGCACCATGTCGCCCAGAAATCAACAAGCACCGGACCCGACGCGTCGAGAACGTCGCTCTCAAATGAGGCATCAGTGATGTGTTCAGTCATGTTCTTCCTTTCGTGGGCGTTGCGAATTTCCGCATTGCCCCTGCGCCGTCAGGGCGCCTGTCTGATCGGCCTCGAAAGAGGCCTGTAAATGTCATTGGTTGGAATCTAGGAACCCCGTCCCTCAAGGTCAAGGTCAGACCCCGCCCTTCAATGCCGCATCAAGCCGCGCGGGAGGCAGTTCCATAAGCTTCGGACCATCGGTCCACAACAGCGCGCAAACCACATCGCGGTCAGGGTAAATTGCACCGAGAACGGCGCGATAAGCCGCCATTTGTGCGAAATAGGCAGGCCTCACATCGCCAATATCCGGCGGGGCAGGACGGTTGGTTTTATAGTCCACAATGAGCACACGCGTATCGCTGACGCAGAGCCGGTCGATCTGGCCTGACACAAGCACCGGCTTGCCACCGAAGTCGATCTGCCCGACAAGGGCCGCTTCCGCGCGGCTGCCAGCACTGAAAATCTCGGTGAATTTCGGCTCGCGAATGACCGCCAAAGTCGCCTCGACGATTTCATCGCGCTGTGCTTCGTCAAGCCCAAGAGCGGGGCTTGCCAGGAGATCGCGCGCGGCGCTTTCACGCATGTCATCGGCGAGGTCCGGCAGGGTCTGCAACAGACGGTGGATAAGTGTGCCGCGCTGAAAGCGCTTTTGCTGATTGCCTGCGAGGGGCGATAAAGCCGCAGGCTCCTCCATCCCATCCGGCGGCAAACGCGACGGGGCGAGCGGTCGCGACGGCGCGGGTTCGGGCGGCACATGACGCCGCGCCCAATCGCCGACTGCGGGATAAGTCTGACGCGTCTGCGCCCCACCCGCTTTGACAGCGCCGGTCTGCTCGCCGTCAATGCGCCAGATCACGCGACCATCTGTTTGCGGTATTTCAACGGCGAGCGGTTTCAGCGCGGCGGCGATGAGATTGTACCAGCAATCCTCCTTCGGCTCGTTCACGCCGCGATAGCCGCAGACGTAAAGCCGGTCGCGCGCCCGCGTCATCGCCACATAGAGGAGACGGCGATATTCTTCAGCTTGCAAAACCCGATAGGCCTCACGCGCCGCGGCGGTCTTTCCATCTTCCTCGTCCTTGCTCACCGGCCAGACCAGCAAAGGTGGAGTGCTGTCGAGTTTCAGAAAAGACGGGTCATGGTTGCCACCGGGCATGGCGCATGTATCCGGCATGAAAACAATTTCGGCTTCCAGACCTTTGGCACCATGCACGGTCATAATGCGCACTTCGTTGCGGCCCTTATCCATATCACGTTTGATTTCTGCGCTGCCCTCGCGCATCCAATGCAAAAAACCTTGCATCGCGCCTGCATGTTCGCGCTCATAATCGAGTGCGAGACTTAAAAACTCGTCGATTGGATCGTTCGCATCCGAGCCGAGGCGCGCCAGAATTTTCTGCCGCCCGCCATCCGCACTCAGCACGCGGGCAAAGAATTCGTAAGGCGGCACGAGGTCGGCGCGTCCGAGCCATTCACCGAGGAGTTTATGGGCGGCATCAAAGTCTTCCTGCTCGTCATGGCGCGCCTGCAGCGCCTGCCAGAGCGACTGGTTTTCACCGCGATGATGCGCGAGGTCAAACAGTCTGTTTTCGTCAAACCCGATCAGCGGACTTTTCAGCAGGATTGCGAGCGTCAAATCATCCTGCGGCAAGAGTGTGAACGCGCACAGAGCCATCAGATCCATGACGGCGATTTCATCCGTCACCACCATGCGGTCAGCGCCTGCGACGGCGATGCCTCTCTTCTTCAGGAGGCGCACCATTTCTGTGACAAACTCGTTGCGTCGCCGTACCAGAATGAGAATGTCGCCGGGTTCAATAGGACGGCCTTTCGATGGCAAAATCTCGCCGGACTTTATCCATTGCTCGATCGTGCCGGCGATGCGGGCGGCAAGTTTCGCTTTGGGATCAGACGCGCTCACCGCATCAAGCGGCGCATCCCATGCTTTTTCATCCGGCCTGTCATCGGGGCTTTCGAGTTCCCACAGCTCAACGCGCCCTGCATCTTTGCTGCGCACAGGCTTATGTTCATCCACGATACCAGAGGCGCTCAGACCGCTGCTCGCCAGTTCTCTTGCAAAGACGGCATCGACTGCCTGCAAGACTTGCGGGGTCGAGCGGAACGAGCGCACGAGGCGCACGGGATCCCAGTCGAGCCTGGCCGCGCGAGCCCGTTTGCCGAACATGCGCTGCATCTCGTCAAAGCGCTTGGGGTCGGCACCCTGAAACGAATAGATGGATTGTTTTTCGTCGCCGACCGCAAAAAGCGTGCGCGTGTTTTCATGCGCGCCAAGACCGGAAAAGAACTCCTCGGTCAATGAGGACACAATATCCCACTGGTCCGGACTCGTATCCTGCGCTTCATCAACCAGAATATGGTCGATGCCGCCGTCGAGCTTGTAAAGCACCCAAGGTGCCATACTGGCTTGCATCAAAAGCAGGCGTGTGCGGGCAATCATATCGTCATAGTCAAGCAAGGCTCTGGCCCGTTTGGCATCGTCAAAGCCGGCCAGAACCTCATAGGCTATGCGCAGGATCGCTTCGCTTGCCTCTGCCACATGAATGGCATGAAGATAGTTCAGATGAGTGAGAACTCGCACTTGCTCTTTATATAATCCGATCTCCAGATCGGGATGCGCTTCACGCGGCTTCTTTGTTATGAGGTCTTTTCGCGGCTCACCCTTGCCCGTCACGAATACTGAAACATATTCGGTGTGGTGCACGGACTTGTTCTTCTTTTTTGCCAACAGGCTTGCAAAAACTTCGGCGTATTTCTTGTCATTCTTTGACGCACTGTCTCCCATTACCTTCACGGCTTTTTTCAAGAGAGTGGCCGGAAAATCCGCACCATCAAAAAAAGCACCAATCGCTCCGGACTGTGTTTCGTCCGGTAATAGTTCAAGCGCATCACGCAACGCAACCATAATCGCATCAACTGACCCGTGCGCCGCAAAGAGCCGCGCGAAATCGGCACGGCGTTGCGTGATCTCACCCATCAAAGCGTCAAACTTCGTTTCATCAATACGGTCAACTATAAAAGCAAGTGCCGCGCCGAGCCGACTTTCTGCGTCCATCTGCGCATGGGCGAGCACATCGAAACGCACCTCGCCCAGAAGCTCTGCCGCGCTGCGCTCGTCAAGCACACTGAAATTGGGCGGCACATCCGCTTCAAGCGGAAAACGCCCGAGCAGACTTTGGCAGAAGGCATGGATTGTCTGGATTTTCAAACCGCCCGGCGTCTCAATCGCCCGCGCAAATAACCGCCTTGCGCGTTTGACCTTTTGCGCATCGGGCATCGGCCCTTCGATCGCGGCAATTTCAAGTTGCAACTGATGGTCATCGCTCATCGCCCAATCGCCGAGACGCTGGTAGAGACGCGATGACATTTCAGCGGCGGCGGCCTTTGTGTAGGTGAGGCACAAAATGCGTTCAGGCGCTGTGCCTTCGAGCAAAAGCCGTGTTACACGCGTTGTAAGCGTGTGGGTTTTACCGGCCCCGGCATTTGCCGATACCCAGACAGAATGTTGCGGATCAGAGGCGCGCAACTGCTGTGCGTCACCAGAATTGATTTTTTTTGTTTCGATCTTTTGGTCTTCGGGGTCAGGGCTCATTCCTCGCCCCCTTCTCGCGTTGACCATTCTTTGACACGCGCCAAATGATCATACTGGGCGAAGCGTGTCGCAAATTTCACACGTGGTTTCGACATGTATGGCTGTCCGACCTTCTCGTAGGAGGTCAGCAATTTGATAAAGCCATCCCAAGCATTTTCGTTCAGATCGACCGGCGAAAGCGTCCGCACCTCGCCTGCGGGTTTTCCGCCTGTCAGTCTCAGAAAAGTCATGGCCGATGTCTCAAGCTCCAGCGCCTTGCCAAAAGCACCGCGCAAAGCCATTTCCGCTTCAAGAGGAAGCTGCGGCGCAAAGCCGACTTTCATTTCCTCTTTACCGGGTGCCGATCCGGTTTTGTAATCAATGATTTCAAGGGACCCATCGGTTTTCACATCAATGCGGTCTGCGCGTCCGCGTAGTTCGACGGGGCGTTCCAATGTCTCAATCGTGAGTTTGCCGCTGACTTCAGGATAGGCCCGCTGCAATGTCAGCCGTCTTGCTGTTTCATTTTCGACAAACCAGCGCGTGATGCGCTCATATCGCGGCCACCAGAAGGTTTCAACATCGGGCCGGTCTAGCGCCTCTTTGAACGCCTCCTTGCCGACGCGGATGAGTTCCCCATAGGGATCAGGCGGCAAGGTTTCCGGATGGGCCTTGATGAAAAGTTCCAGCGCCTTGTGAATGATAGTGCCGCGCTCGGCGACGCTGATGCCGGCGTCGATGTCGTCGAGCGGCGTTAAACGCAACACGAGCTTGGCGTAAATCTCATAGGGATCACGGATCAGCGTATCGACTTCGGTGACGCTGAAGCGGACGGGACGCGCGGCAAGCGGTGGCGTCGGCGCAGGGCGCAGCGCGGGTTGAGGTTCGCCCGCCGCATCGAGTTCGGCGGCCCAGCCTGCCCATTGCGGGGCTTTCAATGCGGCTTCTTCATCTATGCCTTTGACGAGGCCTTGCAGACGCAGCATCCAGCGCGACGCGACGGTCGGTGCGCCATCAGCTTTGAGCGCGCGGGTGAGATGAACTTCCGATGCGCAGGCCCCTTCGACAAAATCATAGGCGGAAAGGCCGATGCGGCGCTCGGGCGGCTCAAGCCCCAGTTGCGCGCGCATCGGGCGGTTCAGCCATGGGTCGATTTTTGGCTCGGCGGGCCAGACATTTTCGTTCAGTCCACCGAGGATAATGCGGTCGGCATGTTGCAAACGCGCTTCGAGCGCGCTCCAGATAAAAAGACGCGGATGTGTTCCGAAACGCGGACGGAGCACGGGGATCCGTGCAAGCTCATAAAAAACATGAAGGTAGGATTTCGTCGAAATCTCGCCCAAGACACTGGCACTCAACAACAATTCATTGAGGAAGCGCGAGGCGGCCTCGCCTTCGTCTTTCAACCACAGATCTGCGGAGAGCGCTTCGGCGCACGCAATATGCGCGGAAAGAAGATCGGCGAAGGACGCATTCTCCTGCGAAAGCAAAGCCGAGAAAAGCTGCGTTGCAGCTTCTAACCGGTCGATCAGTTCACTTATCCCCGCATCCGCATCTTTGAGAGCGCGGCGGAGGCCCGCTATGCCCGAGGCAGGGCGCGGACCGCGCAGACAAGCGATCTCCAACCGGCGCATAGTTGTCCGTAAACGGAGTTTATCTCCACCGAGGGCTGCGAGCGGATGTTTGAGACATGACAAAAGCTCAATGGGGGCAAAGGCTTCGGCCACCATGTCGCCGACATGGGTGAGGAAGCTCATGGGCGGGGATTGGAGGAGTGGGCGGCCACCGGAATCATTGACCTCTATTCCCCATCGCCTGAGTTCGGAGGCGACGCGGCGGCCCAATCCCCTGTCGGGGGTAATGAGGGCGGCTGTCTTACCCGGCGTCTCCAAAGCCTCACGCATTAGCAACGCAATCAGCTCGGATTCGGCGCGGACATGTTCGGCTTCATGCAAAAAAAGGCCGGAAAGGCTCGATTTTTCGCGCGCATCTGCGGCGAGGCGGGGAAGCTGATCGCGCCAGATGTCAGAGGTTTCGGCGGGGCGCATGACTTCGGACAGAAGACGGTTGCGGGCTTCTTGTCTCTCTGAAATTTCACAACCCGGCCAAAGACTTACGTCTTTGCGCGTCACACCGAATTTGCGCAGCAACTCTTTCATGCCGTATTGGGGATGAGAATGGGGGGCGGCCTGAAAGCTCTCCTCATCGAGGATAAGGTCGAGGCCCGGCAACACAACGGCACCGTTGTCGAGCCGCGCAATCGCCTCCAAAAGCGCGGCGGTTGCGGGGATCGAACCTGTGGAACCTGCTGCAATGATTGGCTTTTCCGACTTATGCGCGGTGAGGATCTGGGCTTCGGCCTCAAGCAGAAGATTACGGTGGCGCATCGGATCGACGAGGCCCAGCGCTTCCAATTCATCGGGCCACTGAAGCGTGATGAGTTGGAGGAAGGCGATGGTGAGCTGCCAGTTGGCGGCGAACTCGTCGGGGACAATGTCGGAAATGCCTTTGATGTCAACACGTTCCGTCTCGACCATATCGAGAAAGGCACAGAGGTCGGAGGCCAGCGACAGGGCGCGCGCCATATCCCCGCCCGAGGGTGAATGGGGCAGCGCGACGATCATCCGCGCCAGACGGAACTGACGTTCAAGCGGCTCGATGCTCGACGGAAAGCCCGTGATTCTTGCAAGAGATTCGAGGTTTCCATGTCGAGTTCGTTGATTGAGCAATAGCTCCTCTTCGTCGCCATCACCGAGCGGACGGATCGACGGCAGGAGCATGGCGCGACCTTGTCCCCGTCTTAAAAACGCATCCTGCAATCCCCGCACGGCGCGGCGCGTCGGCAACAGGATCGTTAAATCCACCAGAGAAAGATTTTTCCCCAGTTGTCCGCTCCCCAACATTCCCGCAAGCGTCGGGTCGGCCAGCAGCGTGTCCGCCAGCACATCGAGAAAGGGTGTGCCGGAAGGGATAGTGAAAAGGCGGGGATTTCTTTTTGTTGTTTTCGAATCTGGAGCCATGCGACCAAGTCTAGCGCGGGCTGGCGGGTTTTGCCTTTAAAGATTGCGAAGAAAGGTTTCCGACTTTTCAAGGTCTTCGGGTGTGCCAACATGCATCCACGTACCGCGCATCCGATGGCCGAAAAGTGTGCCTTTCGCGATGAGCCTGTCCCAGATGAGGTTGGTGGAGAAAGCACCCGACGGTCCTCCGGCAAAGAGCTGGGGCTTGATCACCTGAACGCCAGCAAACATGCATGGGGCCATGGCCGCATCGCCGCGCCGCGTGAGGCGGCCTTCGGCATCCATGTGGAAATCACCGCGTCCGACAAAACCGATGGTGGTGCCGGCATCGGCGATCATCAGGAGTGCGTCCATGGTATCCGGATCAAAATAATTGATCAGATTACGGATGTTTTCCCCCGTACCGTCGCCTTCATACCAGACACTGTCGGAATTGAAGGTGATGACGGGATCATCGCCCAGAAGCGGCAGAGCCTTCTTTGCACCGCCACCTGTGTCGAGAAGTTCACCGCGTTCGTCCGACAGAACAATGCGGGGGCGCTCGCGCTTCAGCACATGGGCTTCAAGCATATCGGCGAAGTGATGCGAATTGACGATCACCTCTTCGATGCCTGCCTCTTCGAGACGGTCAAGCACATGGTCGATGAGGGGGCGGCCCATGAAAGGGACAAGCGGCTTCGGCATGGCATTGGTCAATGGCTGCATACGCGTGCCTTTGCCTGCGGCCATCACCATGGCGCGTTTTATTTTCCGGCTCACGTTACGCATCCACCAGCATGTTCGCGTCGAGCCATTTTTTGAGGCTGCCGAGTGCCGGATGCGCGAGATTGCGTTTCAAATATCCCATGGTGCGCGGCATGTGCGCCATATAGTGCGGTTTGCCGTCACGATGGAGAAGACGGGGCCAGAGGCCGATGAGACGGAGCGCGCGTTCAGCACCAAGCGCTGCGTAGGCCGCACGGAACTCATGTTCGTCAAAACCGGAAAGCTCTGATTTGGCACGAGCGACATAAAGTGCGAGCATCGCATTTTCACGCGCGACGGGCACGTCTTTGCGCGCGTCCTGCAAGAAAGACACAACGTCATAGGCGCGGTTGCCGATCAGTGCATCCTGAAAGTCGATAAGGCCGACGCGTTTGATGCCCTGATTGCGTTTCAACCAGATGATGTTGGGCGAATGAAAATCGCGCAGGAACAGCGTGCGCGGACCGGCATCAATGAGCGGGCGCAGGCCAGACCAGACGGCACGGTATTCGGCGCGCTGATCGGCACTTGCCTCATGGCCCAACACATGCGGGAAGTACCAGTCGAGCGGCACATCAAGCTCGGCTCGGAAAATGCTATCATCAAATTGCGGCACGTCATGCATCGTGCCGTCACCGACAGGAAGCGTGAACGGCGCGGGATGGGTTTGCAACGTGATGAGCGCTTCGATACCGGCGCGGTACATTTCATCAAGGGATACGCCGTCGGGACCGCAGCCCTTATCAATCGCGGGGCCATAGAGGTCGTCTCCGAGGTCTTCGGACAGAAGCAGACCGGCATCAAGGTCACGGGCGTAAATTTCCGGCGCGGCAAGGCCGTGGCCGTGGAGATAATCGCAGACGGCGACAAAGGGACGGACATCGACCGCGAGATGCGCGATCTGGCTGTAGGATTTTTGACCTGACGGCACAGCGGCTTCTGGCGCACGCGGCCAGTCCATCAAAACGGCTTCGCCCTTGGGACCTTTGAGACGTTCATAGCGCCGCGTCGAGGCATCGCCCGCGAGATCGCGCCGGACGGCATCGCCCCAACCGGCTTGGGCGAGAAAGGCGCGGATCGTTTCGTCGCGTGACGTCATGGCGTTCTGGATTTTCCGGGCAAGGCGAGGCAAGGAGCGGAACTATAGCAAAGCAGTGTCATCACAGGTTTAACGCGTCGAGCCGATTTGCCCAAGGCCCGTATCCGGTGAGATGCACTTTGCGCGCGTTGCTGTCGGTGATCGTGAGAACAATATCGAGACGGAAAGCGGGGAGCCGGTCCATGCGGTCGGGCCATTCCATGAGGATCGCCCCTTCGTCCAGCGCCTCGTTGAGGCCCAGCTCGCGCAATTCCGACGGATCGCCGAGCCGGTAGAGATCGGCATGAGTGATGAGCAGATCGGGTGTGTCGTAAGTCTGGATCAATGTGAAGGTGGGGCTTGGCACGTCTTCAGCGTCATCGCCAAGCCGCGCCTGGATGATCGCGCGGGCAAGCGCGGATTTGCCGGCGCCGAGATCGCCCGTCAGCGTCACGAAGTCGCCCATGGACAACAAGGGCGCGAGCGCACGGCCGAGGGCTACGGTCGCGGCTTCATCGGCAAGCGTCAGGTCGCATGTCGTATTTGGCAAAAAGGTCATGGGCGCATGGAGGCAAATCGAATGTGGTTTGTCAATTTCGGGCTGAACTTGCGCCTGAAGGGCGGCAAAAACATTCGTTTTAAGCATGGTTTAACGGGCTTGGGCGGAAGATGGGCGAGCCTGGACAGGCTCAGGATGTTTCAGAGGATCAGATGGGCGGACGTCAGTTGGGGAGTTTGGCGCAAATTTCGGCGGAAGAGGTTCTTGAGCAGCAGGGCGAGATGGCCCGCGTTGACAAGGCCTATGCAAGCGTCGATCCGCAGGAGCTGACCTGTCCGGCACAGAAAGCGGTTCACGCCTATTGGAACCAGAAGCGTGGCGCACGCACCATGCCCGCGCGCGCCGACATCAACCCTGTCGATCTGCGCGAGCATCTGGGCTGGATTATGATGGTCGAGGTTCTCGACGATATGGCAGACTTCCGCTACCGGCTGATCGGCACCAAGGTCACGCGCTATTTTGTCAATAACAGCACGGGCCAGACCGTGAGTGACGTTTTCAGACCTTTCGGTGCGGGAGTTGTCAAAGGTGTGCAGGCCGTCTATCGCAAAGTGGCGCGCGACCGTATTGTCGTGAGGGCGCATGGCGAGGCGGACTGGCTCACCGACTGGAAAGCGAGCCCGCGCGGATTTCCTCATTTTGACAGTCTGATGCTGCCGCTGTCGGATGACGACAAGGTCTGCAACATGATGATGATCGTCTTCACTTTCGACTACGCCCATGTGCTGTCACAATCCGAGGATGCGCTGGGGTAGAGATTCAGCCCCGACTTCACTCCACTTCCAGTGTCCCCACCCCCCGCGTTTTGAACTTGCCCCCAAGGGCTCTAAAGGGGATTTAGAACGATCTTCAAAGAAAGAAGTTGACGCATGCGTCATTTTTATGGCGTTGTCTCGTTTGTGAATGCCGGATGCTGTATCCATGGCGTGACGGGCAGAGCTTTGCCCGTTAAAAGGTGTACCGGTTCATTGATCAAGGTCGCGGAAACAAGCGGCTCACAAGGGGGAGCGGAACAGCCATGAGCGCGGGCAACGAGACGGGCATTGTCATCATCGGCGCAGGTCAGGCGGCCTCGCAGGCGGTCGTGTCGCTGCGCATGGAAGGCTATGACGGCGCGATCACGATGATCGGCGATGAGGCAGAACCGCCCTATCAGCGCCCGCCCCTGTCGAAGAAATTTCTGGCTGGTGAAATCGGCTTTGACCGCGTGGCACTGAAGCCTGCCGAATTTTATACGGGTGCCAACTGCCGGTTGCTTCTGTCGACCCGCGCAACCGCGATTGACACACATGCCAAGACCGTCGCGACCGGCGACGGGCAGGTCATTCCTTATACGAAACTGTTGATCGCTACGGGCAGCCGCGTGCGCGAGATCAATGTGCCCGGCTTTGACCTTGAAGGAGTGCACTATCTGCGCTCGGTCGGCGATGTGCATGAGATCCAGAGCCATTTCAAAACCGGCGCGAAGCTGGTCGTGGTGGGCGGCGGCTATATCGGACTGGAAGTCGCCGCTGTTGCAAAGAAAAACGGCCTGTCAGTGACGGTGCTTGAAACGGCTGACCGCGTGCTCGCCCGCGTTGTTGATCCCATTGTCTCGCATTTTTATGAACGCGTACACCGCGAAGCGGGCGTTGACATTCTCACCGGCGTCACCGTCACGGGCTTTGAAGGCAAGGACGGCAAGGTGACCGGCGTGGACACAGGCGACGGGCGCATTGTGCCTTGCGATTTTGTTGTTGTCGGCATCGGCATTATTCCGAATACGGAGCTTGCTGTGAATGCGGGTCTCCATGTCGAGAACGGCATTGTCGTTGACGAAATGACGCGCACATCGAATGCCGACATTTTTGCCGCCGGCGATTGCACCAATCACCCGAACGGCACATTTGATCGCCGCTTGCGGCTTGAAAGCGTGCAGAACGCGATCGAGCAGGGCAAGACAGCGGCAGCCGCAATGATGGGGAAAGACAAGCCCTATGATCAGGTGCCGTGGTTCTGGTCGGATCAATATGATCTCAAATTGCAGATCGCGGGGCTGTCGCAGGGCTATACGCAAGCTGTGACGCGCGGTCGTCCGGATACGGATAATAACTTCGCGGTCTTCTATCTCAAAGACGGCGTGCTGATCGCCGTTGATGCGGTGAACCGTCCGCCGGAATTTATGATGTCTAAACTGCTCATTGCGCAACACGCGAAGCTCGATCCGGCGCGGCTGGCGGATGAAACTATTCATATGAAAGAAGTGGCGAAGGCGTAGCTCTTATCTCCAACGCCTGCGAATAACAAACGAGTCAGAGGAACATCGGATATGACGAAAGTTACGTTCATCGAACAGAACGGCAAAGAACATACACTGGACGTGGCAGACGGATTGACGCTGATGGAAGCGGCAACCAACGCGATGGTCCCCGGCATTGACGGCGATTGCGGCGGGGCCTGCGCCTGCGCAACCTGCATGGTGTTTGTCCCCGCTGAATGGGAAGGCAAGCTGGCCGAAAAAGAAGCGATGGAAGACACGATGCTCGATTTCTGCGAGCACGCAGCGGGAAATTCGCGCCTTGCCTGCCAGATCAAAGTGTCACCGGCGCTGGAAGGCATCCGCGTGACGATGCCCGAGTCGCAACACTGATGTGTTGCCGGGGCCCGAGTCGCAACACTGACGTGTTGCCGGGGGCCCGAACACCCGCACCGATTTGATTTTCGTCATTACAAATGAAATGACGTTGTAAATAAAAAGCCCGCCTCTCTTGATGAGAGGCGGGCTTTTCCATGCGGGTCCTTTATTTCGCCGGTTCGGCATCTGCCGTGATGCATGGAAGGGCATTGATCAATTCGGTACAAAACGGATGATCAATACTTCTAAGATATTCTGTATCATATCAGGCTTGGGGTTCGGGTTCGGGGGCGCGTTGTGTTGAAGAGAATTCTGCCGGGTCTTGGCGGCGTTATTGTGCTTTTCCTTGTCGTTGTGCTGGTGCTTGCCGCCATGAAGCCCGACACGGTCAGCGTCTCCCATACAGTCACGATCAATGCACCGGCGGGCAAAATTATCCCGCTGGTGACAAACTTCCGCAACTGGGTGCTCTGGTCGCCTTATGAAAAGGGCGATCCCGACATGAAGCGCACTTACGGCAATGAAAGTGCGCCCATCTATATGGGCATCAACTCGACCTATGAATGGGCAGGGGACGGCAAAGTCGGCGAAGGACGTATGCGCATTGCCGAAGTGAAACTGCTCAAAGACGAAACGGACATTCTGATCAAGCTCGACTTTATCAATCCGTTCCAAGCGCAGAATGACGCCACCTTCAAATTCGTCGCGACGAGCCCGACGGTGACGCAAGTGACATGGACAATGTCGGGGCCTGTAACCTTCTTTCCGAAAATCATCCATGTGCTGTTTGATATGGACAAGATGATCGGCGATCAGTTTCAGCAGGGCCTGAATGACCTCAAGGCGCTGGCGGAAAAACCCTAGCCGGAAACGGGCGGCAATGTACCCGGTGGCGGTGTCATCTCAGAGAGGCGGCGGCAGGGGCGTGAACTCCCCATTGTCGAGATCGGGAAGTTTCATGCGGCCTGAAGCATAGTCGGCACGGGCCTCGGCGATACGCTCTTTGGATGACGAGACAAAATTCCAGTCGATGAAACGCTGGCCGACGGGGTCGCCACCCAAGATCATCACGATCGCGTTTTCGCGGGCGGTAAGGACAGGTGCGTCGCCTGACGAGAAGGTTGCCATTGTGCCTGCGGCGATGGTCCGGCCTTCGGCGTCAACGCTGCCGGTGACAACATAAGCGGCGCGCTCGGCATATTCGGTCGGCAGCGCGAGTTTTGTGCCTGACGCGATTTCAGCATGGGCATAGAACATCGGCGAATGGGTTTTCACCGATTGCCTGCCAAAGGCACGCCCAGCGATCAGCCGCATGGAGAGGCCCTTGTCGGTGATCATCGGCAGGTCGTCCGCACCGTAATGGGCGAAAGCGGGATCGACCTCCTCCTCGCCGTCGGGGAGCGCGACCCAGGCCTGAATACCGTGGATCATATCGCCTTCCGCCCGCGCCTTTTCAAAGCGTTCCGAATGGGTGATGCCGCGCCCTGCCGTCATCCAGTTCACTTCGCCCGGCTCGATCGCAAGGGCGGAACCGACACTGTCACGATGCATGATCTGGCCGCTGAAAAGATAGGTGACAGTGGACAGGCCGATATGGGGATGGGGGCGCACATCGAGGCTTTTCGGGATGCCTGCGTCGAAGCGCACAGGGCCCATGTGATCGAAGAAGATGAAAGGGCCAACCATGCGCTGCGGCGCGTAAGGCAGCACGCGCCCGACTTTGAAGCCGCCGCCGAGGTCACGCGAGCGCTCGGTGATGAGATGGGTGATCATGCGTGCCTCACATATTGGCCGAATTTAGACAGGGAGGGTTCCGGCGTTCCTCTATTCCCAGTGTCGCCGGAAAGCGGCCCGCCAATCAACCTCGGCAAGATGAATGAAACGCATGGTCATGGCGATGGCGGCGACCGCAAGCGCGATGACGAAGGCGATCCAGACACCGGCCCCTTGCAAGCCCAGATGGAACGCAAAGAACCACGCCAAAGGTGTGCCGACGAGCCAGTAACTGGCGCCCGCAATCCACAGGGGACCGTTGGCATCTTTCAAACCGCGCAGGCTCAAGGAGGCGACCACCTGCATCGTATCGAATATCTGGAAGGCCGCGCCGATGCGCAGGAACATGACGGCGAGCGCGATGACGCCGGTATTTTCCGGCACTTCAGGATCGAGATAGAGGCCGATGATCGAGGGTGCAAAAACCGCCAGCACGATGCCGCTCAGTGACATGAAGCCCAGCGAGATGAGCATGGCCGCACCACCGGCACGGCGCACACGATGACCATCCTCCGCACCGGCGGCCAGACCGATACGGACCGTTGCCGCCGTCGCCACACCCAGCGGCACCATGAACAAAAGCGCCACCACATTGAGCGCGACCTGATGGGCCGCCACGCTGTCGGTGCCGAAATAGCCCATCATCATCGTGCCGAGATTGAAGAACATGGCTTCAAAAATAATCGTGAAAGCGATGGGCATACCGAGATGGATCACTTCTTTCAGGGCGGGCCAGTCAGCCTGGAAAAAGCCACGGAAAATCTTATAGCGTGCGAGATCGGGCGTAAGGAAGATCACGCCCAGCATGGCAACGAAACTGAAGAAGAACGAGGCGGCGCTGGCGATGCCCGCCCCCATCAGCCCCAGACGCGGCGCACCGAAATGGCCGAAGATGAGCGCATAGGCGACCAAAGCATTGAAGGCAATGGTGAGGCCCATGACGATGAGCGGGGCGTTGGGGCGCGAGAGCGCTGTCGCATAACCGCGCAACACGTTGAACAAAGTCGTGAAGACAAAACCGAAGCTCAACATCTGCACGAAAAGACCGGCATTGGCCGCGAGATCCTTCGGCTGGCCGATGGCGACGAGCATGTCACCGGCATACCAGAGAAAGGCGATCTGGAGCGGCGTCATGGCGATGATCGCCCAGAGCGCCATGCGCATGGCGTGGCGCACATCAACCACATTGGCGCGGTCGGCCCCCAGAATATGCGCAATCATAGGCTGGACGGCGACGGCAGGACCCATCGCCAGAACCCACATGGCATAGTAGAGGCTGAGGCCCAGAGCGGAGGCTGCCAGCGCATCTTTGGAGTAAGCACCGAGAAGAAGCACATCAATCGTGCCAATGCCCATTTGCGTGAGTTGCGTGACAACGACGGGAGCGGCAAGGATCAGCAACTCGCGCGCTTCGATGAAGAAGGGACGTGGTGCTTTCACGGGCGTTTGCAGTTCGACGGGGGTCAGAAGTTCGGTCATGGTTCAGGTCTTTTTTGCCCGAAGCCGAAGCGCAAAGAGAGGGACTGCTGGTCACAAAAAACCCTCCGTGCGGTTCATGGCCTCGGAGGGTGGATCCTTTAAGATCGTTACAACGGGGTTCAGTCCGCCTGTTTCTCCCGAGATGAGCCTTGCTTGGTGCCGACAACGGGGCCGGTGTCACCAAGCACGCACGACATCACAAGGACGCCGTCTGGCTTCTTCCCTGAAATGTTTGTGATGCTGCTCATCAGTGGTCCACTCTTGGATAGTTTTGGGCAAACAAGCCCGGGGCCAAGACGGATACGCCTCCGCTTAACGGGTGTCAACCCCGACGGGCTGAAGCGGCAGAAGCGCCGCCGTCGCGCGTAAAGGCAACAGGCAGGTGACGCGGGTGCCGATGCCGGGTTCACTTTCGAGCGTGACGGTGCCGCCATGCAGTTCGACGAAGGAGCGCACGAGACTGAGGCCCAGTCCCGCACCACGGCGGCGGTCGGCGCCGGAATGGGCCTCAAAACGATCAAAGACGGTCGCCTGATATTCCGGTTTGATGCCGATGCCGGTGTCGGCGACAAAAAGTTCGACCTGATCGTTCGTCCGTTTCGCGCCGATGGTGATCGTGTCGCCGGGGCTTGTGAAGGCGAGCGCGTTGGACAGAAGATTGATCATGATCTGCTTGATGCGTTTTTCGTCGGCACGGACCGTACCTTCAACGCCGGTCGCCTCGACAATCACCTGTACGCGGTTTTTCTGCGCGGGGTGATGGGCGAATTGTTCGGCGGATGCGATAACCTCGGCAATGTCCACGTCGGAGAGGTCAAGCGTCATGGCACCGGCTTCGATGACGGCGAGATCGAGAATATCGTTCACCACATCGAGTAATGTGTCGGAGCTTTCCAAAATGCCGCGCGTATATTCGTGCTGCTTCTTGTTCAACTCACCGAACATTTCGGTCTCCAGAATCTCACCAAAACCCAGAATATTCGTGAGCGGGGTGCGGAGCTGATAGGAAACGTGGCTGATGAACTCGGATTTCAGACGGTCGGCAGTTTCGAGCGCGTCATTGCGTTCGCGCAAAGCCTGTTCGACGCGGAGACCGTCGGTCACATCAACATAGGTCAGAAGCGTTGCGCCGTCGGAGAGCGGAACAATGGCATAGTCGATGACCCTGTCATCGGCACGTTCAAGACGTCCCGTCGTCGTCATGCGCACCGCATTGTCGTTGGTGAGACGGAGGCGGAAGCCAGCGGCCTGCACACGGTCCTGATAAAGCACGGCGGTCGCGGCTTCTATGTCGCTGGCATGGGGCTCGCCCTCAAGAATTTCCGGCGTGAGGTTCCAGATGCGGGCATAGGCAGGGTTTGAGAGTTTCAGCCTTCCGTCAGTGCCGAAGACGGCGACACCTTCGTAAAGCTGATCAATTGTTTCGCGCTGGACGCGGGCAAGCGTGTTATAGGAGCTTTCGAGATTGAGCCGCTCGGTGACGTTTTCATAAACGTAAATCACGCCGCCGAAGGGATGGGCTTGTCCCAGCATTTTCACGACGCGGCCGTCGGGCAGGTGCCAGTATTCTTCGATCGGATCGTGCGAGGTGTAGAGGCCGAGGCGGGCCTCTTTCCATTGTTTGAAATTCGCCTGTTCCGGCAGACGGCGCAGCGAGCGCAACTCGTCCATGATTTCGCTGTCGGTCGGTTCCTGATCGAGCCATTGCGGATCGAGACCCCAGAGCGTTTCGTAGGCACGGTTACGGAATTGCAGTTTTTTATCAGAGCCACAGATCGCCACCGCTGTCGTCACGCGGTCGAGCGTTGCCGCATGGCTCTGAATGTGGCGGCGCAGCTCCGCTTCGGCAATGTCGAGGTTCGTCACGTCAACCGCGATGCCCGCAATGCCGTCTTCGTCGCGCTGCTCGAAGACTTCGATACCGCGCCGTTCACCTGCCATGATCGCGTGGGTGCGTTCCGAGGCCTTGTCGCGGTCAAAGAGACGGCGGCGGAGACTGCCGAGCACGTCTTCATTGAGAAGTTCCAGTCCGCGCAGCACAGCATCCTGCGGCGAACTTGCATCGACCGCGCGAGCATAAGCATTGTTGACCCAGGCCAGGCGGCCTTCGGGATTGCGCCGCCATGCGGGGAAGGGCACGGTCATCACATGGGTCTCAAACCGAGCACGGGCCTCTTCGGCCTGACGCAGACGATCCTTAAGGCGGCTCACTTCGGCGCGTTCACCCGTGACGTCGCGCAGCCACAGCACGGCGAGCGCACCGGCGGGGCGGCCTTCGGCTTCAAAGCTGCGGCCGTCGATCGACTGCACATGAAGCGAAAAGCGCGCGCCACGGGCGCGCAGACGCTGGACGGCGGTGTTCAAACGCCCTGCTCCTTCGGGCTCAAGACGGGTGAGCAAATAAGCAAAGTCGAGATCGCCCGAGGCAGGATCAACGAGCATGGCTGTCGAGCCTACAATGCGCGGGCGCGACTGGAAGGTGCCCGGCGAGGCGCGAAGGCTTTCGGGCGTCCAAATGAAAACGGCGTCGGGTTCCGCCGCTAAAATACTTTCAGCCGAATGGAGGCGCGCATCAATCGCGGCAATTTCGACCTGGCCGTCTTTGAGTGCTTTACGAGCACGACGCGCGGCGCGGTAGCCGAGCCCTGCCATGCCGATGCTCAACAGCGCGAGGCCGAACGCACCGATGAGCCAGAGGCTTGCGTGATCGCTCGGGTCTGTCGGCAGGCCGATGGTGGTGAGCGCATCGGGCAAATTGTCGGGAAGCCTCGTGGCGGCGGCGGCGATGGTCGCGGGCAGGACAAGCGCAAAGACACCCGCACCGAAGCGCAAGCGGGATTTGATGCCCGACAATGACATCAGGCGATATGGCGTGGCTTTAAGCGTCATCGTCCCCTCAAGGTGCCACACAAACGGCGCGGCACCCCAAATCAGTTTGGTCCGGCGATACTACATGAAGTCTTAACCGCGCGCGAAAAAGCGGTGTTTCGGACATGAAAAAGGCCCGGATTTTCATCCGGGCCTTTCCTATGACGGTGTAATGGCAATCAGTAGCGGTAGTGATCGGTCTTGAAGGGACCAGCCTGCGGCACGCCGATGTAATTGGCCTGACGTTCGGTGAGCTTTGTCAGCTTCACGCCGATCTTTTCCAGATGCAGCACGGCGACTTTTTCGTCGAGATGCTTGGGCAAGGTGTAGACGTTCTTTTCGTACTGGCCGGGCTTTGTCCAAAGCTCGATCTGGGCGAGCGTCTGGTTGGTGAAGGAAGCCGACATGACGAAAGAGGGGTGACCCGTGCCGCAGCCGAGATTGACGAGGCGACCTTCGGCGAGAAGCAGGATGCGCTTGCCGTCGGAAAATTCGACTTCGTCAACCTGCGGTTTCACATTGTGCCACTTGAGATTTTTCAGTGCGTTGATCTGAATTTCGCTGTCGAAGTGACCAATATTGCAGACAATGGCGCGGTCTTTCATCGCCCGCATATGATCGATGGTGATGACGTCGATATTGCCTGTCGTGGTCACAAAAATGTCGCCGCGGGGGGCTGCATCTTCCATGGTCGTCACTTCATAGCCTTCCATGGCGGCCTGCAACGCGCAGATCGGATCAATCTCGGTGACGATGACGCGGGCGCCGGCGTTGCGCAGCGATGCGGCAGAACCCTTGCCCACGTCGCCGAAGCCTGCAACGACGCCGACTTTGCCGGACATCATCACGTCGGTGGCGCGGCGGATACCGTCGACCAGCGACTCACGGCAGCCATAGAGATTGTCGAATTTCGACTTCGTGACACTGTCATTGACGTTGATGGCGGGCCAGAGCAGCTCGCCTTTTTTCTGCATTTCATACAGGCGATGCACACCGGTCGTTGTTTCTTCAGTAACGCCGCGCACGGATTTGGCAATCGCCGAATAGAAGCCGGGCTTTGTGGCGAGGCGTTTTTTGATCGAGGCGAAGAGGACCGTTTCTTCTTCGTTGCTGGCGCCTTCGAGGAACGCTACGTCGCCTTCTTCAGCACGCTTGCCCAGATGGATGAGGAGCGTTGCGTCGCCGCCGTCATCCAAGATCATGTTGGGGGCACCGCCGTCGGACCATTCAAAAATGCGGTGGGTATATTCCCAATATTCTTCGAGCGTTTCGCCTTTGATGGCGAAAACCGGAATGCCCTTGGCGGCAATCGCGGCGGCGGCATGATCCTGCGTCGAATAGATGTTGCACGATGCCCAGCGGATGTCGGCCCCCAAGGCTGCCAGCGTTTCGATGAGACAGGCGGTCTGAATCGTCATGTGGAGCGAGCCCGCAATGCGCGCGCCTTTCAGCGGCTGCGCCTTGCCGTATTCGGCGCGCGTCGCCATCAGGCCCGGCATTTCCGTTTCGGCGATGTCGAGTTCCTTGCGGCCCCAGTCGGCGAGATTGATGTCTTTGATGATGTAATCATTGGCCATGTGGGGCTCCTTTGGGTCCATTCGGGCGCGCGGACGCGATCCTGCGGGCGCGGGTTGGCGGAGCTTATAGCAGGGGGAATTCAGGGACGCAAGGAGGATATAAAGATTTCTTTATATGATAAAATCAGTATGCTCATGTCCTCTGACGTACATTGTAATGAGAATGTTGCTACACTTTGAGGCGACAGATGTTGGCACCACGAACCACCGCGAACGTTTTATAAAAACCACCATATCACATAGACACCGCGAGGCGTCGATACGTGCAGCGCGTGTGCTAACAGCGCTACAGAGAAAAGATATTCAGGCTTGTGTGGTCGGTTCGCTTGCCAGTGGTAATTTCGGTCCGGATTCTGATGTCGATTTTCTCATCGACACGTGCCCGAATCCGCTCAAATACCGCATTGAAGCGAGCATCGAAGATCTGATGGCAGACATTCCATTTGATCTTGTTTATCGCGATGAAGCGAAACCCCATGTTCTCAAGAGGATGGAAGAACATCAAATCCATGACCCCAGATTGCTAGTGGTTCTGACGTGACTACAGTGCTCATTGACGCATTCAATGACTCAACGAAATACTGAAAGAAGCGGAAAAACTTCGTCATGCTACGGAAACGGTCGAATTCCCTAACGATACTTCCTCGGCAGAAGCGTGGCTTACAACCCTTGGATTTGCAGCAGCAATAACGGAAATTTACACAGGCTGCGAACGCGTGTTGGAGATCGTTGCAAAGCAAGTGGACAAACAGCCCATACAAGATTCAAGTGATTGGCATCGCCAGTTGCTTCTACGCATGAAAAATGACCTTCCCGGAATTCGCGCTGCCGTGCTGAGTGAGGAGACCCACGATCTGATGAATGGGTTACGTTCGTTCCGGCACAGACAACGCAATACCTATGGCAGCGATCTTGATCCCGTGCGCGTCATAGAGCTGGCCCGAGAGGCAGTTGATCTGCCTATATTGCTCAAGAATGATCCGGACCAATTAGCCAAAACGCTTCTGAAATAAATTCCTATACCAAAAGTCAATCGCGCTCGCCGAAGCCGTCGGAGACGAGGGCTTCCAGCGCGTCGAGCGCGGCGTCGGCTTCTGCGCCGGTCGCCTCGATGAGGATGCAGCAGCCGGGAGCGGCGGCGAGCATCATCAGGCCCATGATGGACGTGCCCGAAACAGAATTGCCATCTTTGGAGACTTTTACGTCAGCCTGGAACTGCTCTGCACACTGAACGAATTTGGCAGATGCACGCGCATGCAGGCCGCGCGTATTGACGATGTTCAGCAGGCGGCTGGCAGCCATATGGATCAGACCCCGTCGCCGGCAAGCACACGGCTGGCGATCGAAATATATTTGCGACCTGATTCCTGCGCGAGATCGACGGCCTTGGACAAAGGCACGCTGTCGCGCACGGAAGCGAGCTTGATAAGCATGGGAAGATTGACGCCCGCGATCACTTCGACGCGGGCCTTGTCGAGAACGGAAATGGCAAGGTTCGAGGGTGTGCCGCCGAACATATCGGTGAGCAGGATCACACCTTCGCCGCTATCGACGGAAGCGACCGCGCCAAGGATGTCCTTGCGGCGTTGCTCCATATCATCGTCAGGGCCGATGCAAATGGCAGATACCTGTGCCTGCGCGCCGACAACATGCTCCATAGCCGCTACAAACTGGCTGGCCAGAGCCCCATGCGTTACGAGTACTAATCCGATCATCCACTGCCCTTTTGGCTTCACCTGACAGGATCACATCCGCGATCTGACAGGGTGCCGTTCCACGCCCCCACGGGAAGCGCCGTATGGTGCCTCCAAAATTGGCCCCGTGACAAGCACACAAAGACCGCTTGGCGGGACAAATTCGTCACGGTTGGCGCATAATTCCGTCATCATCCGGAAAGCCCTGATCGGGCAATGTCCGGACCGCAACGCTTATCTTCAAGCCACATGTAGCGTCAAATGCGTGAAGCGCAATCAGTGGTAAATCAATGCCGCAAAGGCTGAAATGTGCGGGTTCTGCAATGCGCGGCACGTCGTCGCGGGGCACAAGCCGGACCGCCAGATGCAAGGCTGACGCGGTCATGCAAGGCACGGCGAGAAGGCCCAGGCCCCTCAATTCGATGAGGCCGCGCAAATTTTCCGGCGCCCGCGCCATGAGTATCCCGTCCTCAACCGTGACGAGTGTCTGGTCGTCGCAAATCAGTCTGGCGGCATCCGCGCCGCACATGAGGCGGTAGGCGAGATCTGATTTTCCTGATCGCGAAGGGCCGAGAAGCATCACGCCATAGCCCGCCAGTGAAATGCAGGTCGCATGGATGAGACGGGGCGCAGACGGCAGCGTTGCGGACATGGGATGTCACGCCTCGGTGGTGGCGGGCAGCGTGACGATGAAGCGCGCGCCGCGCGAGACGGGGATTTCATCATTCACAGTTTTTGTTTTCGGATCGGTTCTGTTCTCCGCCCTGATCGTGCCGCCATGTACTTCGACGATTTGTTTCGAAATGGCAAGACCGAGGCCCGAATGCTCACCGAAACTGTCAGGACGGTCGGTGTGGAAGCGGTCAAAAATGCGGGTGAGGTTTTCGGGCATTATGCCGATGCCCTGATCTTCGACAGTGACCACAACATTCGCGCCCCGACGCGCCGCTGTGACCATCACAAGACCGCCGGGCGGAGAGAAGGAAATCGCGTTGTCGATGAGATTGCGGATGACCTGACCCAGACGCATATCAAAGCCGCGCACACGCATGTCGGGACGGCCATCGGCCCTTTCAACGAACGTGAGTTCCACATGGACCTCGCCCGTGACGCCCGTGGCCATGAAAAGATCACAGACGGTTTCAAGCAGCGTCACCATATCGACAGTGACCATTTCCTCGCGCGACAATTCCCCATCAAGCCGCGAGGCATTGGAAATGTCGCTGATAAGGCGGTCGATGCGTTTGACGTCGCCATGAATGATCTCCATCAGACGCCCTTTGGCTTGGTCATCCTTGGCGCGTGCAAAAGTTTCAATGGCGCTGCGGAGTGATGTCAGCGGATTTTTCAGCTCGTGCGAGACGTCGGCGGCAAAACTCTCAATCGCGTCGAGACGGGAATAGAGCGCGTTGGTCATGTCGCGCAAAGCGCCCGACAGGTCACCGATCTCGTCGCGACGGGCAGTGAAATCGGGAATTTGCGCACGGCGCATTTTACCGCGCCGGACGATCTCGGCACTTTCGGCAAGACGGCGCACAGGCTCTGCAATCGTGGCGGCGAGCACGACGGACAGAAGCATCGTGACGCCGAGCGCCACGAGAAAGACCTGCACGATGGCGCGGCGTTCGGCACGCACGATCTGGTCGATGTCGCCGCCGCGTGTTGACAGCATCAGCACTCCGAGAACGGCCCGAAAGCGCTGGATGGGGACGGCGACAGAGACGATCAGTTCGTTGCGATCATTGACACGTTCCATCGTCGAGGGAAGGCCGGTCAATGCGGCGGCAACCTCGGAATAGATGGTGCCGTTCTGGCTGCCCGCTTCCTTGTAGCGCTCAAGACCGCGACCGGGGAAGAAGTTTACGACTTGATCATAGAGCCGTGTGAAGGGGCCGTTTTGTTCAAGTCCTGCCGGCGGCGGCAATTCGAAAGCGACAATCTGGCTTGATGTAGTGAGCTGGCGGCTGTCGAGAACGAGCCAGCCGTCTTTATCATAAAGCCGCGCGCGGGTCTGGGTCGGCAATACAAGACGACGCAAAATCGGTGCTGCATTTTCCGGAATGATCGGCGTGTTCTCTGCCTCGTCATCCGCATTAGGACGCGGCATGTCGGCTGTGTTGATGTCAGCGCCGCCAAGCGAACCCAGAGGACGGATGACGAGCGGCTTGCCGACCTTGCGCGAAAGCGGATCGACGAGTTGCGCGTCCTGCGTCATGGTCGCGTTTTCGGCGATGGCACCGGCGATGATTTCGGCTTGCGTGAGGAGGCTCTGGCGACGTGCGTCGATCAGGCCTTCGCGGAACTGATTGAGATAAAGCACACCGCTGACAAGGACGAAGAGCCCCACGACATTGAAAACAACGATACGGCGCGTAAGGCTTGAAAAACGTCCGCGCAAAACAAAACTGCGGAAGCCCGCAATGGCACGAAAGAAAAGTTTTTCGACGGAATCATATAAACGCGCCACGCGCTCGGCATGAGGCTCGGGCAGACGTGTGCCGAGTTGCTCGACGCTCGCCCGGGTGGAGGACGCAATATCTTCCAGACGCCGACGCCTGAAGGCTTCGTCCTCTTCACCTGATGGAGAATCAGACTTTGCGGGGGCCATCTCCCTCAGCTTTCGCGGTAGCGATAGCCGACGCCGTAGAGCGTTTCGATGGCGTCAAAGTTATCATCAATCTCTTTGAATTTTTTGCGCAACCGTTTGATGTGGCTGTCGATGGTGCGGTCATCCACATAGACCTGATCGTCATAGGCCGCATCCATCAGACTGTCGCGGCTTTTGACATAGCCGGGGCGTTGGGCGAGCGCCTGAAGGATTAGGAATTCGGTGACGGTCAGGACAACTTCTTTGCTGTTCCATGTGCAGGAGTGGCGCTCCGGATCGAGCTTCAGAAGACCGCGCTCAAGCACAGCCTTCTCGCCCGTTTCAGGCGGTGCGCCCTCGACCTTGGGGGCGACACGGCGGAGCACCGCTTTGACACGCTCGACGAGAAGGCGCTGGGAGAACGGTTTGGTGATGTAATCATCGGCGCCCATTTTGAGGCCGAACATTTCGTCGATCTCATCATCTTTCGACGTGAGAAAGATGACCGGCAGGTCGGACTTCTGACGCAGACGACGCAAAAGCTCGATGCCGTCCATGCGCGGCATCTTGATGTCGAAGACGGCGATGTCAGGCGGCGTCGCGGAGAGACCGGCCAAAGCCGCCGCCCCGTCTGTATAGGTGAGAACGTGATAGCCCTCTGCCTCAAGCGCCATGCTGACAGAGGTGAGAATGTTGCGGTCATCGTCAACCAGCGCGATGGTTGGCATAGGCCCCCGACCCTTTCCGGAAGATGCGTCCGCCTTGGCGTCCGCAAAATTTGTGATCTCGTCCATCAGCCCTCCTCACGCTTGATGTCTGACGCCTCTGACGAGCGCTCTGACATGGCATAGGGAGGCTTTTGGCCTAAAATATGGCAGAAGTATAAGGGCTTATAGCAAGCTATGCTATGCGGGGACGAGCGATTTAAGGCAGCTATAAAAGAAACGGATCGGGTATGAAACGGACGGGTTTGCGGATTTTGGCTGGTATCGGGACGATACTGGCACTTCTCATCATTGTCGTTGTGGCACGAACGGCGATGATCGAGCCGCCAGCGACGACGGACGGGGCGCTTCCGCCCGCTCTTTCGGCTGAAGCAACAACTGCCGCCGCAGCGCATCTGAGCGCCGCCATCCGCCTTCCCACTGTCTCCTGGCAGCGTGGCGCGACCGGCGACAAGGTCGAAGCCTCGCACAAAGCCTTTGTCGACTTCCGCGATTTCATCGCTGCAACCTACCCCTCCTTTGCCAAAGCGACGACGCGCGACATTGTGTCGGATTATTCGCTTCTCTTCACATGGAAGGGTTCGGATGACACGCTCGCACCTGTACTGTTCATGTCGCATATGGATGTGGTGCCCGTCGTGCCAGGCACGGAAGCCCAATGGAAACAAAATCCCTTTGGCGGTGTGATCGTTGACGGGGTTATCTGGGGGCGCGGGGCGATTGACTGCAAAGCCTCGCTCATTGCGATGCTTGAAGCAGCCGACGCCCTGATCGCTAAAGGTTATACGCCCAAACGCACGATCATGTTTGCCCTTGGTCACGACGAAGAAGTGAGCGGTCTCACGGGCAACCGCAAAATCGCCGAGATGCTGAAAGCGCGAGGGCAGAAGCTCGCTTTCGTATCCGATGAAGGCGGCATGGTGACGTCGGGCGTGGTCGGCGGCATCGACCGGCCCGTCGCGCTCATCGGCATTGCGGAAAAAGGCTATATGACGCTGGCGCTCACCACGCATTCGCCGGGCGGGCACTCATCCATGCCGCCCGCTGCGGGCACGAGCGCGGTGGGCCGCCTTGTCCGCGCCATGGATGCCGTGGAACAAACGCCTTTCGACAGCGGGCTCGACCCTGTGAACCGGGCCATGCTCAAGGCCATGGCCCCTGCCGTGTCTTATGGGCGGCGCATGGTCTTTGCCAATCTCTGGCTCTTCGGACCCGTTGTCGTCTCAAGCATGTCGTCTGACCCGCGCACGGGGGCGGCGCTCCACACGACGATTGCGCCGACAATGCTCAAAGCGGGCATTAAAGAAAACGTACTGCCGCCGGAGGCCGAGGGGATCATTAATTTCCGCCTCCATCAGCGCGACACGATCGAAAGCGCCACGGCTCATGTCAGAGACGCAATCGGCGATCCGGAGGTCGATGTGACCACACTGGAAGGCGCACGCAATGCTTCTGCCGTCTCGGACCCTGACGGAGAGGCCTTTAAACTCCTGTCGGGCACAATCCACGCCCGATTTCCCGACGCGCTGGTTGTGCCCAATCTGACGGTTGCAGCCACTGACAGCCGCCATTATCTGCCGCTCACCGACAATGTTTTCCGCTTCGTGCCATTGGCGCTCAACGCCAGCGAATTGGCGGCTTTTCACACCACCAATGAGCGGGTTCCCGTCGCGTCACTGGCGGGCGCCGTGGGGTTTTACACAAAAATCATGCAAAATCTGGATGATCCTCAACTTTGATCACGCAGCGATCAGGGTGCGGCCAAGCGCCCTTCTCTTAACTGAGTTATCATCATCCCGTTGCGCTCATAACGGCTCGCAACTAATGTGCGCCGAATTGAGAGCTTTCAGGCATTGAAGCCAAGGATCAGCGGCGAAGTGAAGAGCGCCCGAGACCGCGGTTTCCTATCAGGCAGACCCAAGGAGAGACGGCGTGAAACAGTTCGGGCCCATCATCAGTAAAAATGGCGTAGACAAAAGCGGCTTTAAAAGTCTGGCTGCCGCCTATTGGAACCTGCGTCCGGCAGAGCTTTACGAAGAAGCGATCCGCCGTGGTGAAGGCCAGATCGCCGCTGATGGTCCTTTCGTCGTCAAAACCGGTGTTCACACAGGCCGCTCCGCCAAAGACAAATTCATTGTCCGCGACGCGACCACCGAGAGCACTGTCTGGTGGGACAATAACAAGGCGATGACGCCCGAAGCCTTCGATCTACTTCATGCCGATATGCTCAAACATGCCGAAGGCAAAGAGCTCTTCATCCAGGACCTCTTTGGCGGCGCTGACGAAACCCACCGTCTTCCGACACGCATCTACTCTGAATATGCCTGGCACTCGCTCTTCATCCAGAACCTGCTGATCGAACCCAAAGCGTCCGAACTCGCCGACTTCGATCCGAAATTCACTATCATCGACCTGCCGAGCTTTGTGGCCGACCCCGCCAAATATGGCGTGCGCACCTCGACCGTCATCGCCTGCAATTTTGCCAAGCGTATCGTGTTGATCGCCAACACGTCCTATGCCGGCGAAATCAAGAAGTCCGTCTTCTCGATGCTGAACTATGATCTGCCCGCCAAGCGCGTGATGCCGATGCATTGCTCGGCGAACGTTGGCCCCGACGGCGACACAGCAATTTTCTTCGGCCTCAGCGGCACCGGCAAGACAACGCTTTCAGCCGTTGCCTCGCGCACATTGATCGGCGACGACGAACACGGCTGGTCGGAAAACGGCGTCTTCAATTTTGAAGGCGGCTGCTACGCGAAGATGATCAAGCTCTCGGCGGAAGCAGAGCCGGAAATCTATGCCGTCACCAAGCGTTTCGGCACGGTGCTCGAAAATGTCGTGATGGACGACAAGACACGCCTTCTCGATCTCGACAGCGCGGCACTGGCTGAAAACAGTCGTGGTGCCTATCCGCTCTCCTTCATTCCCAATGCATCGGACACAGGCCGCGCACCGCACCCCAAAAACATCATCATGCTGACGGCTGACGCCTTCGGCGTGTTGCCGCCCATCGCCAAGCTCACACCGAGCCAGGCCATGTATCACTTCCTGTCGGGCTACACCGCCAAGGTTGCCGGTACTGAAAAAGGCGTGACCGAGCCCGAAGCCACATTCTCCACATGCTTCGGCGGACCCTTCATGTCGCGCCATCCCACAGATTACGGCAACCTGCTGCGCTCGCTCATCGCCGAACACAAGGTCGATTGCTGGCTCGTCAACACGGGCTGGACAGGCGGCGCCTACGGCACAGGCAAGCGTATGCCGATCAAAGAAACGCGCGCGCTGCTCGCCGCCGCACTCGACGGATCGCTCGCCCATGTCGAATTCCGGCTCGACCCGAACTTCGGCTTCCAGGTGCCCGTGAGCGTACCCGGCGTCGACACGAACATCCTCAGCCCCCGCGACACATGGGCCGACAAAGCGGCCTACGATGCACAAGCGCAGAAGGTCGTCAAAATGTTCATCGAAAACTTCGTCAAGTTCACCGACAAAGTGGACCCCGAAGTGCGCGACGCTGCACCCGGTGCAAAGAAAGCCGCCGAATAAGTTTTGCAAGCGATTGAGTATGGAAAAGGCCGGTCCGTCAGACCGGCCTTTTTTATTGTCTGCCGGATGTTGCCAGACGGCGCGCCACAAATCCCCGAGTGTTTTTCCGGCCTCGTTACAGACGCTCGCCTGCGTGACCGAACGGTCTTCTAATGCGCCTCATCCCAGTTATCGGCGGCACGCGCGTCAACCTCCAACGGCACGCTGAGTGTCAGCGCGGGCGCGCAGGCATGGATCATAACGTCCGAGACGAGCTTTGCTGTTGTAGCGGTTTCGTTTTCGGGCACCTCAAAGATCAACTCGTCATGGACCTGAAGCAACATGCGCGCTTTGAGCTTCGCTTTCACAAGCGCATCCGGCATCCGGATCATGGCGCGGCGGATAATGTCAGCGGCTGACCCCTGAATAGGTGCGTTGATCGCGGCACGTTCCATGAAGCTGCGCTCCGCGCCGTTCTTGGAATGGATGGCCGGAAGATGAATGCGGCGTCCGAAGATCGTCTCGACATAACCGTTTTCATGCGCGTATTTTTTTGTCTCATCCATATAGGCGCGGATGCCGGGGAAACGTGTGAAATAGCGCTCTATATAATCACCGGCCTCACTGCGCGAAATGCCGAGCTGGTTGGCCAGACCGAAAGCCGAGATACCATAGATGATGCCGAAATTGATCGCCTTGGCGCGACGGCGGACGGAGGGGTCCATGTCCTTGACCGGCACGCCGAACATTTCGGACGCCGTCATCGCGTGAATGTCGAGGCCGTCGGCAAAAGCCTGACGCAACGAGCCGATGTCAGCGATATGGGCAAGCAGGCGCAATTCGATCTGGCTGTAGTCGGCAGAGATGAGTTTGTTGCCTTTGTCGGCGATGAAAGCTGTTCTGATTTTGCGTCCGTCTTCAGTGCGGACGGGGATGTTTTGCAGATTCGGATCGGACGAGGAGAGTCGTCCTGTCGTCGTTGCGGCGAGCGAATAGGAGGTGTGAACGCGACCTGTTTCGGGATGGATGAAGGCGGGCAGCGCGTCTGTGTAAGTGCTTTTCAATTTGGCAAGGCCGCGCCAGTCGAGGACACGCTGCGGCAATTCGTGGCCTGCAAGGGCGAGCGCCTCCAGCGCGTCACTGTCGGTCGACCATGCGCCGGTTTTTGTTTTGCGTCCGCCTTCAAGGGACATTTTGTCAAAGAGGATTTCGCCGAGCTGCTTTGGGGAGCCGATGTTGAACTTCTCGCCAGCCAGCGCATAAGCCTCGTCTTCATATTGCGCCATTTTTTGCGCGAAATCGGCGCTGAGGCGGGCCAGCACATTGCGGTCGACCTTGATGCCTGCGCGTTCCATATCGCGCAGCACGGGCACGAGCGGGCGCTCCAGCGTTTCGTAGAGCGTCACTTTATGCTCTGACACGAGGCGCGGTTTCAGCGCGTACCAGAGGCGCAGCGTCACATCGGCGTCTTCGGCAGCGTAAGCGACCGCCTTGTCGACCGGCACCTGATCAAAGGTGATACGGGCCTTGCCTGTGCCGGTTACTTCCGAAAATGAAATGGGCTTGTGCCCCAGATGAAGTTCCGACAGTTCATCCATGCCGTGACCATGAAGACCGGCATCCAGCGCATAAGACATGAGCATCGTGTCATCGAGTGTGTCGAGCCTGAGCCCGTGCTGTTCAAACACCAGCAAATCGAATTTGATGTTCTGGCCGATTTTCAAAACGGAAATATCGTCAAAGAGCGGCTTCAGTGCGGCGATGGCGTCTTTGAGCGGTATCTGTTCAGCCTTGTTCGCGTCCGAAAAATCAAGACCGCCCGCGCCTGCACCGTGTTGCAACGGCACGTAACAGGCCTCGCCCGGCACCACACACATGGAAAAGCCGACGAGACGGGCCTGCATCGGATCGAGGCTATCGGTCTCACAATCAATCGCCACAAAGCCTTGCGCCTGCGCGCGCGCAATCCAGTCTTTGAGATCATCCAGTTTTGTGACCGCGACATGGCGGACTTCACTCATCGGCGGATTGGTATCGGGCGCGGCTTTGCCTTTGGCGGACTTGGCAGGCTTTGCTTTGGCGGTGGCTTGTTTCGTTTCCTCGCTCACAGCATGAGAGGCGGCGGGCACTATCTTATCAGAATCAATGCCCGCTTTTGACGCCACGCGCTTTGTCAGCGTCGTGAATTCCATGGCGCGCAGAAATGCGATCAGACGTTCGGGGTCCGGCGAGTGGATGCCGGTCGCCTCGACAGGGATTTCGAGCGGCACTTTATCATCAAGCGTCACGAGGCGTTTTGAGATGCGGGCCTGATCGGCGAACTGGATGAGATTTTCACGCCGTTTGGGTTGCTTGATTTCCGACGCACTGGCGAGCAGCGTTTCAAGATCGCCGTATTGATTGATGAGTTCGGCCGCCGTCTTGATGCCGATGCCCGGCACACCCGGCACATTGTCGACCGCGTCACCTGCCAGCGCCTGCACCTCGATGACCTTGTCGGGCGGCACACCGAATTTTTCCATGACCTCGGCGTGCGAGATCGTTTTCATTTTCATCGTATCGAGCATGTCCACATCATCGGTGACAAGCTGCATCAGATCCTTGTCGGACGAGACGATGGTCACGCGGGCGCCTGCCTCGCGGGCAAGACGCGCATAGGTCGCGATGAGATCATCGGCCTCAAAGCCATGCATCTGGATCGCAGGCACCGAAAAGGCGCGAACCGCATCGCGTACAAGCGCAAATTGGGGACGCAGGTCTTCCGGCGGCTCAGGACGCTGGGCCTTGTATTCGGGATAAAAATCATTGCGGAAGGTTTTGGACGACGCATCAAAAATGACGGCGAGATGCGTCGGCTCAAACTCGTCCTTAGTGTCCTCAATAAGTTTGTAAAGCATGTTGCAGAAGCCAGACACTGCCCCCACCGGCATCCCGTCGGATTTGCGCGTCAGAGGCGGCAGCGCGTGATAGGCGCGGAAAATATAGCCCGATCCGTCGATCAGAAAGAGATGATCGCCTTTTTTAAGCGGGCGGGGAGCGACAGCTTCAGCCATACTTTTAATCCGTTATTCTTCTTCAGAACTCTTCTTCAGGCGAGGTTGCGTCCCCATATCGCAAGAGGGCCTCGTGTTTGACCCCCTTCCCCGCAAAATGGTACCACGTGATGTGAGGGCTCAAAGCCTCACGCACTCTACAGAAGAGCCGAGCAATGGCCCATACGCTAACAGCCGCCGAAATGCCGAATTCCGACCCAAGCGGCCTCAACGCCATTGAGGCAAAGGGCTTGCGCAAAGTCTATCGCGCAGTCGGCGGGCAGCCGGAAAAAGAAGCGCTCAAAGGCATTGACCTTTCCGTACCGCAGGGCTCGATCTTCGGGCTTCTCGGCCCCAATGGTGCGGGCAAATCGACCTTTATCAACACACTCGCCGGTCTTGTAATGAAGACCGAAGGCACGGTTTCGATCTGGGGTTTTGACATCGACAAAAACCCGCGTCAGGCGCGCGCCGCTATCGGTGTTGTGCCGCAGGAGTTGAGTGTCGATCCGTTCTTCACGCCGGCCGAAGTGCTTGATCTTCAGGCAGGCCTTTACGGCGTGCCCAAAGCTGAGCGCCGCACAATGGAAATTCTCGACGCGATGGGCCTTGCCGACAAGGCAGATGCCTATGCACGCACGCTGTCGGGCGGCATGAAACGGCGCCTGCTCGTTGCCAAGGCAATGGTGCATAATCCGCCGGTCCTTGTGCTCGATGAGCCCACCGCGGGTGTGGATATTGAACTCCGCAAACAGCTTTGGGACTACGTCAAAAGCCTCAATAATCTCGGCACCACGATTGTGCTCACCACGCATTATCTGGAAGAAGCCGAAGCGCTTTGCGACCGCATTGCCATTATCGACAAGGGCGATGTTGTCGCCTGCGAACCGACGCAAAAGCTCATTGCCCGCGTCACTGACAAAAAACTCATTATACGGACGACATGGCCACTGGCCGCCGAGGCCGCGAAAATTGCAGGCCTGCGCGCCGAAATAAACCCGTCGGGTGCTTTGGCGATACAGTACAATCCAATTGAAACGGGCGTGATGGAAATTCTCGACCGCGTGCAGAAAGCCGGACACGAGATTGTCGATATTTCGACTGAGGAATCAGACCTTGAGGATGTCTTCTTGCAACTCACGTCTCACAAGTCGTGACTAAGCCGACGCACGTTTGATAATCTCACCTAGCGCCATTTCAACATCTTTGCCGCCCAGCGAAAGCGGCATGATGATCGCTTCGATTTCGATCTGCGCCTTGCCGAGCTGATGGGGCAACACGCCATGCATACGCAATGGCCGGTGCAACTGGCAGACAATGCCCAATACTTTTGACAGCGCAAGGCCGCCTTTGTCCAACATACCCGCTTCGAGGGTCTGGCCTGTATAGTCCGCTGCAAAAAGGTCATTGAGCGCGGTGCCCATGAGGCGCACCTGAAAATGCTGCGGCTGGACGGCGGGCTGCGTGACGTCGATCAGAAACACTGTCGGCAGATGGCTTACGATTTCGCCCGGATGAAGATCGGCACGCGACGGCATCGCGCGGCCCTGCCGCTTTTCAGTCCAATAGGACAAAAGTCCGCGCAACCGCGCATCCTGAAGATTGAGCAACGGATCGACATAGAGATCGAAAGGCGAAAGCCTCAATGGTTCAGGCATGTTTTCATACTGACAAAGCGACTGTTACAGGCGGGTTCCGTCCATGCGGGACAAAGTTCCGGCCTCTGCTATAAGCGAATTTTACGCCCACGCCAAGTTTTGCGGACAGTGACCTACCCCTTGCGATTTTTCACCATTTGCAATTGAAATCCGGCCCTTTTGAAGGGAGGCGGACGATGAAAGAGAGGTAGTTTACGAAAGAGCAGAAACTCTCCACGCATGATTCATGCTTCGGAGGGATCAACTATAAAATCAGTATACTGAACAATATACCGCTGAAGCTCATTTTTCGAGTTCATCGCTCTTAAACCTTGGGCACGATCACTTTGACTAGGCGACGCGCCGCAGAACGGAACATAGGCTGCTTTCGTCATCAATTGTCGGAACGAAGCAAGTCATACGCCGGTTACAACAAGTGCTGCGGGGGACATCTTGGGAGAAAAAATTAAACTCCGAGACCGGGAAACGGGTACGAAGCCCGACATAAACAACTGATTTTAAAAACAAATTTGGTGCACCCGACAGGAGTCGAACCTGTGACCTCTGCCTTCGGAGGGCAGCGCTCTATCCAGCTGAGCTACGGGTGCCGGGTCGGGACAGGCCTTGACCATCCAGACAGGCCGCAACCTAGTCCAAACATTGCGGCCTGACAACATAGGGGTGCCTGCGTCCAGTGCCCCAGCCAAGCCCTTGCCAAACAGAGGTAATTTCGGCTTTCGGGCCTTCGGCTTCAAGGCGCATGAGGAGGCTTGACCCATCCGGTGCCGTTTCGGGCGGGTGACAAAGGCAAAACCGGATCGACTGGCTATCTGCATCTTCTGGCGGCTATGCGTGATTTTCTTGGTACGGAGAAAATGTTGGCGTTTGAGACCGAATGGAGGTGCCGACCCCCTAGTTTGGCTACGCAAATTCCGCGCCATCCTCATGTCGCGAAGTGTCACAGGTGCACGGGGGACACAGGCGGGGCGCGTCATCTCACTGTCATCAAACTTCAGCCGAATTGTCATTTGGCTCTGTTATTCCGCTTAGTAGGGGGTGCAAGGAGCCGGGTGTTTTTCGGCTCATAAGGCCGCGCTGGCAAGCACCGGAACCAAATGACAAAGATGGAGACGTCTGATGACGTTGAGAAAAATTCTGCTCGCAAGCACGGCTTTGGGGGCTATTGCCATGCTCGCAAGCCCAGCCTTCGCCGGCTCGGGGGCAGCAAGCCAAGCCGAGATCGACGCGCTGAAAGCGCAAGTTGAAGCCCTGACACAACGCCTTGACGATATTGCCATTCAATCGGGCAATGACATCAAGGAAATCAAGGAAAAGCAGGACGCTGTCCAGATCGACTTCAAAGACGGCAAACCCACTTTCCGCACAGGTGACGGCCTCTTCACCATGTCGATCCGTGGCCGCGCCCATCTTGACAGCGCGTTTTACGATCTCGACGCGCAAGACACCACCCGCATGCTTACAGCGAACAACCCGCTCGGCGGCGGTTCCAACACCGGTCTCAGCTCAGGTTCGAACTTCCGTCGCGCCGAATTCGGCGTTGAAGGCACGTTCCTGCGCGACTGGGGCTACAAACTCAACATGCAGTGGGGCAATTCCGGCGACGAAGGCCCTGCGCGTATCAAAGACCTGTACCTGACCTATTCAGGCCTCAAGCCCGTCACCTTCTGGGCCGGTGCCATCCAGACCCCGATGACACTGGATGACTCGACCTCATCAAACGACATCACTTTCATGGAACGCTCTGCCGCCGCCAACCTCGCCACCGGTCTTGGTGCCGGTGACGGACGCACATCCTTCGGTGTGACGGCTGCGACATCGCACCTCTACGGCTCACTCTTCTACACGACCAACACAGTCAACCAAGGCTTTGCCGCCAGCACCAACACATCCAATGAAGGCTCGGCCTATGTCGGTCGCGTTGCTTACGCCTTCCAGCCGGATGAACATTCCAACATCCATATCGGCGCGTCAGGCACCTACAAAGCCGACCCGAACGGCGGCGTCACCTTCTCCGACCGTCCGGAACTGCGCGTTGATCCCTCGACGCTCATCAACACAGGCTCGCTCACTGGTTCCACGGCCGCCGTCGGTGCCGAAAGCGCTTATGCCGTCGGTCCGGAACTTGCCGGTAACTACGGTCCTTTCCGCGCGCAGGGCGAATATTACGTTTATAACGTCGAACGCAACGGCACAGCACCGAGCGTCGATTTCTCGGCCTGGTACCTGCAAGCGTCATGGGTCATCACGGGCGAAGAATACAAATACGCCATGGATCCCGCCGCTTACAAAGGCGTGAAGCCCGCAAGCCCCTTCACCCTTGGTGGTGGCATCGGCGCGTGGGAAATCGCGGCGCGCTACTCGGTTGCTGACCTTAACGATAATGAAGGCTCGATCGGTTCGGCGGTTCCTGCCGGTGGCGTCCGCGGTGGCAAGCAGGACATCGCAACAATCGGCCTCAACTGGTACCCGAACAACAACGTACGCTTCATGCTCGAATATCTTGATGTCTCGACCGAAAAAATCGGTTTTGGCAATGCCGATGTGGGTGTCGATTACAACGTGGTCGCCTCGCGTATGCAGTTCGCTTTCTGATCTGATCCTCGCAAGTCCAAGTCAGACGAAGGCCCCCGGTGCGCAAGCACCGGGGGTTTTTGCTTGTGCGGGATAAGGCTCCCGTGAGGCATCGAAAATACGAGCGATTCTTGCAAGAGATCGAGCGTTTCCATGTCGAGATCGTTGATCGGTTCGACGAGACAAGCGGAGGCGCTATCCCCATGGGGACAGGGCCTAGGGCGGGATGACATATGACTGATTCAAAGGGGATTCCCTTTGGAGGAGATTTGTGAT